>JAKATU010000020.1 GCA_021818585.1 Acidobacteriota bacterium | reverse complement strand
CGCGTGGCTGGAAAAGTGCCGCCGGCTGTGGAAGAACTGCGAACGGAAGCTCAATACCAGCTTGCAGTTCGTCCACCTCGCCTTCCTCGTCCTGCTACTCAGAAGATCGTAAACAGGCTCTTACACGGCCCCGGTTAATTGCGCCACCTGATGGTGGCAGTCACCGATACAAATTCATCTCGTCCAGGCCCTCGTCTTCCCGCTCCCGGTTCCGGATGTATTCCCATATCCATCCTTCATCTCGCCCTACCGTGGACACGAAATATCCTCGCGCCCAAAAGTGCTGGCCCGCGAAGTTCCGCTTCCGCTCTCCATAGACCCGCTCCACATGGATCGCGCTCTTACCCTTGATCAAACCGATCACTTGCACACTGCGTACTTCGGCGGAATCGGGATCATCATGTGCACATGGTCCGGCATCAGGTGCCCTTCCTCAATCCGGATTTCCTTCTGCTCGGCCAGTTTGCGCAGCACTTGGCCCAGATGTCTGCGCAGGGTTCCGTACAGCACCTTGCGCCGAAACTTCGGCATAAACACCACGTGATATTTGCACTCCCACTTCTCGTGGCTTAAGCTTGCATCTTCATCCATCCCGATTCTCCCTTTCGCGTGCTTGGCGGCTCACGACCCGGAGTTTCTGGATGGACTCCCGTAACTGTCAAACTTCTGCCGCCTCCCCGGCAGAGCCGGGGGACTCCCGCTGCTAGTGTAGTGCGTCATTCAGATGGCCGATTATTCCGAGCGGTGCGAGCGCGCTTGACTTTCTCCAGGATGTCAGCGGCCTTGGCGGTCCAGATGAAGGGCTTGGGATTGTCGTTGTGATGGTCGATGTAATCGAAGATCGCGGTGATCAGATCTTCGACACTGCGAAAGACTCCCCGTCGTAGACGATTTTCGGTCAGATCGCGGAAGAAGCGCTCCACCATGTTCAGCCATGAGCAGCCTGTGGGTGTGAAGTGCATGTGAAAGCGGGGATGCCGTTGAAGCCAGCGCTCAACCCTGGCGTGCTTATGGGTCGAGTAATTGTCCACGATCATGTGAATCTGCTTGCCCTCGGGAACAACGTCATCGATGGCGCGGAGGAACTTCAGCCATTCCTGATGACGGTGCCGATCGTCGCACATGGAGATGATCTGACCCTCCAGAGCGTCGAGGGCGGCAAACAGCGTAGCCGTTCCGTTGCGCTTGTAGTCGTGGGTCATGGTACCGCAGCAGCCTTTCTTCATCGGCAGGCCGGGCTGGGTGCGATCCAGCGCCTGAATCTGACTCTTCTCATCGGCACACAAAACGATCGCGTGCTCGGGTGGATTCAGATACAGGCCGACGATATCCTCCAGCTTTTCCTGAAAACGGGGATCGCGACTGAGCTTGAAGGTTCGCACCTGATGCGGCTTCAGCCCGTGAGCGCGCCAGATGCGGCGCACGCTGGCCTCGCTGATACCCGCCGCGCGCGCCATGGTGCGCGTCGACCAGTGAGTGGCGTTCGCCGGCTTGCTGTGTAGCGTCATCTCCACCACTCGCTTCACCCTCCGTTCGGTGATGGTGGGCGTGCGGCCTGACCGCGGTGCGTCCTTTTCCAAAGCCGCAATGCCGCCCGCGAGGAAGCGGTTCCGCCAACGTGCCGCCTTCTCCGGCGTCATCTTCATCCGCCGCGCAATCTCTTTGTTTTCCAGCCCGTCGGAGGCCAGCAGCACGACCCGTGCCCGCTCCACCACCCGGGCAGCCAGCGAACGCCCTCGCGCCATCCTCTCCAAGGCTTGTCTCTGTTCCGGACTCAGGTCCACTGCGGAAGCGATGCGCATACTATGTCGTCCTCTATAGTTTGGACGCATGCCAATAATAATCGTTATCATTTGCGACGCACTACACTAGCGAGTCGCTCACAATAACAGGCAAACCACAGCCGATTTTCCCCGCCGATAATCCTACCCGCGCCACCTTAAAAATTCTCGCTGCCACCCGTCTGCGGCCGATGCAGTGTCGGCGGAGCGTTATCCACGCCCGTGCTCGCGGTACGCAGCGAAGGCTTGCTCTTCCCTGCCGGCGCATTCAGCTTCCGGCGGTTTTCAATCCGTGCAAGCCGCGCCTTCACCCGCTCGAACTCCGACGTGTTCTCGATGTACTCCCGCCGCGGCGGCAAAATCGTCGCAATCTCTTTCTCCGCAGCCTCAACGCGATCCGGAGTCATCGGATGCGTAGAAAACACACGCGCCATAATATTCGGCTTCTGCTTCTCCAGCGCCTCGATCTTCTCAAAAAACGAAATCATCGCCGTCGGATCATAGCCCGTCTTGTACAGGTACTGAATGCCCAGATAATCCGCCTGAGCCTCGTATTCTCGGGAGAACTTCAAAAATGCAATCGGAATCGCGAGGTTCGAGGCTTCGTAAATTCCGTATCCAGCCCATCCACCCAGAAAAATCAGCGGAATGCTTCCTAGCTGCGCATAATGCATTTTGGTCAGCTGACGCGCCGCATGGTGCGCGGCCACGTGCGCAATTTCGTGCGACATCACCGCAGCCAGTTCCGCCTCGTCATCAGCCGCCAAAATCAGCCCGGAATTAACGTAGACAAACCCTCCCGGTAAGGAAAACGCGTTGATTTGGTTCGAATCAATCACCTTAAAACTGAACGGCACCTTCGCGTCCGAGTTCTTCACCAGGTTCTGCCCAATCCGGTTTACGTACTCATCCACCACAGGATCAGTAATGAAGTGCGTGCTCTTATCAATCTCCTGGGCATACGCCTGCCCCATCGCCACCTGCTGCCGGTCGCTGTACCAGTCGCCAGCTCCACGCCCGCCAATGTCCCGCTGGCCCACCGCATTCACATCGCGAATGCTCCCCGGACGCACCCCCGGCATCACGCCATTCGGCCCCGGCTTCACCCCCTCGGGCGGCAGCTCCGGATTCGGCAAAGGCTGCACCGCAGCCTGCGTCTTTTCCGCCTTCTTCTTGGCATTCTTTTTGCTCTTCGGCGGTCTCGCCTTGCCCTTCGTCGTCGCCGGAGTCGTCTGTGCCGCCACCGGCACGCCCGCCGTCTTCTGCGTCGTAGTTACCGCTGTCGACTGCCCCGCTGCCAACACCGGCGCAAGGCATAAACCTGCAACCACAAGCAGCCGCGCTATACTGGCGCCCATCCGGCCACCCTTCCATTCGAGACAGGTCTTACCCATTTCCATAACTGCTCTCATTGGATACTCCCCAGGCCAATCTGCCCCGTACATCTACGATTAGTATGCGCCTGTCCCAATCGGATTGCCCCATCCGCTTTTGCCTCATCACAAACCCGGGCCCGTCCGCCTCAGTTCAGGCTTTGCAACCGGGCAATCAGCTTCTGCGCCAGGTTATCCCCGCTCTCCGACCACAAAAGCCGGGTCGCCGCTCCCGCATTCTGCTGCACCCCGGTTGTCAAATCCACCAGCTTCTGCACGTTCTCCTTCACATAGCCCGCGCCCGCCTCGTCCAGTTCCACTTCTTCCTGCAGAAACGGAATATCACTTCCCAAATCGATCCGTATCTGCCCGTTCTGCTCAAACGAACCCTCATCAAACTCCGGACCAAATCCCGTAAGCCGCACCACGCGCCGTTCCTTCTTCCACACCGCATCCAGCCCGCCGCTCGCGTCAGCCACCCAGAGATCCCAGGTCATTTCGAACTCATACGCGTAATCCTCATGCAACTGCTCGGCCGCGCCTGCAATCGCATGTTCCACGTCCGCCTCTTCTGCCGCATCCTGCTCCGCATAAACCCGCTGGTACACCGGAGACTCATTCCAGCTCAGCGGATACACCGTAGCCGCCCGCACCCGATCATTCCCGCTCACCGCCGCAAACTGCCGCATCACCTTCGCCAGCGCAACTGGCAACTCCGCAAATCGAAAATTCGCGTACCACAAACTCAAATAAATCTGATCTGCCATACCTCTAAGTATGACGACTGTCCCCAATAACGCAAACGTCAGCGCCGCATAACCCGTCACAGCCGCGCGCGCTTCAGCGGCCCCGCAGCCGGCCCCATCTCCTCGGGTTTGGGTGTCGAATCCAGCAGCCCCCAGTCACGCACAATCGCATGTGCCACCAGCGCATTTCCTTCCACATTCAGGTGCAAATGATCCCGTAGCCGAATGCGATTCCCATACGGCGTCAAATCCTGCGTCAGATCGAGAAATGGCACCCCATGCCTCGCCGCCCACTGCTTCACCGCATCCCTGCCCTCATTCACCAGATACATCGTATGAGAATCGAAATCACTCTGCACAAAAGGCAAAAATGCAATCGACATCTTTCCGCCGGAACCGTCCACCAGCTTATGCATCTCCGTCAGCACCTGGAGATTCTCCGCAAGCACCTCCTGGTTTGAAATCACTGCATCCCCAGCCTGTCCCTGCAAAGCCTTCGGTGCCGGAATCAGGCGCCACTGTACCAGCTTTTCAGTTATCAACGGTTCCAACGCCCTGTCCCACAGCTCCTGGTACCCGAACACAGGATGCATCTTCACCGACGGCGTCTCCTCGTTATCCGGCGCCGCCGCTTCCGGCTGCATCGGATCGCCGTCATTCAGCACCAGGATCACCCGGTTCGCATCCATCGTTCCGTGTTCCCGAAGATACGCCAGTTCATTCGCCGGAGCCCATCCGCCCGCGGCTCCATCCAGCACCTGCACCCGCTCATGCACCACGCCGGGCAGCTCCTCGCCCACCAGCGAAGCAAATATCTTCGACTGGTCCACCTCCGTCGTGCCATAAGTCATCGAATCGCCCAGGAAATACAACCGCAGCACACCCGGCGGCCGTTCCGCCGTCACCGCTCCTGATCGCATCCCATAACGATTCGTCCATACCCGCGAGATCGGCCCGTCGCTCAGCGGCCATCTCCGCTGCACATACTGGTTGGGAGCCAGCTCATACTTCGCCGCGCTTTGCCGAGTCACCAGAATCGGATGCCCCAGTCCCATCCACTCCAGCACACATTCGCCGCCGGCAACCAATAGCGCGCACAAAACAGCGGCTTTCCACCATGAGCGGCGGCTTCTCATCCCGTCCTATCTCCCTGTTCGGTTACTCTACAACGAACTCAGCACCTCCGCGATCTCCACCCCAAATCTTCCCCGACCACGCATCAGTCGCCCGATAACCACCGTCCACCCTCTCCGTCTAAATGGTCAGATACTCAGTTTCATTCCTCGCATCCACGTATCGAACGCCGCCCCGTCTGCGCGTTTTCCCTCAGGCATGTATCCTGAAATGTTTTCCCAAACGTATTCACCCGAACCAGGCGCCCGTCTTCGGGCCGTCAATTCCCCTTTGGAGGCCTATGCGTAAATCCATCTCTCTGCTCTCACTCGCGCTCTTCACCACCTGCGCCCTTGCAACTCTGCCCGCGCACGCCGCAGACAACACAACAGCCAAAACCACTGCACCAGCCCCAGCCGCCGCGTCGCCGCTCGATCATGCAAGCCACTCCACCGGCACCGTCACCATCAACGGCCAGAAGATCGCCTACGACGCCGTAGCCGGAACCATCACCGTCGGCGGCACCCGCCAGGTCAATAACAACCTCTACGGCGACAACGGCACCCCGCTCCCCGGCAGTGAAAATCCCCCCAAGAAAGCCACCGACGCACCCCCCACCGCAAAAATCTTTTACGTCGCCTACTTCAAGCAGGGAGCCAACCCGGAAACCCGCCCCATCACCTTCCTCTACAACGGAGGCCCCGGCAGCTCCACTGTCTGGCTGCACATGGGCGCATTCGGCCCCGTACGCGTCGTCACCAATACGGACCAGCATCTCCCCGCCGCGCCCTACAAGCTCATCAACAACAACGACAGCCTCCTGAACGTCACTGACCTCGTCTTCATCGACGCCCCCGGCACTGGCTTCAGCCGCATCTACGGCAAAGACGCTGCCAAGCACTTCTATGGAACGGATCAGGACGCCCACGCCTTTGCTCGCTTCATCGTCCGCTTCGTCTCCAAATACCATCGCTGGAACTCGCCCAAGTACCTCTTTGGCGAGAGCTACGGCACCACCCGTTCCGCAGTCCTCTCGCAGATCCTCCAGAACGACGACAACATGGACCTCAACGGCGTCATACTCCTCTCCGAAGTTCTGAACTACGGCGACGGCATCGACCAGCCCCAGTTCGACCCCGGCAACGACCGGCCTTACTGGCTCGCCTTACCCACCTACGCAGCCACCGCCTGGTACCACAAAAAGCTGCCCGCATATCCGCATCTGCAGCCGCTGCTCCAGCAGGTGGAAGCCTTCGCACAGGGCACCTACCAGCACGATCTCTCCCTCGGCTCCGAGTTGCCCGCAGCGCAAGAGCAGGCCGATGCCAAAAAACTGGAGCAGTTCACCAGCATTCCCGCCGGCTATTGGCTACGCGCCGACCTCCGCGTCAACGGCCCGGAGTTTGAAAAGCGCCTCCTCCAAAGCAGCGACGAAACCACCGGCCGTCTTGACACCCGCTTCAGTGGACCCTCCATCGACCCCATGAGCGAATACGCCGAGTACGACCCCCAGAGCACCGCCATCTCATCGGCTTATGTTTCGCTCTTCAATTTTTATGTCCGCAAAGACCTCCACTTCGGCACAGGACTTACTTATCTCCCCGGCATCAACTTCAACGGCCATAACTGGGATACGAACCACAGTCAGCCCTTCAACCAGGGATCCAGGCACTCCGGGCTCTCCATGAACGTTATGCCCGACCTCGCCGCAGCCATGAAGACCAACCCCAATCTCAAAATCATGCTCAACGGCGGATACTACGACCTCGCCACCCCGTTCTTCGCGGCCATGTATGAGGAACACCACCTCAACATCCCCCAGTCGCTGGAGAAGAACATCTCCTACCACTTCTACAGGTCCGGACACATGGTCTACGTCAACCCGGTCACCCTGCAACAACTCCACGACAACGTCACAGCCTTCATCCAAAGCACCGACCAGGGCCAAATGTAACCACCACCGCTACAAACCCAAAAGCCCCGGCAGACCAATCCAGGCCGGGGCATTTTGCATTGACCAGAAAAATATCGGGTGGCTCACTCAAGCCCGGCATTTCGGGCTTGAGTGGGACGGATAAATCCGGGTTGGAACAATCCGGGTGGGCGGTTTCAAGATCCAAGTGCAACATTTTCGATTTCGTGAGGCATCTGCACATGGGCGGAAACGAAAACGCCCAAGCCCCGAAAGCTGTCATTCAGAGCGAAGCGAAGAATCCCGACAATGCCTCGGTCGAAATTACACTCAAAAGTTTCTCCTGAAACTCCCCGCTCTCCGGCGCAGCAGCGGTGGACCCACACCAAACCCAACGATTGCACTTGGACTTGGAATCCGCCGACCGATGCCCCACATCAAGAATAATGTCAATCTTTGACAAACTCTGTTATGCCCCTCATCCTCTGCACACATGAGGTCCATCCTATGAACGTATCCCTCACACCCCGAACTCGACCAATACGTCGCCGAAAAAGTGGCCTCGGGGCTCTACACGTCCGCGAGCGAAGTGATGCGCGAAGCGCTCTGCCTCATGGAAGAACGCGACCAATCCCGCCTGGCCCAGCTTGCCGCCTTCCAACTCCAGTTCGACGAGCGCATCACATCGCTTGATTGGGGTAATTTCGCGGATCCCGCAGCAGTCCGCCGCCGAATCGAACAAAATCGAAGACCCGCAAAAGCTCTAAATAGACTCGACAGATTCGGCCACCAACCCTCACTCCCCACCTAACAACTCCCCCAGGCGCTCCATCAAAAACTCCCACCCCGCCTTACGAATCTCCGGCCCATCCGCGCCCTCAAAAAACACTCCCTGGAACGTCAACCGCAGCAGCGTTCCCTCACCCTCCGGCAGCAGGTCATACGTCACCAGCGAAACCGAAATCCTCCGCCCCGCAATCGTCATCGTCGAGGTCTGCACCACCCGCCTGCCCTCCACAATGTCCTCATACCGCCCCGCATTCTCCAGAATCACTCCCGGAAACCGCGTCTGATTATTAAAGCGATACTTCATCTTTTCCGCTCCACCTGCACGGAAATCCATCACAAACTCCAGCACATCATGGTTCGGCGAATCGGAAAACCAGCGCCGCTTCTTCTCCGGCTCCGCCAGCGCCCCAAACACCTTCGCCGCGGCACACCCAAATCTCCGCTCCAAAGTAAAACTGCTGTGGATCACACTCGGCTTCTCCATCCCGCATCTCCGATCGAAAGCTTCCGCACGGAAGCACGTAATTCCTGCAATGTACCATTCACAAAAAATCAGCCAGACCTATGCTGCACCATTCACGTTTCAACCGAACCCCGCGCCAGCCAACCCAGCAAAAATGCCGGGAATTCACCACGAAATTGTTATCCTGAAAGTAGAGACAGCAAAAAAAGCTTGCCAAGGCACGCCTTTTTCCATGTCTCCAGCAGTTAGAACCCTAACCTTTCCCATAGAATCAATAACATCCCCACAAAAACAAGGAGAACGGCCCATCGTTAGAGGGTTAACCTGTCCCATCAAATCAACAACTTGCCCACAAAAAAGTGGGGGGTCGTGAACGATCTTTTTTGAAAACATACCCGCTCGAACCACGACCATATGGGTGCCCCATCCAGGCTCCGCTTGGGTGGGACAGGAAAATCCCCGAAGCGGAATGGCGCGTAAAGCGCGCGTTCGCCCGTGTGGCCAGCACCTCTGTGTCCTTTATGGTGAAAGGTTTTTCCCCGATCCGGTAGGTTAGAACCCTAACCTATCCAACAGAATCAACAACATCCCCACAAAACAACGAGGATGGACACATTGTTAGGGGGTTAACCTACCTCATGGAATCAACAACTTCCCCACAAAAAACCTAGGGTCGTCAAAGTCCTTTTTTCTAAAGCACCCACACGAACCACCAGGAGGCGTCCCACGCTAACGCCCCTGAGCATTGCGCAAGGGCGTTAAAGCAGGTATGCCGACCGTTGAACACGGAAATCGCGACCCCACAGACAAGGCCAGAAAAGGAATGGCGACGAAGCCGCGTTTGCTTGGACGGCTAGTCCTTCGGTTCGTGCCCGAGGGCAATCCTTAACCCCGTCCGCAGGTTGAACGGCAGCGAAGTGTACCCAATCGGCGCAATATGCTGATCACTCAGCAGATTGTCCATCTGGGTATAAACCTCCAGCCTCCTATTCAACTGGTACGTTCCGCCCAGGTCCACCTTCACATATCCGTGATCCAGGTCCCGGTTCGGCAGCAGCAGCGTGTTCCCGCCATTCACGTCGCTGTAGCCCAGAAACGTCGAGTCGTCGCTCCGGCTCGCATAAGCCGCCGTCAGCACGCTCGCCCACGGTCCGCGGTGATAGGTCACCGTCGTAAAGCCCGTATGCGGCGGCCGACGGAACGGTCTCGCGCCCACCAGCGGCCCGAAATCCCCGATCGCAACTCCGGGAATGTTCGGGTTCGTGCTCGGCGACGTCGCATCCGAGGAGAATGACTTCTGCACCACCGCGTCCGTATAGGTATAGCCGGCCCGAATGTAAAGATTCGAGTTCACGCCCCAGTTCATCTCGGCGTCAAGCCCCTGCGCCCGAAAAGACTCCGAGTTCAGGTCCAGCTCATAAGCAGACTCGGCATTCAGCACAGCCTCCAGCTGAGTTTGCTGCGCCGTCGTCAAATTCGGCAGCAATTGCGGAATGTACTGCGCCGGCACACCCTCAATCTGGTTCCCAAACTCGTTGTGGAAGTAGTCCACCCGCAGCAGCACATGCTCGCCGAACAGGTTCTGCTCCACCGCTCCATCGTAAGTTCGGGAAAGCTCCGCCCCGATCGGCTGGATACCCAGTTGCTGAATCGTCGACTGCCCGCCATTCTTCGACAGAAAGTCATACAGCGAACCCTCCTGCTGAGACAGCGTCGGTTCCTGGTAGCCCTTGGCAAAATTAAAGCTGACCTGCGTACCCTGGAATTTGCCTGCGCCAGGCTTCACCAGATAATAGGCCAACCCCACGCGCGGCGCGCCCACCGTGCCATAGAGATCGTTCTTCTCTACCGTGCCGCTCGCCGCGTAAAACAGCCTGTTCGCCACCTGCCCGCGCAACTGAGCGTTGTAGTCGTAGTTGCCCCGCTCAACCTTCTGGTTCAGAAAGTAAGCCTGCGAATACTCCGATCCCCGCTCGTCCTCAAACCGGAACCCGCCTGTCAGCACCAGCCCCGGATTCACCGTGTACGTCGTATCCGCCATGAGATTGTCGCGGTTGTTCACGTTGTCGATCTGGTTCGGGTACACCCCAAAATTCGCAACCGAGTAATTCATGATCGCCCGGCCCGTCGCCGAGTACCCATTCGCTCCGCGAATCGTCTCCACATGCCCATAGTAGTCCCCACCCAGGTAGTCATTCACAAACTCGCCCGCCGGATAATACTGGACAGCCTGCTCCCGCTTCCGCACCAGACCGTAGCGAACATTCCCCACCCAGTTCGTGCTGAACGAGTGGTGGATAGCTCCCGAAAAAAACGTATCCTGGTCCGACTCCTTGCCGTCATTCGATTGCCCAAAAAACGAATAGGTACCTGGCAAATCCGTAGCACGGTCAATCTGATGCACAATCGCACGCAGCTCGGTGTTCGCGCTCAAATTGAAGCCCAGGTTCGCCACCGAAGTAATCCGGTGATACTCATCCGCCGGAATCGAGTTCTGCGTCTGCAGATCGCTGAAGGCGCCATAGTAGTCCATCGCGTTCCGCATGCCGCCCAGTTGCACCTCGTTCCGGTACGTCCCAAAGTTCCCCGCGTCACCGCGGTACAACAGGCTCGGAAACGACGTGCTTCCCTGCGGCGTAGTAAACGCCACCACGCCCGCCGCCGCGTCAGCCCCATACAGCACGCTGTCCGGCCCGCGATACACCTCCGCATGCGCAATGCCGGTAGTCCCCAGCGACGAGTAATCAAACTGCCCGCCAATGTCCTCTATCGGAACCCCATCCAGGATCACCCGGTTCGCATCCGAGTTGCCGCCGTGTATAAACAGCGACGTCACCGCGCCCCGCTCGCCCGACTGCACCACAGTCACGCCAGGCATCTGCCGCAGCGCATCCGCGATACTCGCGCGATTTTCAAACTGCGAAGCGTTGATCGCGCTCACCGGCGCGCTCACCTGCGCCTGCGGTGTAGGAGTGCCCGTAGCCGTCACAATCACCTGCTGGTGCACAAACGCAGGCTCCAGCGTCACATCCTGCTTCACATCATCCAGCCGGTTGCCGTAAAAGCTCTTCGTCGACATCTGCCGAAACGAATGTCCCCCGGCCAGCACATAAAACCGGCCGCTCAACGGACTCACCAGCTCAAAGCTCCCGTCCGCGCGGGTCTTGGTCGTCTGCACAACCTGTCCGTTGTGCACCAGAGCCACCACAGCATCAGGAATCACAGCACCAAGCGGATCAGTTACCGTGCCATGCACCGTAACAGCATGAATGGAAAGTGGGAAAAAAGATAACAAACCCGCAGCAAGAGACATTGCCATCGTTCGGCTCAGTCGCCGTACACTCAAGCGCATATAATCCTCCGTTCCCCTCGGAACGCGGTGAAATGGCGCATAGGACCGGTCTCCTGACTCACACGCTCTTCCTCAAAGGAACCCAGACCGGACAGCGTACCCGGACCGCCTTCCCGAGAGCCTTACCCTCAGTGGCGTCCTTGCATCCCGATCCTGCGCGTCCAGATACCAGACGCACAAAAGCATGCTCACAGTTGCGGGGCAGTGGCGGACTTTCACCGCCTTCCCGAACATCCCAATGCGTTTACGGTGAAATAACAAACCGCGGAAGAAACAAAAGAACTCCGCGAAGAAAACCAGCGAAATCCGGAACTTCTTTTATAGCTGGCGCATAATCACGTGTCAAAAATTGCAACGATGTCGAAAAAAACTGCCCCAACGAAAAAAACCAGCGCCCTCAACCTGGAACGCTGGCCTTCCCGCCTCAAGCCAAGGCAATCCCTACTTCGGATCCACCCAGCCGCCAATATCCTCCGTCAGGCGATTCGCATAAGCCGGACCCCACGAACCCGGATCGTACGGCCGCACCTCGGGAGGATTCGAAAGAACGTTGTCCAGCAACTTCCAGGACATCTCCACGTAATCCTCGCGCGCAAACCAGATCGGATTCCCGCACGCCGCATCATCCAGCAGTTCTTCATAGGGCAAAAGATCCTGCCCTCCGTTCTGCTCATCGACCGTAAGCTCCGTCATGCGGCCGCGCAGGCGTTCCCCGGACTCCTTGATGGATGCCCCAATGGCAATCAGCGGCGAAGGGCTCAGCCGAAAACGGATATAGTTCTGAGGCGTCACGCTCTCCGAGAAAACCGGAGGCGTCTCCCGCAAACGGGCAACAATCTGTGTCGAGGTAATCGGCAGATTCTTCCCCGTTCGGATCACGAACGGCACATCCCGCCACCGCCACGAATTCACATACACCTTCATGGCAACATACGTCTCCGTGTTCGAGTGCGGCTTCACTCCCGGCTCATCGTGGTAACCGCGGAACTGCCCCAGCACCACGTCCTCCGGACGAATCGGATGCACGCTCTTCAGCACTTTGGCGCGCTCATCACGCAGCGCCTCGGTGTCCGGGCAGGGCGGCGGTTCCATCGCAATATTGCTCAGCAACTGCATCAGGTGGTTCTGCACCACGTCGCGCACGGCGCCAACTCCGTCGTAAAACCCGCCACGCCCCTGGATGCCGAACTGCTCCGACATCGTAATCTGCACCGACTCTACATACTGCCGGTTCCAGATCGGCTCAATGATCGAGTTCGCAAACCGAAAGAAGATCAGGTTCTGCACCGCATTCTTGCCCAGGTAGTGATCAATGCGATACACGTCCTGCTCGTCAAACACTTCGTGGATGGCGTCGTTCAGCAGTACGGCCGTTTCATAATCCTTGCCAAACGGCTTCTCCACCACCACACGCGCGCCATCCGCGCAGCCAGACTTTTTCAACTGCTGCACCACCGTTCCAAACAACGATGGCGGAATAGCAAGATAGTGCAGCGGATACTTGGCATCTCCCAGCGCCTCGCGAACCTGCCGAAACGTCTCCGGATCGGAGTAATCCCCATCCACGTACTTCATCTTGTCCAGCAGGATCTTCAAACCCTTTTCATCAATCCCGCCGTGCTTCTCCACGCTGTCCTTGGCGCGTTCCTTGAGTTGATCCAGAGTCCAGCCGGCCTTGGCCACTCCAATCACTGGTCCCTCTAAACGGCCGCGCTTCGCGAGCCTCTGCAACGAAGGGAATATCTGTTTGTATGCCAGATCCCCCGTTGCGCCGAAAAATACCAGGGCGTCAGAATGTTTCTTTTCCATCAGGCTCCTTTGTAAAACACACTCACTTCGATGTCACGTTACGGCTTCGGTTACGGGATAGGACGAGCAGCTTTCACGGCCTTCTGGATTCGCCGTTCGCATCCAGCAAAAATCTCATGTCTCCAACAATATATGCAGAAATCGATCCCGGCACCTTATCCAATCCTTCCGCGCTGGCCCAAGCATTCTCACGCGGTGTAAAAAGGACTTTCCAAAAGCAACACCGGCGAGCCTGAGGCAAATGCCGAGTTCATCCGTGGAGGAACCAGAATGATTCGACGTACCGTCTTTCTAACCCTGCTCTTCAGCGCGAGCACGCTATCTACCCTGGCCCTCCAGAGCGCAAAACCCATTCCTTCAGCCCCCGATCAGCTCCCAGCAGCAAACGCAAACGCCATCTGCAACCCCGCCAAGTTCAACCAGATGAAACGCCAGCTCGCAGACTGGCCAGACTTCGCCCGTTATCGCAAAGCCGACGCCCAACTCCCGCCGCCATCCCCAAACCCTCCTCGCGTCGTCTTTATGGGAGACTCCATCACGGATATATGGGGTCGCATGAAAGGCACCGGCCAGTTCTTCCCCGGCAAGCCTTACGTCAACCGCGGCATCAGCGGCCAAACCACCGAGCAAATGCTCCTTCGTTTCCAGCAGGATGTCGTCGATCTTCACCCGGCCGCGGTTCTCATCCTTGCCGGAACCAATGACATCGCCGGCAACACCGGACCGGAAACCGACACCATGATCGAGAACGACTTCCGCTCCATGACCCAGATCGCCCGCGCTAATCACATCAAGGTCATCATCGCCTCCATCACCCCCTCAGCCGACTTCTGGTGGCATCCCGGCGTCGATCCCATCCATCGCATCCGCGTCATGAATGCCTGGCTCAGGCAGTTCTGCAAACGCCACCACTATCCTTTCGTCGACTACTATGACGCCATGGCCCAGTCCGACGGCGCCATGAAGACAGGCCTCACCTTCGACGGCGTTCACCCCAACGCAAAGGGCTTTGCCATTATGGCGCCACTCGCGGAAAAAGCTATCGCTCAGGCGCTCAATCACCCACAATAGTCACAAGCTCACACTTGCCTCAATAGCTGGCTGTTCAGCACCGGCTATGACTCCAACCGCGCGAGGTTCCCAACTCACCCATGAACCGACGCAGTTTTCTCCGCTCCAGTGCAGCTTCCGCCGCCTTTCTGGCCGCACGCCAGAGCGGCATCGCCGACATCCTGCCCGCAATCATCCCTGACCTCAACGTCAATCGTCACCGCTTCGGCGTCAACTACACTCCTTCCCACGATTGGTGGTTTTGCTGGAACAACTGGAACCCATCCCCCATCGAGAAGGATCTAGACGCAATCGCATCCCTCCACGCGGACCACATGCGCATCATGCTCATCTGGCCGTATTTCCAGCCCAACCTCACCTGGATCGACCCGCGCATGATCGACCGCCTCCACCAACTCATCAGTCTCATGCAGCAACGTCACCTCGACGCCCTCATTACCGTCTTCACCGGCCAGCTCAGCGGATGGTTCTTCCTGCCGCCCTTCAACAAACCCAACAGCGGCTTCTACACCGATCCCAAAATCAAAGCCGCCCAACTGCTCCTCATCCAAAAGCTCGCCGCCGTCGTCCGCGACCATCCCAACGTCATCGGCCTCGACCTCGGCAACGAACTCAACACCTGCTGGCAGGCATCCACGACCGATGGCGATACCTGGATGCAATGGATATTCTCCCAGATCAACCAGTCCATGCCCGGCCACCTCAACGTGAACGGAGTCGATCAGCAGCCATGGTTCACTGACACCACTTTCTCGCCCGAGTCGCTCGTCACTCAGCAGCGCATGCCCGTCATGCACTGTTATCCCTACTGGTCCGGCGCTCTCCAATATGGCGGAGCCATGGACCCGCCCAGCACTAAACTCCTGGCGGCCATGGCCACGCTCATCCGTTCCTACGCCAGCACGTCCCAGCTTCCCGTCTGGGCCGGCGAGTTCAACACCTGCATCCCCGGCCTCACACAAAAGCAACAGGCCCAATGGCTGCAATTCGCCGTCACCGCGGCCATCCAGCAGGGAGTCAACTGGTTTACCTACTGGGACAGTCATGACCTCGACCCCAAATTCTCCTTCAATCCAGTCGAGTATTCCCTCGGCCTGCTCACCAACAGCAATCAGGTCAAGCAACAGGGATACACTTTCCGTGAACTCGCCATCGCCTACGCAGGCAAACCCGTCGTCTACCCGACAAGCACACTGCCCGCGCCGCCCACCAGCCGCAACAACAACACCACCTGGCAATGGATGCTCGACTGGATAAACTGGAACGATCATTCTGAAAAAGCTTGAAAAAAACTCTAAGCAAACAGTTCGAGGCCACGTACATGAAACCGATCCGCTTTACAGCTCTTCTCGCTACCATCCTGCTCCCGCTCACGATGCAGGCGCAGTCGTCGCCGCCGCCCCACATTAAAACGCTCTTCTACATGCTCTCCAGCCGAACTTCGGTCAAAAGCTTTGAAGAGCACAAGAGTCAGATCAGCGTCCTAGTCCCCGCCTGGTACTCCGTCAATGCCGACGGACTCGTCGCCGGCACCCCGGAACAGAATGTCCTCCTTCAAGCCCGGGCAGCGCACATCCCCGTCATCCCCATCGTCGGTCTTGCCAATAAGGCGGAACTCCACAAGCTCTTCAACAATCCCAAAGCCCAGGCAGAAATGAACGCCGCTCTCGTCCGCAATTGCAAACTCAACGGGTACGCCGGCTTCCAGATTGACTTCGAAAACATCTCATGGACCGACCGCGACGCCCTCACCGCGCTCGTCAGAACCACTGCGGAAGCTCTCCACAACGCCGGACTTCAGCTCCAGATCGCGACCGTACCCAATGCCCCCGGCTATCCCGGCGGCAGCGCCTTCTCACGTTGGATTTACGAAGACTGGCGCGGCGCCTACGACCTCAAAGATCTCGCCAAATACGTCGACCTCATCTGCCTCATGACCTACGACCAGCACACCCGCTGGACCGTCCCCGGCCCTGTAGCCGGATGGCAGTGGACTCTCGAAAACTTAAAGTACGCGTTGAAGTATGTCCCAAAAAACAAACTTTCTCTTGGGATTCCCCTCTACGGGTACCACTGGTATACTGGAGATCCTGGCCTCGGCAAAGCCACCCAGCATCCAGACCCCACGGCCGATTACATCTCCGGCAAGGACGCTCTGTTTCTGCTGCACACCTTCCACGGCCATGCGTTCTGGGACCCCATCGATCACACATCCTTCTTCTGGTTCTATCGTGACCAGATGCGCGAATGGGTCTTCTACACCGACAAGCGCACCTTCCAGGACCGCTACGATCTCGCAAAGCAATACGGCCTGTGGGGAACCTGCGCCTGGGTCCTCGGGCAGGAAGATCCAACCATCTGGAGTGTGATTCCCTCAAATCCAGCAACCGCATCATCAACAAAATAATCCCTGAAACAACCGCCCGCCGGGCTCTGAGACTCGGCGGGCGCATACGCCCGAATTCATGCCACCGTCATTAACCAGTGCCACCAATTCTGCTCTATTAGAATCTAAGGATCAGGAGAAAATATGGTTCGCAAGATGAGTGTTCTGCTCTTGTCTCTGCTTCTGCTGCCAGCCGCTTTATTCGGGCAGAATCAGAACAATCAACAACCAACCGACTCGCAGATTCTCGCCCAGGTCAACCACACCATTGCCAACGAACAGGCCTTCCAGGGAATGACCATCATCCCCACGGTCAACAATGGTGTCGTCACCCTCTCCGGAACGGTCACCAACTACGCCGCCAAGGTCCTGGCCTCCAACGAGGTGTCGAACGTCGAAGGCGTCCGTACTGTCCTCAACAATCTTAACGTCGACTCCTCTTACGCCCCACCGCCTCAGTCCCAGCAACAGGATCAGCAACAATACCAGCAACCCCCGCCACAGCAATATCCGCAGCAAAACCAACAGCCTCAGCCTCAATACGGAGATCAGCAGCCCTCGCAGAACAGCAGCCAGCCTCCGCCGCAATACGGCAACCAGCAGAACTCCGCACAAATGCCCTCCTCACAAACATACTCAGGGCCCTCCGTCACAGACACAAAGACCATCATCCTGCCCTCCGGCACCCTCCTGCCGGTCCGCCTCAGTGAAGAAATCAACACCGCGACGGCACAACCCAATCAGATATTCCACGCCGACCTGGTCAGCGACATCACCTACGACAACTACATGATCATTCCGCGTGGCACCATCTTCGTAGGCCGCGTCATCAGCGCCCAGGCCGCTGGCCGCTTTGCCGGCTACCCTGAGCTCTCCATCGAACTCACCGGCTTCACCCTCAACGGCCCGGACGGACCTCAACAAGTCAGCGTCATCACCGACCCCATTTCCAGTAAAGGCCAGGGCCGCGGCAAAAACACAGCGGAGAAAGCGGGCGGCGTTGCAGTCCTCGGAGCCCTCATTGGAGCCGTCGCCGGCGGTGGTAAGGGAGCTGCCATCGGCGCACTTTCCGGCGGAGCTGTTGGTGCAGGCTTGAACGTAAGGCGCGGCAAGGAGATTGACCTCAAACCCGAGCAACTCCTCCAGTTCCGAACTAATGACACCACCGTGGAAACCGTCTACCTCCACAACGGCCAGCAGATCCCCCCCACGCCCTACACTGCGCCCGTCCTGCTGCCCTCGTCGCAGCAACCACCCTCCAACTGATTCCTCCCAGGGTTTGGTCAAGAAGCCCCGGTTTCTCCGGGGCTTCTTCGATTCGCGGCAAACCATTCCCCTGAAAAATCTCCCAGCTTTTCGCCAATCTCACCCTCGCCGGTAAGACCCCCCCTGCTTCCGAGCAGCTCCTGAAAGCGTTTACAAACGCACTCTCAGTGCGTTATCGTCCCCTTGGACAAAAATGCCGCCTCCGGCAAACCTGTTAATCCCGTTTTGAGGTCTCCCATGCCGAACGTCACACGTCGCGATGTACTCATGTCCGGAATCGCCGTATCCGGTTCCACGCTTCTCTCCAGCAACGCCCTGGCGCAATCGCATGCCCTAATGCAGTCAGCACTCGGCGATCAGGCGCTCGCCGCCCTCGCGCCGCGTGAGAAACTCCTCTTCGACTTCGACTGGAAGTTCACATTCGGCAACGCGGACGATGCCTCGAAAGATCTTGGCTTTGGCAACAATCTCGACGCCTTCTCCAAAACCGGTACTTTCAAGTTCGCCTACGTAAAGTACGACGACTCCAACTGGCGCAACCTTAACCTTCCCCACGACTGGGCCGTCGAACTGCCCTTCGTCTGGGACCAGAAGCTCATGTCCCACGGCTACAAGCCCCTCGGACGCAGCTATCCTGGCACTAGTGTAGGCTGGTATCGCCGCATCTTCGACATTCCCGCCTCTGACCGGGGCCGCCGGCTCGTTCTTCAGTTCGACGGCGCACAGAACAGCGCGATCGTCTTCGTCAATGGCTGTTACATCGGCCGCAACACCAACAACGGCTACGCGCCATTCACCTTCGACATCACAGACTTCGTCCGCTACGGACAAAAGAACTGCCTCACAGTCCGCATGGACGCCAGCTACGGCGACGGATGGTTTTACGAGGGCGCTGGAATCTATCGCCACGTCTGGCTCGTCAAACAGGACAAGCTCCACCTTGGCCAATGGGAAAGCTACATTCGCCCTATGCTCAATGACGACCACGACCAGGCCACTCTCGAACTGGGCACCATCGTCAACAACCAGCACGGCAAAGATCAGCAGGCATCCATTCACTGGGAGATCAAAGACCCCTCCGGCAAAACCGTCGCCACCGCCGAAGCCCCGACACAAAACGTCCCCGTAGACGGCAGCGCCACCTTCACCGCCTCCGCAAAGCTCTCCCATCCCGAACTCTGGTCGCCAGAGATGCCCACTCTCTACACCGCGGTTGTCACACTCATGTCCAACGCCTCAGCCCGCGACGCCGAACAAGTCACCTTCGGCATCCGCAGCATCCGTTTTGACGCCAATAAGGGCTTCTTCCTCAACGGAAAATCCACCCCCATCCAGGGCACCTGCAACCACCAGGATCACGCCGGCGTCGGCGCGGCCCTGCCGGACCGTCTGCAGTACTTCCGCGCCTCCGTGCTCAAGGAGATGGGCTGCAACGCCGTTCGCACCTCGCACAACATGCCCACTCCCGAGTGGGTGGAGGCCTGCAACCGCCTCGGCCTCATGATGATGTGCGAAACCCGCCAGATGAGCGCCAACCCCAGCGGCATGCATCAGCTTGAGCTCATGATCAAGCGCTACCGCAACTCGCCCGCCATCATTCTCTGGTCCATGGGCAATGAGGAGTGGGTCCTGCAAAAGTCACCCATCGGCAGCCGCGTCATGGAGGACATGGTGCGCCGCAGCCACGAACTCGACCCCACACGCAAGTGCACCGCGGCCGTCAACGGCGCGTACAATGCCGGAATCTCAGACTACCTCGACGTCGAAGGCTTCAACTACAACCTGCCCAAAATTGATCCCTATCACGCCGCCCATCCTGACCGTCCACTCGTAGGCAGCGAAACCGCCAGCGCGCTATCAGAGCGCGGCATCTACCGTACTGACAAGCTCCGCAACTGGATGAGCGCCTACGACACCAACCAGCCTGGCTGGGGTGAAACTGCCGAAGACTGGTGGCAGTTTTACGCTGCGCGCGAATTCCTCCCAGGCGGATTTGCCTGGACAGGCTTCGACTATCGCGGCGAGCCCACTCCCTACAGCTGGCCTACCATCAACTCCTACTTCGGCATCGTGGACACGTGCGGCTTCCCAAAAGACACCTTCTACTACTACCAGTCCGTCTGGGGCGACAAGCCCATGCTGCACCTCTTCCCCCACTGGAACTTCAAGGGCGAAGAAGGCAACTCCATCCCCGTCTGGGTCTATTCCAACCTGGACGAGGTCGAGCTCTGGGTCAACGGCAAGAGCCTCAGCCGCCAGAAAATGCCGCACCTTTCCCACGTCAAGTGGGACGTGAAGTATGAGCCCGGTTCCATTGAAGCTCACGGCTACAAGAACGGAAAACTCGTCCTCAAGCAGAAGCGTGAAACCACCGGCGATCCCGCCTCCATCCGTCTCACAGCAGACCGCACCACCATCAACGCTGACGGAGAAGACCTCGCCATCATCCGCGTCGAAGCTCTCGACGCACAGGGCCGCTTCGTACCCACCGCCAACGAACTCATCGATTTCAAGATCACCGGCGACGGTGCCCTCATCGGCGTCGGCAATGGTGACCCCAACTCGCACGAATCCGACAAGGCTCCCATGCGCAGCATCTTCAACGGGCTCGCGCAAGTCATCCTGCAGGCCAACAAGACCCCCGGGCAGATCACCATCGAAGCTACAGGTCGCCGCCCGCAGCTCAAGTCCGCCACCCTCAGCATCACTACCCAACAGGCCCCAATCCGTCCCGAGGTCTCCTAGAGTCTGCACACTCCGCGGCTCATACGAAAACAAAACAATACAGGAGGGCCGCATGAAGCTCGCAACACTTGGCAAGTTCCTCTCAAGTCTCACCATGGCAACCTGTCTGGTCTCAGTGGGCTTCGCGCAGCAAGGTCCTCAAATCGTCAAAAAGGATGGCCATTACGCATTCATGCTCAATGGCCATCCCTTCTTCATCCTTGCTGGACAAATCAACAACTCCAGTTCCTGGCCCTCCACCATGCCCGATGTCTGGCCCGTCATCAAAGGCATGCACGCCAACACCGTCGAAGCCCCCGTCTACTGGGAGCAGATCGAACCTCAGCCCGGCCAGTTCAACTTCTCCAACGTCGACATGCTCGTGGACCAGGCACGCGCCCATCACGTTCACCTCGACCTCCTCTGGTTCGGCACATGGAAGAACGGCGAGGATCACTACGTTCCCGAGTGGGTCAAGGAAAATCCGCGGAAATACCCCCGCGTCATCGACTCCCGCGGCGAACCCATCCAGGTCCTCACCGCCAACTCACAGACCAACCTCGATGCAGACCGTGCAGCCTTCGTCGCACTCACCAGGCATCTCGCCCAGATCGACGGAACCCAGCACACCGTCATCATGATCCAGGTCGAAAATGAATCCGGCTCCATCGGTGCCGTTCGCGACCACTCCCCTGCCGCCCAAAAGGAGTTCGACGGCCCCGTTCCTGCCATCGTCCTTAATGCCATGCACAAGTCCCCAGGCACATGGCGTCAGGTCTTTGGCCACAGCGCAGACGAGTACTTCCAAGCCTACTCCATCGCAAAATACATCAACGCCGTCGCCAAGGCCGGCAAAGCTGAGCTCAACATTCCCATGTACTGCAATGTCTGGGTCGAATACCCGCGCGGCTACCAGATTCGCGGCTATCTCAACCCCGGCTTTGACTATCCCTCCGGTGGCCCCCAGCAGCGCAACATCCCCATCTGGAAGGCCGTCGCCACCTCCATAAACATGCTTGGTCCGGACATCTACACTCCCGACCGCGCCACTGAAGTCGCAATCATGGACATCTACAACCGGCCCGACAATCCCCTCTGGATACCCGAAACAGGCCTCGGCAACGACTTTGCTCCCGAATTCTTCCTCGCCCTTGGCAAAGGTGCCATCGGCTTTTCCCCTTTCGGCACAGACCAGACCAGTTGGACCCTCAAGCCCGGCCAGCTACCCACCGATCACGCTCAGAACTATGCCCTGATCAGCCCCATCGACCGCGTCGTGGCTCAGGCCAATTTCCAAGGCCACCTGCAAACCGCCGTCGAAGAACTCGGCAAGACCGAAGAAACCCTCCACTTCAGTAAGTGGAACGCCTTCGTCGGCTTCGGCTTCCCCCAGCCCGACGGTGAGCAGCACGCGCCCGGCACGCCCCAGCATAACGGACGCGCTCTCGTCATCCAGCTCGGCCCCAACAAGTTCCTCGTCACCGGCATCAACGCCCGCGTCACCTTCCGCCTTGCTCCCGGCCAGCCCGGCCACGAGCAAATCCTCAAAGCCGAACAAGGCACCTATGACGGAACCATCTGGAAGCCCCAACGCATCTGGAACGGTGACCAGACCGACCGGGGCCTCAACTTCAAAACCCTTCCGCAATATGTACAAATAAAACTGGGGACCTACTAGGTTCCCAGCAATCCAATCCTCACTCGCCTTACGAAAGCTGCATCAGCATCTGCTTCACACTAAGGTTGCTCCCTGCCACGGTGCCGCGTGGCAATCCCGGTCCAACCATCACCGCCTCCTTGTGCTCCTCGCTCCAGGCCAGGAAGGACGACTGCGCCGCGCCGGTCAATCGCTGCTGATCCACCCATACGTAAAACGCCCCAATATCGGCGTCCATCACCGAACCCTGCGGATCGACGCCCGCTGATTTCGACTTGCTCGAAAGCATCTCGTTCATCGGCAACTCCCGCTGCCTCGGCGCGTAGCGCACCAGCGTGGTGTAAGGCTGCGCCCGCCGCAGCGCCTCGCGCGCACTCCACATTGCAAACGTCGTGCTGAAGATCTGAGTCCCCGAGCCCTCTGTTTGCACATTTACCTCAAAGTGGTGCATCACCTCGTCGTGCGCATTGCTGCCAAAGCTCAGCTCCCGCGGCGTAATCTCCGCCATCGCGGTCCGCAACTGCTCCGGCCCACCATGTCCGCTGGCTATAATCTCGTGGATCTTCTTCAGCACATCTTCCCGCACCTCGGTCATCCCGTCATACGAAGTCGTCGAAAGACTCTTCCCCGCCGCCGGATCAGCCGATCCGCCATCGATGTACCAATGTTTGTACGGCGTCGGCTGCTTCGCCGCGCGCGCCTGCACAGCTTTCAGAATCTCCGGCCAGCCATCCGTTCCCGCCACCTTCGGCACAAACACGCCATGCGGTCGCAGCTTCTTGAACAGCGGATACCCCGCGTAGTGCAGCCCCGCGCCGTAAACCACAATGCTCAACCGAGGCATCTCCGGTTCCGGTTCAGGCTCGGCCTTGTTCCACTCCGCCGTGTAACGCGTAGCCGCCGCCGTAAATGCGTCAATCTGGTGCGTCGCCCAAAGAGTCTTGGTAAGCCCATCCAGAAACTTCTGCGTATGCTTCACCCAGTCAATCGAGCTCACATCTCGCGGCAACTCAATCTCGGCAAAGCTCCGCAGCAGTTCCGCTCGCCGCGCTGGCGCCAGCTTCCCCAGGTATGCAAACTGTGCGTCGATCACGCGCCGCTCCGCAGGAAAGCGCCAGTCATAGCCGCTCACTTCCCGTAGCAGCAACGCGACAAACACCATAGGCAACTGTTTCACCAGGTCCAGATGACCAACAATCAGCTTCCGCGCTGCCGGCGGATAGCTATTAAAGTCTCGCGCTTGCAGTTCAGCAGGCTGCATCACAGCACCTCCACAAGCCGGTTGCCTTTGACCAGTGGAGTCGCAAATCCCAGCTTCGCCCCAATCGTGGGTACAAGGTCCAGTGACGTCACAGGCCGGTCCACCATCAAACCTTCGCGAATCCCCGGACCCAGAGCCATCATCCAAGTCGTCCGCGAAAGCGCATCGCCCGTCCGGTGATGCTGGAATCCGTTTCCGCCTGCGTCGTAATCCGAATCCCGCCCAAAGTCCGGAAGGACAAACATAGTCGTCTTCCCTGCATACTCTGGCTCCGACTGAATCGTCGACCATATTTCGGCGCAGAGCCGATCCGACCGCTGAATCCCCTCCACGTACAACGAATACGCACCCGAGTGCGCAATATCCATGTCGTGCAGCGTAATCCACAACAAACTCGGCGCCAGCTGTCGCATCAACTGCTTCGCAATGTAAACCGAAAGCTCATCCGCACTGCTCAAGGTCATCGCATGACTCATGAAGTCCGTAACCGAAAGCCGGAGCACCTGGTCCAGTTGCTTCAGATGAAACTCATTTCCGGCAAGCGGCGGCACGTAATAAGGATCCTCGTAGTTATCCAGTAACAGGTGGCTGTACTTCGCATCGCCTTCCAGTGGAAGCGCTGTCCGCAGCAACTGCTTCGGCAGAATCACTCCCGCGCCTTGCCCGTAGCCCTTCACGTTGCTCGTGCCGATGCCGTTAAATCCATTGCTCGGTGCCACCACCCACGTGTCACCCGCAGGCCGGTTCAGGCCTCTCCTGAAATACTCAAACACCGTCGGATGGTCTGGCTTCACCGCCGCGAAATTATCAAAGGTCTCGTAAACACCGGTCGCAAGGCTCGCCGTCGCCACATAATGACCCAGAATTCCCTGATTCACCACCTGCCCGAAGAACGTCGACTGCGGAACCAGCGTCTTCATCAGGTTCGGAATATTCTCCTGCCCCTCCGGAGCAAACGTCTCCTCATCTCGCGCGCCGCCGCCAAACGTCACCACCACAACCTTCTGTGAAGGCGCCAAAGCCATGGCGCGCACAGGCGAAAATCCCAGCATCGTTCCCGCCGCACAGCTCACTGCTGCCGTGCGTAAAAACTCCCGACGGCTCCATGAAATAGCCTGCGCCACCGACCGAAAATCTCCGTCGATCAAATGCTTATTTTGATGTTTCACTTCATGCTCACAAGAAAGGTAGTTACTTTCTGCAGCCGCGCGTTCGTCTCCGCGTTCTGCTCCTTGCTGTACTTCTGTTCCAGCGCAATCTCCTGCTGCGCCTTGGCGTGCTCACCTGCATGAGAGTAAGCCAGTGCCAGACGATAATGCGCCGGCGCATAGTCCGGCTTCAGGTGAATTGCCATCTCCAGTGCCGGAATACTCTCTTTCCACTTCTGCTCGTTCTGCAGAAGCAGTCCCATCGCGAAGCGAGCCTGCGCCAGATTCGGTTGCGTCTTCAAGGCATTCACCAACAGTGCCCGCGCCAGCGCCAGCCCCTTCGGGTCATAAGGCCTGTGCAGAATGCTGATCGCAGTGTAAGTCGCCAGCACAGCATTTCCAGGGTGCCGCTCTGAGAAACTCACCAGCTTCTCGCACTGCGGCTGCATCCCTTCCGTCAGCACCGTGCAGTTCCGCCCCAGCAGTTCCGCATACATCTCGTTATCCGGATGCGCATCCAGCAACTCGGCAAACACCGGAATAGCCTTGTTGTACTCGCCGCCTCCATAGTACGCCACGCCCAGCCCTGTCCGCATGCGCGTGCTCTCCGGATAATCCTTCACTCCTGCGGCAAATACCTTCGCCGCAGGACCAAACGTCCAGTGCCGCAAAAACTCGATTCCCAGCATGTAGATATTCGACTCGCTCGGCTTAATCCGCGCCGCCGCGGCATAATGCTTCCCCGCAGGCTCATACTTGTTCAGTGCCTCATCCACATCACCATACAACTCCTGCGCCTCTGCTGAATCCTCCACGCCTGGCATCCTCGCCAGCAGAGGCTCCGCCTTTGCCGGCTCATGCGCGTCAAAATAAGCTAGTGCCGTGTTGTACAACAGCGCAGCATTACGCGGATCCTTCGGCAGCGCGGCTTCAAACGCAGACGCAGCCTCCGCCGGACGCTTCAGAAGCATATCCGCCTGCCCCAGCGCCACCTGCGTCGCCGTATCTCCTGGATTCTGCTCCGCAGCCAGTTTCAATTCCCGCGCAGCCTGTTCTACCTTGCCAGCCTTCAGATAAGCAGTCCCCAGATTGGCTCGCGCAACGCTCGACTGGGGATTATCCCGAACAGCCTCAGCCAACGGCGAGATGGCCTGCGCAATCTTTCCCTCGCTCGCATAAGCCAATCCCAGTGACTCATCAATCTCAAACGTATGCGGATGACGATTGCGCAAAGCAATCAGCAGCGCCTCCGCTCGGCCCATCTCGCCGTCCTGCATATAAGTCATCGCCTGCCGGAACATCTGCGCGTACGACGATTGCCCCTGCGCGACCGCAGCCGAAAGAGTTGTCAAAGGTGTAATCAACGCGCCGACAAGAATTGACGAAGTGAATAACTGGCCCGGGCGCATACTAAAAACTGCAAATGCCACTGAAAACCTCCGAGGGGCAAGGCCAAAACCTTGCCCCTCGACGGAGAGTTTATTCCTCAGAACTCATACTTCAAAGCGAATTGAACGAATCTCGCATCGGGTGTGTTGTTCTGGAAGAATCGCGGTCCCGTGATCTGGCCGCCGTTGTTCAGGTTAATGCTACCGTTTGGCTGACCAAGGGACGGCGTGTTGAACAGGTTGAAGATATCCGTCCGGAATTGGAGGTATTGCTTCCGGAAGGTCGGGAAGTTCTTGAACAGAGACATATTGATCCGCTCATAGCCTGGACCATATATCTGGTTGCGGCGTCCACCCAGCAACTGCAGTACCTGGGTCGGGTTCGTCACCTCAACAGGATACGTATAGCCGGGTTCAGCAGTCGTCGAACTTCCGTTGTAGGGAGCAGGACTGATTTCGGTTGCCGAAACAGGGTTGGAGAATGCACACGGGTTGTACCAGTGCTCTTTGTTCCGGACTGACGTCGGACAGCCTGTTCCACCGCCGCCCTTGAAAGGATCGCCGGTAAGGATTGCGCGTGTTCCACCACCGGAAGGACCGGTGTTGTTCGGATACACGGTGAACGGATTGCCGGTCTGTGCGAAGAACGTCAGGTTCGTCGCCCATCCTCCAGCCACTTCGTTCAGCATGCCACCATGGTTCATAAACTCGCGTCCCTTGCCGAACGGCAGTTCATAGTAGGCATTGAAGGTGAGCCGCTGACGTACATCAAACGGCGAGTTGCTGTAGTCCTCGCGAATCGGCACGAGGTTCGTGTTCCGGTAGCCGCCGTCGCCCGTGCTGCCAAGGGGTGTCGGAGCGTCGTCCAGAGCATGAGCCCATGTGTAGGTCACAAGAAAGTTCAACCCGTGCGAAAACCGCTTCTGCAGTTTTGCCTGCAGACTGTTGTAGTCGCTGATACCGCAGTAGCAGGTGTAAGCTACTCCGCCAAAATCCGGGAACGGCTGGTACTTTTGCGAGCTCAAGCCAGGAGCGGTCAGTGCGTACGGCGCGTTCGGATTCGGGAAGACTTGCAGGTGACGGTCCACGTTACCCACATAGCTCAACGTTGCTGCCAGGTTGTTGGAGAAGGCATGTTCCACTGACAGGTTGTAAGACTCTGTATACGGGGTCTTCGCCAACTTGTCGGAACCACGCAGGGCCGGAGTTGAAATAAAGTTCTGCAATCCGGCAGCGATGGCGGTCGCAAATCCGTTCTCCAGTGAAACTCCACCGTAGTTCGGGTTGCTGATGCTCGGGCAATTGTTGGCCTTGCAATCCGGCGCGGTAAAGCTGTCGGAGAACTGGAATGGATAGTTCTCACCCAGGTTCGGGTAATAACCAGTGCTCTCCAGACCACCGAAGAAAATACCAAATCCGCCGCGAACCACCGTAGTGTTGCTTACAGAGTAAGCAAACCCGACACGCGGAGCAAAGTTGGTGTTCTGCGACTCCACCAGCGCAGGATTACTGATGTATTGCAGGTTGATGTTGTCCTTGGCCAGCAAATTCGTAAAGGCAGTTGCCATCGGAAAGCTCTTCTGCGAGTCAGGAATCTGATAGGCACCCTGACCAAAGCCAACACCCGTCGCTCCCGTTACATAGAACAGAGCCTGATAGCCGCCGACATCCTTGTATGGCTTGTAATTGTCATATCGCACGCCAAGATTCAGCGTGAGCTTGTTGTTGACGCGCCAGTCATCCTCGGCATACGCCGCACGATACCAACGAGAATCGCCATTCTTAAACTCGTTGGAGAGGTTGGCTCCATTGTTCTGATCCGCCAGGAAGTCCGCCACACCATAGCCGGTGAATGCTGCTCCCAGGTTGCTGGTATACAGACCGCTGAAGTTGTACGTGCCGCGCGGGTAGGGAGGCTGAACGGTCGAGAAACGAATGCTCTGGAAATCAACGCCAAACTTCAGCGAGTGATTCCCCACAATCTTCGTTACGTTGTCCAGAATCTGGAATACGTTCTCGTGCTCGTTCGTCACATAAAACTGCGGGCTTCCAAAGTTCGAAAGTCCACCGATGGAAACATAAGGCAAACCGCCGTTCTGCGGAAAATCCGGTCCATATGGAATGCCGCCTAAACCAATCTGCTGGGCAACATCCGTGTTGTAGTTCTGCTGCAGATACCCGTCATGCAGGTAGTTGTAGCCAAAGCGGAACTCGTTCGACAAATTGGGATTGAATACATGCGTTTCGCTGTACATGAAGTTCTCACCCAGGTTGACCGTATAACCGGTGCTCCCGAAACCTCCACCGTCAAGAGTTGTTCCAAGCGGAGGTGTATGGTACTCCGGTTCATCGTAGTAGCTGAAGCGCGAGAACATTTGATCCTTCGCACTCATGTTGTAGTCCATACGGATATCAAACTGCGTGGTGTTATCCGTAACGTTCGCGTTGACCACATAATTGTTGTAAGTCTTGCCGTTGTTGGTGTTCGGCAGCGGGTACAGGTTCAAAATCTTCTGCGCTACCGTATCAATCTGATTCGTGCAGAACACATTCTGCTGACCGTTGCAGGTCAGCAACGTACCGTTCTGCTGGTTCGGTTCGTAAAGATAAATGGGCTGCGAAGCGCCAGTCAGGGATGTGTTCAGCAGTTCGCTGAAGTCACCCGTGCGCATCTTGGCCGTGGGAACCGACAGGGTCTGCGTATTACCAAACACAACCCGATTGCCCTGTGCGTCGCCGAACAGGAACAACTTGTCCTTGATAATTGGAAATCCAACCGTACCGCCAAACTGGTTCTCGTGATACGGAGGAATCGTATTGGCATCCCAGTCCTTCGAATCCAGAACCGTGTTCCGGAAGTACTCCCATGCCGAACCATGAAGCTGGTTCGTGCCCGACTTGATCGTCGCGTTCACAACCGCGCCGGCAGAGTGGCCGAACTCAGCGCTGTAATCGCCCGTCTGCACCTTGAACTCAGAAAGTGCATCCGGAGGAGGCTGCACAACGTAGCTCGCGCCGTTCACAAAGTCAACGACGTTTACGTTGTTGTCCACACCGTCCAGGATGAAGTCGTTCTGTTCTGCACGTTGACCATTGGCTTCAAAGTCGCCTTTGCCGCCGCCACGCGAGCCCTGAGAGCCCGACGTACCAGCTGATAACTGCGCGATGTAAACCCAGTTCCGTCCATTCAGAGGAACGTGGTTGATCGTCTTCGCCGTCATCACCTGGCCGACGGAACCGCTTTGCGTCTGCATCAGCGGAGGCGCCGTGGTTACCGTGACCGTCTGCGTCACTTCGCCGGGCTTCAAAACAATAACAACGTTCAGCGTTTCCTGCACTTGCAGGGTTACGTTTTCCTGCTTCGTCGTCTGGAAACCCGCAGCCGTCGCGGTGATGGTGTAATGGCCAATCTTGATTGGCGAGAATGTATAGATACCATTGCCGTCCGTCTTTGCCTTCAGGACGAGGCCTGTATCCACGTTGGTTAGCGTGACTGAAGCACCGGGAATCACCGCACCCGTAGTGTCATGTACCGCACCAGTAATTGCACCCTGGTCGACTTGACCCCACAAAACAGTGTTCCCGAATAACAAGGTAAGAATGAGCACGGGCAAAGCCCATGCCTTTAGGAATCTCATCCTGTCCTAGCCTCCGAGATTTATTATTTTTTCTATTCACTACCAGCCCATTCTCCCGTCATTGAAAGCTCAACTGCGGGCCTGCGGTTCCGTCGTTAACCGCTGCGGAACTCTGTATGCGTTTACATCAGTCATCGAAATGCGATATTTGGAAGTTACGGCAATGTTGCGACACTGTTGATAGACGTTGCTGAATACGCCTGTCAAGGGAAATCATGCAACCGCATACATCGCCTCGACAGGGCATCGGGAATGTTTGTATTTTGTTTAATACAGGCAGCCCCCATGAAGCCGTCTCGGAATCGTTTACTAAGCCCCACCCGGCGTTCCATCAGCGCCTCCGGGGGTGTTACTGCTTTGTAACTGCTCTTCCGGACTTCTCAAATGCACTTTTTGCCGGCCAATCCTCCGGACGAATTCTTCAGGCGGCCTGCAAGTGGTGCTATCTACAGCTCTCGACTGAGGAACTCTGCGCCGCGCCAAGAAACATAGGCCTCGCCGGAATCGACCTCCTTCAGCCAGAGGAATACGCCATCCCGCTCCGCTACGGAATGATCTGCACCATGGGATACGCCGGTGCCGGCACCATCAAAAGCGCCATGAACAAACTCGAAAACCACGCCGCCATCGAGGTCAACCTGCGCAAGAACATTTCCCTTGCCGCAAAGAATAAAGTTCCCAATGTAATAACGTTTCCCGGAGACAGAAACGGCATGTCCGACGAGCAGGGAGCCGAGAACACCATCCGTGGCCTCAACCGGGTCAAAAGCATCGCGGAGGACCACGGCGTCACTATCTGCCTCGAACTCCTCATCCGCAAAGGCGACCGTCCTGACTACATGGCCGATCACACCGCATGGGGCGTCCAGGTCATGAGCCAGGTCAACTCACCTCACGTCAAATTGCTCTCTACGACATCTACCACATGCAGATCATGGAAGGGGATCTCATCACTACCATTCGCGACAACATCGAGTGGATTGGTCATTTCCACACCGGCGGCGTTCCCGGCCGCCACGAGCTCAACAACAAGCAGGAGGTGCAGTGGGACGGAGTCATGCGCGCCATTGCCGCACTTCCCTTCCACAATTACCTCGCTCGTGAGTTCATCTCCAACGGCTACCCTATTACCAGCCTGCGCCAGGCCTGCGAACGCTGTAAGGTATAGAACGAATCCGAATCCGGCATGGAATACAACTCAAACCCCAGAGGTGCATCGTGAATCTCGCGCTCCAACTCAAAACTCTCTACCGCAAATTCCCTGTCTGCAAATCCCTCGCGCTCGCCGCATGCCTCGTGCTCGGCACGGCATCCGCTCACAGTCAGTCGCCCTCGGCCGCGATTCACTACAACCCCCAGACCCACGTCTTCCGCATCGATGGCGGCGATGTCTCCTACGTCTTCGGCGTCAACGCAAAGGGCCAGCTCCAGTCCATTTATTGGGGACAACGTGTCGCCGCCACAGACAGCTTCCCCGCCGCGCAGGCCCGCCCGCCCTGGGCATCGTTTGAACCATCCACAGACACCACGCCCCAGGAATACATCGGCTGGGGCGGAGGCTTCTACTATGTCCCCGACCTCAAAATCACCTTCCCCAACGGCAACCGCGACCTCGTTCTCAAGTATGTCTCGCACACCATCCACGGAGACACGCTCGACGTCGTCATGAAAGACATCTCCCTCGCCGTCTACGTCACGCTTGAATATCAGATCGACCCCGCCACCGGCATCCTTCGCCGCTCCGCAACCGTCGAAAACAAAACCGGCCAGCCCTTCACCATCGAGCAGGACTTCGCCGCCACCTGGAACCTGCCCGCCAACAATCACTATCAACTCCGCTACCTCACTGGCCGCTGGGCCGGCGAGTGGAACCTCCAGAAGGAAGCCCTCCATCCCGGCAAAGTTGTCCTCGGCAGCCGCACCGGAACCACCAGCCACCACATCAATCCGTGGTTCGCCATCGAACGCGGCAATCCCGGCGATCAGGACACTGGCGCCGTCTGGTTCGGCGCACTCGGCTGGAGCGGCAACTGGCAAATCGCCATCGAGCAGGACCAGATCGGCCAAGTCCGCATCACCGGCGGCTTCAATCCCTTCGACTTCGGCTATCTCCTCAAGCCCGGTCAGTCCCTCCGCTCGCCCTACTTTTACGCCGGATTCTCCCACCACGGCATCGGCGGCGCATCGCGCCTCATGCACCGCTTCGAACTCACCAGAATTCTCCCCGAAGGCCCGCATCCTAAACTACGCCCCGTGCTCTATGACTCATGGGAAGCCACCGGCTTTAACGTCGATGTTGCCGGCCAGGAAAAGCTCGCCGAAGAAGCTGCGAGCATCGGCGTCGAACGCTTCGTCATGGATGACGGCTGGTTCGGCGAACGCGACACAGACCACGCCGGCCTCGGCGACTGGTGGCCCAATCCCAAAAAATTCCCGCACGGCCTCAAGCCCCTCATCGACAAAGTCCACTCCCTCGGCATGAGCTTCGGCATCTGGGTCGAGCCGGAAATGGTCAACCCCGACAGCCAGCTCTACCGCAAGCATCCCGACTGGGTCCTCAACTTCCCCAATCGCCCGCGTTCCGAGGCCCGCAATCAACTCGTGCTCAACCTCGCCCGCCCGGACGTCAAGGCCTACGTCTTCCATGTCATCGACCACCTGCTCTCCACCAACGACATCTCCTTCGTCAAGTGGGATTACAACCGCAACTGGGCCGAACCCGGCTGGCCTGCAGTCCCCACGGATCAGGAAAAAGAGGTCTACGTCAAATACATCCGCAACCTCTACGCCATCCTCCGCGAACTCCGAGCCAGGCACCCCAATGTCGAATTCGAAGACTGCTCCGGCGGCGGTGGCCGCGTCGATCTCGGCATCATGCGCTACACAGACGAGGTCTGGCCCTCCGACAACACCGATCCCTTCGACCGGCTCTCTATCCAGCAGGGCTTCACTTACGCCTACACGCCCGGCGTCATGATGGACTGGGTCACCGGCTCACCCAACTGGGTCAACCATCGCGTCACCTCGCTCCAGTACCGCTTCCTGTCGTCCATGGAAGGCTCACTCGGCATCGGCGCCAACCTCAACAAGTGGACGCCCCAGGACTTCGCCACGGCCCGCAAAATGGTCGCGCAATACAAGACCGTCCGCGCCACCGTGCAGCAGGGCGCGCTCTATCGCCTCATCTCCCCGCTCCACGGCAGCGAGTACGCTGTCAACGAATACGTCAACCAGAACGGCAAGCAAGCCGTCGCCTTTGCCTACCTCCACTCCAGCCAGAAAGGCTGGCCCTTCCCACACATCTACCTCCGCGGCCTCGACCCCTCAGCCACCTACACCTTCCGCATGCTCGACGGAAAGGCCTATGCCAACACTCCGGCCAGCGCCAGCGGTGCCTACTGGATGCACGTCGGCGTACAACTTTACCTCCGCGGAGACTTCCAGGCAGCCCTCCTCGAACTCGACCGCCAGTAAACCTCCTGCCGCCCTTCGCAGCCGCCGCCACCAGCTGCGAAGGGCGCCATACTGTCTCCCGGCAACACCTTGTTTACTCAACAGTAAGAAGCCCGCCACCTGCCACCGGGGTAACCGCACTAAATCCAATGCCATGTTTTCCTTGCGCCTGACTTAAGCGCATGGTAACTTTGCCTTCCAAGTGGGATTTCTCCCCCCGGATACCACTCTCCGAGATCTTGCGCAAACTTCCAAAGACCGGGAAGGCTGTGTGACGAAACGTTTATCGACGACCACGCGACTTTGCGGACTGGCCTTACTCGCTGCCCTGTCCCTCGCCACTGCGTCCGCGCAGCCATCTGCAAAGTCAACTGCTGGGTCACCCGCAGCCCCGGTAATGCGGGGTTTTCCTGTAGTCCAGAACTATTCTGCCGTCGACCTCAACAACTCGAATCAAATTTGGACGATCGCCCAGGACCCGCGGGGCATGATTTATGTCGGGGACACAGGCCCATCCATCCTGCAATTCGACGGTACCCGCTGGCGTCAGATCTTTGTCTCATCCGTCCTCACGCGTTCGCTCGCAGTGGACTCCAAAGGCCGCGTCTGGGTGGGTGGTAGCTCAGCAATCGGATACCTCCAACCCGACTCAGCCGGCCAACTGCATTACGTATCGCTCATTGACAAAATCCCACAGGCAGACCGTAACTTCAGCGACATCTGGAACATACTAGTCACCCACTCCGGCGTCTACTTCCGGTCTTACGAGCACATCTTCCGCTGGGATGGAAAGCGCATGCACGTTTGGACACCGGAACATGGACAAACCTTTCAGGCCTTATCCAGCGTGCGCGGTCATATCTACACCTCCCAGACCGGCATCGGTCTCGAGGAAATTGTCGGCGATGAGCTGAAGCCTCTTCCCGGCGGACAAGCCTACAGCCATGCGCAGAAACTCTTCCTTCACCCCTGGGATAACGGTCAGATCCTCATCTCCCAGACAAATGCATACGGTCCTGTCACTGCCAGCCTGCTTTCCATCTACAACGGCCAAAAAGCAGTGCCCTTCCACACCCAGGAAGACAGCTACTTCAAAAAATATCAGCTTTACACGTCACTCCTCCTGAACAATGGCGATCTCTGCTTAACCACCTTCGGCGGCGGCGCGGTGCTGCTGAATCATCAGGGCAAACTGATCCAGATACTCGACAAGCAGGCCGGAGTCATGAGCTCGGAGATCCTCACCTCGTTTCAGGATCGGCACGGCGCGCTTTGGCTTGGATCCGCTCAGGGCATTTCCCGCATAGCCATCGACTCTCCGGTGTCCATCTTCGCCCGCGACTTTCCCGCCGATGTCATTCGTTTTCAGGGAAAGCTGTATGCCTCGACGCAGAACCCGCTCGCACCACTCGTACAGATTGTTACGGATCCGCATACCGGGCTACCCTCCCAAAGGTCGATCACGGGAGGCAACCAGGGCTTTGAGATGCTGGACTTCAAAGACCCCTCCGATCACGCCCCCGAACAATTGCTCGTTGGCACAGGGAACGGCCCATCGGTTCTCAAAGGGAACCGGCTTGTCCCCGCGCTCTCCTCACTCAACGAGGGCGCCTACTACTTGCTGCAGTCGAAGAAAACCCCTTCCAGAGTGCTCATTGGCTATGAAAGCAGTGTAGGTTCCATGCGCTGGGATGGCCACGGATGGAAAAACGAAGGCATGGTTCCTCATCTTGTCTATGCAGCCCAGGAACTGGCTGAGGACGATAGCGGCAATCTCTGGGTCGGTGGGAGCAATCGCGTTGTGATCCGCATCAAGATTCCTGCATCAGGAATGAAGAATGCAAAATACGAAACCATGGGGGAAAAACAGGGCCTGCCTTCGGGAGCGAGGATGAATGTCGAATTCGTCCATGGTGCCGTTTACGCCTCGTCCCAGGGCCAGGACCACCTCTACCGATGGGACCCATCCACACAAAAATTCGTCGTGGATGACCAGTTCCTGTTGCCCATAAACGCACCCGATGTTATGCCGTTGGTCTTTCCACTGCCCAATGGCAACGTATTCTCGGAAACGGACTCCTCGGAAGGCCAGCGTCTGGGTGTTTTCGTCCACGAGCCGGACGGTCATTTCCGCCTGGGAGAAAAACGCTTCCAATCCGTTACACAATTCAAGGACTTCTTCGTACGAAAGCTCTCTGACGGTTATTGGTTTGCCAACAATAACCTGGTCCGGTTCAATCCTGCGTCGAAGATTTCTTTCCCGGCGCCTGCGCCCACTCTGGTGCGCGAAGTCACCACCGGCTCAAAAATTCTCTTTGGCGGAACCCGCGTAGCCGGCAGCCCCGAACTCAAACTCCCGCCCGGAACCCGCAATCTGCAATTCCAGTTCGCATCACCTACCTTCTCCGATCCCTCCCGCACCCAGTTCCGCTACATGCTCCAGGGTGCAGACCAAACCTGGTCCAACTGGGACACCCAGGCTCAGGCCAACTACAGCGGACTCACTCCCGGCCATTACAAATTCCGCGTCGTCTCCCGCACCAGCAGCGGCGTGCTCGGCAAAGAAGGCGACTTCTCCTTCATCATCAGCCCGCCCTGGTACGCAACCACAGTGGCCAACGTCGTCTTTGTGCTCGCCCTGCTCCTCATGGCCATTCTTGGCTGGTGGCTCATCACCAGTTACGAGCGTGAGAAAACCCGCCGCCAGACCGAAGATCTTGAAGCAGAAGCCCGCGCCCTCGAAGATACCGTCCGCATGCGGACCGGCGAACTTGAGTCCCAGGCCGCTGAAATTGCCGCACAAAAAGAAAGCATCGAGATGCTCAGCGAGATCGGTCGCGAGATTACCGCCTCGCTCGACCTCGATACCATCCTGCTCAAGCTCTACGAGCGCGTGAATCAGATTGCCGACGCCCCCGTCTTCGGCGTAGGCCTCTACCATCCTCAAACGCGTCTCATCGAGTACTCCCTGGCGGTTGAAAACGGCAAACGCTACGCCCCCTACACCCGCGACATGGACAATAAAAACCAGTTTGCCGTCTGGTGCATCGAAAATCGCCATCCCATCCTCATCAACGACGTCCAAGCCGAGTACTCCCGTTACATCCAGTCCTTCACTCACGATCAGGCCATCCTCGAAGACGGCTCGCAGGCACAGCCGCCCAAGTCCATGATTTATCTGCCGCTGACCGCCAAAGATCGCATCCTCGGCGTGCTTAGCATCCAGAGCCACAAAAAACACGCCTATACCCGCCAGCACCTCCAGCTCCTACAGAACCTCGCCTCCTACACCAGCATCGCCCTCGATAACGCGAGCGCCTACCTCACCATCAACCAGCGCGAAAAAGAAGTTCGCGAGCGCGCCGCCGAACTCGTCACCATTAACCGCATCACCCAGGCGCTCGCCTCCCAGCTCGACCAGGCAAGGCTACTCGAGCTTGTCGGCGACCAAGTCCGTGAGCTCTTCCACGCACCCATTGCATTTGTCTCGCTCTTTGATCGCGAAACGATGACCCTCCACTTCCCCTACGCTCACGGCCTGACACTCGAGTCACGCCCCTTCGGCTCAGGCTTCTCCTCGCAAATCATCCGCACCGGCGAACCCCTGCTCATCAATGAAGGCATGGCCCAGGCGCGAATACAGCTCGGAATCGAAAAAATCGGCATCGATACCGTCTCCTTCCTCGGCGTACCCATTCGCTCCGGCGGGGAGATCATCGGCGTTATCGGAGTCCAGTCCACCGACCTCGATAGAAAATTCACCCAGGCCGATCAGCAACTGCTCTCCACCATCGCATCCGCGGTCGGCGTCGCCTTCCATAACGCAAGGCTCTTTGAAGAAACCCGCCAGGCAAAAGCCGTCGCCGAAGAAGCGGACGCCGCAAAAAGCTCTTTTCTCTCCACGGTCAGCCACGAACTCCGCACCCCCCTCACCTCGGTGCTTGGTTTCGCGAAGATCATTCGCCGCAGGCTGATGGAGCGCATCTTCCCGCTCATCCCCGAAGGCGACCGCAGAGTCGACCAGACTCGTCAGCAGATTGTCGAAAACCTCAACGTAGTCGTCAGCGAAGGCGAACGCCTCACCAAGCTCATTGATGATGTGCTCGACCTCGCCAAGATTGAAGCCGGCAAGTTCACCTGGAACATGACGACCGTCTCCATGGGCGAAATCATCGAGCGCGCCACCGCGGCCACCTCATCACTCTTCGACGGCAACAATGTCGAACTCGTCCGCGAAATCGAACCGGATATGCCCAAAATCGATGGCGACGAACACCGTCTCATACAGGTCGTCATCAACCTCATCTCGAACGCTGTCAAGTTCACCACCAAAGGCTCCATCGAGTGCGCCGCCCGTCTCAAGGATGGCGAAATCCTCGTCTCTGTAAAGGACTCCGGCGTCGGCATCGCTCCCGCCGACCAACCCAAGGTCTTCGAAAAATTCAAACAGGTTGGCGACACACTCACCGACAAGCCCAAAGGCACCGGGCTGGGCCTTCCCATCTGCAAGGAAATCGTCGAGCACCACGGCGGACGCATCTGGGTGGAAAGCCAGATCGGGAAAGGCAGCACCTTCTTCTTCACCATCCCCGTCCCGGGCGTCGCAAATCTCGTAGCCGAATCACCCCGGCATCGCGCCATCAACCTCAGTGCGCTCGTAAAGGAACTCCGCGAAAAAGTCGCCTCCCAGCAGTCCCACGAAAAATCCATCCTCGTCGTCGACGACGACCCCCATATCCGCTCACTGCTCCATCAGGAACTCACCGAAGCAGGCTACTACGTCCGCCTCGCTGAAGACGGTCGCAAGGCCCTCACCATGGTGCGTGAGGAAACACCTGGCCTCATCATCCTCGATGTCATGATGCCCGAGATCAACGGCTTCGACGTCGCCGCAGTGCTCAAGAACGATCCCCTCACTACGCACGTCCCCATCATCATCCTCTCCATCGTTGAAGACCAGGAACGCGGCTTCCGGCTCGGAGTGGACCGTTATCTCACCAAGCCCATCGATACGCCCTCGCTCTTCCAGGAAATCGATACGCTCATCGGCCAGGGAACATCGCACAAAAAAGTCCTCGTTGTCGACGAGGACGAGTCCACCCTCCGCAGCCTCACTGACGTGCTCAAGGCGCGCGGCTATCAGGTCGTGGAATCCGATGGCAAGCAGGTTTTCTCGAAAGCGGTCGATTCCCGGCCGGACATCATCATCCTCAACTCTCTACTGTCCGCAAACGACGATGTAAAAGCCCTTCGCTTTGAAAAGGGCATGGAGAACGTACTCTTTCTTATCTATAAGTGAACGCAATGAAGATACTCATAGTTGACGACGAAGCCCATCTGCGAATGTTGATACAACAGGCCCTCGAAGACCTCGAAGACGAAGGGGCCGAGCTTTTCACCGCCTCGAACGGAGAGGAGGCTCTTGAAGCCATACGCGAGCACCAGCCAAACGTCGTCGTGCTCGACGTCATGATGCCCAAAAAGAATGGCTTCGACGTCTGCCACACCGTCAAAAAGGAGTGGCAGCAAATCGAAACCCGTGTAATCCTGCTCACCGCCAAAGGACAGGAATTCGACAAAATGAGAGGAGAACAAGTGGGTGCCGATCTGTACATGACCAAACCCTTCGATCCCGACATGCTGGTTGAAAAAGTTCGCTCGCTCCTGGGAAACACCCGAGACGCCTAGTATCCAGATGGCCAACTTCAAGCTCAGAACACTTTTTACATCCGGCTCGCACAGCGCGCGCGCCATGCAGAACCTCTGCGAGTTCCTAGGGAGCCGCGTCTGCATCGTCGACGCTTTTGACAGGCCTCTGCTTGGAAATCCATCTGACCTGCCCCCAAACCATCAACGGCTTCCCGTGTCCTTTAACGACGAAGACGTAGGCTACGTCATGGCTGAGTCAACCGCCGCCCAGCTCATCGCCGAACTCCTCACCCACCTCGCCGCGCGTGAGTCAGAATCACGCACACTCGCCTCCGAGGTCCTTCATCTCTATCGCGAACTCAACCTCTTCGAGCAACTCTCTGAAGATCTCTCCGCCCTCCTCGACGTCGCTGCAGTCAGCGAGCGCGCACTTCAGGAAGCCCAGCGTCTCATCTCCTCCACATGCGGCGCCATCTTCGTCTACGACAAAACTCTTGATGCCATCAGACTGGTCGCCTCGTTCGGCGACTCTTCAAACGATCCGTCCGCCAGTCAGGGATCGCTCACCATCCACTCTCGCTTCCTGCTGTCTGCCATTGACCGCGGTGCCGCGGAAATCATCAACAACTGCGCCGCCGACCCACGCGTCATTGAGGAAGAACGTCCCTTTCATTCCCTTGTCTGCGCCCCACTCCGCGCCGGCGAACTCACCTCCGGTGCCATTGTCGTAGCCAGCAGTCAACCTGAGTCCGAATACTCCTCGGCGGATCTCAAGTTGCTCAACACCATCGCCTTGCTCACCTCCACCGCGCTCGAAAATGCGCTCCTATGCGCGGAAATGGTCTCCGCCGCGCGCGATCGCGCCGCCTACACCGCCGAACTCCAGGCCGCCAGCTCCGTACAACAGCTACTCCTCAATCGAGCATCTCGCACCACACCCGGCTTTGATGTGCAGTGGTCCTACGTTCCTGCCAGCGAAGTCGGAGGCGACCTCTTCTTTATCCAGCCCGCTCCGGACAGTTCCCTCATCGCGCTCATCGGCGATGTCTCAGGCAAAGGACTCACCGCCGCCATGCGCGTCGCCATGATTCTCGGAGCACTCAACCGCGAAACATCCTCCGAGCCGGACGAAATTCTCGCAGCCCTCAACAACGCCCTCATTGCCCAGGGCGAACTCGGCTTCACCACCGCATGCTGCATCCGAATCTCTCCCTCCGGTGAATTCGTGCTCGCCAACGGTGGCCATATCTCGCCCTTCATCTCCGGCTTGGAATTTGAAACAGAGCCATCCCTGCCCCTCGGCATGGTCCCCGATCAAACATACGCCGCCAGGCGTGGAACCCTCCGCCACGGCGAGCGCATCGTCTTCGTCTCAGACGGTGTCCCCGAAGCCCGCGCCGCCAACGGCCAGCTCTTCGGCCTCGATCGTCTCCCGCAGCTCAGCCTGCTCACCGCCCGTGAAATTGCCCAGGCAGCACAAGACTTTGGCCAGGAAGACGACATCACCGTCCTCACCATCGCACTTTCCTAGCTGCCGCCTCTCCGCATTTCCTCAGTTTCTGCCGCTAATTGCTCAACGCGTATACTCAGTTCTAACCTGTCCGATTTACGAGGCCCCATCGCGACCTTCGGCGACACCAACTTTACTGCAAGCAAATCCAAACTTTCCGGAGAAGGAATGCCCAGCAAAGACCTCCCTCAAATGCCTCGAATTCCATCACTCACGCGCCGCCGCTTCATTCAGGGAGTAACCGCAGGAGCAGCCGTGGCCGCAGCAGGCTTGCATGGCCTGCCGGCTCTAGGCGAAGTAGCACCGCACATGCCCAAAACGCTCTCGGGCAAGCGCTTCGACCTCACCATCCACTACATGCCCGTGAATTTCACCGGGAAGCGTGCAACCGCGATGGCCGTCAACGGTTCCGTACCGGGGCCAATCCTACGCTGGCGCGAAGGCGATCACGTATCCATCTTCGTTACAAATCGCCTCAAGGTTCCTACCTCCATACACTGGCATTCGCTCCGCATCCCGGCAGATATGGACGGAGTTCCCGGTCTGACCTTCGCCGGGATAATGCCCGGAGAAACATTCCACTATCACTTTCAGGTTAAGCAGAACGGCACAGCCTGGTATCACAGCCACACACGATTTCAAGAGCAGTCCGGACTTCGCGGCCCCCTCATCATCGATCCAAACCCACTCGGTGCGGATCCTATCCAATTCGATCGCGAGCATGTCATCTTCCTTTCTGACTGGACCGACACTAACCCCGAGACCATCTTCAGCAATCTCAAAGAAGAAAGCGACTACTACAACTATCACAAGCACACGGTTCCGGAGTTCTTCTCCGCCGTACAACGTCACGGCTTCCGCTCCACCGTAAAGAAGCGACTTGCGTGGGCAAAGATGAACATGAGCAACGGTGATATCTCCGATGTCTCCGCAGCCACATACACCTACCTGCTCAACGGCAACCCTCCGGGCTGGAACTGGACCGGCCTCTTCCACCGCGGCGAAAAAGTCCGTCTGCGCTTCATCAATGGCTCGGCCATGACCTTTTTCGACGTCCGCATTCCAGGACTCAAAATGACCGTAGTACAAGCCGACGGCAACGATGTAGAGCCGGTTCCAGTAGATGAATTTCGCATAGGAGTAGCAGAAAGATACGACGTCATCGTGGAACCACAGGACGAGCGTGCGTACACCATCTTCGCGCAATCCATGGACAGGACAGGCTACGCCCGCGGCACGCTGGCGCCACGCATGGGCATGACCGCGCCAATCCCTCCCATGGACCCGCGCCCAAAGCTCACCATGATGGACATGGGCATGAACATGGGCAGCATGGCCGGGATGAAGATGACCAACATGAATGGCATCGATGGCATGACCTCCTCTGACATGTCCGGCATGCACATGGATGGCGGCAACATGCAATCTTCCATGCGCATGCCAATGGAAAACCCACAACAGGCCGCCCGTTCACGCATGGCCGCCATCAGCAACGCCGCGAAACAATCCATGCAGAACATGCACTGGAAACAGACAGACAGCAACCTCGGCAAAACTCCTTTTCCGCAGCCAAGCCCGTACACAAAACCCGCCGTCGTACTACCGGAGAAAGAATTCCACGCCATGGAATCAAGCATCAAACCCTCCAACCCGGTACACCTTCACATCGGCCCACAGGTAGAGTCCATCGCGCAACATGTCGAACCCCGCCTCAACTCACCCGGAGCCGGCCTCGATCATAACGGACGACGCGTCCTCACCTACGCCGACCTGCGATCCCCGTACCCGGGAGTCGACGGCAGACCCCCCTCACGCGAAATCGAATTGCACCTCACCGGCAACATGAATCGCTACGTATGGGGCTTCAACGGCGAAACCTTCTCCAACGACAACCCCATCGTGCTCAAACTCGGGGAACGCGTCCGCTTTGTCCTTATCAATGACACCATGATGTCCCACCCAATCCATCTCCACGGCCTTTGGAGCGAACTCGAAAACGGACAGGAAGAACACCGGCCATTCAAAGACACCATCATCGTGAAGCCCGCTGAGCGCGTCAGCTATTTAGTCAGCGCCGACACACCCGGCCACTGGGCATATCACTGCCACTTGCTTTATCACATGGAAGCCGGCATGTTTCGCGCTGTGGTAGTGCTGCCATGAAAACGAGGAATGCAAGCACCGGCCACAGTATCCCTGCGCGAGTTTCCTTTCTGTGGCCCGCAGTCTTTTCTCTGTGTGCAGCAATCTTCATTTCGCCCGGAGTCGCAAGCGCTCAATCATCCCCCACGCACGCAAAAGTCACTTCCGCGCTCCCCGGGCTCATGATGCCTCACATGGGCAATCATCAATGGTTTGCGCATGTACTTTTTGATCAGCTCGAAGACCGCACCAACGGCACAGACCACACATTCCGCTGGGATGGCGAAGGTTGGATCGGCACCGACATGAACAAGCTTTGGATCAAATCCGAAGGCTCGGTCAGCAACGGAGTCATGAGCGATGGCGATCAGGAATTCCTCTACGATCGACCCATTCCGCACATGCGCTACTTTGACGCGCAAGTAGGCCTGCGTGAAGACCTGGACTCCGGCCCCTCACGCACCTGGGCAGCCATCGGCATCGAAGGACTCGCTCCCTACTTCTTCGAATTTGCGCCAACGCTGTACATCGGCAACGGTGGAGACGTCGCAGGTCGCATCAATGCTTCCTATGAGCTGATGTTCACCCAACGCCTCATCGCCGAACCGGAAGTCGAGATGAACTTCTACAGCCAGAATGACCCCGCGCGAAATATAGGTTCAGGCCTTTCCGAAATCGATACAGGTATCCGTCTTCGTTACGAATTCAGCCGCAAATTTGCCCCGTACGTCGGCTTCGCGTATAACGGCGCCTATGGAGATACCGCTACCTATGCTCAACAACACGGCGAATCCACCAGCAATCCAAACTTCGTCTTTGGTATTCGTGCCTGGTATTGAACCAGCGCTAAAGCTGCAGGCTCCAGTTCCAACATCAACTCAGACCGCGCGCAAATTCCTCGGCCCCGTGCGTGCAGCCGTTAAAAAGAAGCCCCTCACAAAAATGGAGGGCCGGAGTAATTGTGGGTGAAACATTTCTCAACTCAATGCGCCGTTGCTACGAACACGTACACCCTGCTGGTGGTGGCCTTCACGTAAGTGTTGAATCCGCGCATGCATCAACTTAGAAGTCATGAAGCGCCCTTCCTGGAATGGAGGCGCGCAAAGCATTCAGAACTGCGAGCAGATCAATAACCTCTTGACCGATAGCTCCTGCTACGGGCGGCAAATGCCCTGAAGAGGCCAAGACCATACCAAAGAGGCTCAGAACGATGCCGCCAATTGCACTTTCCAGAGCAATGCGGCGCATACGAATGCCGATGTGTAGCAGTTCATCTACTCGTGCCAGGGAGGGATCTAGAATGATGGCCCCCGCCGCCTCGGCGAGAATGTCGCTATTCTGACCAAACGCAACACCCACCGTGGCCGCGAGCATAGCGGGGGCATCGTTGACTCCATCTCCGAGAAAGAGCGTCGGTCGCTTGGCTGTTTCATCACGAACCAGGCGCAGTTTATCCTGAGGCTCCAACCCGGCATAAACTTCCTGAATCCCTACCAGTTCTGCCAGATAGCGCACCTCGCTATCCCTGTCGCCGGAAAGAATTGTCAAATGCAGAATCTGGTGCATAGGAAGCAGGTGCCGTATAAAGGTCTGGCTATCTACTCGCGGGCGATCGCGAAAACGAATCACTCCTTCCGGCTGACCATCGACCAAAATAACACACTCCATTCCAGGCGCGTCTGGTGGAAGTTGAGCCTGAAGTTGGGGGCTGAGCTTGCGTCTGCCAGTAACCAATACGGTTTTCCCCAAAATCCTGCCTCGCAGACCCTCCCCAGGCTTTTCACTGATACTTTCCACCGAAGGCAGTTCAAGGTTACTTTCGCGAGCAGCCTGAAGGATGGCCGAAGCCAGAGGATGCTTCGAGTAAAGCTCGATCGCACCGCTCAAACGCAACACCTCTTCGCGGGAGTTCGCTCCTAGACCAATCACTTCAGTGACAGCAGGCTCACCGTGGGTCAGCGTACCCGTCTTGTCGAAAAACATGCTTCTGATTCGGCCAACCTGTTCTAGCACTACTGGTTTTTTGATCACGATACCGCGCTTTGCCGCCAGCGAAATAGCACCGATAATCGACACCGGGATTGCAAGAAGAAGCGGGCATGGCGTTGCAATCACAAGCACTGCAAGAAACCTCTCTGGCTGTCCGCTCAGAAGCCATGCTCCCAGTGCTACCCCCAATGCCAACGGGGTATACCAGGCTCCCAAGCGATCAGCCAGTCGACGAATGGAAGGCGGGTTCGCTTCTGCTTCACGCATAACCCTCATAATTCGAGCATAGCGAGAGTCGACCGGTAGTTTGTCAGCAACCAGGGTTACGGCCGCATCTTCATTAAGCGCACCCGAAATTACCTGCGAGCCCGCAGTTTTGCGAATGCGGAAGGGTTCTCCCGTCAGAAATGACTCATCCATTGTGCCGCTGCCATCGACGACCGTACCATCCACAGGACAGATTTCGTGCGGGTAGATGACGAGCTGATCACCAATGCGAATTTCATCTATGGACACATCAGACGTCTTGCCATTCTCAATTCGATGCGCAACACTGGGCGTCCGCTTGGCAAGTGCTTCTAAAACAGACGAAGCGCGTCGCGTCGCGTATCGCTCCAAAGCCTGTCCGCCCGTCAGCATAAGAATGATGATGGTGGCAACCAGAGGTTCACCAACTATGACCGCCGTAATAATTGACATACCGGCAAGAAAGTCTGCACCAAACTGCCGGCGTCGTATCTGAACGAGAAGTTCATACACTAACGGCAAGCCGCAAATCAAAATGGCTATCCAAAGCGGCAATGCTGGGACTGCTCCGGAGAGATGCAGCCCGAAGCGCATGAAAAGATGCGCAACTATGGCTGCAAGGGCAATTCCGACGGCAATCCGTTCCCATGTGCCTTTCACGATTACACACTCCTAGCAACTGAAGACTAATGAATACGTAGGGCAACTTCGAACGTACATTGAAACTGAGAATGGGCTGGAGCTTCAACATCTCTACTGCTCCAAGAAGGTCACTGATATTTGACTGGATTCTGCGAAGCGGGTGATGTGACAGTAATCACTACCCTGCATAGGCTGCTTATCCTTGGATCGCCTTCCAAGATAACCCCATGCCTTTTCGGTAGATTTTCTGTTAAGGCGCTTTCCGTGTGACTTCCATCACTGAAATTCACTGCTGTCCAAATTAGCCGGGAGCGAGTCGGCGGCATGAGGGAAACTGCGGAGTTTTCAGGCTGACGGTTGAGTTTCGGGGATGAGGTTGGCATTTCTGCTGTCCAAATGAAGGGAAGAGCGGGATCTGTTGTGCGGCGGCTGTGAGCAGTGGCGGCGGTTGAAAGGGCTCATCGATCCATAGCCAGAGGTCGCGATAGACGAAGAGCTGCTGGCGTAACAGAGCGGCCAGATTGGACAGGCTCCAGCCGAAGCGGGAGCGCAGTTGCAGATACTACAGCAGCAGCATGGCGATCAGCGCGGTCCAGATTTGAATCTGCTTGGCGTTGGCGCTGGTGCCGACGAAGATCTTGATGCGCAAATTCTGTTTGAGGGCCTTGAAGAAAAGTTCTATTTGCCAGCGGCTTTTGTAGATGCGGGCGATGGTGGAGGCGGCGAAGTGGCGATGGTTGTTGAGAAAGACCAGGGTGCGCTGGTGCTGCTCGTCCCAGAACTCGATGCGGCGCAGGAACAGGTCGCGCTGGCCGCTGCCGGCCACTTTATAGAGAAAGATGATCTCGTCACGCTGGACGCCGCCGCGTTCCGTGACGAACCGCCGCTCCAGAACGCCGTAGTCGGTGTTCTCCTGCATGCGGGTGAGGAAGAAGACGCCGTCTCGGCCGAGGGAGTCGAACCAGGCGTAGTCGTTGTAGCCGCGGTCGAAGACCACGATGGTTCCGGGTTCAAAACGCAGCGTGCGGGCGATGCGGCTTTCGTGCACGCGGCCATCGGTGATGACGGCATAGCTGGGCAGCAGTCCCTGGTGATCGAGCAGCAGATGCAGCTTGACGGCGCCTTTTGTGTGACCTTGCCCCCGGAAAACGTACTCCATATAGCGCTCTGAGAAGATATCGAAGGAGCGGATCAGATGGAGCGAATACCGAGGAATACCTACACGTACGAGTTCAAGCTTGAGGCAGTTC
>JAKATU010000045.1 GCA_021818585.1 Acidobacteriota bacterium | reverse complement strand
TCAACACGCCTATGATCTGTTCCACACTGAAGCGCTTCTTCTTCATCAGCCAACCCTCCGCCTTTACAGGCTCAGTTCTGGCCGAAGACTAACATTTCAACTGGATCAGAAATAACGAGGCCGATCAATCTACCAGAAATGTAATCCCTCCGTAGTATGGAAGAGGCAGTTCCGTGTCTCAGCTTCGTGGGCGCGGGGTTGGAAACTCGCGACGAAGCCCGTGATTGGATATTTGACCAGCTCATTGCCGAGGGGCGGCGAGGTATTGTGAACAGGTTACGCTTCTCAGGAGTGCCGAACTCCGGAAAGAAAGTGCAAGGAACTCAAGCGCGGTCTTTCAAAAGGCTCTGACCGGCGAAATTCTTGATAGGTACATATATTGGTGATTCGGTGTTGTCGGATTTTTCAGGGGTATCGGGCGTAAGGACTGTAAATTGTGAAAATATTTCGAGGATTTTGTCGGACGGCTGACAATGCCGAATGGCGGATTCTTTAGTATGTTGCTGAACAGAGACACGTTACGTGGTAAGGATGGCGGAGAGGGTGGGATTCGAACCCACGATACCCTCACGGGTATGCCGGTTTTCAAGACCGGAGCCATCAACCACTCGGCCACCTCTCCAGCTTTTTTAGTTTAACCGAGCGGGCGTTATTTGGAGGTGCCGGCGCGGGGAGTGGCTGCGAGGAGTGGGATTTGGGCAAAAAAAAGAGCCGCGGGGATGGCCGCGGCTCTTTTAATTAATGATGTGTGCGTTTATGCAAGCGAGAAGCCGCTGTTGGTCATGGGCAGGGTGCGGATTCGTTTGCCGGTGGCAGCGAAGATGGCATTGGTAATGGCCGGAATGATGGGCGGCAGAGCCGGTTCGCCGAGTCCCGTGGGGGAGTTTTCGGTGATGCGGAAGGAGATGTTCATCTTCGGCGTCTGGTGGATGCGCGGAAGCGGGTATTGCGGGAAGTTGGTTTGCACCACGGCACCGTTTTTGAGATCGACGGCGATGAGCGTTTGCCCCATGCCGTCGACTATGGCGCCTTCTACCTGCGCGCGGGCGGCGGAGGGGTTGACGATCTGGCTGCCGACATCAGCGACGGACCATGCTTCATGCACGCGGACGCGGTTTTGGGAGTCGACGCTGACGTGTGCGACCTGGGCGCAGAAGCCAAGGTGGCAGGCGTAGGCGGCGATGCCCATGCCTTGTCCGTTGCCGGATTTACGCTTGCGCCAGCCGGATTCTTCAGCGACCTGACGGAGGACGCCGGCGAGGCGCTCGGGTGGGTAGTGCGGATCGCCGCCGCCGTTGTAGGAGTTGGCGAGGAGCTCGAGCTGGACGTCGAGTGGATCGCGCCCGGCAGCTTGCGCCACTTCATCGAGGAAGCTCTGACCGACGAAAGCGTATGCGTTGGCTCCGGGCGCGCGCATGGGGCCGGTGCGCAGGAAAAGCGGGATGGTGGAGTAGCCGAGCTGGTAGTTGGCTACGCGGCCGGCGGGGAATTCTCCAGGGCCCATGCCGGCCGAGGATGCGGTTTTTTTGCCTTCGCCAAAGGTGACGAGGTGCTGGCTCCACGCGGTGACGCGGCCTTTAGAGTCGAGCCCGGCGCGGAGGTGATGCCATCCGGCGGGGCGGTAGGCATCGTGGGAGAAGTCGTCTTCGCGCGACCAGAGGACGTGGACGGGAGCCTTGACTTTGCGCGAGACCCATGCGGCTTCCACGACATACTCGTTGCGGAGACGGCGGCCAAAGCCGCCGCCGGCGCGGATCATGTGAACGGTGATATCGCTCTCGCTGATGCCGAGGGCCTGGGCTGCGAGGCGTCGTCCGTCGCCCGGGGTCTGGCTTTGGGTCCAGATTTCCAGCTTGCCGTCCTTATAGTGCGCGGCGGTGTTCATGGGTTCCAGGGTGGCGTGCGCGAGGAACGGGTAGGCATAGTCAGCCTCCACGACGCGGGTGGAGGGTTCGCCCAATGCGCTGTTGATATCGCCGTAGGAGCGAATGTCGTAGGCGGGCTGCTGCGGGAGCAGTTTTGCGGCCTTCTGGTTAAAGATCTCGGTACTTTGGTCAGGTGAGGTGGGAGATTCGGCGGTGGTGTCCCAGTCGACCTTGAGGGATTTGCGCGCGGCCTGAGCCTGCCACCATGTGTCCGCGACGATGGCGACACCGGGCTCAATGGAGGGATTGTTGGTGTGCGGATCGCCCGCGATTACGAAGGCATCGCGGACGCCTGACATCTTGCGGATTTCGTCGAGGTTGGCGTGCCGGACGGTACCGCCGAATACGGGGCATTTGTCGATCACGGCGTAGAGCATGCCGGGGACTGTAACGTCGATGCCGAAGAGCGGCTTGCCGGTGGTGATGGCGAAGTTGTCGACGCCGGAGGTGAACTTGCCGATGATGTGGTACTCCGACGGCTTTTTGAATGTGATGCTGGAGGCGTCGGGGAGCGGCAGCTTTGCGACTTCACTGGCGAGTTCGCCATAGGTGAGGGAGCGGTTGCCGGACTTGTAAAGAACGCGACCGGCGGAGGTGGTGCAGTCGGCGGGTGCGACACCCCAGCGACGGGCCGCAGCGAGGACCATGAGCCTGCGTCCGGTGGCGCCGACGGTGCGGAGTGGGTCCCAGTTCATGGGAGTGGCCATGGAGCCGCCGGCAAACTGAGCGCCGTAGATGCTTTGATCGAGGTCTGCCTGCTCGACTTCGACCTGGCTCCAGTCCACGTCGAGTTCGTCGGCGATGATCATGGGGAGCGAGGTGCGGATGCCCTGACCGATTTCCGGATCCTTGGAGAGGATGGTGACGGTGTTGTTGGGGTGAATCTGGATGAAGGCGCGGGGTGAGAGGCCGCCAGCGGCGAAGACGTCGACGAAGGGGAGAATCTCAGACCATGGAGCGTCGTAGAGGACGATGGCCAGGCCACCGCCCACTGCCAGGGCGCCGAATTGCAGGAAGTGCCGTCGAGATAGTTGCACGGGAAGAATCCTCCATTACGGCATTAGCCGGAATGCGCGGTGTTGGCCTGATCGGCTGCCTTGTGAATGGCCGCGCGGATGCGGACATAAGTACCACAGCGGCAGAGATTGCCGTTCATGGCGTCGTTGATTTGTTCGTCGGTGGGGCGCGGAGTGTGCTGGAGCAGGGCGGCGGCGCTCATGATCTGGCCGGCCTGGCAGTAGCCACACTGCGGGACGTCGAGCTCGCGCCATGCGACCTGGAGCGGGTGATTTCCGTCCTCGGAAAGGCCCTCAATGGTGGTTACTTCCATATTGACCGCAGCGATCACGGGCGTGATGCAGGAGCGCATGGCATTTCCGTTCATGATGACGGTGCAGGCTCCGCAGGAGCCGACGCCACAGCCGAATTTTGGACCCTTGAGGTCGAGATGCTCGCGCAGAACCCAGAGGAGCGGGGTATCGGGCGAGACATCGACCTGAACGGGCTGGCCGTTGATTTTCAAAGAAAGAGACATAAACCCTCGTTGGATCGCTGATCCGAAGAAGCAGCAGAAGGCCGCTTCAAGGGAGGTCTGAGTTTAACTCCATGATACTGCCGGTTGGGTGTTTCCGTTCAGGGACGGGGTTGAAAATCAGGAGATTTTATGCGGTAAACATACGCATGCCTGAAGTTTGCGATCAGACCTTCTTTTGTTGTGGCTGGGCATTCTGGAAGACGCGTTCCATGACGAATTCGGGTGTGATCTGCTCGCCGGAGAGGAGCATGGCGGCGAGTTCGCCGCCGAGAACCTGGGGTGCGATCACGACATCGGGCTGTACGAGCTTGACGCGGCTGAGGTGGCGGGCGTCGTTGACGGCGGCGACGGTACGGGCCGGGCCGCCGAGTTCCTTGACGGCGAGGATGGTAAAGGCGTTTTCGCTGTCGTCGACGAGCATGGCGAGGACGGCCTGGGCGCGATGTGCGCCTGCTTCGCGGAGGATTTCCAGCGTGCTGGGGTCGCCGACGACTACGTCGACATCCTTGGGCATGCCTTCTTCGGGCATTTCGCGGATGATGCGGGTGACGGGACGACCGCGGCGGGCGAGTTCGCGCCAGGTGTTGGCGGCGAGAGGTGTGTTTCCGATGACGACAAAGTGGCTGTCTCGATTCATGTTAGTGCCTTTTCGATTGAGGATGCGCTGCAGGCTCTGGCCAACGAGCGGCGCGATGACAGCGGTGAGCGAAGTGGCGAATACGGCAACGCCGAGCACCATGATGGAGATGGTGAACATGCGCGCTTCGGTGGTGTGAGGGGTGATGTCTCCGTAGCCGACAGTGCTCATGGTGACCATGGCAAAGTAGAGCGCGGTGGGCAGGTCTGTGATGTGCGGCTGGAAGCCGGTGCCGAGGTAAAGCGCGCCGAAGGTGGCGTAGGTGAGCAGCATGACCACCGAGGTGACGGCGAACAGCGTGCTGGCCGCGACGCTGGAACGGCTGAAGTGGCGGTAGTTCCAGATGAGGAGCAGCAGCGTAAGGGCGAAGTAGGCGAGCATGATCTGCTCGTGAATGCCGACTGTGAGGAGCGTGTTGACGAGCCCGAGCGCGACCAGCAGCGTGACCATGGTCCAGGCAAGACGGGAACGCCAGAGTATCGCGATACCCATGGCGAGCATTCCGCCGCCGATGAACAGGGACGGCAACTGGTGGATGGGCAGGTTGAAATGGCCTTGCGCGAGCTGGTGGACGTAGATCTGCCAGGTGGATCCGAATTTGTTGTTGAGGATCCACCAGCCGCCGAGGCAGAGGATGATGGAAAGCGGCACATGGGGCAGCCAGTAGCGGCCACGAATGATGTGGTTGATCTGTTGTAGCCGCCCGCGGATACGCTGGACGAGCGAGGGGAATACATTGGAGATGAGCAGCGTCTGCATGGAAGGCCTTGTAGTTGAATAGGATGCGGGCTTCGGCGAGATGTTGCAGGTGAGCGGACAAAGTTTACCGGATAGGAGATGAAGAGTGGTTTGACTGACGCTATGCAGACGGGATAATTTGACTTGCGATAGTAAATCGAATTACTTAGGCCAGCTCTTCGCTGGACGGTACCGGGCCAAGTTTTTTTGAGATGGACGGGGATTCAGGGAGAGGAATCGTCATGAAGCGAGAGAATCTGACCCAGTTGCGCGGGATTGTAATAGCTGTAACCGCAACGTGCCTGTTGGGGCTGAGTGGTGTGCCTGGGCTGGCTCAGACGCAGCGGAAATTTCCGTGGGACAACACGCATCAGCCGATTCAGCAGCGGGTGCATGAGCTGGTGTCGCGGATGACGCTGCAGGAGAAGGTGTCGCAGACGATGAACACGGCGCCGGCGATTCAGCGGCTGGGTGTGCCGGCATACAACTGGTGGAGCGAGGGGCCCTATTCGAAGATTCCGTTCAGCAGCGTGAACTCGTCGGCGCACCGGACTCTGGCGCTGAAGGATGCTCGCGACTCGATGGTGCTGCTGATGGCCGGCAGCGCGGTGGCGCTGGACTGGTCTGCGCAGCATGTGGCGGCGATTGTGGACGCGTGGTATCCGGGTGAGGCCGGCGGCGCGGCGATAGGGGAGACGCTGAGCGGAGTGAATGATCCGGGCGGAAAGCTGCCGCTGACTTTCTATCGTTCGGTGAAGCAACTGCCGCCGTTTACGGATTACTCGATGAAGGGCCGGACGCACCGGTACTTTACGGGTACGCCGCTGTTTCCGTTTGGATATGGGCTGAGCTACACGGAGTTTGCTTACTCGCATGCGCATCTTTCGAGAAGGGATGTGAAGGCGGGAGAGCCGCTGGCGGTCGATGCTGATGTGACGAACACCGGCAAGATGACTGCAAGCGCGGTGACGGAGCTTTATCCTGTTCCGCCGCGGAATGGGCTGAATGCGCTGCACTCGCTGGAGGGATTTGACCGGGTATGGCTGGCTCCGGGGCAGACGCGGCACCTGACATTTACGCTGGGCGCGCGGCAGTTGAGCGTGGTGAATGCAGCCGGGCAGCGCAATGTGGAGCCGGGACAGTACCGGATCTTTGTGGGCGGAAGCCAGCCTGCAGGGAATGCAGCGCAGTCGGTGAACGTCTCGATTCATGGAACCAAACATCTGCCGGAATAGGAGCTACCAGGGTGACGGTAAAACATAAGGCGGTTGCGATGGCGGGCGCAGCCGCCCTGCTTTTTGGCACGCCGCTGCACGCGGAAAACGGCGCGGCGGGGTGGTTGCGGTATGCCCCGGTGACGCTGGCGGCGAGGCCGCCGCAGCGGATGCTGGTGCTGGATAATGCGGTGACGGTGAAGAGCGCGGCCGCGGAGCTGCAGCGTGGGCTGCTTTCGATAGCCGGGGATCGACTTGCGCCGGTGCAGCGGCTGGGCGATGCGCCGACGCTGGTGGTGGGAACGTTTGCAAAAGTGAAGCGGGCGTTGCCGGGATGGAGTGGGCCGGAACAGAGTGCTTTGGGAGAAAGTGCGCGTGACGGTTACATAATCCAGACATTTGTAACTGATAAGCATACAGATTGGGTGGTGGCCGGATCGACGCCGAGCGGCGTGCTGTATGGGGCGTTTGCGCTGTTGGAGAAGCTTGGGGAAAATCCGCAATTGAAGCAGTTTCGTGTCGTGTCTGAGCCTTCGTCGCCGATTCGCTGGGTGGACCAGTGGGACAACCTGGATGGTTCGATTGAGCGCGGGTATGCGGGGCGGTCGATCTTCTTCAGCGACGGGCATGTTCGCCGGGATCTGACGCGGGTGAGCGCGTATGGGCGGCTGCTGGCCTCAGTGGGGATTAACGGCTGCAATGTGAACAATGTGAACGCCAGCCCGAAGATGCTGACGCCGGAGGTGATTGCTGGGCTGGGGCGGATTGCGGATGCGCTACGTCCGTGGGGCGTGCGGTTGGCGATCTCAGTGGATTTGCGCAGCCCGGAGACGCTGGGCGGGATGAAGACGTTCGACCCAAAGGATCCGCAGGTGATTGCCTGGTGGAAGTCGAAGGTGGACGCGATTTACCGGGTGATTCCGGACTTTGCGGGATTTACGGTGAAGGCGGATTCGGAGGGTCAGCCGGGGCCTTCGCAGTATGGGCTGACGCCGGCAGCGGCGGCGAACATGCTGGCGAGGCTGCTGGCTCCGCATGGCGGGATCGTGATGTACCGTGCGTTTGTCTACAACAATCATCTGAACTGGAAGGACATGAAGGCGGATCGCGCGAAGGCGGCGTATGACATTTTTCATCCACTGGACGGGAAGTTTGCGAAGAATGTGGTGATCCAGATCAAGAACGGGCCCATTGACTTCCAGGTGAGGGAGCCTGCGTCGCCGCTGTTTGCGGGGCTGCGCCACACGAACGAGGCGATGGAGCTGGAGGTGACGCAGGAGTACCTGGGGCAGCAGCGGCAGACGGTGTACCTGGTTCCGATGTGGAAGAAGACGCTGGATTTTGACATGCGCGTGGATGGACGGCACACGCCGGTGAAGGACATTGTTACGGGTAAGGTGTTCCATCGGCCGCTGGGCGGGTTTGCGGCGGTTTCCGGCGTGGGGATGGATACGAACTGGCTGCGGAATCCGTTGGCGATGGCGAATTTGTGGGGGTATGGGCAGCTGGCGTGGAATCCGGACCGGAGCGCGGAGGAGATTGCGGAGAACTGGACGCGGCTGACGTTTGGAGATAATCCAAAAGTGGTGCGGACGGTGGATGCGATTCTGATGCCGTCGTGGCACGTGTATGAGGACTATACGGGACCGCTGGGCTTGCAGACGCTGACGGATATTACGGGGCCGCATTATGGGCCTGACCCGCAGTCGCAGGAGCGGAACGGCTGGGGACAGTGGTTCCGGGCGACGCACACGGGTGTGGGGATGGACAGGACGACGGCGACGGGAACGGGATTTATCGGGCAGTATCCGCCGGAGGCCGCGGCGAAGTTCGAGTCGCTGAAGACGTGCCCGGACAACCTGCTGCTGTTCATGCACCATGTGCCGTATACCTACCGGCTGCATGATGGGAAGACGGTGATCCAGTACATTTACGACTCGCATTATGCGGGTGCGATTGCGGCGCAGAAGTTTGTGGATGAGTGGAAGACGCTGCGGGGGCTGGTTGATTCCGAACGATACGAAAAAGTGTTGAAGATTCAGCGGTATCAGGCAGCTTATTCGATTGTTTGGCGGGATGCGATTACTCGGTACTTCTACCGGATGTCTGGGATTCCCGATGCGAATGGTCGCGTGGGGCATTATCCGGATCGCGTGACGGGCGCGGAGATGACGCTGGATGGATATACGCCGGTGAAGGTGACTCCGTGGGAGGATGCTTCGCATGGCGAGGCGGAGGTGTGTCTCGGGCGGGCGGAGTGCACGGCCAGTACAGTGCTGGGGCGAACGATGGTCCCGATGGCAGGGGTGTATGACATTGGCGTGCAGTATTTTGATGTGCGGACGGGTGAGGCTAGCTTCCAGCTGCTGCTGAACGGCAAAGAGATTGCGCGCTGGACGGCGGACCGTAAACTACCCGGTTACCGGATTGATGGGGATACTTCGATTCGGAAGCTGGTGCGGGATGTGAAGTTGCAGCCGGGGGACCGGCTGGAGCTGATTGGGCATCCGGAGGGCAAGGAGCCTGCTCCGTTTGACTATGTGGTGGTTTATCCGGCGAAGGATCAGTCGGGATTTCATGACTGAGGGTGCTGGCCGCACGGGCATACGCGCGCTTTGCGCGCCAAAGACGATTCACCGCAAAGGCCGCAAAGAGCGCAAAGTGAGGGTGCGGCGAGAGTTGGGGCTTCCAGCTCTCACGCTTTGTGCGAAGGTGCTGGAGGATCGGGTAGTGATTGCCGCCCTTTTTGTAGTGAGGCCTGCATTTCGAGGATTTGAAGCTGGTCCTGCTTGAGATCCTTGAGCGTTTCGATCTCGCTTTTGTAGATCCTGTAGCGTACACCCCATGACAACGCGATCACGAACGTTGCGGCGCTTGCGAACTGGAAACAATGAAGCGACTGAGGCGCCAGGTAGAAGCGATTGCCCGACCAAAAATAGAACAAGACGAATGAGACGACGAGTAGAACTTGAACCGAGATAGGGTCCCAGCGGAGGGCGCGCTGATGCTTGGCGAGTGTGGCGGCGGCTTCTTCGCGATCGGTGGTTAGGTTTTCGGCTTGGGGTCGGGATGCAGGGAGGCGGTCGCGCAGGTTATCGGATGGTTGTGCCATGTTTTTCTGCTTCGAGAATCTGTTTCATTTGCCGTTAGGCGTAGTGGAGGCGGGATTTGACGGCGCCCTCGGAGCAGGCAGCGACTTGGGCGATTTCCGCGATGGAAAGGTCTTGCAGGAAGTGCGGGACGAGTACTTCGCGTTGCTTGACGCCGAGTCGGTGAGCGGCAGGGCGGCTAGAGCCGAGGCGTCGGTAGCCATGCGGAAGAAGCTGCAGCGGGAGACGGATGAGTCCATGGTGTGAGCTCCTTTGGAAATAGGGGTAGCGGCGCGAGTGTAAGCGGGGGTGTTAGCTTCTTGTAGGGGAAGCAGCCGGCTCATGAGGGAAAAATGACGGCGAGGCGGCGAAGAATGCCCCACGATTTCCGATTTGACCTGATGGGGAGGGGTTCGTAGGCTAAAGATAGCCTCATTGGAAGGATCCGCCTATGCTCATTACCCTGTTACAGCTTGAGAAGGAGCCGCTGCTCTTTGAGGAGTCGGTTGCGCCGGGCATGATTGATTTTGGCGTCGAGGTGGAGCAGAAGGGCGCGATGACGGCCGAGGGCCGCGCGGATTTGATTGAGGAGCACCACGGGCCGAAGCAGATTGTGTCGGACATCCGGCTGCGGGCGAAGTATGAGGGGCACTTTGCGGTGCCCTGCGCGCGGTGCCTGGAGCCGGTGGAGCATACGGTAAAGGGCGATTTTGACCTGATTTTCCGTCCTCTGGGGGTAGATGGAGGCGGAAGCGAGCACTCGATTACGGATGCGGAGACGGAAATCGGTTATTATCAGAAGGACAGTCTTTTACTGGAAGATGTACTGCGGGAGCAGGTGCTTTTGTCCCTGCCCGCGAAGACGCTTTGCCGGGAAGACTGTAAGGGACTTTGCCCCCACTGCGGTCGCAACCTGAACAGTGAAAGCTGCGCCTGCTCAACGGCACCGGCCGATCCGCGGTGGTCAGCGCTGCAGGATTTGAGCAGCCGGTTGAAGTCTTAAAGAGATTGTTTTTTGCGCGCAGCCTGCCGGGAAGGCAGGTTTTGCGCTGCCAGAGAAAGGAATTTGCCATGCCTAATCCAAAGCGGCGTCACTCGAAGGCCCGCACCTCCAAGCGTCGCGCGCACGATGCGCTGACCGCCACGGGGCTCTCCGAGTGCCCGAGCTGCCACGAGCCGAAGCTGCCCCACCGGGTGTGCCGGAAGTGCGGTTCCTACAAGGGCCGTGATGTTCTCGAAGTGAAGGAAGCAGCGAACTAAGATCTCCCGATGCTGATTGATATCGCGCTCGACACCATGGGTTCGGACAAAGCTCCGGAGCCGGAAATCCGAGGCGCTATCCTGGCGTGCCGTGAGTTGCCGGTACGGGTGCATCTGGTTGGCCCGGAGGACGAGCTGCGCGGTCCGCTGGAGCAGGCGATGCGCGGCCAGAAGCTGCCCATTGAGATTGTGCATGCCAGCGAACGCATCGGCATGCATGAGAAGGCGGCACAGGCTGTCCGGACGAAGAAGGACAGCTCGATGCGAGTGGGCCTGAAGCTGGTTCGCGAGAAGAAGGTTTCCGGCTTTTTCACGGCGGGCAACACGGGCGCGGCGATGGCCACGGCGAAGATGGTCCTGGGCGCGCTGCCGGGCGTGGATCGTCCGGCGCTGGCGCTGGTGGTGCCGACGATGACCACGCCGACGCTGCTGCTGGACGTGGGCGCGAACACCGACTGCAAACCGCATAACCTGGAGCAGTTTGCCATTATGGGCGAGGCCTACTCGCGGAACGTGCTGAAGATTGCGCGGCCGAGGGTGGGCGTTTTGTCCGTGGGCGAAGAAGAAGGCAAGGGCAACGACCTGACGCGCGAGGCGTATGAGCTGGTGAAGGCGCTGCCGGTGAACTTTATCGGCAATGTTGAGGGGCGGGACATCTACAACGGCCAGTGCGACGTGATTGTTTGCGATGGCTTTGTAGGGAATGTTGCGCTGAAGACCTCAGAAGGCCTGCTGAAGCTGGTGCGCGAGATGCTGAAGATTTCGCTGACGAGCACGGTGACGGCGCAGGTGGGCGCGCTGCTTTCGCGGAAGGCGTTTGACGCATTCAAACGCAGGCTTGATCCGTCAGAGTATGGCGGCGCTCCGCTGCTCGGCGTGCGCGGCGGGTGCATTATCGGGCATGGGTCTTCGGACGAGCGGGCGATCATGAACGGGATTCGCGTGGCGGCCGAGTTTGCGAAGGCCGGCGTGAATGAGCAGGTTGAGGCGGAGCTGGCGCGTCATCCGGGCGATGCTGGCGCGAGTTCCGCTGAGCCGGAAGCCTGATTTCCTACTTTTAAGTTGAAGCGGTAGTTTGCGACGGGCTTTGCGCCTGCGGGAAGATGCGCGCTTGCTCATCGCGGCATGAATCATTTGAAATAACGCAGTCAGACAGACACGAGGAGCACGACGATGCTGGTTTTTTTGTTTCCGGGGCAGAATTCGCAGTCGGTGGGGATGGGGCGCGAGCTTTACGAGAATTTTGAGATAGCTCGGCGCACGTTTGAGGACGCGGATGAGGCGCTGGGATTTGCGGTGTCGAAGCTTTGCTTTGAGGGGCCGGAAGATCGGTTGAAGCTGACGGAGTATCAGCAGCCGGCGATTTGCACGGTGAGTGTGGCGGCGCTGCGGGTGCTGGAGGAACGCGGCGTGAAGGCGGACTTTGTGGCCGGGCACTCGCTCGGGGAGTATGCAGCGAATGTGGCGGCTGGGTCACTGAAGTTCGCAGACGCGGTGCGGACGGTGCGGCATCGCGGAGCTTACATGCAGGAGGCTGTTCCGGCGGGCAAGGGCGCGATGGCTGCGGTGCTGGGGATTCCTTCGGCTGCGGCGGCGGAGGCTTGCGCGGCTGCGGCGAGCGAGACGGGCGGGATTGTTTCGGCGGCGAATTTTAACTCGCCGGAGCAGACGGTGATTTCCGGTGAGGCGGCGGCGGTGGAGCGAGCGAGCGAGCTGTGCAAGAAGCGCGGTGCAAAACGCGTGGTGCCGCTGCAGGTGAGTGCGCCGTTCCATTGCGCGCTGATGCAGCCGGCGCAGGACCGGCTGGCGGAGCTGCTGCATACGCTGACCTTCAGCGACGCGAAGGTGCCGGTGATGGTGAACGTGGATGCGGCCCCGGTGACGGATGGAAATGCGCTGCGGGATGCGCTGATCCGGCAGGTGACGGGCACGGTGCGCTGGGTGGATCTGGTGCAGCAGTTGATTGCGAAGCAGCCGGCGCATTTTGTGGAAGTGGGTCCGGGGCGCGTGCTGAGCGGGCTGATGCGGCAGATTGATCGCGGACAGAGCTGCGCGAATGTGGAAGATGCGGCGAGCCTGGAGAAGACGCTGGTTGCGCTGTAAGGGTCAGGGCTGAGGTTGGCGGACGTTGTGTGGCCGGGCTTAAAAGAGCTTTCGCAGGCGTGGCCCGAGCGCCCATCCGGCTTCCGGTTCGCCGATGATAAATGCGAGGAAGCAGGCGGCGAAGACCGACCACTGCAGCGATGCGCCGAAGTAGCGCCAGAGCGCGACGTGCGGGCCTGGATATCCGCCAGATGCCCAGAGAAGCGCCATGAGCAGGATTCCGAAGCCGCTGGCTGTGCGTGTGAGCACTCCGAAGAATAAGCCGAGGCCGATCATGAGCTCGCCGTATCCGGCCATGTACGCACAGAGGGTTGCGTGGGGCAATATCATGTGCTGCAGGACTGGCTTCATCCATGGAAATGCGCCCTGCGCGATGAAGCCCTTGATATATGTTTCGAAGCCGCCGTGGATGAAGCTTGTGCCAAAAACCTTGTATTGGCCGAAGAGGAGAAAGAACGTACCCACAATGATGCGCAGTGTGATGAGAGCCGTGGTGTTGCGATCGGATTTGGGCTGCATGGCAGAATTTTCCAGAGCAAGAATGGAACGTTAATGCTGAGTGGATGGGCTAAAATAAATACGGTTACAGGACACTGATGGAGGCCCGGTTACCCGGCTTACAGAGAGCGCTCGGCGCCATGGGGTTCTGTTGCTCATCCAGCTACATCTTATCGATTTCGGCGCAGGCGCGCGACGCGATTCCAAGCCCGTGTGGCGTGTGCTGAGGTGGGAAGGTAGCGCCTGAGCAAGTAGGAGGCAGGCAGCCAACAAGGCTCCTGTTTCTGATAATCTGAAGAAACCAAGATACAGGCCGACGTAGCTCAGTTGGTAGAGCAGCCGATTCGTAATCGGCAGGTCAGCGGTTCAAGTCCGCTCGTCGGCTCCAGTCATTCCCCTCTTACAATTTGTGAATTTTTGGCCTGGGATTTTCTGGGGCGGAGTATTCCTGCGCTTGATTGGTGTGGCCGCCGGGGAAGTGGGCGGGCTGCCTGCTCATCTGAATGACTGTACGGGCTCATCTACGACCCCACTCAAGCAAAAGACGCTTGAGTAGGCCACCTGTGCATTCGTGAGTCAAGGGTGATTTCTGAGGCAAAAAGCGGCCTTTCCTGATTGGAAAGGCCGAATCTGTTGATGCGAGTTTTGTGGGGTAACGTCTTTTGCTTGCGCTATGCGGGTGCGCCTTTGCCTGCGGGGACTGGGGCGGCTTCCTGCGTGGCGGCGTGGCCGTTGGCTGGGGGCGCGACTTGCCCGGCTGTCGATGGGCTGACGGGATTGCCGGGCATGGCGGCTCGTCCGGCGTAAACGCGCCATGTGCGTTCGACATCCTCGTTGGCTTGCTTGAGGAGCGCTTCCGCCAGGTCGGGATGGGTGCGGAGGAGAGCGGTGTAGCGTGCTTCGTTGTAAATGTAGTCCTTGAGCGGAAGCGAGGGCGCGCGCGAGTCGAGCTGGAAGGGATTCCTGCCCTGGTCGCGGAGCGCGGGGTTGTAGCGCATGAGCGGCCAGTAGCCGGAGTCGACGGCGGCCTTTTGATGCTGGAGGCCGTCGCCCATGTCATAGCCGTGCGCGATGCAGTGGCTGTAAGCGATGATGATGGCCGGGCCGTTCCATGCTTCTGCCTCTTGAAAGGCCTTGATGGTATGGGTGTCGTTGGCGCCCATGGCGACGCGGGCGACGTAAACGGAGCCGTAGGAGACGGTCTCCATGGCGAGATCTTTCTTGCTGGTGGATTTGCCTCCGGTGGCGAACTTGGCGACGGCGGCGCGGGGGGTGGACTTGGACATCTGTCCGCCGGTATTCGAGTAGACCTCGGTATCGAGGACGAGGATCTTTACGTTCTGGCCGGAGCCGAGGACGTGATCGAGTCCGCCGAAGCCGATGTCATAGGCCCAGCCGTCGCCGCCGATGATCCAGACGCTCTTGCGAACCAGGGTATCGGCGACGGCGAGGAGGTGGCGGGCCTCTGCGGAGTCGATGGTGGCGAGTTTGGTCTTGAGCTCGGCCACGCGCTCACGCTGAGCGTGGATGCCCTCTTCTGCGGACTGGTCCGCTTCGAGGATGGATTTTGCGAAGTCCTCTCCGACAGTGGAGGCGAGCTTGTTGAGCAGAACTTCGGCGTAGGTTTTTTGCTGGTCGAGCGCGAGGCGCATGCCCAGACCGAACTCGGCATTGTCTTCAAAGAGAGAGTTGGCCCATGCGGGGCCGCGGCCATCTTCATCCTGACAGTAGGGCGTGGTGGGCAGGTTGCCGCCGAAGATGGAGGAGCAGCCAGTGGCGTTGGCGATCATGAGGCGGTCGCCGAAGAGCTGGGTGAGCAGTTTGATGTAGGGCGTTTCGCCGCAGCCGGAGCAGGCGCCGGAGAACTCGAAGAGAGGCTCAAGGAGCTGAATGTCTTTGACCTGCGTGTGGGAGATGCGATTGCGGGCGACGGCGGGGAGCGACTCAAAGAAGTTCCAGTTGTCGCGTTCGGGCACGCGCAGGGGCTGCTGCGGCTGCATGTTGAGGGCTTTGTGGCTGGGGTCTGCCTTACTTTTTGCCGGGCAGACTTCGACGCATAGATTGCAGCCGGTGCAGTCTTCGGGCGCTACCTGGAGGGTGTAGATCTGGTCATCCATGCCACGCCACTTTGGCTTGACGGACTTGAAGGTTGCGGGCGCGTCGCTGAGCAGGGCCTGATCGTAGACCTTGGCGCGGATGGCGGCGTGCGGGCAAACCAGAACGCACTTGCCGCACTGGATGCAGAGTTGCTCATCCCAGACGGGAATGAACTGCGCGATGTTGCGCTTCTCCCATTTGGCGGTGGCGGTGGGGAAGGTTCCGCCGGGAGGGAGCGCGCTGACGGGGAGCGAATCTCCGTGGCCGCCGACCATGGCGCCGAGCACGTCGCGCACAAAGGAGGGTGCGTTTTCAGGGATGGCGGGCAGAATGTCAAAAGTGGAGGTGACTTTGGCCGGCGCCTTGACCTCGTAGAGATGCTCGAGCGTGGCGTCGACGGCGGCCCAGTTCTTCTCGACGACGGCTTCACCGCGCTTGATGTAGGTCTTCCTGATGGCTTTCTTGATCTGCTCGATGGCCTGCTCGCGGGGCAGGATGCCGCTGATGGCGAAGAAACAGGTCTGCATGACGGTGTTGATGCGGTTGCCCATGCCGGCTTCGCGAGCGACGCGGTAGGCGTCAATCACATAGAACTTGAGCTTTTTATTGAGGATGGTTTCCTGAATCTTGCGCGGGAGGTGCTGCCAGACCTGGTCTGGTCCCCAGGGGCTGTTGAGCAGGAAGGTTGCGCCGTGGTCGGCGGTTTCGAGCACGTTGATTTTCTCGAGAAATTCGAACTGGTGACAGGCGATGAAGTTGGCGCGCGAGATGAGATAGGTGGAGCGGATGGGATCGGGCCCGAAGCGCAGGTGCGAGGTGGTCAGGGAGCCGGACTTTTTGGAGTCGTAAACGAAGTAGCCCTGCACGTAGTTGTCGGTTTCTGCGCCGATGATCTTGATGGAGTTTTTGTTGGCGCCGACGGTGCCGTCGGAGCCGAGTCCGTAAAAGAGTGCGCGGACGGTGGTTGGGCTTTCCGTATTAAAGGCGGGATACCAGGGCAGGCTGGTGTGAGTTACGTCGTCGTCAATGCCGACGGTGAAGTGGTTTTTGGGCTCGGCGCGATCGAGTTCGTCGAAGATGCCTTCGACCATGGCGGGCGTGAATTCCTTGGAGGAAAGACCGTAGCGGCCGCCGATGACGATGGGGAAGCCGGCGAGTTCGAGGGTGCGGTCAGCAAAGGCTTCTGAGATGACCGTGACCACGTCCTGGTAGAGCGGCTCGCCGGCGGAGCCGGGCTCTTTGGTGCGGTCGAGGACGGCGATGCGGTGGACGGTGGGCGGCAGTGCGGCGAGGAAGGCTTCTGCGTGGAAGGGGCGATAGAGGCGGACCTTGATGAGGCCGACCTTTTCTCCGCTGGCGATGAGCGCGTCGATCGCTTCTTCGGCTGCGCCTGCGGCGGAGCCCATGAGGACGATGACGCGCTCGGCGTCGGGCGCGCCGTAGTAGTCAAAGAGATGATACTGGCGTCCGGTGGCGTCGGCGAAGCGGTCCATGACGTCCTGCACGATCTGCGGGCAGGCGAGATAGAAGGGATTGGCGGCTTCGCGGGCCTGGAAGAAGACGTCGGGATTCTGCGCGGTGCCGCGGAGGACGGGATGGTCGGGGCTGAGGGCGTATTCGCGGAGGGTCTGGATGGCTTTTTCGTCGACGAGCGCGTGGAGCACTTCGTCGGGAATGGCTTCAATCTTGTTGATTTCGTGCGAGGTGCGGAAGCCGTCGAAGAAATGCAGGAAGGGAATGCGCGATTCGAGCGTGGCGACATGGGAGACGGTGGCCATGTCGGCGGCCTCCTGCACGGAGTTGGAGGCGAGCATGGCGTATCCAGTAGCGCGGCATGCCATGACGTCAGAGTGGTCGCCGAAGATGGAGAGCGCGTGGGTGGCGACAGAGCGGGCGCTGACATGGATGACGGAGGGCGTGAGCTCGCCGGCGATCTTGTACATGTTGGGGATCATGAGCAGGAGGCCTTGCGATGCGGTGAAGGTGGTGGCGAGTGCTCCGGCCTGGATGGCGCCGTGCATGGCTCCGGCGGCGCCGCCTTCGCTTTGGAGCTCGGCGATGATGGGGAGCGCGCCCCACATATTCCTGCGGCCCTCGTCGCGCCACTGGTCCGCGAGCTCACCCATGTTGGACGACGGCGTGATGGGGTAGATGGCGATGACCTCAGAGAAACGGTAGGCGACTGCGGCGGTCGCCTCGTTCCCGTCGACGATGATTGGATTGACAGGAGTGCCCATGGTGTTCCTCGCTACTGGATTGAATGTTTATGCATACGGCAAAAGTCGTTGATAGAAAAAGTGTCCTCCGCGTAACGGGCGGGGGACTGTGACGTGGGACACAGGAGGATGTGAGGCCGGGAGATGGCGGTTGGAAGAGGAGCCTGGAGTTCCAGAACGGTACTTGCGCGAAAATGAATCAAGTTTTGTACCGGGTTATCCACGATTTTTATTGCGTAGTGGTTGCGCGTGTGTTTGCGCGCCCTGATAATCGGTTCAATAGAGCGAAGGACCGTGAATCCATATACACGCCGTGATGTACTTCGCATACTCCGTATCAACGCCCAGCAGCTTAGAGGGTGGGAGCGGGCCGGGCTGATTGCTCCCTCAGAGACTTACAGTTTTCAGGACCTGGTGCAGCTGCGTAAGCTGCGCGATCTGCGTTCGACTCGGTTGTCGGCGGCGAGCATTCGCGCGAGCGTCGCAGCGATGCAGAAGGCTTCCGGGATTGCGAATCCGCTGCTGGAGGCGGGCGCCGAGCGGGATGGCTCGCGGGTGGCGTTCCGATACCTGGGGACGCTGGTGGACCCGATCAAGGGCCAGATGCTGTTTGACTTTGAGCACGGGTCAGGCGTGGCGCGGGATGATGGCAAGCGCTTTCAGCAGATTCCGGAGGCCGAGCCGGCTACGTTTCTGGAAGCTGTGCAGATGGAAGAGGCCGGGCGGCTGGATGACGCGGTGGCGACGTATGAGGAGATCTTGAAGCAGAATCCTCAGCATGCGCCTTCGGCGATTAACCTGGGAACAATTTATTACCATCGCCACGATTTTGTGCGCGCCGAGGCTTTGTACCGGAGCGCTACTGTGGCGGATCCAAATTATGCGCTGGCGTTTTTTGACCTCGGCAATGTGCTGGATGAGCTGCGGCGGATGCCTGAGGCGGTTGAGGCGTACCAGGCTGCGATCCGGCTGGCTCCGAAGTATGCGGATGCGCATTACAACCTGGCGCTGGCGTATGAGCGGCAGGGCGACCGGCGCAAGGCGCTGCATCACTGGCTGGCGTATGCGCGGCTGGATACGACCGGGCCGTGGCACAGCCATGCAAAGGTGCAGATCAAGAAGATTCTCGACCGCGAGCGGCTGAAGATTGTTTATCGGCGGGCTTGATTCAATCCCTGTGAAACAAAAGAAGCTTGAGTTGGTGATCGCGCGAATAGCTCGATGGAACTGGTGCGTGTGTATTTTGCTTTGCTCGAAGTGATTCGTGAGTGATGGTTGCGGAGTGGGTTGATTGCCGTGCATCTTATGCGGTCAGGAGGAATTTTGCATGGATCAGTTGGCTATTATCGCGATTCTGGAGGCGAAGCCGGGCAAGGAAAAAGAGGTCGCGGATTTTCTGCGGTCGGCGCAGGGGCTTGTGGCTGAGGAGCCCGGTACGACGATATGGTTTGCGCTGGAGCTTGGGCCTTCGCGGTTTGGGATTTTCGATGGTTTTCCGAATGAGGCGGGACGGGACGCTCATTTGAATGGAGCCGTGGCGCGCGCGCTGTTTGCGAAGGCTGAGGAGCTTTTTGCGAAGCCGCCTCACAACGCCGCATTGAGCAAGCTGGATTCCGAGGCGGGTATCGCGTTCGATTCCATCAGGGATTTTGCGCGAACAAACATGAACCGCGAAAGGTGCGATATCGCGGCTTGAAGAAGAATCACGAGTGGCTGTGCGCGGGCTTTGCGCTGGAGAACCTCTACCAGCACCGCAGAAGACTTGCCAAGGTCAATCCAAGAATGGCCCCCATCGGGGCATAGTGTGTCCGGCAGAGTCCAGATGAGCCTCCGCCGGACGAAATAACATCGCGGATCACCGCCCAATCTGCTTCGTTGGTGCAACAACGAAGCAAAGACAACCCGGCACCCTTATAACTCGCTGTTCTTCATAGGTTCCTTAGCCCGGTGACACCATAGCATCTCTCGTATGATCTCCGGTTTCCTTTCTCAGCTCTTCCACTCTTGCTGCTAGTTGCCGCTGAAGCGAGGCATACTCAGGTTTGCCTGCAAGATTATCGAGCTCTCCCGGATCTTTTTCCAAGTCGTACATCTCGTATTCCTTCGGGTCAAGAAAGTATTCGAAATACTTATAACGTTCTGTTCTTACCCCACGATGAGGTCGCACCTGTTCGTTTCCGGGATAAGAGAAATACTCATACAGAAAGTCTTTGCGCCAGGTCCTCTCCTTCTTCTGCGCAAGCTTCACAAGACTCTTACCCTGCATCGCTTCTGGAGCTTCTACGCCCGCGAGCTCAAGCAGGGTCGGAGCAAAGTCCAGATTGATAATCATCTCGTCCACCCGGGTGCCAGCCTGAAACTCTTTGGGATACCGAATCATCCCGGGCGTACGAAGCGAAGGCTCATGCATAAAACGCTTGTCGTAGCACTGCCATTCACCAAAAAAGTATCCGTGATCAGAACTGAGCATCACTACAGTATCGTCAAGCTGATTGGTCGACTCCAGATAATCCAAAACTCTTCCGACATTGTCGTCGACAGCCTGGAATCCGGCATAACAGTCTTTCACCAGCTCTTCCACCGTTCGCGCTCGATCCCACGTTTCGATAGTTCCGATCTTATTCTGGGCATCAGCAAATGCCCGCGGCTTACCGGGCCAATTCTTTTTATAGTCATCAAAGGTTTCAGGTATTGGTATCGGAACCCCATTGAAAGCATTCAAATAACGCGGAGGCCGGTAGAAAGGTCCGTGGGGCGCCTGATGGCACAGCATCAGGAAAAAGGGACTCTGCCGTTCCTCCTTGAGCCAATCTAACGCTTTATCGGTAAACCAGTCGTCTGCATAAACTCCTGTCCAATCCATTGCGGGGTTATCAGGGAAATCATTGTGAAACTTCCCCCGATGAACTTGGCTTGGCCCCATCTTGCCTTTTCGCCCCTCGTGATATTCGGGAGCGTAATAGTCCGTCACAGCGCCATTAAAGCCGCAATAATAGTCCCAATATCGCTCCCTCGTACCGTTAGGTACATGCACTTTCCCAACCATCGCGACTTCATATCCAGATTCATGTAACAAATCGGTAAAAATTGGTATGTTAGCTGGCAAAGCCCGTTCGTCAGAATTACCATATGCGCCGGTAATATGGGAATAGAGTCCGGTCATTGTCGCGGCGCGAGCAGGTGCACAAAGCGCATTAATGCAGAAGGAATTGTTAAAAAACACGCCTTCTCTCGCAATACGATCCATGTTTGGCGTCTTCAATATCTTGTTACCGGTAAAACTAAGACAATCCGGTCTCTGGCCTTCCGTGTAAATGAAAACAATATTAGGTCGCTTTTTATTGTGTTCTTTCACGAACGCCGGAGCACGCTGCGATTTACTCTCTGCCTGTCCCGATGCAGCAGTTCCCGCCATAGAGCTGGCCACAGCGGCTCCGGCCACAGCCGCTCCGCCTTTCAAAAAGCTGCGCCGCGAGGTACCGGCACTCTCAATGCCTTCCCTCGCAGTCTCAGCTTTGTCCAAGTGCTCTGACATTTTCATTCTCCTTAGGTTGTCTTGCTGACTAGGTTCAGGTGTCACGCTATTGGTAACGTGACACCCGATTCCCCTTTATTCCATGTCCGCAACTCAGAACAGAAGCTTCAAGGCAAACTGAATCTGCCGTGGTGAATTGGCCTGGTATGAGATGACGCCAAAGGATGGGGATGAAAAATTACTGTTGGGCCCCCCGAAGACTACCTGGTTCAAAGCGTTGTAGGCTTCGGCGTGAAACTGAGCCCTCAGGCGTCGTGTAACGTTGAAGTTCTTGAATATCGAAAAGTCGATATTGTGATACGCGGGTGTTCTAACATCTGACAACACGCGCGGAGCATTCCCAAACGTGAAGGGTGCAGGCTGGCTGAACGCCGCCGGATTCAGGTATCCATTGAGGCGTGACTTGATCGATCCGCTCATACCCGGATTTGCCCCGGTCAGGTTTGGCCTTTCCTCGTTATTGTTCGCGTGAGAGGTATTCTGGGTCGATACCGAGATCGGATAACCGGCATCCGCCGTAAAGATCCCGTTCATCTGCCAGCCTCCCAGTGCGGCATTTTCCAACCTGTTCCACTTCGCTCCAATTGAATGACCATGTCCGAAAGGCAGATTGTAAGTAGCGCTGGCGGACAACTCCTGAGAAACATTATTCGCGGAAATGGAACGCTCCCCCTTCGGGTTATAGATGTTCTGTATGCCCGCGCCAGCTCCTACATTAATGATGTTCGAATAATCATCAATCTGCTTCTGATTCGTATAGGAAACGAGCGCGTCTAACCCATGTGAAAGCCGCTTGCTGATCTCCAGTTGGAAAGAGTTGTAATCAACATATCCGCCAGTGAGGAAAGATAGCTGCACAGCCGTAAACTGAGGAAAGGGGGCAGCCAGATAGCTGCGTGCAATTGTAGGACCGGATTCAGGGCCCGTCTTAATAATTCCATAGAATGGATTGGGTACGCTTTGCTGAAGCTGTGTGCCGAGCGCAAGATCCGCAGCAGTGAGCTGGTTAGCATTCCAGTCGTTCTCGCCAGATTTGTTCAAATGCACGCCGTGACTTCCTACATAAGCCGCGCTCACCAAGGTCTGGAACGGCAACTGACGCTGCACATCAATATTCCAGTCCTCCGTATACGGCACCGCATTATCGCCTGTCTCCGGAGCCTCAAACGAGGAGCCGATCCCGGTAAGCAGTCCCTGAGAACTGCCCGAAATCGGATTCAGGCCATTTGGGAACGGATTGCTCAGGTACACAGACGGTGTTAACCCATTTGGACTTCCCTGGTAAGTCGTCGTGCTGCTGAAACCCTCGCTTCCGACCGTACCGGCCGCGGCGCGCAAAGAAGGACCATAGAATATACCGTAGCCGCCTCGAATCACTGTCAGATTGTTTAGCTTGTATGAAAATCCAAGGCGAGGGCTAAAGTTAAGCCACTGCGGTTTAAATTGACGACGTGGTTGCGTGTTGACACCGACAAACACCAGTCCCCCTTTTAACCCTGCAATTCCCGTCTCCTGGGCAAGTTGAGTAGATGCGATATTAGGATTAAAAGTGTTCATTCGATTGAATCTTTCAGTTCGCGGAATATCCAGATCGTAGCGAACCCCAAGATTCAGGCTAAGGCGAGGATTCACTGTCCAGTTATCTTGCAGATATAGAGCGAAGTACTTACTCGCCGTCGCCGCATTTTTCGAATTAATTGTCATTGATCCGCCGCCAACCCCTAACAGTAGCGACGCAATCGAGTTGCCGCCGTTCTGGGTCGCGACATTAGGATCAGGCCCTTGCGTAATGCCCTTATCAAATCCGTAGTTCCCATCCGCTTGACCGGCCTCATCGTCGTTCACCAGCATCAGTCGCGCTTCGCCTCCAAACTGCAACAGATGCGCTCCAGCTTCTTTGGTCATGTTTAGAGCGAGAATATGGCCCTCAAAGGATGCCGTAGTTGCGGCGCCAAATCCACCCTCGCCCAGGCCAACATACCCCGCCGCCCCAATGCCCGGAAACAATAGATGATCCGCGTTTGCCGCTATGTAAGCGGGGAAACCTAGCTCCGTGGATGGATTGAAACCCAGGCTGTTGGGAGCTACTTCAAGATATATTCGCGAGAACCCATAACGAAAGTCCATCACAAACGTTGAGGTTGGCGTAAATGTGTAGTCAATCGATGCGCTATTATCGATATTCGAGTTCGTACTCGTGGACTCAGCAACTTGATCAGCTTTGGGAAATAGATTCGCCGCCGGAGTGACATAATGGCGATGCGAATAGCTCACAAACATAGAATTGTTCGCATTGAAGTGCTCGTTCACTTTCGCGCTAAAGGTGTCAATATTCACCCTAGAGGTTCCACTCGCAAAGTAATTATTTTGACCGGCTGCATTTCCCGGCGTATTTGGCAATGGATAAAATTGCACGATTTTGGCCGCAACAGGATCAATATCCTGCTGAGGTATCGTGTCATTCGGAAAAGGTTGACGCTGGTAATTTGTTCCGTTGTACGTCGTAGTCGTCGGGTCGTAGATAACCACTTGCTGGCCAGTCGCATCGAACGTCTGCGAGAAGTTCCCCTGGCGCTCCAGCGCTGTTGGAACAGTCGTCGTAATCTGTGATGGGGTGACCTGCCGCAGTCCCTCATAGGCAAAAAAGAAGAAGGTCTTGTCTTTCCCCCTATAGAGTCCCGGAATGTCGACCGGCCCTCCCAGACTCGCGCCAAACTGACTCCGCTTGAAACTCTGCAGCGGCTGCCCATGCAGTTTTGAAAAGTAGTCGTTCGCATCCAGCGCGGAATTTCTTAGGAACTCGTACACGCTACCATGGAAGTGATTTGTGCCGCTCTTCAGAATGAGGTTAACTATGCCACTGCCGCTTCGCCCAAACTCTGCTGAATAGTTGGATGTCTGCATTCTGAACTCCTGCACAGCTGGCAGCGGAGGAAATACTGAGATGCCGGCAATCGGATTTACCAGAGCAGGGGCAGCTGGGATGCCATCAATTAGGATATCGGCGCTGCCAGGACGACCGCCATTCACAGATAGGTTAAAACCATTGTAGTTGTAACCCACCCCTCCGGTCGTTCCCGGAACTAGATACATCAGCTGATAAACATTTCGTGCGTTCAGCGGAAGATTCTCAATCATGTGGGAGCCAATAACCTGGCTGATAGCCCCACTCTTCGTTTGAAGTTGCGCCACATCGCTGTAGACCGTAACTTTTTGCGCCACCGCGCCAACCGAAAGCGCTACTGAGATATCTGCGTGCTGGTTTACCTCCAGATGGATGCCCGATCGCACCTCTGTCTTGAAGCCAGTCGACATCACCGTAACCGTATACGGCCCACCCGCTGTCAAGTTTGGGAAGGCAAATAGACCTTTCGAATTCGTTATCGTTCGAGTGCTGATACCGGTCGCTTCATTCACCGCCGTCACCTTGGCTCCTTGAATGGGCGCTCCCGAGGGATCCTGCACAAAACCCTGGAGGCTTGCCGTAACGACTTGCCCAAATACCACCGATGACAGGCTGAAGCAAAGCACCAGGAAGACCATCCACGTCAGGAATTTTCGGGTAACGTTGTAGCCTGACTTGAAATATGGTCGCCCTACATTCCGCGACGACGAGGTCTTTTGACGAAGAGTAGACACGGATGTGCCACACTTACCCCTACTGCTGACAAGGGGGAATAACATCCCAATTTTGTTCACTTTCAGCCTCCATTGCCCAATATTTCAGGACTCGATGTTATCGTTATCAGATTCGATACAAAACGTCATTGTCTGGTATTCGCTTGTCTCAACTGTGCAAAGCCACCAGACGATCTTCCAAATCAGCGCCAGGAATCGTTTAGGAGTTCCTCAGACCCGAGCTTCAAAGCAAGTCTTATGAGTATTTCCCTGCGATGTTTCTCTCTTCGATCACGAAATGAATATCTACTCTGCATAGCCAATAGATACCGCAAGAAAATCCCACTCAAACTAGTTACGAGGCGGAGCACATTCAAGTAACTTACCTGTAAATTACATGTAACCTGAGGTTCTGGTTGGAGTGCCCGGCAAAATCTGTACCAGTTGATCTGAGATAAATTGGTATCGAAGGAGCCTGAAATGGGCAGGGCAAGGAACACACGCCGGAGCAGATGGTGAACATTCTGCGGCAGATGGAAGTCGCGTTAGCGAACGGCAAGACACGCCCGATAGCAAGCCGAGGAGCCGGGATCGCCGGGCAGGCCAAGGGTAGCTTTGGGCATCATCGAAGGACTTGAGTTCTCTCTAAACCCGACAACGACCCGGCAATAGATATAACTCCAATATTTTCAACGTGAAGATGGGAATCCCACCCTCTCCGCCAGTAATCCCAGGTAAAACCTATCAGCAACGCGCACAATCTGCTGCGCTGCTATTGTTTTCGGGACACACCCTATGGCTTGCTGCCTTTCGTGAGTTTCTCCCGCAACCTTTATCATGAAGGCTGAGAGTCTGAATTTCCTGATTAGAGAGGATCGCTGATGTCAGTTTCAGCCAATCGCATTTGGCGACAATTGCCGGAAGAGACCCGAATTTCTGCCGGCAAACTGTTCTGGGCGGAACCGAAGAGTACGGGTAAGCAGTTGCTTTCTGCATCTCTCGCAAAAGCAAAAAATCTTCGGCAGGTGACAGTTCGTAAAGCTCCGGCCGAGAGACTGGCCAATTGGACCGCGGGAACGTTATCGCTGCCGGAACCAATCGTGGAGGAACTTCTGAAGAATTACCTCCTCCACGAGCACCGTGAAGTGATTATCAGCTTTCTCGAATTGCTCAAAATTCCCCATGCAGACGGCATGATTGACGAGGCATTTGACCTCGCAACTCCCTCAAATGAGCAGGTTCAGAAGGCTGCTCGCAGCTTGCTTGGATCGAATGATCGTATGGGAGCAGTGCTCTACTTGCAATATCTCGTGCTGCAAGGTGGACCGTGGGCGACGGTTGAAGAAGTCCTGGCGGCGGAAGAATAAATACCGAGACTAATACGTTCAGGCACAACTTCTGCAAAATGGATCAAGCAATTCGTTGCAACTCGGGAAGCCTGCTTCACTACCGTGCGAACTGTTGTGACCGGATGCCCTCACACCTCGCACTTTTCAGTCAAAATAGCAGTCACTGAGCGGCGCATCGTGCGTCGTCAAGGCCAAATGGGAAAAATATGAAAACGCAATCAACAGAGATACAGATGCAGGCTCAGGAGTATATCGATCTTGAGAGCCAATATGGCGCGCACAATTATCATCCTCTCGACGTCGTGATTGATCGCGCTGAGGGCGCCTGGGTTTATGACGTCGAGGGCAAACGCTATCTGGACTGCCTGGCCGCATACTCTGCGGTCAATCAAGGCCATTGCCACCCGAAGATTCTTCAAACCCTCGAAGAGCAGGCCAGGAAAGTCACCCTGACTTCACGCGCATTCCGAAACGCCCAGCTCCCCATGCTTTGCAAAGATCTTCACGACCTGACAGGCTTCGACATGGTGTTGCCGATGAATTCCGGCACCGAGGCCGTCGAAACAGCCATAAAGGTTGCGCGCAAGTGGGGCTATAAGATCAAGGGCGTCCCTCAGGACAAGGCGGAGATCATCGTCTGTGCCAATAACTTCCACGGGCGCACCGTTACGATCGTCGGTTTTTCAACCGACGATCAGTATCGTGACGGTTTCGGTCCTTTTGCGCCTGGATTCAAGGTTATCCCCTATGGCGATGCTGAGGCACTGCGCAACGCCATCACCCCGAATACCTGCGCGTTTCTGGTCGAACCAATCCAGGGTGAAGCTGGAATCCTGATCCCTCTGGAAGGATTCCTCCGTGAAGCGGCTGAGATCTGCCAACGCAATCGTGTGCTTCTGATGACGGACGAAATTCAATCCGGCTTAGGGCGCACCGGCAAGCTCTTCGCATACATGCATGAAGGAATCACGCCGGATGTTTTGATCGTAGGCAAAGCCCTGGCAGGCGGCTATTATCCGGTTTCGGCTGTGCTCGCGTCCTCTGAGATTATGGGTGTCATCACGCCCGGCGACCACGGCAGTACGTTCGGAGGAAACCCGCTCGGATGCGCCATTGCCAGAACCGCCCTGCGGGTCCTGATCGAAGAGAAGATGGTGGAGCGGTCCGCCGAATTAGGAACTTACTTCCTCTCCCGGCTTCGTTCGCTCCGCAGTGCTGCCATCAAGGAGGTTCGTGGAAAAGGCTTGTGGATCGGCATCGAACTCCACGGCAAGGCTCGCCCCTGTTGCGAAGCCCTGAAGGACGAAGGAATCCTGTGCAAGGAAACTCACGATCACGTCATCCGTATTGGGCCGCCGCTTGTTGTTACACGGGAAGAACTCGACTGGGCCTTCGAGCGGATCGCAAAAGTGATGGAGGAGAACCGCTAATCGTTTCATCGGAGCTGAAAGGCGGAGCAATTCGATCCGTTGGAAGGATCCGCACCATGACTCACTGGAGCTACATTTTTGGCGGTTCGGGTGACAGAATTCCTCTGTCCGTTCTTTATTCTCTACCTCATGCGCCTCAATGTCACCGACCGAACCCAGGCCGTCATCGCAGCACTGCAACGCGGTCTCGCCAATCTTCAATTTCCGCCCGCGTCACCCCTCGGACACTCACTCCCACCCAGCAAAAACGTCCCGTGCCTCTCGCGCCAGTCACCAAAGATTTCACTCACGCCGCAGCCCGGCAACTCCATGTCTCATGGCTGCACGCCTCCAGCATCAGCAACGTACTCCTCGGCATTCGGTACGCCGGAGACGTCGCACGCCTCTACAGCGGCAACCATCTCCTCGATGACAATGTCTGGAACGGCACTACCTGGCAGCTCGGCGTGCAGCCCTGGCGCACACAAATCAGCCACGGCCCGCTGCGTCTCCTCATCCTGCCCGCGCCCCGCCACTCCACCATCGGCTACACAGGCCGCTGCACAGAGGCACTCCGGCACAAAGCCCAACTCCTCCACATTTCCGCAACACTGCAGTACAGTCTGCAGGTTTCACTCACAGGTCTTCGTAATACAGGCAGTTCAAGAATACATTCGCTGAAGAGAAGTACAGACGGCCAAACGTCGTCGGATCATTGTCGTTCCCGATAGCAACATCGTCACCCCACACCAGCAAATCCGTGTGCGACTGGTTCCCCAGTACCCATGAACCGTGGAACTTTAAGACCTGCTCAAGGTCACCGCGAAGCCACTCCACGCTTCTCAACTCATCCGCGGCCAGCAGCGCCAGTTGTCCAAGAACTGGTTTCGCCCGGTTTCTGTAGTTCGGGTTGGACGGCTCCAGGCTCGCAAAAAGATCAATGCGATCCGCGCTGATTTTGATCGGAATTCGTTCCTCCTCCGATTGATATTTCAAGGAAATTCTTCAGGCCTCCAATTGCGTGTTCACACACTCTTTTATGCAGCGCCATGTGCACGCTTGCCTTTGCAAACGTAAACATTCCACGCGCCGTCCAATCAGGGTCCCAATCCCACAGGCTCCTCGAATACGTCTTCCCCGGCAGACTGGGCGCAATACTCGGGTACTTCAGCAATCCCTCCGCCGGACGCAGCAATTCCGGCGCTGTCCTTGCAATAATACGCAAGTAAGTCATTCTCCGCCTGCTCTCGCGCCGCAGTGTTGAGCGCATGCCAGGATGGCTCCGCCAAAGGCCGCTCATCCGGCAATGCTCCGGCACGCCAGGCACCCGTCGCGCCCAGTCCAGCAACTATCTGCCGTCGAGAAACTTTCAGCGACATTTTTCCGCTCATCCCCGACGCATCCTCACTCGCCCTTTAAAGTCAGCGTCTCACCCTTCGCATTCTGCGGAATCACCACCTCCGCCATCCCATGCGCCGAATCCGCCGTCGCGCCGCTCACTGCCTTGCCATCCACCTCGGCCCGGATGCTGCTGCCCCGCCAGCCAAAAGCTTCCACCCTGATCTGCTTCCACCAGGCCGGATAACTTCCCTCCTGCGCGCTAATGTGCAACGTCAGCTTGCCCGTTGAGGCCTCGCAGGTATAGTTCACCCGCAGATAATCCCCGTGCTTGTAGTCAAAGGTGATCCCGTCGTCGTTATACAGAGTCCCCTTGCAGTCCGGCCCCGGATACACCCGCAGCGTCAGCGGCCCGTCCGGCTTCTGCATCGTGCTCTCGACAAGCGGTTGCATCGGAATCACTGATCCGCCCTTCGCATACACCGGCAGTACGGCCAGTTGTGGCGTCACTTCCAGCGTCTGCAATCCCTGTCCGCCGCTCACCGTCTGATTGGTCAGCACCTGCTTCTGCGCAATGCCTGTATAGCCGCCATTCGCCACCAGCTTCCCGGTCCAGAAGTCGTACCACGGCGCCGGCGGAAACGTCACAGCATAGTTCTGCACCTCATCCGGATAGTGCGGCGGCGCCACCAGCAGATCCGGCCCGAACAAAAACTCGTTCGGCACGCTGTCATCCATCGGAGACTTGTCCGGCATCGCATCCGGAAAATCCAGAAACAGCGGACGCACCAGCGGAATCCCCGTCTTCGACGCATAATCCACCGTCGTGTAGATGTAAGGCAGCAGCCGGTACCGCGTCTCAATATACCTCCGCCGAATCGCCTCCTGCGCCGGCCCTCCTACCCACGGCTCCTGCGGATGCGACCCCTTCGTCGTATGATCCCGGTCAATCGGGTTAAACGCCCCCAGCTCCATCCACTTCGTCAGCAAATCCATCTGCGGCGATCCCGCAAATCCGCCGATGTCGTCGCCCACCATCGTAAAACCGCTCAGGCCAAGGCTCTCCAGCATCGGTATGCTCAACGCCATCTGGTTCCAGTCAGAGGAATTATCTCCCGTCCACGTCGCCGCATACCGCTGCCCGCCCGCATAGCTCGCCCGCGTCAGGACAAACGGCCGTTGGTTCGGCTTCAGCGCCAGCAATCCCTCATACGTCGCTCGAGAGTTCTCCTCGCCCATCACGTTATGAATCTCCCGCTGCGTCACCGTGCGCGTCTTCCAGCCCGGCCCTTCAATCTGTCCTACCACGTCCAGCGGAATCGTCTTCGTCGGCGTGTTAAACACCGAGGGCTCGTTCATGTCATTCCAGAAACCGCCCACACCATACGAATAGAACTGCCTGTACAACCCGCCCCACCACTTCCGCGTGCTCGCCTGCGTAAAGTCAGGAAACACGGCCGGCCCCGGCCACACATCGCCCACATAAGTCGAACCATCCGGATTATGCAGAAAGTGATTCCCCGCCGCGCCCGTCATGTAAGGCATGTAATTGCTGTGCGGCAGGTAAGCCACATGCAGATCCGTAATCATAACCAGGTGAAAATCCTTCTTCTCCAGCTCCTTCACAAATGCCGGAAAATCAGGAAACTTCTTCGGGTCCACCGTAAACGGCCGATTATGAATCTGGTAGTCGATATCCATATAGATCACGTCTGCCGGAATCTTGTCCTTCCGCAAACGGTCCGCAATCCACCGCACCTTCGCCTCGGTCCCATAGCTGTACCGCGACTGCTGATACCCCAGCGTCCACTTCGGCGGCAGCGGACCCGTCCCCGTCAGCCACGCATACTCCCGCGTCACCTGCTTCGGCGTTGGCCCGTAAAAAAAGTAGTACCGCAGCGGACCACCCTCGGCCCCAAAGCTGAACTCGTTCCGCCGCTCCTTTCCAAAATCAAACGTCGTCCACCACGTGTTATCCAGCAGCACTCCATACGTCAGTCCCTTCTGGTAGCCCATAAAGTAAGGAATGTCTTTATAAATAGGATCGGTCCCCCGTTGCCACCGGTAGTGATCCGTATTCCACATTGTGAACTGCCATCCGCGCCGGTCAAGCGGGGCCGGCTTGTCCCCCAGCCCAAAGAAGTGCTCGTCCTGCGGCATCTTCTCCCAAACCGTGTAGCCCACGTCGCCATGCTGATCGCTCTTGTAAAACTCCACCGGCGACGCGCTCTGCATCAGCACAAATCCATCCGCGTTCGTCACCGTAATCGCCATCGTCTTCCGTGCCACGCGCACCATCAGGTCCTTCGTGTTGAACCCCACCGAATTCACGCCCGTAAACGGCGTCACCATCACCCGCGAAGCCCGCGCCCGCGCCAGCACCGCCCACGATCCGTGCATGCGGACATCCGACCGCACCGACCCCGTATTGCTCACCTCAAAACGCAGCACATCGTCCCGCAGCGCCACCACCCGCAAAACTCCCTGCCCGCTGTGAACCTCAATCCCTGAAGGCAGCGCCTGCGCCGAATCCACGCGCATCATCTGCGGAATCTGCGCTCCGGCTCGCAATCCAGCCAGCGCCAGCAACCCGCAAACCATCACACCCAGCCAGGCCTTCAATCCAAATCGCAAGCAATCCACGGTGGAAACCTCCCACCACATCCTACTCCGCCCACCACACACTCTCCCACCGCACCACGGCAAACAAAAGAGCCTCCTGGTTTACGGGAGGCTCTTCTCAAGAATAAGGTGTCTTTCTGAGCGAAGCAGGCTGCATCAGCAGCCGGGTGCACCATGTCGACGAAGGGGGCTTGGGAATCGCGGCGAAGCCGCGACCCCCTCATCCCGCAGCCACTTCCCTGTCCGTCACCTCAAACCGAAGCACACCCTGCAACGGATCGGCGTCCACCAGCACATGATCGCCGTGCTCCACTTCTCCGTCCAGAATCTTCATCGCCAGCGGATCCTGCACCAGCCGCTGCAGCGCGCGTTTCAAAGGCCGCGCACCATACGCCCGGTCATACCCGCTCAGGAAGAGCTGATGCCGTGCCGCTTCCGTCAGCTCCAGCGTAATGTGGCGATCCTTCAGCAGCTTCTGCATATCCGCCAGCCGCAGATCCACAATATGCACCAGTTGTTCCTCACCCAGCGGACGAAAGACCACAATATCATCCACGCGGTTTAGAAACTCCGGACGAAAATGCATCCGCAGCGTCTCCATCACCTTGTCCTTCGCCGCCTCAAAGCCCGCTTCATCCGCCATCGCCTCGGCGCCCAGCGCCTGCGCGCCAAGATTCGAAGTCATTATCAGCACCGTGTTCTTAAAGTCCACCGTGCGTCCCTTCGAATCCGTCAGCCGCCCATCGTCCAGCACCTGCAGCAGCGTGTTAAACACATCCGGATGCGCCTTCTCGATCTCGTCAAACAGCACCACCGCATACGGCCGTCGCCGCACCGCTTCCGTCAACTGTCCGCCCTCGTCGTAGCCCACGTAGCCCGGAGGCGCACCAATCAACCGCGCCACCGCATGCTTCTCCATGTATTCGCTCATGTCGATGCGGATCATCGCCTGCTCGTCATCAAACAGAAACTCTGCCAGCGCACGCGCCGTCTCCGTCTTGCCCACGCCCGTCGGGCCCAGGAAGATAAACGACCCAATCGGCCGCTTCGGATCGCTCAGCCCGGCGCGCGAACGCCGAATCGCATTCGCCACTACGCCCAGCGCCTCGTCCTGTCCCACCACGCGCTCGCGCAGCCGGTCCTCCATCGTCACCAGCTTGTGCACTTCGCCTTCGAGCATCTTGGAAACAGGAATCCCCGTCCACTTGCTCACAATGCCCGCAATATCCTCCTCATCCACTTCTTCCTTCAGCAAACGCTGCGAACGCTCGGCGCCCTCCTGCTGCGCATTCAACCGCTGCAGCTCGGCCTCCGCTCGCGGAAGCTCACCGTACTGCAACTGTGCCGCACGCTCCAGGTTGCCGCGCCGCGTCTCTTCCTCCATCTCAAAGCGCAGCGCTTCAATGCGCTTCTTCAGCTCGCTCATCTGCGTAATGGCCTCGCGCTCCTTCTGCCAGCGCGCCCGCAAGCCTGTCGCCTGCTCCTTCAGCGCCGCCAGCTCGCGCTCCACCACTTCCAGCCGCTCTTTAGAGTTCGGATCAGTCTCCCGCTTCAATGCCGCCCGCTCAATCTCCAGAGACGTTGCCTCGCGCTCCAGCTCATCAATCTCCGTCGGAACCGACCCAATCTGGATCGCCAGCGAAGCCGCCGCCTCATCCACCAGGTCGATCGCCTTGTCCGGCAAAAACCGGTCGGAAATATACCGGTGCGACAGCGTCGCCGCCGCCACAATCGCCGAATCCTTGATCCGAACCTTGTGGTGCGCCTCGTAGCGCTCCTTTAGCCCACGCAGAATCGCAACCGTGTCTTCCACATTCGGCTCGCCCACGAACACAATCTGGAAGCGACGCTCCAGCGCCGCATCCTTCTCAATGTATTTCCGATACTCATTCAGCGTCGTCGCGCCAATCGCCCGCAACTCGCCGCGCGCCAACGCAGGCTTGAGCATGTTCGAGGCGTCAATCGCACCCTCGGCCGCGCCAGCGCCCACCAGCGTATGCAGCTCGTCGATGAAGAGCACAATCTGCCCCTGCGAATCCTCAATCTCCTTCAGCACCGCCTTCAGGCGGTCCTCAAACTCGCCGCGATACTTCGCCCCGGCCAGCATCGATCCCAGGTCCAGCGAAATCACCCGCTTCTCCCGCAAAATCTCCGGCACATCCCCTTGCACAATCCGCCGCGCCAGTCCCTCCACAATCGCCGTCTTGCCCACGCCCGGTTCGCCAATCAGCACAGGATTATTCTTCGTCCGCCGCGACAGCACCTGGATCACGCGCCGAATCTCCTCGTCACGCCCAATCACCGGATCCAGCTTGCCCCGCCGCGCCAGCTCCGTCAGGTCCTTCGCATACTTCTCCAGAGCCTGAAACTTCGCCTCGGGATTCTGATCCGTCACCCGCGCCGATCCCCGCACGCTCGAAAGGCTCTTCAAAATCGCATCATGCGTCGCCCCAAACGAAGCCAGCACCAACTGCGCCCCGTCATTCTTCTGCTGCGTCAACGCTAAAAGCAGGTGTTCGGTGGAAACGTAATCGTCCTTGAAGTCCGCCGCTTCCTTGAATGCTTGTTCAAACACCTTGTTCAGCGCCGCAGACATGCCCGGCTGCCCATTCCCGCCGCTCACCTTCGGCAGCTTCTCCAGCGCCTCGCGCACCTTCACCTGCAGTTGCGCCGTCGGCACACCCACCTTCTCCAGCACCGGCGCCACAATGCTTTCCTTGTCCGCCAGCAGCGCCGCCAGCAAATGCAGCGTCAGCAGCTCCGGATTCCCGTACTCGCCCGCAATCCGGCTCGCCGCCTGCACCGCCTCCTGCGACTTCACCGTAAATTTGTCCCAACGAATCGCCATAAATTACACCTCAGTAGTCAGTAAACAGTCCCCAGTGTGCAAAGCTCAACTAACCCCTTTTCCGAATCAAGATTCAGAATCCATAATTTGGCCGGGAGAGATTTACCCCCGGCCAAATCGACTAACAACTAGGGACTGACAACTGCCGACTGCCTTTACGCCGCCGACTTACCCGTAACCGCCTTCGGCTGGCCCGCGCCAACCGCCACCTTGATCTGCTTCGGCTTCGACTCCTCACGCTTCGCCAGCTCAATCTTCAGCACTCCGGCGTCGTAAGTCGCCTCTACCTTCTCCGGATTCACCGTGTTCGGCAGTGCAAACGACCGGAAGAAGCTCCCATAACGCCGCTCAATCCGGTGGAAGTTCTCTTCCTTCTCTTCCTTCTCGAACTTCCGCTCGCCCCGAACCGTCAGCGTGTTGTTCTCAATCTGCACGTCGAAGTCTTCCAGCTTCATCCCCGGAACCTCCAGCTTCAGCGCGATCTTCTGCTCGTCCTCATACACATCGACCGGAGGCACAAAGGCTGCAGTTGCCACCACGTCCGAGTCGCTCGACCCGCGCGTGTAGTCCTGGAACAGCGAGTTCATACGGTTCTGCAATGCAAGTACATCCCGGAAAGGGTCCCAACGAGTGATTGCCATAATTTCCTCCATTTGAAGGTTGATTTCAGATTTCAAAAATTCCCGAGCCACCGGAGGAGCTCTTTCCTCGCATGGACTCCGGCGCTCAATACATCTGATTCAGACTATAGCATAATGGTTGCATATTATGTGAGTGATTTATTATCATGTTTTTGAAAGCACCCGCATGTCCTGCTAAGTATCTGAAAAATAATGGCTTGCCTGAAAGCGAAACCTCACAGAATTTCCCTCGAATCCAACGTGACGCCGAAGGCGCGGTCGCCCGTGCGGCCAGTACAAAAACTGCATCATTCCCCACCCCAATTTGCGTATACACCGGTGAACCGCCAAGGAAGCCCACGTGGAAGCCACCCGCCAGCAATTCGAGACTATCGTCACCGAACATCAGGCGCGCGTCTTCTCCATCGCCTTCCGTATCCTCGGCGACTACGCCACAGCCGAAGAGGTCGCCCAGGACGTCTTCCTCGAGTGCCACCGCGCCCTGCCCATCATCACCACCCCCGATCACCTCACCGCATGGCTCCGCCGCGTAGCCAGCCACCGCGCTACTGACGCCCTCCGCCGCCGAGCCGCCCGAGGCGGCCAGTACTTCGAGGTCTTTGACGAAAACCTCATGCCCGCGGCAGAAGTCCCGGCACCCGATTCACCCCTCATGAACCGCATCGAGCAGCTCCTCTGCACCCTCCCCGAGCAGCAGCGCGCCGTCGTCCTGCTCCGCTATCAGGAAGACCTCGACCCGCGCCAGATCGCAGAAACGCTCGACATGCCTCTCGCCACCGTACGCAGTCATCTCCAGCGAGCCATCCAGCTTCTCCGCTCCAAAGCCGAGCGAACCCTCAAGGAGTACACCCGTGGTTGATCACAACCGCCAATTCGACCCCGACTTCGAAATCTCGCAGCTCGAAAACGACCTGCGCCAGGCCCTCCAGCCCCGCAGCGCCCCGCCCAGCTTCGCCGCCAGCGTCATGGCCCGCATCCCGCTCGACGCCCACAACGAATTACCCGCGCCGCGCCGCGCCCGCATCTTCCATTTCCCCGCCTCCGTACGCCTCGCCGCCGTCGCCTCGCTGCTCATCGTCATCCTCGCCGGCACTCTCGCCTGGCAGCAGCATCAGCGCCGCCTGGCAGGCGAACGCGCCCGCCGGCAAGTCTTCATCGCCCTTCAAATCGCTCACTCCACCCTGCAGCAGGTGGCCGAAAACATCTCCACCATTCAGCCCCGAAAGGATCTCCAGCCATGAAAGCCCTCACCAAATTCACCCTCCCCGCACTTGTCCTTGCGCTCGTCACCGCACTGCCCACCCTCGCGCAAGGCCCTAACCCATTCCCTCCGGGGCTCGCCAAAGAGCTCGCCGCCCGCGCCAGCAAGTACACCGAGGTCACACTCGACAAAAACATGCTGGGTTTCGCCTCACAATTCATGAACAAGGACGATCAAAGCGACCAGCAGGCCAAGCATCTCGTCAGCAGTCTCAACGCCATCTATGTCCGCACCTACGACTTCGACAAGCCCGGACAATACAGCATGGCAGATATCCAACGCATACGCCGCGAATTCCGTGGACCGGAATGGCAGCCCGTCGTTCAGTCTGTTACCCACTCAAAAGGCGTCGTAAAAGTCAGCATGATCTACCGCAAGGTAGTCAATGGTGAAACCCAGGGCATGCTCATCCTCGACGCCAAACCCGAAAAGCTCAGCTTCGTTTACATCTCAGGCAATCTCAATCCATCCGATCTCTCAGTCCTCGGAGGCAACTTTGGCATTCCCCAGGGTCAGCCCCAACCTGATCCGCAACTCCACACACGTCCCAACTCTGACCGCGACTCCAGTCACAGCGCAGGAGGCAACCAATGAAAATCGCCGCCGGCACGCTCCTCGTCGCACTCGCAGCCATCCTGCCGCTCCATGATTGGTTCGCCTCCAATAGCGGGTTTGATGCCGCCGTCTCCGCCGTCGAACAGCAGTATCACGCCCAGCCGGAAAGCATCCCTATGCAGTGGTTCGTCAGCCTCTGCGCCACCGTAAGCACAGGCGGCGGCGTCCGCAACATGCGCGTCGCCGACTTCGATAACATCAGCATCGTCACCAACCCCGACCAGCTGGCCGCCATGCTCTCCGCCCATCTCGGCCAGCCTTGGCATCGCATGGTCCTCAGCCGAGACGGCGCACAGGACTTCAACCTTATCTACGTCCACCCTCAGGGCCGCTCCATGCGCATGCTCGTCGCCAGCTACGACCACGGCGAACTAGACCTCGTTCGCATGGACGTCAACGGCGAACGCCTGGCCCACTTCGTCCAGAACCCTGCCCGCTCCGCCGCCCACCACAACACCATCCCCGACTAATCAAAAAATCAACCCGGCGTGCGGATTCCAGGTCCTCCACCAGGACAGAAGTATAAAGTCAGGAACGCGAAAGAATAATGCGCTCGCAGAAACGCGGTTAGGAATAGGCCGCCGGGTAGATGCGTTCATAAAGTGGGCGTCGGAACCTCGCTCCTGGCGCACCCTGACTCGTCGAGCGCAGAAGATCGCACCGCCGCAGCCGTTCTCTGTGTGCTCTCCGGCGAAAAAATACTTTCCGCTCTTGGCGATCTCCGCGCTGAAGGTTCTTTGGCGAGCAAGGCACAGCCTACTCGTCCAGCCAGTCTCTGAATCTTCCTGGAGATCACCAGCGCATCCACAAACCCCAGCGAAGGATGTGCAAATGCACGCGGCAGCCGACACACCACCGCGAACCCCAGCGACTCCCACAACCGCACCGCCCGTGCATTCGTGCTCACCACAAAATTGAACTGCATCCCCCGATAACCATTCGCATTGAAAAGCAGGAGCAGCGTCTCAACTCATGAAGCTTCTCGCTCGCGTCATCTCCGACCACATCACAAGCAACGTTACTGACGACTAAAAACGAACAACTGACAACTGCAAAATGTGCCGGTAATTCCACCCCAAATTGATATCCTGTAATTAAGAGCCAAACACTCAAAACCCCAGCGGGACGCCCACCAGCGTCCTGCTTTTCTTTTGCCCAATTCGTATCCAGGAGCCCCCATGTCCGACTCGTTTTTCGACGAACCCTACGATCCCGTCGCCACGCCCAACCCGGCCTACTACGATGACGACCTAGAGCCCGCCCCACGCCACTGCAGCGCATGGGAGCGCCGCAGCCTCTCGCAGGCCATGCTCGCCCGCGCCCGCGCCCGGCAGGACGCCATCGCAGACGCCTTCGTCAACGCGCTCCTCGACGGCAAGCTCTCCTTTTTCCGTCTCCTCATGGACCTCGAAAAAGCCGCCATCGCCGGAGAAGCCGAAGCCCAGCAGGCGCGCCAGCCCACCCTCGCCGAAATCCTCATCCCCACGCTCGAACGCGAACGCAAGGAAGCCGCGGCAGCCCGCGAAGCCGCCGAACCCCAGCAAACTCTGGCACCCCAGCCAACCGCCGAACCCGCTCCCGCCCGGCCCATGCTCGTAGCGCCCATCTCAACCCAACCCGTCACACCGCCTCAACCCGGAACCACCGACCTCAACGCCGCAGCCAAACCCGAAGCCGAACGCCCCTGCCGAACCCGCGCCCGCAAGCGCTATCCCCAACGACCTTCACGCAATCCAATCCCGCCCACGCAAATCCCCGGCCAACTCCGAAGTCTCCACGCCTGCCGGCACGCACTTCTTCGCCGATCTTCCGGTAGACCGCGGACTTCCACTCGATGCCTGCAGCATCCGCTGTTCTTCGATGCGCTGCAAGCACCCCTTCAAAAAATCGATCTCCACCACCTGCTGACCGATCTTGCGCTCCAACTCCGCCACACGGCCTTCGGACCAGCGCCGCTGCCCGTTACCAGGAAACGCGTTGCCAGGCGCCTGACGAAACTCACGCCGCCAACGTTGCAACACGTTCGGATTGACCTCCAATCCCCGTGCGACCTCGGCCAGCGATACCCCCGATTCCAGCCGCCGAACGGCGGCCAGCTTGAATTCCCTGGTGAACTGCCTGCGTGACAAACCCATGACTCAATTCTCCATTCGTTGGATTTTGAGTCTTAACCGTTTGTCTCAAAAATGGGGGCAAGTCCAAGCTGCTCTCGACCAACGATCGTCAATCGGGCATTCCGGTGATAGTCCATTCGATCTCCTCGTAAAAACTGTTTTGTTCGCACAATCAGCTTCTATGATCCAAATCGAATGGACAACCTATTGAAACTTCAAATCTAAAGCCATCACGTCGGTCCAGGAGCTATCGGTACAATCGAAAGACTCCAGTAAGTATTCCCCGTCAGAGCCGGGGCCTTGTTATGTGAGCCGCTCGAAGCGAAGAGGAACCTCCGCGTAGTCTTCGCAGGGGCCTATCAAACTCTTGGTTAGGGCTTGTCGGGTGTGAGCGACAGAGGGAAATAGCCAACAGAAGTATATCGGCCCGTAAACCGCGCTACAGTCGCGCTACAAGAAGATTGCCTTAGCAAGTGTTTTTATTTTCAATAATATGGATTTGCTGGTGCCGAAGAGAGGACTCGAACCTCCACACCCTTGCGAGTACATGGACCTGAACCATGCGCGTCTGCCAATTCCGCCACTTCGGCACTACAAACAATTGGCCCGGACTGAGCGCCCGGACCGGTAGTAGAGATAGTGTTACAAAGGCGCGATATCGTGTCAAACCCCCTGGCTTTATGGCGCATCAAAACGGATCAGAGCGCGTTTTTTTCAAGGACGAGTAGCGGCTTTTCGATGAGTAAAACCGTACAATCCGCCCTCACTTTTGAACAGGCACAGGAGATTCGGCGCCTGGCCCATGAGTTGAGCAATGCGCTGGAAGTGGTGATCCAGACGAGCTACCTTCTCGGTACGCTCGAACTGGACGCAAGCGCGCGGCAGTGGCACGGCATGCTGGATAACGGTGTGAAACAGGCCATAGAGATCAACCAGAAGCTGCGGGACCATCTTCGCGTTTCTGACTGATCTGATTGTCTGAGCAGGTTTGCTGTTTTAGGCTGCCTGCTGAGCCGGTCCGATCCACCAGGGTAAGAGAACTTCCTCGCTATTTCCTTTCTTCCATCCCAAAGAAGCACTGCCCTGTTGCGCTTGCTGTGTGATACCGTTTGGTGCGACGAGCCGCGTCTTAAAAGCGGACATACTGTACGAACGATTTGATTTGGGAGCAACAGATGAGGAAGAGATTGTGCTGGGCGGTTTGCGTCCTTGCAGCCGTATGCATGGCATCGCCTGCAGTTTGGGCCGTGAAGCCTGCGAGCCCGCAGGTTTCTCAAAAAGCGAAAACCAACATGATGCGGGACGGCGCTGGCCAGGAGCCCTGGTGGAAAAACGCTGTGATTTACGAGGTGTACCCACGGAGTTTTCAGGATTCCAACGGAGATGGCATTGGCGACCTGAACGGGATTCGGTCGAGACTGGGATACCTGCACTGGTTGGGTGTGAACGCGATCTGGCTGACGCCGATTTATCCTTCGCCACAGGTGGATTTCGGCTATGACATCTCGAATTACAACAACATTGATTCGCAGTACGGGACTCTGGCGGACTTTAGCCAGTTGGTGAGCGCAGCCCGGAAACAGCATATTGGCGTGTTGATGGACCTGGTCCTGAATCACACTTCGAATCAGCATCCGTGGTTTCTGGAGTCGGAGAGCTCGCGGACGAATCCGAAGCGGGACTGGTATGTATGGCGGAATGGGCGCAAGGGACCGAATGGGAAGTTGTTGCCGCCCAATAACTGGCAGTCGGTGTTTGGAGGGTCGTCATGGCAGTATGACAAGACGACGGGCCAGTTTTACTATCACAAGTTTTATATCCAGCAGCCGGATCTGAACTGGAACAACCCGCAGGTGCGGCATGCGATGTATAACGTGGAGCGCTTCTGGATTCGGCGAGGGGTGGCGGGCTTTCGCCTGGATGCGATTACGACACTGTTTGAAGACCCGAAGCTGCGTAATGAGAAGCCGATGCTGGGCAAAGACGGCAAGCCGATCATCAATGCTTTTGGCCAGGTGCAGCTGAATGACTCGCTGACGAACAATCTGCCGCAGGTGCATGGCGTACTGCGCCAGTTGCGACAGGTGGCGGACAGCTATCACCGACATATTCTGCTGATTGGCGAGACATATTTGAGCTCAGTGAATGAGCTTCGCAAGATGTATGGACTGCATAATGATGAGCTGCAACTGCCGATGGATATGCAGGTGGGGTTCATCAACAAGCTGGATGTGGCGGATTTTCGTGCGCGTATCAACGAGGCGGAAACGGAGTTGCACGGTGACGAGCCTCTGTTTGTCTTCGACAACCATGACAATTACCGGTGGGAGCGCTATGCCAATGCGGCCGGGGTGAAGAATCCGGCGGAGCGCGAGAATGTTGCGCGTTTGCTGGCGACGATTGTGCTGGCTTCGCGGGATACCGCGCTGCTGTATTACGGCGATGAGATCGGTATGGTCACGACAGTGCCGACGAAGAAGTCGGAGGTGCGCGATCCGGTTGGGATTCGTGGATGGCCTGAGAACAAGGGACGGGACGGCGAACGAACTCCGATGCAGTGGAACAGCGGACCGAATGCGGGGTTTTCCAGTGCCGGTGTAAAGACGTGGCTTCCGATTCCGCCGAGCTATAAGACGGTGAATGTGGCGGTGGAGAAGAAAGATCCCAACTCGCTGCTCAACTGGTACCGGGAGATGATTGCGCTGAAGCATACGAATGCCGCGTTGCATGATGGGCAGGAGATCATGCTGAACACGAGCGACGAACATGTTCTGTCATGGCTGCGCAAGACGCCGGAGGGCAAAGCCGTGGTGGTGGCCTGCAACTTTACGGGTCAGCCTGAAACGGAGAGCTTTGATCTGACGTCGCAGGGCGTGAAGGGAACCGGCTTGAAGACACTGATGGCCACCCCGGGGCAGGCACAGAGCCAAAGCCTGGGTGCTGTTCATCTTGCACCTTACGGGGTATTTGTGGGCGAGGTGAAATAGGTCAAGAGGCCCACGTCCGAGCTTGCACGAATGCTGCTCCGGACGTGGGCTTGAATGTGATTCGATTAGACGAGTTTGGCGTCGAGTGAAATTTCAGTATTACCCTGGAAAAGGCGCGAGATGGGGCAGCCGTTCTTGGCGTTCTGGGCTGCGGTGTCAAAAGAGGCCGAAGTAGCGCCGGGCACCTTGGCGCGGGTGGTGAGGTGGATGGCAGTGACGGTGAAGCCTTGGTCGGTCTTCTCGAACGTGACAGCGGCTGTGGTCTCCAGCGACTCGGGGGTGAGGTTTGCCTGACCTAGCTGGGCGCTGAGGGCCATGGTGAAGCAGCCGGCATGGGCGGCGGCGATCAGCTCTTCCGGGTTGGTGCCGATGCCATTTTCAAAACGGGTCGAGAAAGAATACTGTGTATTGTTGAGGACGCCGCTGTTCGTGGAAACGGTTCCTTTACCGTCTTTCAGGCCGCCGTTCCAAACTGCGCTCGCTGTGCGCTCCATAATGAGAACTCCTTCGTCTAAAGTTTAAGTCATGAGATAAATAAAGATGAAAACCATCGAACCCACTCCACATGATAACCGTGATCCTGTAGAGAATTCGAAACGCCCCCTGGGGGACGCATCCGGTAACCGAATGTCGTCGGGGGATTCTGGTGTCGGCGGAATGCTGGCTTCATCTGGACAATTAGAGGCAGGGGACGATGTAAGGGCTGTATTGGTGGACGAACATCATTCTGTCTATTGCCCAAATTGCTCCAACCGGCTGGAAAGTCACCGCTGTAAGCTTATTTGCCGTGGCTGCGGATATTACCTGAGTTGCGCGGACTATTACTAGTGATTCCAAAACTGAAGTTCCGGCAAGGCGTACAATCTGGCCAAATCCGCGGGAAACCATCTATTGCGAGGTAGGTATTTCATGATGTTCTGTGTTGATTGCATGTTTTCCGATTTTCGGCTTTCTCATCTACGCCGCCACGATCTTCCGCGATTGCTGCTTCTGCGATGGCCCATCCGCTGCCAGCGATGCGGACTGAGAACTTACGGCAGCTTGTTCATGGCCTTCCGTTTATTCTTTTCCCGTGGTCACCAGCGCGCAAACGCTGAGCCTTCTCATACGAAAGCCTCAAGAGTTTAAGGCGGTTCCAACCTGGTGTCAGAACTTCGGGATGGGCATCGTGTAGATGTTGGCAGCCGAGGTGCGCGCGTCGACCAAGGGCACATTGTTGGGAGTGAGTCCAGCGAAACGGTAATCGACGGCATCGGCGGCGCGCAGGTCTTTCAGGTTCGCGATTGGCTGAATCTGATCTGTCTTGATATTGACGCGATAGAGCGGCTGGCCCGGCTGCACAAAGTCATGAAAGTAGATGTACCGATTCTTGTCGCCCCATACTGGGTCCGCAATGCTTTGGTGCGCAAGCTGGCGCCAGTTTTTTGTCTTCAAGTCATATAGCATAAGCCGTGTTTGATCGATGGACAGCGCGGCGATATATCGGCCGTCAGAGGACCAGCGTGGGCTGAAGAGGCCATCGGAGCCGGGTAGCTTCTGTGTTTTGTGGGTGCTGAGGTCGTAGAGGTAGATGGCCTTTGGCATGGAGGCTTCCGACATGAGGTCGGGGAGCCTGCCGAAGACGATGCTCTTGCCGTCGGGGGACCAGTCAGGATCTGCCTGACTGCGATTCTCCGGGTCGACGATATGCAGATCGCTGCCGTCGGCGTTGATCATGTAGATGGCCCAGCGGCCCTCCGGCTTGCGGGCCATCAGAAGCAGATGCTTGTTGTTGGGAGACCAGTGCATCATGAAAACTTCCAGTGGCCTGCTGGTGAGCTGCATGCGCTGGGTACCGTCGGCCTTGCTGCTCCATAGCGAGCCGTTATCCTGTCGAATCCATGCCACCCATTGCCCGTCTCTTGAGAAGGCGATGCGGCGCGCATTGCTGATTCCGCCAGCATAGGGGATGAAGATTTGCGATGCGGCATCATATTGCAGGAGTTCAGAGCGCAGATTGAGACCGATGAAGAAGATGCGATGCCCGGTGCGGGCGGTGATGGGGGACTGGTAGGTGAGCGGTCCGTTGGTGAGCGCGTAGGGCTTGCCTGGGCCTCCGAAGATGCCGGAGTGCTCGGGAATAAGCCAGATGTTGGAACCGTTCGCCATATTGCGCTGGAAGACGTAGTACCTGCCATCGGAGGTCCAGCTTCCGCAGCACTCCGAGCCGTCTGATGGCGGCAAGAGTGGATGCGCATTGTTGCCAGAGGCCGAGATGGTCCAGAGGTGCGAGCTGTGGGTTTCACTGTTGAGCAGCGTGAATCGCAGGCTGGAGCCATTTGGGGACCAGCGGAGCCAGAATGCACGACCCGGGAGAGTGGCAAATTTGTGGATATCTGTTCCGTTCTTATTCACGGTGAAGAGGCTGTCGCCGTGGGCATAAAGAATTTGTTGGCCGTCGGGCATCCAGGTGGCATCGTGTGCAAGGATGCCGGGAATGCGTTGACCGGCGCCTCCGATGGTGGGTACGACCCAGAGCGGCTGCTCGGCTTTGGTGGTGAGGTGGTTGCGGAGCAGGAAGTTGGAGCCATCCGGTGAAATGGCGCTGATATAAGGAGCGGCGATTTCGTTGGGGAGGGAGATGGTGCTGGTTTCCCCGTCAGAAATAAGCGCCTGGGCCAGCATGGCGCGTCCCTGTTCAATTTCAGGGAAGTAAATGCGGGAGCCGTCGGTTGCGGTGGCGCCGAGGCTCTCAAAGAGCGTGTCTCCCGGGGAGACTCGGCCGGAAAAGGTGATTTGACGGATTCTGGGCGGGGAAAAGGGTCTGGAACCAAAGCGCCAGCCCATGAGCCAGGATGCCGCGGCGACTGCGGCCAGCAGGCAGAGTGCAACCAGCGGCCGGAGCCAGTGCTGGGAATGACTTTTGGATACGCGCACGCTGGTTGGGGCTGTGTGTGCTGCGGAATCCGAAGAAGCGAGATGGACTTCTGATTCAGGGCGGGCGTGAGCGAACGGCTCGGAGGCTGGTTCGATCGGGGTGGATTCGGGTTCCTGCTCTTGGACTGGAGTGACCGGAGCGAGGAAGCGATAGCCTCTGCGGGCCAGTGTTTCGATAAAGCGCGGATTTTCCGCTGAGTCGCCCAGGGCTTCGCGTAATTTGTTGATCGCGGTCCCAAGACTGTGGTCGAAGTCGACGATGGTGTCTATACCCCAGATGCGCTGCTGGAGCTCTTCCCGAGTCACGACTTCGCCGGGCGCCTCAAGAAGTGAAGCCAGCACACGGAAGGGTTGGGCCTGAATACGGATTCGCATTCCTGACTTGCGCAGTTCCCCGGTCGAGAGGTCTGCCTCGAATAAGCCGAAGCGAAGCCTGCGTACTGTGGGCTTGGGCGAATCCAACTGAGAGCTCATAGGAATGTGACCATAGAACCACTTAGTAATACTCCTGTTCGGAAGCGCCGGTCAATTGTCATCCTGCTCGTCGAATCGGGTTAAATCAAAAGTGAAATGATTCTTTCTAATGGGTTTATCTGGTGATCAACGATTGAAGAAAAATGGATACGCCGTGCATTGCCGATCGTTATTTGAGACGTGTCTAGTGCGTGTTGCATGACGGATTTTCGGTGTTGAAAACCGAACCGCATGTGCAGGAACTTTGGGAGGCAACATGAAACATCTATATAAACGGGTCAGCAAACGGGCGGTTTGGATGACCGTAATCCTGCTGGCTGTGTTCGCGGCCATGAGCGCCGTCGGAGCGTATGCGCAGTCCGACGACGGCAGCATCGTGGGTACGGTTACGGACCAGACCGGCGCCGTGATTCCGAATGCGAGCATTGCGGTGACGAACGTGGACACCGGGTTGAAGTTTGAAGCTCAGTCCAATTCAGCGGGTGAGTTCCAGATTCCCGCGGTGCCTCGTGGCAACTACCGAGCGGACGTGACCGCAACAGGCTTCCAGAGCCAGTCCACTACATTTCAGGTGACGGTGGCCTCGGCGCAGACGCTGATCTTCAAGCTGCAGCCGGGCAAAGTGAGCACGACGGTGACGGTGACAACGGCAGCTCCACTGGTGAACACCAGTAATGGAACGATCGGCGCTACAATCCAGGGGCCGCAGGTCACGCAGCTTCCGTTGAATGGCCGCAACTTTACCGGCCTGGCCCTGCTGACGCCGGGTGTGACGCGCGGCTCTTATGGCAATGCCCAGAGCGGCGTTAATGGCAATGCTGAGACCTTCCGCCAGAATGAGAGCGGTGGCGGCGCGCTGTCGGTGAATGGTCTTCGTCCTACGGCCAACAACTACCTGCTGGACGGCCTGGACAACAACGATTCGCTGCTGAACACGCTGCTGATTTTCCCGAACATTGACGCGACGCAGGAATTCAAGGTGGATACGAGCGTAGCTCCGGCGCAGTATGGCCGTGCTGGCGGCGCAATTGTCGCTGCTTCGATCAAGAGCGGCACCAACAAATATCACGGGTCGGCATTCTGGTTCTATCGCAGCGGCAAGTTTGATGCGAACCCGAGCTATCGCTTTCTGGGAGCGTCGGCGAGCCCGAATCCTCCCTTCAACCGGAACCAGCCGGGCTTTTCGATTGGTGGTCCCATCCTGAAGAACAAGCTGTTCGGATTTGGTGACTACCAGGCGTTTCGCGAAAACCTACCGCAGAACTCGTATTTTGTGACAGTGCCGACGGCGCTGATGCGGAAGGGCGATTTTGAGGAGTATCTGAATAATCCTGATGTGGAAAACCAGTTTTCCGAGCCCTACTGCCTGATTCACCAGGGTGTGACAAATTACCAGAAGAACGGGCAACTGTATGATCCGCAGACCTGCCAGCCGATTCCAAATGACAATCCGGCGGCGGCGGGAATTCCGCTGAACTCCGCGGCTTTGAATTACTTCAACGCCTATCCGGCTCCGACCCGCGCGGGTGTGACGAACAACTTTCTCACGCACAAGCAGGAGTATGTCCACTACAACACGTTTGACGTTCGTTTTGACTGGAATGCGACGCAGAATGACAGGGCGTTTGTCCGGTTCAGCTATGACAACTCGAACTTTACGGAGACGCCGGAACTGGGTACGCTGCCATCGGGCTTCGGGACTGGTTCGTCTTACACGCATGCGCGCGCCTGGGGCGCGGGCTGGACTCACATCTTTTCTTCGTCCGTGGTGAACGAGCTGCTGGTCGGCTACAACCGTGATGACTACGGCTACCAACCTCCGTTCTACGGCGTGGCGCTTTCGAAGAACCTGGGCATCGTGAATGCGAACCGCAATATCGCCACGAGCGGCGGCGCTTTAATCGGCGGCAATGCGGGCATTGACTACACTGGCGACTACGGCCTGTATGCCGTGCCGCAGAACACGATTGAGTTGAGCGACACGGTGAACTGGCAGCTTGGTCACCACTCCATCAAGATTGGCGCACAAGGCATTTTGCGGAATCTTGAGTACTTCCGTCCGATCGCCGGCAAGGGCTACTTCAACTTTGGTAACGGCGACTTTACCGGATTCCCGACAGCGGACATGCTGATCGGCTTTACGGACAACTACACCATTGGCGCGCAAAGCGGCTTCTACAGCCAGATTTCGTACGAAGACGGCTTCTTTGCGGAGGACAACTGGCGCGTGAACCAGAAACTGACCCTGAACCTTGGGTTGCGGTATGACGTGATGACCTGGCCTTACGAGACGCAGAATCGGATGGCTTCATTTGATGTGAATCCGCAGAGCTCGACCTATGGCCAGGTGTTGCTGGCGGGCAAGAACGGTGTCCCGCGTACGATCGAGAACAACAACCATGACGATATTGGTCCGCGCATCGGCTTTGCGTACGATATGCACGGCAATGGCAAGCAGGTGATTCGTGGTGGCTTCGGTATGTACTACTTCCCGGACTACGGTGGGATCGACAACCAGCTTGGACAACAGGTTCCGTTCGGCGGCAGCGTAGGCTACTCTGCACAGCAGGGCTATTGCATCACCTTCACCGGGCAGACACCTGCTCCCGGTTCGACTTATGGCTGCAACCAGTCGGCACAGCAGACAACGGCGCTTCCCCAGCCTGGGTTCCCGAACTTCAATCCGGCGAATCCTCCGAATGGATTGAGCACGCTGGCGGTGAACCGCAACAATCACAACCAGATGATCCAGGAGTGGAACCTGCAGGTTGCGCAGCAGGTGGGCCGATATGACATGTTGAGCTTGGCTTACGTTGGCACGCATGCATCCAACCTGTCGAACTACTACAACTACAACCTGTTTCAGTTCGCTACCGGCAAGCAGAATTTCCCGCAGTTTGGCAGCATTAGCTATAACAACTATGTGGGCGTCTCCAACTACAATGGCCTGCAACTCCATTATGTGCATCGCCAGGGCAAGGACCTGATTGTTACGGGTTCGTATGCCTGGTCGCACACGCTGGACGATGGGCCCGGCACGATCTCGCTGTATTACGATCCGCGCGCGAGCTACGGCAATTCGTCACAGGACGAGCGCAATGTGTTCACGTCGTCGATTCTGTATCACCTGCCCTTTGGGCGTGGCGAGCGGTTCTTCGGCAACGTCAGCTATCCGCTGAATTTGGTGATTGGCGGCTGGCAGATGAACGTCATCGGCCATATTGCGAGCGGTACGCCGTTTGATCTTTCCGTTAGCGGCAACGCCGACGCTGACACTCCGGACCTGATCGGATCGATCAACTACCCCAAGAGCATCAGCGGAACGTGGTTCGACACGAGCGCGTTCGCAGCGCCTCCGACTGTAAGCGCGAACGGGCAGAATGTGTTCACTCGTCTTGGAACCCTGCGCCGGAACCAGCTTTATGGTCCGGGACAGCGTTCGGCAGACTTTTCCCTGCAGAAGAACATTCAGTTCACGAGCCGGTATGTTCTGGAACTGCATGGGGATGCTTTCAACGTGACCAACACGCCACAGTTCACGAATCCGGATGGAAATTTTTATGATTCCAATTTCGGCAAAGTAACATCAACCGCGAACAATTCTCAACGAGAGATTCAGTTGGCGGCGCGTTTCACCTTCTAACCTTGTGGTCCTCCTGAACGCGCCACGACGAAGGACTACGTGGCGCGTTCCTTCTTTTTGACATTGACTGCCTGCATCCCTTGAGTGGAAGTGGAAATCAGTCTCCCGGCAGTCCGCATTTGCGGAAGAAGGAAATTTTATGCGTGCAACCTGGCGCGTGACATTGTTGATGTGGGCAGCTTTGGGATGCGTGGCGGCGCATGGGCAAATGCAGAGCGAAAAGACATGCACCGCGACGGCCGAGGGTGGCGCGCCGTGCGTTTACCAGGTGGATCCGCCGAACTGGTGGACGGATATGCCTTCGCCGATGCTGCTCCTGTATGGGCGGAACCTGCGTGGTGCGAGGATAGATGTTCGCGGAGAGCATGTGAGTGTTACGCGCACGCACTTTTCCGCAAATGGGCATTATGCCTTTGTATGGTTCACTGAGCCGCAGAGCGGAATGGCGCAAACGCTGGAAGTGGAGGTGGCGAGCGCGCACGGACGAATCGCGTTTCCCTACAAGCTGGATAAGCGTAGCCCTGCCAGTGCGGGCTTTCAGGGGTTCTCGCCGGCAGACACAATCTACCTGATTATGACGGACCGGTTTGCGGACGGGGATCTGAAGAACGATCCGCATCCTTCTCAACTGGCGCTGCCGCGAGGCTGGCATGGTGGAGATTTCAAGGGAATTCAGGATCATCTGAATTACCTGAAGCAACTGGGCGTGACGACGATCTGGATTACGCCCGCTTACGATAATGAGGGCAGTCCGCAGTCGTACCACGGCTACAGCGCGACAAACATGTACAAACCGGACCCGCACTTTGGCACGGTGCGGGACTTTAAGAACCTGGTTGCGGCGATTCATGCGCATGGAATGAAATTTGTACTCGATACGGTGCCAAATCATGTAGGAGCGGGAAACCCCTGGGCGAAGGACCCACCGACGCCGAACTGGTTTCACGGAACGCTGGCTCATCATCTCGCAGCGCAGAATAACTTTGCGGCGCTGGTAGATCCTCACGCGGACTGGGCGCAGCAGAAGGCCACCGTGGATGGCTGGTTTGCCGATGTATTGCCTGATCTGAATCAGGAGAATCCGCTGGTGCGCCAGTACCTGATTCAGAATGCTATCTGGTGGATTGAGACGGGCGGTGTCGATGGACTCAGGATTGACACGTTTTCCTACGTGGGGCGGGCGTTCTGGGAGCAGTTTAACGGTGAGTTGCACGAGCTGTTTCCGCGGCTGACTTCGGTGGGTGAGGTATTCAATCCTGACCCGACGATTGTTTCCTACTTTGCCGGTGGGGTTTCGCATGGGGGGATTGATACGCGGCTTTGGACTCCCTTTGACTTTCCGACTTATTTTGCGTTGCGAGAGGTGCTGACACACAAGAAGCCAATGTCGTACCTGGAGCATATCTGGCGGCAGGATTCGCTGTATCCGCATCCGGGGCGGCTGGTGCCGTTTTTCGGAAATCACGACACGGTACGATTTATGAGCCTGCCTGGAGTGACGGTGCAAGACTTGAAGCTGGCATTCGGGATTGTGCTGACCATGCGCGGGACTCCGGAGATTTATTACGGGGATGAGCTTGCGATGAAAGGCGGCCCGGACCCGGACAATCGTCATGATTTTCCGGGAGGCTTTCCCGGGGACAACCACAACGGCTTTACCGCCGCGGGCCGGACACCGGAGCAGAATGAAGTACACGACTGGGTGCAGGGATTGTTGCACTTTCGGGACTCGCAGCCTGTATTTGGCGATGGTGGACAGCAGGATATTGTCTATAACGCCACCACGCTGGTGTACGTGCGCGCCCGCAAGATGGAGCGAGGCTGCACCGCAAACGGGATGGGCCGGGTGCTTGTGGCGGTGAATGACGGTGACAAGGCGGAGACGCTGAAGATTGATCCGAGGGACACGGCACTGAGCGGGTGTTCGCAATTTGCATCGGCGGCAGGGACGCATGCACCAGCGGCGTTGCGCGCCGGCAAAGTGACGATGACGCTGGGGCCAAGGCAGATGGCGATCTACGCGATCCGTTAAAAGCCGCCACGGATGTGGACATAGGGAGAACGGTGACCTTGCCCCCGGAAAACGTACTCCATATAGCGCTCTGAGAAGATATCGAAGGAGCGGATCAGATGGAGCGAATACCGAGGAATACCTACACGTACGAGTTCAAGCTTGAGGCAGTTCGTCTG
>JAKATU010000087.1 GCA_021818585.1 Acidobacteriota bacterium | reverse complement strand
AAGAAGAAAATCCTGCTCAGGAAAGTACGGCCGGTAGACCTTCGCCATATCTAAAGACTCGCAACTTCTTCTCCGCTTTTCAACTACCGCGCACCTGCTCCACGCAATTACTCAGACACGCTCCTAGGTGGAGCGGGCGGCGCGCTGTGCGGCGAATTCCTGGGGTGTGAGGAGCGGTTCGAGGTCGCGACCGGCGAAGAGATCGTCGAAGATGCGGATCATTTCTCTGCGGATGTGGGTGTTGGTGGCGAGGACTTCGCGGCTGTTAATGCGGAAGGGGCTTCCGTCGAAGCATGTGACGGTGCCTCCGGCTTCGAGGACGAGGAGCATGCCGGCGGTGGTGTCCCATGGGTTGAGATTGAATTCCCAGTAGGCATCGAAGCGGCCGCAGGCGACGTAGGCGAGGTCAATGGCGGCGGATCCTGCGCGTCGGACGCCGTGGGAACGGAGGGTGAATTCCTGATAGAAGAAGACGTTTGGGTTGGCGTGGCGCTTGCGGCTGGGGAAGCCTGTGGCTACGAGGGATTCCGCGAGGACGGGGGTTGGCGAGACATGGATGGGCCTGCCGTTGAGGTATGCGCCTTTGCCGCGCTCGGCGGTGAATAGCTCGTCGCGTGTGGGATCGTAGATGACGGCTGCGATGAGGGTTCCATCCTGATCGTCTGCGAGGCCGGGGGGGCGTTGTTCGAGGCCCATGGAGACGCAGAAGACGGGGAATCCGTGAGCGAAGTTGGTGGTGCCGTCGAGTGGGTCGATGTACCAGCGGTACTCGCTGTGGAGCTGCTTGCGGGTGCCTTCTTCGCCGTAGATGCCGTGTTGGGGGAAGACCTGATGGAGGCGCTCGACGATGAGTTTTTCCGAGGCGCGGTCGGCTACTGTGACGAGGTCGACATCGCCTTTGTACTCGGTGGCGACGCCGTTTTTGAAGTGCTCGTGGATGAGAGCGCCAGCTTCCAGAGCTATGGACGCCCCCGCGGAAGCGAAGGCCAGGCTGGCGGGGACTTGGGGCAGATTGGCGGCTGAATCTGTTGGGTTCACGTGGTTTCCTCGGTGGCAGCGTGGTTGCGATTGTGTGGGTCTTCGCGGCGCGTCTGCTCGGTGATGGTTCGAATCTGATCTTTGTAGATGAAGAGATTGGGCTTGTTCCGGCGGGTGAGGCGGATTATGCGCTCGTCGAAGTATTCGATGTAGCCGGTGACGGTTTCTCCGTCGCGGAGCTTGATGGTGATGGTGACCTGGCGTTCGCTGAGGGATCGCAGGTAGAGGGGTTCCTGGCAGGTTTCTCCGGGTAGCGGGGATTTCGGGCGTTTGCGGGATTGGCCTGGGAAGGGCATAGAGCAATCTTAACGAAGGGTTCCGGATGGGCCGCCGTCGGCGGGTGCGAGCATGTTGTTGGCGCTGTTACCGGCGTAGTAGGCGTTGCGGTAGGTGACCTGATACTGAGATGCATCTGGACGCTTGAGCTTGACGGTGATGGCGTGATAGCTGGAGAAGCGGCGGCCGGTTTTCCGCGGGTAGTACGCGAGCAGGTATTCGGTGCGGAGGTCGCTGGCGACGCGGTTGAAGACGGGCTGGAGATTGCCAGACTGGGCATAGTAATACTTGCCGCCGGTTTGCTGGGAGAGGGTGATGAGGGCGTGTTCGCCGGCGATGTCGCGGCCTGCGTCATTGATGATGGGGAGGTCGATGAGGGAGTAGATCATGGCCTGCGCGCGGATGGCTGCGTTGAGGGCCTGGGGGTAATCGACGCCGGGGACGGTGTTGCCGCCGTCGGAGATGACGATGATGACTTTGCGTCCGTGGAGCGGTGCTAGGTCGCCAGCCGCCTGCGAGATGGCCGCGTAGAGCGCTGTTGCGGGGCCTTTGGAGAGATGGCGCAGAGCGTTATCGACGGTGCGGAGATTGTTGGTGAAGGGGAAGACGCGGTGGACGCGGGTGTTGAAATCGAGGAGTTCGACGCGGTCCTGGGGGCGGAGCAGGGAGTGGATGAATTCGGCGGCGGTGCGGGCTTCGAAGTGGAGATCTTTCTGGACGGAGCCGCTGGTGTCAATCGCGAGGACGATGGACAGGGGAAGGTCGGAGTGCTGCTCAAAGACGGCGATTTTCTGGGGCTTACCGTTGTCGTAGAGAGAGAAGTCGCTGGATTTGAGGTTGGGGATGGGCGCTCCTGTCTGATCGGTGACATTGACGAAGACGTTGACGAGGCGGACCTGCACGCGGAGGGTGGGCGTTTGTGGCTGCTGGGCCAGGGCGGCGATGGGCAGGAGTGCGAGCAGCGTGGCGACGAGGGCGATGCGTGAGCGGTTGCTGCGGAGGGTGAGGATCAACGCGAGGGCTCCGGGAATGGCTGCGGGACGATTTCCGGCGGGAAGGGCTCACCGGCGGCCCACACTGCGCCGTCTTCGAAGTGTTCCTGCTTCCAGATGGGGACGGTTTTCTTGAGGGTATCGATGAGCCAGCGGCAGGCGTCAAATGCGGCGGCGCGGTGGGCGGAGCAGACGGCGATGACGATGCTGGACTCGCCGATTTCGAGTTTGCCCAGGCGATGGACTATGGCGACTTCGTGAACGAAAAATCGCTCGCGGGCTTCGGCGGCGAGTTGCTGCATCTGCTGGAGGGCCATGTCCTCGTATGACTCGTAGATGAGGAAGCGGGTTTTGCGTCCTCGGGTGTTGTTGCGGACGATACCGTCGAAGATGGCGATGGCTCCGTCGTGGGGATGGCGGACAGACTCGATGATGGCCGGGGTGTCGATGACGTTGTGGGTGATGGCGATGGGTGGCTGGGCGCAACCTCCGCTGACGGGCGGGAGCAGGGCTAACTCGTCGCCCTCGGCGAGTTGGCGGGAGCGGTCGACGTATTCGCGATTGACGGCCACGGCGATGGAGCTCCAGATGTCTGCCACGGCGACGGCGGGTGGGCATGGCGCGGTGCGCGCTGTGGGGGAATGGGCGGCGGATGCGCCGTGCTCTTCTGCGAGGCGGTCTATGATTTCTCCGACGGAGCAGGGGGCTGCAATCTGGAGGCAGAAGTCGGCTGAGGGGAGCATTTCCCTGAGGACGCCGAATGCAAGGACGCGAATCTGCATGGACTCAGGATACGCGTAGTTGGGGACGGGTTGTGCTGATGCGTGCATAGGATTTTCATGACTTTCTGGCGGGTGACGGGGAATCCGCCTTGCTTTGCGCGGTGGAGGCTGGAGATGTGGGGATTGGCGTTGCATGGGGCGGAATTACGGTTATGGTCGCGGGGGAATGCGAGGCGGATTGGGGGTGGATGGCAACTTTGAGGCGGATGATGCTCATCGCTAATTGTTGGGATGCAGACAAAGCTGAGGAGGGTGCCGTATCCCTCCGGGGTCGGATTTGCGTAAACCGGGCCCGCAAAAGGTGTGAGAACTGGCTTTTCAAGGGGCTCGGCAATCGCTATGCTGTGGTCAGGATTGACGAGCCTTGTTTTTTGTATTGCATCGTTTCTATAATCCGCAGCATCGCATCAGATTTCTGGTTTGAAAGCATTGCGCGGAAGAAAGCGCGACTTGCCGAGCCGAAAGAGTGTCTATTTAATTAGCATGCATCCAGCTTTTCGTCCCAGGAGCTTCGGAATGAAGAAGGTCGTTTTAGCGTCGGTTTTGGCCATTGCGTCAGCCGGCATGTTTTGCACAATGCCAGCACTGGCGCTGCCAGGTGCTTTTGCCGCCCAAGGCTCTTCGGGATCAACGCCCGGCCAGATCACGATCAAGAGTCCAGCGGAATACAACGCCTATCAGAACGCGATGAGCCAGAGCAGCCCTGCTGCGAAGGCTGCCGCGATCGAGCAGTTTCTCAAGCAGTATCCGAACAGTGTTGTGAAGAAGGACATGCTGGAGCAACTGGTTGCCGCTTATCGCGCAGCCGGAAATACGGCAGGAACCCTGAGTGCCGCGAAGCGGCTTCTGGTAGTGGAGCCGCACAACATCCGCGTGTATGCGTTTGTGGCCTTTGTGTCGAAGACGCAGGCGGGTTCGGATGCGGCGAAGCTGAAGGAAGCGGCATCGTATGCGCAGAAGGGCCTTGCTGCCCTGAAGCCGACCGATCCCCAGTACGCGGCGATGAAGCCGCTGTTCCTGGACGTGGTTGGCGCTTCGCAGGAAGCAGACAAGAACTACGCGGGTGCGATTCAGACCTATCTTGAGGAAATGCACACGTACGCAGATCCGAATACGGATACGCAGAAGGGCATTGGGCTGTACGACACGTACAACCTTGCGAATGCGTACATTCAGGAGAATCCGAAGGACATTGTGAGCGCGATCTGGTACTTCACTCGAGCGGCGCAGTTCCTGACGGGGAGCTTCCAGCAGACGGCGCAGAAGGCGGCTGAATACTGGTACCAGACCTACCACAACAGCATGGACGGCTACAGCGCCATCCAGACGATGACGAAGACGAATCTGTTCCCGCCTTCGACCTATACGGTGGAGAAGTACGTTCCTCCGACGCCGGCGCAGCTTGCGCACCAGGCAGTGACGAACACGCCGGATCTCTCGAAACTCTCGCTGCACGATCAGGAGTACATCCTGAAGAACGGTTCTTCGGATGACGCCGCGAAGGTCTGGGCGGTTCTGAACGGCAAGGTGGCCGAGGTCCCGGGCGTAGTGATTTCCGCGACTGCCGACTCGGTGCAGATGGCTGTTTCGCCGGAAGCGCAAAAGGCGAACACTGCGGACTTCACGGTGAACATGAAGGAGCCGCTCAAGAAGGTTCCGACGGCGGGAGACAAGGTGACCTACATTGCCACGTTCAGCTCATTCACACAGAACCCTCTGATGATCATCATGTCTGACGGTCTTGTGAAGCCGCCGGCACGGCCTCATCGCGTGGTTCATCACGCTCGCCGGTAAGCGGGTTGATTACTCAAAAAGGGCGGCTGCGAAGCCGCCCTTTTTGCATTCTGCGAAAGTGTTAGAGTGGGCTTGATGAACGCTGTATGGAAGATTGCATGGGCGATGCTGCTGTGCGGGCTGTTGGGTCCCGGCGCGGTGGCGCAGCAGGTGCAAGGTGCGATTCCGGCACCGACACCGTTGCGGATGCGGCAGGTGAGCCTGGCTGAGATGCCGGCGGCGGACCGGACGCTGCTGGATAGCGCGAAGGGCCGACTGGTGCGTGCCGCGCAGTTTTTCGGCTATCAGTTGCAGGACCCGGGATGGACATGCAGCGAGGTGATGACGCCGGATATTCCGGGTTATCTGATGATGGTTTGCCGCGGGCTGCGAAAGGGCAGACGCCGCAGTTCCGCATTTTCCGCATTGATTGCGCGGCGCGGAGATGCGGTGTACGTGGTGCCGGTGTTGTTTGGCGGGGCCGCGCCATGGAAGACGGCGGCGAATATGAAGGCGAGCCGGGAGATCTTTAACCATGTGGTTCCGGAGCGAATTGCGGCGAAGGCTGTGAAGCCCTCGGGCGACTGGATTACGCTGGGGCTGACCTTTACGGCGATGGCCGGGGATGATTCGGTGGTGCTTGCGGTGCCGTCCTCGCGACTGCCATGGATTGCGGCACCGGAGCCGACGATTCTGATGCGGAATGGCAGATCCACTCGGACGATTTTGTTTTCCGATGTTTCGCCGCGGGATGGAGTTCGCACCTGGACGTTGCGTTTTAATGCGAAGGGCAAGCTGACCAATGCGGATGTGAAGATTGTGCCGTTGACCAAGGCCATTATGATCAGCAAGAAGACTTCCAAGCCGAAGATGCTGAAGGGTTTGCCTTCTCCGATAAGAGACGCCAAGGCGGTTCCCGGCGTTCGGTACTGAATGACGAGTGGCGCTGCTCTGTCTTTGCTTCAGTGAGATGCGGAGCGGATGATCGAGAAATTCCTCTGGGTGGGGATTTGAGGATCTTCGGTTGAGCGGATGAGCGCGGTATCGCCCTCGCGCATAGGGGAGATACGGTCGGCGACTTTGGCTTTTCGCGCGGCGGCGAGCAGGCGCGGCAGAGGTTCGTCTATGGGTTCCATGGACAGGCGGAAGGTGCCGTAGTGCATGGGAATCATGCGCTCTGCGCGGATATCGAGGAAGGCCTGCAGGGCGTCTTCGGGAGTGGTGTGGACGCTGCGGAAGAGATCGGGGTTGTAGGCGCCGATGGGAAGCAGGGCGAGTTTGGGTTGCAGGCGGGCAATTTCGCGGAATCCGGCGAAGTAGGCCGTGTCTCCGGAGTGGTAGACCGAGTGGGGCCCTGCCTTGATGACGTATCCACCGTAGCCGCGATGATCGTCGTGGAAGTAGCGCTTACCCCAGTGCTGGGCGGGTGTCATGACGATGGTGAGATTACCCTTTGTGAACTGCTGCCACCAGCGCAAGGTGTGGAGCTGACGGAAGCCGAGATGGGAGACCAGGTCTTCGACGCCTTCCGGGACGATGATTTCCGGCGCGGAGCCTCGGACGGCGCGGGTGCGTTCGATGACGGCGCGCAGGGAGCGGACGCTGAGATGGTCCATGTGAGCGTGGGTTTGCAGGACGTAGTCGATGGGGGGAAGGTCGCTGATATCGACGCCGGGACGGCGAACGCGGCGCAGGACGACCAGCCACTTGGCGAAAACGGGGTCGATGAGTATGTTTTTGCCGGCGATCTGGATGAGGAACGACGCGTGGCCGATGAATGTGACGCCCATTTCTTCGGGGCGCACCAGTTGAGGTTTTTGTGGTTCTCCGGTCAGGGGTTCCAACGCCAGACGTGCTGTTTCCCAAGCAAACTTCGTTCTGCCTGCGATTCCTCTACTCAATGCCTGCCTCGATCTTTTGTTTACTGCCCCGAACTATCAACTGTGATTCTTCGGAAATGATCGCAACAAGAGTTTAGAGCAATACTTGATTTTTAGATGAAATTGTTTGCAGGAAAGAATCAGCGAAAGTGGAGAGCGATGGAAGAACTGAGGCTTGAGACGCGTAAGAATCGGGAAATACTAGACATAATGATAATGGACGAGATCAACGGGGTGGCGAGGAGCCGTGGACGGTGGAGATCGGGAATCTGCTTTGTCAACGTGCTGCACGCAACCGCAGGGCTGGCCATGCGGGTCTTGATCCCGGGACGGATCTGCACATGCTGAATGCATTTGAGGAGGTAACGCCGCACCTGCGGTGTCGTCATCCGCATAATCCGGAGCATGTGCCGGATCACATTTTGTCTACGCTGATTGGGACGGGGCTGAGTCTGCCGCATGAGGATGGGGAACTGGTGCTGGGGACATGGCAGCGGGTAATCCTGGTGGAGCTGGACGGGCCGCGACATCGGCAGGTGCTTGTACGGTGATGGGCTAGGCGATGCGATCGGCGGCTGGAGGTTGGCCGGCAACGGGCTGGTTGTGGAAGGCGCGATTGCTGCGCGGAAGGAAGATTTCAACGCAGGCTCCAGGGATGGAGGTGTTATGGCTGTTGAAGATGTGAATGGCGCCGCCGTGCTTCTGAATGATGCCGAGACTGACCCAGAGGCCGAGGCCGGTGCCTGCTTCTCCCTTGGTGGTGAAAAAGGGCCGAAAAATGCGCTCTCTTGCGCCTGAGGCAATTCCTTTTCCGCTGTCGGTGATCTGGACGAGCACGCCGCTTCCGCGGAGCTCTTGTGCGGGCTGGACTTCGATGTGGACGCGCACACGGCCGTGGCGGCCTGCGGCCTCAATGGCATTGACGAGGACGTTGGTGAGGACTTGGCGGAGTTCGGCGGGGAATCCCTCTACGGTGCAGTCGCCGAGGTAGTTTTCTTCGATGGTGATGGATTGCTCGTGGACGCGCCGTTCGAGGAGCAAGAGTACGCCTCGGGTGAGATCAGCGAGGGATGTGAAGACTGGATTTTCTGCCTCGCGATAGAGGCTGAGCATGGTGCGGGTGATCTGGATGGTGCGTGCGAGCTCTTGACGGGCGAGGGCGAGGTATTCGCGCTGGAGCTCAGGGTCTTCCTCTTTGTCGATGAGGTAGTGAAGATTGGCGATGGAGTCGAGAGGGTTGTGAATTTCATGGGCAATGCTGGCGGCGAGTCTTCCGGCGACGGCGAGCTTTTCAGACGACTGAAGCGCCTGCTGGGTGCGGAGCTGGTCCGTGACGTCGCGAAAGACGAGGACTGCGCCGGTGGTTTTGCCCTGGCGGTTGCAGATGGGCGCGGCGTTGTGCTGGATGATGGATTCGGACTGGTCGTGCGCGATGAGGAGGCTTTGCCCTGAGATGCTGAGGATAGAGTCGCTGAGGGCGACTTTGGCGGCGGGATTTTCGATGGGCTTGCGGGATTGCTCGTCGAAGATGCGGATGATTTCGTGCGCGGAGCGGCCGAGTGCGTCGGAGGCGCTCCATCCGGTGAGGCGCGTGGCGATCGGGTTCATGAAGGTGATGCGTGATTCGCGGTCGCAGGTGAGGACAGCATCGCCGATGGATTCGAGCGTGATCTGGAACCAGTTGCGGCTGCGCTCGAGTTCTTCAGAGGACTGGTGGAGTTCTGCGATGACGGAACCGTAACCGCGTGAGACGGCGAGCAGGCTTTTGCGCGTGAAGGTGGCGAGGAGCAGGCCGATAAGGATGGCGCTGATGGAGATGGCCTGGATGGTGTGGCGCTTGAAGCTGGAGATCTGGATGGCCTGATGCGCGCGGCGGGTGTGCTCATGCTCGAGGAGAGTGCGGATGGTGCTTCCTACTGGCGAGATGAGCGTCATGCCGCGCTGATCGTTTTGCGCGGGGGTGAGCTGGAAGACGTGACCGGCGAGCGTGGCCTCGGCCCATCCGAGCCAGAGCTGATAGTTGTCGTTGAGCTGGATCAGGAGGCGTGAGGCTTCGGGGTCAGAGGCGACGAGCTTGTGCAGGCTGGCGAGGCCGGCGCCGGTCTGGTCGCGGAGGCCGTTGAGGTTAGTGGTCTGGTTGGGTGCGGTCGCGATTTCGAAGCTGCGGACGATGGCCCGCTGGTCAGCGATGAGTTCCTGGAGTTGCTCGGTGGAGGTGACGATGGCGTCGATGTGGCTGAGACGCTGGTCCGCGCGATAGTCATAGTGGAGAAGGATGACATAAAAGAGGCCGAGTCCGGCCAGCGCGAGGAGTGGAACGAGGAGCGCTTCAGCGAGATGGCGTTGGAACCTTACCTGGTCCATAGTTTTCGTCTGAATCGTCATCGTTAGGAGCGACGATTCTCGATCATATTCCTAACCTGACGCAGCAGTTGTTCCGGTCCGGCGCCTTTGAGCACCTGCGCATCGACTTTTTGAAGCACGTCCTCCGGCAGATTGACGTATGCCGAGAGCAGGAGAATGGGCACTTCAGGCCGGATTTCTCTGAGCGTCGCCGCGATTTCTCCACCGTTGACGCCTGGCATGAGGAAGTCGAGGATGACGCAGTCGAACGATCCGGATTTGAAGAGTTCGATGCCGGATTGGGCGGTTTGCGCTGTAAGGACTTCGTAACCAGCTCGTTCGAGGACTACTTTTCGTACACGCAAGCCGATGTCTTCGTCGTCGATGCAGAGCAAACGTAACTTTTGGTGCACGAATTACAGCCTCGATCTTTGCCTATCTCCGTATGGGAGGAGACGAAAGCGTATGGGAGTGATGATAGCTCGCTGATGTTGGAAAGGCTCGGTATGAATTCACAGAATGTTTGCAATTCGGATTCGCGTATGCGGTAGCCTTTTTGTGAAGAGCAGGTAAAAGCTTGAAGAAACGGGCTCGCGACTGATTATGGAAGAAAATCGTTCGAATCAGACAATATTCGTGGTGGAAGACGATACGGATATTGCACGCCTTGTGCAGCATAACCTGCAGTCGGCCGGTTACGGGGTACGGTTGTTCGGCACGCCGACGAACCTGCTGAGTGATGCGGAACGGCAGCCGCCGGCGCTGTTTCTGCTGGACATCATGGTTCCCGGCGGGGATGGACTGGATGTGTGCCGGCGTTTGCGGAATCATGCGGCGCTGAGCAGCATTCCAATTATTTTTGTGACGGCGCGCGCAGGTGAGAACGATCGCGTGCTGGGGCTGGAACTGGGCGCGGACGATTACGTTACGAAGCCGTTTGCTCCGAGAGAGCTGCTGGCGCGAGTGAAGGCCGTGCTGCGGCGCTTTGAGCGGCCCTCGACGCCTTTGGTGATCAGCTTTGAGGAAGTGTTGATTGACGCGAGCGCGATGCAGTTGAAGGTGCGCGGGGAGATCACGACGACAACGGCGACGGAGTTTCGGCTGCTGGATTACCTGGCTCGGCATCCGGGGCGGGTGTTCAGCCGGGATCATTTGCTAGACGCGGTTTGGGGCGATGCGCGGTTTGTGACTCCGCGTTCGGTAGACGTATATGTGCGGCGTATCCGTGAGAAGATTGAAACGGACCCGGAGAACCCGCGTTATCTGAAGACGGTGCGGGGCGCCGGATACCGATTCGAAATACCCCGACAGGGCTGATGAGTCAATGGGGTAAGGTCCGGAATTGACTGGCCGCGTTTTCAGCAAGATATTGTTTTCCCTGCTGCTGGTTCTCAGCATTGGGACAGTTGTGCTTGATTTTACGGTGCGCACCCTCGCGGGTGAGCAGATGGTGCGACTGGCCGGGGAATCCCTGAGCAAAGAGGCTGCGCTGGTCGCGGCGGAGGCCCGGAGCGGGTCTTCCGACCCTGCTGAGTTTGTGCAGCGGGAAGCAGCGGTGACAGGAACCAGCGTTGCCTTGCTGGATGGGCAGGGGCGATTGCTGGCGGCAAGTGGGGCTGCGGGGGATTCCGCATCCGCATCAGGATCAGCGGTGAAGTTGGATACGGGCGCGGCGCTGAGCGCGGTGTTTTCGGGCAAGAGCGCGCAGGCATTTGACATGTCTGGCGGCAAGCTTTATGCAACGGCGCGGTCAGGGGCCGTGGTGGTGCAACTGGTCAGGAATCTGGACAGCGTGCAGGCGGCGTTGGACCGGCTGCGGAGCTTTGTGCTGCTGGGATTTTTGCTGGCGGTGCTACTGAGCGTGGTTGTTGCCGGATACCTGGCGCGGGGAATGGCTCGACGGGCGAACCGGGTGGCGGGGTTTGCGAATCAGTTGGCCGCCGGCGAGCTTGGAGCGCGAATGAGCGAGGCCGACCTGGAGGCGATGCCGGAGGTGGCGCTGGCGCTGAACGCGACGGCGAGCCGATTGGAGCGCAACTTTAAAGAACAGGGGACAAAGCAGCGCGAGCTTACGGCGATGATCGACAGCATGCAGGAGGCCGTGGTGGCGGTGGACCCTGACGGTCTGGTGAGCTGGTCGAATGCGGTGATGCAGCAGATTGCTCCGGGAGCGGTACGCGCGGGGCGGGCGCTGGTGCAGACGGTCCGCGACCCGGAGGTGCTTACCTGCGTGAAGGAAGCGCTTGAGCAGCGGGAGTTACGCAGCGGCAAAGCACGGACGGTGGTGCCGGGGCGTATTTTTGAGGTGAACGTGGCACCGACTCCAGATGGAGGGGCGGTTGCGGTGCTGCATGACGTGACGGAGATTGAGCGGGCGGAGACGATGCGGCGGGATTTTATCGCCAATGTGTCTCACGAGATGCGGACGCCGCTGACTTCGATTTCAGGGTATGTGGAGACTCTGCTGGACGGGCCGGATGAGTTGCCGGAGCATGTGCGGGAGTTTCTCGAGATTATTTTGAAGAATGCGATGCGGATGAACCGGCTGACGGAGGATCTGCTGGCGCTGGCGAATGTAGAGTCCGGCGAGTACCGGCTGACGGTGCAGCGGGTTCCGGCGAGCGTATTGATGGCGGACACGCTGGAGTCGCTGGGGGGCATGGTGGTGGAGTCTGGTGTGGCGGTGGATGTGCGGGAGTCGTCGGATACGCCGGTGATGGTGGATGTGGATGCGATTACGCAGGTGTTTGGAAACCTGATTGAGAATGCGATGAAGTACGCGAACTCGGGCAAACGGGTGGCGGTGGGCGTGCGGGACGCGGCCTGCGGGGTTGAGTTTTACGTGCAGGATTTTGGGCCGGGCATTGCTTCCGAGCATCAGGAGAGGATTTTCGAGCGGTTTTACAGGGTCGATAAGGCTCGGTCGCGGGAGTCTGGCGGTACAGGGCTGGGACTGGCGATTGCGAAGCACATTGTGCGGGCGCACGGAGGGACGATCCGGGTGGAGAGCGAACTGGGCGCGGGAGCGACCTTTCTTTTCTGCCTGCCGGCGGCGAGCGGAGACGGGATCGGTGCCGATGACGCGGATGACGAGCTGGACGAAGGGATTTCGCCGGCAGTGGGATGAGCGCTGTGCCGGGATTTGTTTCTCCAGCAGTGTTTTCAGGCCCTAGATTTACCAGTTGTTCAACTTGGACGTTTATCTTAGTAGGAATGGTGTTCCACTCGGGGAGGCTGGTAGCGCGTGTGAGCGTGCGAGCTATGCAATGTTTTTGGCGGGATTGCCACCTGCGTGTTTGTAGTATGGAGATGAGGGCACGGCTTGTGAAAGGGGCTAGACGACGTGGGTGTCGGAATAGAAGTTAAAGATTTGAATGCGTGGTACGGTTCGAATCACACGCTGCACGATATTACGCTGAATATCCCGGCGAACCATTGCACGGCGCTGATCGGGCCTTCGGGATGCGGCAAATCCACGTTTGTGCGCTGCCTGAACCGGATGCACGAGACGACGCCGGGGGCCCGAGTGACGGGTTCGGTGCGGATTGGCGATGTGGACGTGTATAACGGTTCGTCGCCGGTGGCGATTCGGCGGCGGATCGGCATGGTGTTCCAGCGTCCGAATCCTTTCCCGACGATGTCGATTTTCGACAATGTCTCCGCGGGGTTGCGGCTGAACGGGTTCAAGAACCGGCGCGCTCTGGACGAAATTGTGGAGAGATCACTGAAGCAGGCCGCGCTTTGGGACGAAGTGAAGAACGATCTGAAGAAGAAGAGTGGCGCGAGCCTTTCCGGTGGCCAGCAGCAGCGCTTGTGCATTGCGCGCGCGCTGGCGGTGGATCCGGAAGTGATGCTGATGGACGAGCCGGCGTCGGCGCTGGACCCGGTTTCTACATCCAAGATTGAAGACCTGATTTTTGAGTTGAAGTCCCAGTACACGATTGTGATCGTGACGCACAACATGCAGCAGGCGGCGCGTGTGGCTGAGCGGACGGGTTTCTTTTTGAACGGGAGACTTGTCGAGTTTGATTCGACTCACAAGATATTTACAAACCCGAGCGACAAGAGGACGGAAGATTACATTACGGGCAGGTTTGGATAATGCGTCTTCGATTTCACCGCAGTCTGGATGATTTGAACGAGAAGCTGCTGGTCATGGCGGGCATGGCGGAGCAGTCGATACAGCGCGCGGTAGAGGCTTACCGGGTGCGGGATTTGTCGATTTGCGACCTTGTGGACCGGGGAGAGGTGGCGATCAACCGGATTGAGCGTGAGATTGATCAGATGGCGCTGGACCTGCTGGCGATGGAACAGCCGATGGCGATTGACCTGAGGTTTACGCTGGCGGTGATCAAGATCAATGCCGACCTGGAGCGGGTGGGCGACTCGGCGCGGAGCATCAGTGACCGGGTGCGGGATTTGCAGCGGCTGCCGCAGGTGGAAGTGCCGGTGGATATTCCGAAGATGGGCAGCCTTGCGACGGATATGGTGCGCAAGTCGATACAGTCATTTATCGAGGCCGACGCCGACATGGCGGAAGCGGTGCTGACGATGGACGACAGCGTGGATAAGCTGAACAGGAGCGCGCACACCACCGCGCTGGTAATGATGAAAGAGAAGCCGGAAAGCGCAGCGCAGGCGCTGCATGTGCTGATGATTTCCCGCGCGCTGGAGCGGGTGGCCGACCATGCGACGAACGTGGCCGAGGATGTGATCTTCTGGGTGCGCGGCGCTGATGTGCGGCACCATGTGCGCGAAGCGGACGGCGTGGACACGCAGAGCATGCCTGCGAACTGAATCAGGGCCTGCCAAATGGCCCTAACCTTCCCACCAGTCAAAATTTTTTGTGCCTTTGAGCCTCGGGTAATAGAGCCCGAGGCGCATGGGCACGTCTGCGTTCACCGTGGATGCGGCGCGGGCGACGCGCGCGTAGGCGGCGAGCTGGGGGCTGTAGGCGTCGCGCTGGCCGGTGAGGAACTCTTCGATATTTTCGGCGGGGACGTGGCTGGTTTTGTAGTCGATGATCCAGAGGCATTGCGGTGCGGCGGTGTTGAGCGGTTCGGGGCCGGCGTGGAAGATGCGGTCGGCACGGAGGGTGTGCAGGGAGCCGTTGAGCCAGCCTGTCCATGAGGCCTCAGACTGCGCGCCGGGGTGCTCGGCGAGGAGCCAGCGGGCGATGGGGTCGGCCTGGCAGGAGGCGATCATCTGGAGGAGTTCGTGCAGGGCGGTTTGGGTTTGGCGTGCGTCGAGCGCGGATGCGCGGAGCAGTGCGTGGATTTGGGATTCGAGCTGCGCGGGCAGGATGGATTGCGCGGCGATTTGCGGGCCGAGACGCTGGAGCAGAAGGTGCAGCGTGCTGCCGATGATGCGGGCGAGGCGTGAGCCTTCCGGGCGGTGGAACTCGCGGTCTTCTGTGCTTGCGGGAGTGACTGCGGTGACGGCTATGTTGGTGGAGGCGGGTGCGAGGTTGGCGTCGAGGCGCAGGCGATGGAAGGTGGGTTCGGGTTCTGCATCAGTTTGGGCTGCGATTTGCGCGAGCGTGCCGGGCTGGGAGGGTGTGGGGAAGGTGATGATTTCCGCGCTGGAGAGTTGTGCGGCGGACTCAGGCTGCTGCTGGTTGTATGCGGCTTCGAAGGGTCCGGCGAGGGCCGGCCATGCGGTGTAGAGCAGCGAGCCGGGGCGCGGTACAGCGAGGCCGTTTTCGTTGAAGGATGCGGTGCCGATGAGATGGAGCTCCTGGCGGGCGCGGGTGCAGGCGACGTAAAAGAGGCGCTTGGTTTCTTCGGCGATGCGGTGCTTGTTCTGGCTTTGAATCCAGTCGTAAATGCGGTGCTGCTGTGCGCCTTTTTCGCCGATGGGAGCGATGAGGTATTCGGGCTGTCCGGATTGCGGGTTGCCGCGCTGGAGGGAGGTGATGAGCGGCGGGTCTTCGCGGCGGGTGCCGCGCTCGAGGCCTGGGACGATGACGACATCGAAGCCGAGGCCCTTCGCTTTGTGGATGGTCATGAGCTGGACGCCGCAGGTTTCGCTGACGGACGGGTCGGGCTGAGCGTAGAGCTTGTCGAGTTGCTGCTGGAATTCGCCGCTGAGGATTTGCGCGGCGTCCGGGGTGACGGAGTCAAGGAGGGTGAAGAAGACCTGGGTGTTTTCGAGGGCGGTGGCGTTGAGGCAGAGGTGGCCGCCAAGGGCGTGCCAGGTGCGCTCGATCCACTCGGCGAAGGAGCCGATTTGCGACTGGCGCGGGCGGGCTTCGAGTGCGCGGCAGAGGATGGAGACGGTGCGATGGAGGCGCTCGCGAGCGTCAGGGTTGAAATGGTGCTGGTTTTGCTCGATGAGATGGAGCATGGGTGTTGCGCGGGCGGAGGGATTGCCGGCGCCGGTGATGACGTGGAGGTCTGCGAGCGTGAGGCCGCACCAGGGAGCGCGGAGAATGGCGAGCCAGGCGATGCGATCCATGGGGTGGAGCAGGGCGCGGACGAGGGAGTTGAGGTCGAGGAGTTCCTGGCGCTCGGCGAGGGATTCGATTTCCACGGCACGGTAGGGGATGCCACGGCGGCGGAGCGTGGGCGCGATGGCGGCGAGGTGGCTGCGGTTGCGGACGATGACGGCGACGCGGTATTCGGTGTTGTCATGGCGGGCCTGTTCGATACGGGGCTGATGGGCCTGGAGGATGTCTGCGATGAGATTGGCTTCGCTGTGCTGGAGGTCCAGCTTGCGAGCATTTTTGAGTTGCTTGTCCGTGGCGTCGAGGAGTTGGGCGTGGACCTGGAATGCGGGCTTGTGGATGGTTTCTACAGCGGCGGTGTGCGCGATGGAGGGTGTGAAGTTGACGGGCGAAGCCTGGGAGTTTGTGTTTGCGGCGAATACGGGTTCGAAAGCTTGATTGAGCGGCGTGGTGAGTAGGGAGTGCGAGCGGAAGTTGACGGACAGGGTTAGGGATTCGAGAGGGAAAACAAAACCGTGATCGTTACGAATACCATTTTGGCGGACGGATTCGAAGAGTTCGACCTCTGCATGACGGAAGAGATAGATGGACTGCATGGGGTCGCCGACAGTGAAGACGGTGCGGGATGGGTCTCCGGACCAGTGGGCGACGAGGGTGCTGATGAGGTCGTGCTGGCGGCGGGATGTATCCTGAAACTCGTCGACGAGGAGGTGGTGTATGTTGTCTGCCCAGGCGAAGCCGGCGATATTGTGGCGGAGGACATCAAGGGCGGCGCTGCTGCTGTAGAGGAAGTCGATCTGGTTGCGCTCGGCGAAGAGGACGCGGAGCTCTGCGAGGGAGTAGTAGAGGGTGGTGAAGAGATGGTGGAGGGTGGTCCACTGATCGTCTGTGTAGCGCTGGGCGGGGAGGGTCTGGATGGCGCGGAGGGATTCGTGGAGGCCGTGGATGTTGCGGAGGAGTTCCATTAGCTCGTCGCGTTTGGCGATCCATTCACGCGCTTCAGGGCTGGTTTTAGCGGGAGGAAATCCCTCATTGACAGTGAAGCGCTTGCGCCATTCGCCGGTCTTTGTGAGCAGGAGTGTCACGAGAGCTTCCCAATGTTCAATGGATGTGGTGGTAGGAATTATCTGCATTGGGTAAAGCAGATTGAGCGGCTCTACGGGGTGATTGCTGCCTGCGTAGTTGACGACTGCGAGAAGTTGCTCGGCGACCAGAGGCTCATTCTGAATGAGAGTGCGTGCGCGGGTAAGGGTGCGGGAGACTTCGTCGCGGAGGGGTTTTTCGAGGATAGAGCGGAGACGGCCCCAGTCGACTTCGCCTTGCATGGGGAAGTCGGTTTCCCATTGATCGCGGCGGGCGAGCATGTTGGCGATGAGGGTTTCGCAGTCGGCGAGGTTGTTGTCGCGTAGGGCGAGGAGATGTTCGATGGCGGCGTTGAGTTCGAAATTGTGACCACCGAGATTACGAATAGTTCGGCGGGCGGCTTCCTGGTAGAGAGCGTTGGCGTCTTCGACGGGTTCGAGGCGTCCGCCGAGGCGGGCGGTGAGGGGTTGGCCCTGCGCGATGCGCATGCAGAGGGAGTCGATGGTTTCGATCTGCAGTAGATTGGGTTGCTCGAGAATGTGCCAACCGGCCTGCTGGGCGCGGGCGAGCGCGCGGCGGGCGAGTTTGATGCGATCGCTGTCATCTGGGCCTGGGGGCTGCGCGGCTTTGTGAAGGTCGGCGAGGATGCGGTTGCGCATTTCCGCGGTAGCCGCTCGGGTGAAGGTGATAGCGAGGATCTGGTCGGGGGAGTCGATGGGGGCTTCAGCGAGCAGTGCGAGGAAGCGACGGGTGAGGAGATCGGTTTTGCCGGAGCCGGCAGGGGCCTGCACGATGAAGGAGCCATCAACCTGGATGGCGCGGTCGCGCTGGGGCTGGTCTATAGGTGTGTTGGCAGGCGTGTTGGTGGAAGATTGGGAAGGTTGCGGCTGTTGTGGCGTTTGTGCGGCGAAGAGCGGGGTGTCGAAGTCTTCAGGCATCTTCGTTCTCCTGTTCTTCGTTGGATTCGGGGACGTCCCAGGGGCTGGTTTCGGCGGTGTCGTTGATTTCGTGAATGCGGCAGAGCGATGGCAGAGGGCAGTGTTCGCAGGTCTTTTCGCCGTGCTTTGGGGTGATGCGGGCCTGGCCTTGGGCGAACTCTTCTGCGAGCGCGGCGAGGGCGGATTGCCATGCATCGTGCATGGAGTTTTCGTAGGGATACTTTACGAGCGGGTTAGCGTCTTTGAGATCGGCGAAGAGTTGTGAGCGGGCGTTCTCAATGCGGCCGATGAATTTTGCGTCCTGTGTGCGGATTTGCGCGAAGAGGAGTCCGCTGACGTTTTCGACGTTGCCGTAGACGGCGTAGAGCGGGAGTTGGGGTTCGTCGGGGCGGTCGCCCTGCCATGCGGTGGTGGAGACCTGACCGGTTTTGTAGTCGATGAGGAGGTGGGTGTTGTCGCGGAGACGGTCGATGCGGTCGGCCTGGAGATGGAGTTGGAGCGGGCCGATGGTGACGTCCTGCAGGCGCTCTTCGCAGTGTTCGACGGTGAAGGGCTCGCGGGTGGATTCCTGGGTGAGCCAGTCGGTGAGGAGGGTGGCGAGGCGACGTTTTTCTGACTCGAGGTAGGCGAGGAGCCAGGGTTCGGCGAGGTCGTTGGGGAATTCTTCTGCGAAAGATGTGTCGATGTGGTGGCGGAGGATGGATGGCAGGGAGTCGTCTGCGATGGCGTTGAGGAGATCGTCGCGGGTGGCGATGGGGTGTGGTTCGGGAGCGGACCAGAAGCGGCGGAGGACATCGTGGAGCAGGTTGCCGCGTTCGATGGGGGTGAGTCCGGATTCTGGTGAGGCGATTTCTCCTGCGCGAAGGCGGCGAGTGGCGAAGGCGCGGAACGGGCATGCGGCCTGATCGCGGAGCAGGGATGCGCCGCCGGGAGCGACGCCGCCGGGGAATGGGATGGGGGCAGATTCCTGCCAGGATTCGAGGAAGTTTTCGGGGTTAGGGAGATTTGGCACTGATTCGGTTACATTTTGTTCGACTGTGAGGGCGACGGTGATGGGGCTGGGTCGGAGTTCGCCGTCCTTGTTCTGGCTGGCGCGGCTGAAGGTGACTTGCGCGGCGCCGGCGAGGATGCGGTGGGTGGCGGAGTGGGCGAGTTGCCAGTCGTCGTTGGGATTGGCGTGGGGCATGTTGGACTGGCGCTGGATGGTGAGTGGGAGCAAGGGATGGGCGCGACCGGCGGCGGGCCATTCCTCGTCGGTGGCGTTGAGGAACCAGACGGCGTCGAAGTTCTGGCCAGCGGATTCCAACGGGCCCATGATCTGGATAGGCGCGTCGAGGGATTCAGGCGCGAAGAGGGTTTGATTGGCATGGAGGGTGAGGTGAGTAAGGAATTGGGTGTAGGAGATGGGCTGCGCGGTAAGATCGAGGAGTGCAAGGTCGTCTTGGAGTTTGTCCCAGCCGTGGCGGGCCTGGAACTGGACGGAGTCCGCGGTGCGGAGGCCGGGCCAGCCCACAGATTCGAGTGCGATGCGGGCGAGCTCGGCCCAATTGCTGGCTGGGCGGAATTTGTTGCTGAAGTCGCTGCTTTCGGCGAAGTCGAAGGTGGCTTTCAGGCGCTGGCGGAGGGTTTGTGGCAGAAATTGGCGGCCTAACCGGAGGGCGCGTTGGATGGAGACAAGCGGCGAGAGGGTGACTTTGTCGCGGAGTGCGAAGTCGGCGCGGGCGCAGGCGAGTTGTTCTTCTTGGCTGGATGCGAGGTAGCCGCAGAGCAGGAGTGCGGAGAGATCATGGTGCGCAAGCGGTGCGGCGAGCCACCGGAGGGTAAGCAGGGCGGCACCGACGATGGGGACGGTGGCGATAGGATGGCCGAGGGTGAACTCATAGACGGAGTGGGGTGAGGATGCGTCCGGACTGGCGTCAATTTGCGGAGTGAGGATGCGGCGGAAGGTGCGGTCGATGGCTCCGCGGCGCTGCTCGACATTGGGGCAGAGGACGGCGATGCGTGCCTGGGGATGGGATTCGAGTTGCTGGCGGAGCCAGACGGCGCAGGATTCGAGCTCGGTTTGCTCGCTGGGGGTGACGAGGGCGTGGAGTTCGGCGCGGGGTGGGCCGGGTTCGAGTATTCGGATGGTTGTGCCTGCGCCCTGCATGGCGGCGATGAGGGATTGCTGGGCGGGGGTGATGCGGTCGAAGCCGGTGAGGAGGATTTGTGCCGGGAGGGTGAGCTGGTTGTGGCGCGCGGCTGCGGTGAGTCGATCTGGCAAGCGGCTGGAGCTGAGGTAATTTTTGTCTGCGCAGATGCGGTCGAAGGATTGCGCCCACTGGCGGAAGCGTTCGGCGTCGGGTTCGGTCCAGACCTGGCGGCGGGATGCGTGGGCGTCGTAGTCGCAGAGCAGAGAGTAGGCCTGCTGGGCGAGCGCGGCGAGGGACTCTGGCGAGACGACGTTTTGGGCGTCCTGACCCTGGACGATTTTCCAGAGCTCGGTTTCCTGCAGAGGGGTGAGCAGGATGGGTGCGTCGGGGTGATTGAAGCTGTACTGATCCCAGAGTTCGTTGAGCCAGGTGCGCCAGTCGTGGATGGGCGGGGTGGGCCATGCAGCGTGACCGAGGGCGCGCTGGCTTCGGGCGTAGTCCAGATGGAGGCGGCGTGCGGCGCGTGCGTTGCCGGTGAGAATGGTGGCGCCGCGGGCGAGTGCCTGAAGGATGGGTTCCGAGGCGTTCATGAGAAGTATGAAGCACAAGTGTAAACCGGGCGGGCGCAGGGGCTGTGTGCAAGAGTTGGGATGGCTGCCGTAAAATGCAGGGTTTGCCTGAGTCCGAAGACGAACAGGAGAGTGTGATGAGTGTGAGTGCGGAGATGGACAAGCGGGATCGGATTGTTCGGCGGGTGGCGCGGGAGCTGCAAGATGGGTTTTACGTGAACCTGGGGATCGGGATGCCGACGCTGGTGGCGAATTATGTGCCGGAGGGGATTGAGGTGGTGCTGCAGTCAGAGAACGGGATGCTGGGCGTTGGGCCTTATCCGGTGGAGGGTAAAGAAGATCCCGACCTGATTAACGCGGGCAAGGAGACGGTGAGCGAGTTGCCGGGGACGGCGTTTTTCTCGAGCGCGGACTCGTTTGCGATGATTCGCGGGGGGCATATTGATTTGAGCATTCTTGGCGCGATGGAGGTGGACGAGGCGGGGAACCTGGCGAACTGGATGATTCCGGGCAAGATGGTGAAGGGGATGGGGGGCGCGATGGACCTGGTGGCGAGCGCGCGGCGGGTGATTCTGGCGATGGAGCATACGACGAAGGCAGGCAAGCCGAAGATTTTGAAGCAGTGCACGCTGCCGATTACGGGGCTGAAGGTGGTGGATACGATTGCGACGGAGATGGCGTGGATCAAGGTGACGCTGGAGGGGCTGGTGCTGGAGGAGATTGCTCCGGGGCTGACGGTGGAGGATGTGCAGCGGGTGACGGAGCCTCGGCTTAGGGTGAGCGCTGGGTTGAAGGAGATGGCGAGCTGAGTTGGTTAGTCCACGCGGTACACATAAATGGTAGATTTATACACATAGGCGGACTGGCGTATGCGGACGAATATTGAAATTGACGATGATTTGATGGAGCAGGCAGTGCGTGCGTCTGGCGTGGGGACTAAGAAGGCGGCGGTGGAAGAGGGATTGAAGCTGCTGGTGAGGACCCGGTCGCAGGCGGTGATGAAGGGACTTCGCGGCAAGGTGAAGTGGGTGGGCGATCTGGACCGGTCGCGGCGTGGCCGCAACGAGGCTTAGTTCGCCGACATGGTGATTGTGGATACCAGCGTCTGGATCGATTATTTTGGCGGGGTTGTGAATGCGCACACCGACTGGCTGGATGGTCGACTGGGCGTGGAGCCTTTTGGCCTGACTGATTTGATTTTGTGCGAGATTCTGCAGGGGATTCGCAGCGATGGGCAGTTCCAGAAGGTAAAGAAAGCGCTGGCTGCCTTTGATTTGTTTTCGACGGGTGGCGCGGAGATGGCTGTTCGTTCTGCGGAGAATTTTCGCTTTCTGCGGGCGCGCGGGCAGACTGTGCGGACGACGATTGATTGTCTGATTGGGACGTCCTGCGTGGTGCGGGGACATGCTCTGCTGCATAAAGATCGGGACTTTGCGGCATTTGAGCGGCACTTGGGGCTGCGAGTGATTCACCCATAGCTGGGCGGATTGCTTATTTGGGGCGGGTGGTGCGGCGCTCGATGCGTTTTTCGTAGTTCCGGCCTTGCAGGATGCGCTGTACGAAGACGCCGGGGGTCATGATCTGGTCGGGGTCGAGCAGGCCGGGTTCGACGAGGTGTTCGACTTCAGCGATGGTGATGCGGCCTGCCATGGCCATCATGGGATTGAAGTTGCGGGCGGTTTTGCGGTAGATGAGATTGCCGTGGGTGTCGCCTTTCCAGGCTTTGACGAGGGCGAAGTCGGCTTTGAGCGCGCGCTCGAGGAGGTAGGATTTGCCTTCAAATTCGCGGGTCTCCTTACCTTCGGCGACGAGGGTGCCGACGCCGGCAGGGGCGTAAAAGGCAGGGATGCCGGCGCCGCCGGCGCGAATGCGTTCTGCGAGCGTGCCTTGCGGGACGAGGGTAAGGTTGAGTTCGCCGCGGATGACTTTTTCTTCGAGGAGCTTGTTTTCGCCAACATAGCTGCCGATGTGGGAGTCGATCATGCCGGCCTCAAGCATGAGGCCCATGCCGAAGCCGTCGACGCCCATGTTGTTGCTGATGGTGTGGAGATTTTTGACGCCACGGCGGACGAGGGCGGCGATGAGGTTTTCGGGAATTCCGCAGAGGCCGAAGCCGCCGAGCATGAGAGTGGCGCCGTCGGGAATGTCGGCAATGGCGGCGTCGGCGGTGGGGACGGTTTTGTTCATGGGCTTTCCTTTCTGCTGAAGCCAAACGAAGCAGGATACGCGACGGGGTGAGCGGATGGCCAGCGGGTGAATTTTGTAAGAGTGGTATTGCAATTCGGAGGCAATTGGCCCATCGTTAGTAATCGCATGGCAAACACAAACCTAGAGAAGATGACCGGGGGAGCCACTGGATTGGTGAAAGGCTTCCGAGACTTCATCCTGCGGGGCAACGTGGTGGATCTGGCTGTGGCGGTTGTGGTCGGCACGGCATTCACGGCGATTGTGACGGCGCTGGTGAAGGATATTCTTACTCCGCTGATTGCGGCGATCTTCAAGGCGCATGATTTTTCCGCGCTCAGCGTGACCCTGAACGGCAGCAAGATCATGTACGGTTCGTTTTTGAACGCGCTGATCTCGTTCCTGCTGGTGGCGTTTGCGGTTTACTTCTTCGTGGTGCTACCGGTGAACAACCTGATGGCGCGGTTCAAGAAGGCTCCGCCGCCGGTTCCACCTTCGACACGACCTTGCCCGGAGTGTTTGAGCGATATTCCTCTGGAAGCGAAGCGGTGTTCGCATTGCGCACAGCCGGTTGGATCGGTGAGTGGCTGAATGATGACTCTGTTTTGATTGAGCCGAAAGAAGGATGTAAGAGGCTGATGGTCTTACAAGGCTGTCAGCCTTTTCCTTTGTATGGGTGAGATACTGGGGCGGATTTTGTTTGCCGGGTGTGGTTGCTGAAGTCAGGAATCAGGCGGTGGTGGGTTCTTCGGCGAGGGATTCCATGAGAGCGAGGGACAGAGTTCGCTGTTTGGTTTCGTCGAGTTTTGCGCCGTTGTGGGTGAGGTAGAAGACGTCGATGGCGATTTCGCCTTCGGTGTCGATGAGGGCGACCTCGATGTTGCAGTCTTCATCGGCGAAGCAGAGCGCGATCTGGCGGAGCAGGCCGGGTGTGTCCTGGGTGGTGATCTGGAGCAGGGTGCTGTGGCTGGAGGATGCGTTGTCAAAGGAGATGCGTGTTTCCACATTCACCTTGGACTGGCTGCGCTTAAGCTGATGGCGGCGCGCGGTCATCAGGGTTTTGAGGCGCGTCTGGTGGGCGATGACCTCGCGGAGGCTGGCGAGGAAGCGATCCATCTCAGAAGGGTTGAGCTCGATGGTGCGGTAGGAGTCAGTGAACTGGAAGGTATCGACGATGATGCCTGCGGTGTTGGCGAAGGCGTCTGCCTTGACGATGTTCATGCCCCAGGAGGCCAGCGCTCCGGCCATGTCTGCGAAGAGCAGAGGACGGTCGTTGGTGATGACGGTGATTTCGTGGAGGTGGCGGACGGTGCGGTAGGCGATTTGAACGGGGTCCTGGCGCATGGCAGCGCACATGGAGACATGGCGCTCGACCTGCTCGGGCAGGCGGGTCTGGAGATAGCGTTGAGGCAGTCCTTCTAGGAATGACTGGAGGCGGTCAGCCTGCTGAGGGATGCGGACGAGGATGCGCTCGAGAACGGAGGGGTCGCTGGCGACGTGGTAGCGGGTTTCGTCGATGGAGCGGTCGAGGACGTTGGAGGTACTAATGTAGAGCTGCCAGATCTGCTCAGCTTTCCACGGGGTAAGGGCTTCGGGTGCGACAGCGCGGATGTCGGCGTAGGTCATGAGCGAGAGCATTTTGAGCTGCTGAGGGCTGCCGACCTTGTCTGCGAAGCGGCGGATGGTTTCGATGTCGAATACGTCGCGGCGCATGGCGGAGGACATGTCGAGGTGGAGGCGGATGAGCTTGCGGATGGCCTCGCGTTCTTCGTTGTCGAACTCGAGGCGCGAGAAGAGGCCTTCGCAGAGCTGGACGCTCTGAATGGCGTGATCGCCGGTGCGGCGCGCCTTGCCGGTGTCGTGCATGAGGAGCGCGAGGAAGAAGAGATCGAGGCGCTCGATTTCCGGCAGGAGGGTGGCGAGGCGTTTTTCCCAATCTTCGTGGGGCTGGCGGAGCTTGTGAATGTTTTCAATGACGACGAAGGTGTGCTCGTCGACGGTGTAGCGGTGGTAGGCGTCCCGGATGACGAGGGAGTCGATGCCGTGGAACTCGGGAATGAGAAGTTCGAGCAGGCCGAGGGCGTGCATGGTGCGGAGCGCGTCTGCCGCTGATGGCCCGAGAAGGATGCTCCGGAGTGCGTTCCAGAGGTATGGCCCTTCGGGTAGCTGTACGGCGAGTACAGGGAGTGCCTCGGCGATGCGGTCTTCCGCGTATTGGCTGAGTCGATGGCCATGCTGGGCGATGTGGGTGAAGACGAGGAGCATGTCCTCGGCGCTGCTGACTTCAGCGCCTTGGGAGAGGCCGATGCGGCCGTCTTCGACGAAGAAATCCGTGCCGGCGATGGGGGAGCGTTTGCGGCGGAGAGCCTTGTAGAAGGACCGGCGCGGCGGGGGCACTGCGTCGATGAGGAGCTGGGCGCGGCGAAAGATGGTGCGGGCCTGGCGGTAGTAGGTGCGCATCCAGTAGGCAGGGTCTGAGGTGCCTGTGGTTTCGAGCCCGATACTGAGGGCGGCGGCTTCATCCTGACCGTGCCAGTCGAGGGTGTTTTCATCGCGGCCGGCGCGGTAGTGCAGGAAGCAGCGAGTGGAGGACAGGAAGTCGTATGCGGATTCGAGGTCAGTATGGGTGCCGTAAAAGAGGCTGGGAACGGGCTTGGGCCAGACGCGCTCGTCGTGGAGGCGGTTGAGCAGGCTGAGCCACTGGGAGACGTGGTAGTCGCGCAGGCCGCCGGGACATTCCTTGATGTTGGGCTCGAGATGGAAGATGGTGTTGCCGTATTTTTTGTGGCGCGCGCGGGCTATTTCGACAAGGTTCTGGACGATGGTCTGCCATTCGCGGAGGTAGAGGGACGGCATGATGTCCGCAGCGAGCTTTTGGAAGAGAGAGTTGTCGCCGACGAGGAAGCGTCGGTCGAGCAGCGCGATGGTGAACTCGAGATTGTCGACGGAGATGCGGTCGCACTCTTTAAGGGTCCGGGTAGCGGGGCTGGCGCGGAAGCCGATGTCCCACATGGCCTGGGTGAGGGTGCGGATGGCGTCTCGGTAGTGTTCGGCGACCTTGTCGTTTTCGAGGAGGAAGAGGACGTCTACGTCGGAATAGGGGAATAGCTCATTGCGGCCAAAGCCGCCGGTGGCGAGGAGGGTGATGCCGGGTGATTCGGAGTTGGGAAAGATGGCAGCCCATAGCTCGCGCAGGCCTGCGGAGACGCTGAGGGCGCGACGACGGGCGAGGCCGGAGCCGTCTCCAGAGCGCTCGAAGGAGATGCGCAGCGACGCGACGTCGGCGGCGACACGATTCCTGCACTGCGTCAGCAATTCGGCAGAGAGATTCATAGGCAAACGCAACAGCCGGATACCGGGGGAGTCAATGCAGGCGCCGGTTCCGCGCGCCTGCCGATTTAGATAGCCGTGGGACCTCGCTCGTCGTTCCTGATCCGGATGGCCTCGTCAATCTTTGAAATAAAGATTTTACCGTCACCGATTTTGCCGGTGCGTGCCGCGGCGAGGATGGCTTCGACAGCTTTGTCGAGGATTTCGTCAGCGACGACGGTTTCAATCTTGATTTTCGGGAGGAGATCGACGGTGTATTCGCGGCCACGGTAGAACTCGGTGTGGCCTTTCTGGCGTCCGTGACCGCGGGCTTCGAGGATGGTCATGCCTTCGATGCCTGCGTCGAGGAGCGCCTGTTTGACTGCGTCGAGCTTAGAGGGTTGGATGATCGCTTCAATCTTTTGCATATTTCCGTCCTAAGGGAGGATCGATAGTCAGAATAACCGGAACTGAGCGGCACGGCTACGACGCAAAGTCGTAGCCTTCTTCGCCGTGCTGCGTAATGTCGAGTCCTTCATCTTCGTGTTCGGGTGTAACGCGGAGTCCGATGGTGAGGTCGACAACCTTGAGGATGATGAGAGTTCCGACGATGGAGATGCCCCAGGCAATGGCCACGCCGACAAATTGATTGATGAGTTGATGCCAGTTGCCCTCGATGACGCCGGAGGGTAGCGTGGCGCCGCTGGCGCTCTTGAAGATGGGGTTGATGGCGCTGGAGGCGAAGACTCCGGTGAGGAGGGCTCCGATGGTGCCACCGATGCCGTGCACGCCGAATGCGTCGAGGGAGTCGTCATATCCGAACCAGAACTTGACCTTGACAACCATGAAGTAGCAGGTGATGCCGGCGACGGTGCCGATGAGGAGAGCAGGCATGGGTTGAACAAAGCCCGCGGCCGGTGTGATGGCAACAAGTCCGGCGACGGCTCCTGAGACGGCTCCAAGAGCGGAGGGCTTGCCGCGGTGGATCCATTCGCAGGCGGCCCAGAGGATGGCTGCCGAGGCTGCGGCGAACTGCGTGTTGACGAATGCGCTGGTGGCCAATGGTCCCGCGCTGAAGGCGCTGCCGGCATTGAAGCCGAGCCAGCCGACCCAGAGAAGGCATGCTCCGGTGAAGCTGAGCACTAAGGAGTGTGGCGTCATGGGCTCCTTTGGGTAGCCGATGCGCTTGCCGAGGTAGAGAGCGCAAACGAGCGCGGATATGCCGGATGCGATTTCAACGACGGTGCCGCCGGCGAAGTCGAGGCAGGGGAAGGCGCCGCCGAGGCTGGCGCTGAGGAATCCGCCCTTTCCCCAGACCATGTGCGCGAGGGGCGAGTAGACAAAGATGGACCAGAGGGTAAGAAAGAGGGCCATGGAGTGAAACTTCATGCGCTCGGCAAATGCTCCGGTGATGACGGCGGGTGTGATGATGGCGAACATGAGCTGGTAGATCATGTAGGACTGGGCCGGGATGGTAGCGCCGTAGGAGGGGTTGGGCTGGAGGCCGACCCCGCGCAGGAAAGCGTGCTGCAGGCCGCCGATGAAGGGCGTGCCGGAGCTGAAGGCGAGGCTGTAGCCGAAAAATGCCCAAACGACGGTAATGATGCACATCATGGCGAAACTTTGCATCATGATGGATAGAACATTTTTGCGGCGGACCAGGCCTCCGTAAAAGAGTGCCAGGCCGGGTCCGGTCATGAGCAGGACGAGGGCTGCACTGATGAGCATCCAGGCATTGTCTGCCGACATTTGAGCGTTTGCGATCTGGGATTGCAACTGGGCAATCTGGGTGGTGGTGGCGGGTGGTGACGACTGGGCGAAGGCGGGTAGTCCGCAAAAGAGAAAACTCAGGGTTGCAAGTAGAGACAGTTTGACGGTACGGGGTCTCATGAGGCTCCACAGGGGCATTTTTATTTGAATCGGCTCGACGGCAGTACGCGGACCGTGCTGGATTCGGGAGTGACAGCGGGAGCCTGGAAGGCAATGCCGCTGTTGACGCTACTTTTACATAGTTTGTTGAAATGACCAATAGAAATTCGTAACGTCCAACAAAAGAGGCAGATGCGGTTACCGGTGACACGAAAATGCCGAAGGGATTTATATTAAGAACATGACCGAAACAGCGCGTGATCGATATCTTTTTGGCTCGCTTGAGAGCAGCGCGAAGAACCAGACCAAAGTGCAGCAGGCCAGTTATGGCTATGACCAGCCGGAGGGCGTGTTTCTGACGACTCTGGACTCCGCCGTGAACTGGATGCGCAAGAGTTCGATTTGGCCGATGACGTTTGGGCTTGCCTGTTGCGCCATCGAGATGATGTCGATGGGTGCGTCGCGTTTTGACGTAGCGCGGTTTGGCGCGGAGGTATTTCGTCCGTCACCCCGCCAGGCTGACCTGATGGTCATTGCGGGTCGGGTGTCGCAAAAGATGGCTCCTGTGATCCGTCGGTTGTACTACCAGATGCCGGAGCCGAAGTGGGTGATCTCGATGGGCGCCTGCGCGACTTCGGGCGGGGTATTTAACAACTATGCACTCCTTCAGGGTGTGAACCAGGTCATTCCGGTAGATGTTTACGTGCCGGGATGCCCGCCCCGGCCGGAGCAGCTGATTTACGCGCTGACCCTGCTGCAGGAGAAAATTCAGAACGAGCGTGGCACGGTGAAGCGGCTTCTGAGTCTTCAGTAGCACGCTTTGAGCCGTAGCTTTTCGCCGTAGTGTTTTACATCTGTTTCCCTATTCATGCCTTGGGTGACGTTTAGTTCTTTGCAAGAACCAGCTATGTGGTTTTGGGGACCCATTTAGCTGATGGATTGGTGTGACTTCAGTGCCTGACGACATGCATTCCCGGTCGGGCAGAGCGATCCTTGGACGCAGTTCTAACGCAGGATTTTGTACGTGGTTTTCAGCAATGTCGTGCAGTTCTTCGCGCTGGATGGGAATGGTGCGCTGGACTGTGTTGGTTTCACTCGTTTTCTCACATTTGAAATTCGCTGTTGCGGAGGATAGACGCATGAATTCTCGTCTGATGAACCTAATTACTCGAACTATGCTGGTTGCGTGTGTGGCGGTCTTTGGCACGACCGCACTATTTGGCCAGAGTTCGAACTCAACCATGCCTGCTGCGCCCACGCCGCAGAACCCGTCTCGGGTGGATATCTTCACCGGTTACTCTTACCTGGCGCCTCATGCGACGGTGACTACCAACCTGAGTTCCGGGGGCACTTACACGGACCGGTTGTCCTCGATAAACGAGGGAGCGATCGGCAGCGTCGCTTACTATTTCAACCGGTACCTTGGCGGGCAGATTGAGTATGAGAACTCGCCCGATGGCCGTAACGATGGCATTTCGACGATTCAGGCCGGTATTATTGGCCGTTATCCGGTGTCCGGGATGACCCCGTTTGTGCATGCCCTAGCCGGTGCTGCGCGGGTTGGCGGGCCGAATGCGAATCCTCACCCGCCTGTCCATCCGTACACCTGGGGTCCTGCGTTGACGGTTGGCGGCGGCCTGGATTACGGGCTTCCGTTCTTCCATCATCATTTGTCGCTCCGTCTCTTTCAGGCGGACTATGAATATCTGCATGCTGACTACGGTCCGGCTCCCGACATTGGCGGGCGTGTGAATTCTGACACGGCGCGCCTGAGCACGGGCCTTGTATGGCATCTGGGCAGCGTTGTGCCACCTCCTCCGGTTGCTTACTCCTGCTCGGCAAGTCCTGAGACGGTTTATCCCGGCGGCATGGTGACGGTGAGTGGCGCGGCCAGCAACCTGAACCCGAAAAAGACGGCGAAGTACAGCTGGATGGGTCAGGGCTTGACTGTGAACGGCTCTGATTCGACGGCTAAGATTGATACGTCGGATCTGCAGCCCGGCAGCTACAAGGTGATGGGTCATGTGACGGAAGGCAACAAGGCGGGCGAGTCGGCGGACTGCACCACGGCGTTTACGGTGAAGCAGTTTGAGCCGCCGACGCTGAGCTGCACTTCCAGTCCGATGACGGTGAAGCCGGGTGAGAGCTCGACGATTACAGCCACGGGAGTGAGTCCACAGGATCGTCCGCTGACATACACTTACTCGTCCTCCGCAGGTTCGATCAGCGGGGCGGGAGATTCGGCCACTCTGTCCACGACGGGGGCGCCGTCCGGAACGATCACGGTAACGTGCATGGTCCAGGACGACAAGGGGCAGACAGCCACATCGACGACTACGGTGGACGTGGAAGCTCCTCCAGCACCGCCGGCCCGGGAAATCCAGCTGGAGCACAGCCTGTCTCTGCACAGCGTCTTCTTCCCAACCGATCAACCGACTCCTCGTTATCCGGAGCGCGGCCTGGTTTCGAGCCAGCGTGGCACACTCGCCACTCTAGTTGCGAACTTCAAGAGCTACCTGCAGTACAAGCCCGATGCCAGCCTGACCTTGACAGGACACGCGGACATTCGCGGGAGCGCCGCGTACAACAAGGCACTCACGGAGCGTCGTGTGCAGATCGTGAAGGATTACCTCACGGATCATGGTATTCCGGCTTCGGCGATTGACACGGAAGCGCTGGGTAACTCGCAGCAGCTCTCGAAGATGCAGGTAAAGGAGCTTGTCGACCAGAATCCCGATCTGACGAGTTCAGAAAAGGCGAAGATGGATCGGAACCTGACCAAGATTTACCTGGCTCAGAACCGTCGTGTTGATATCACGCTGAACAATACCGGTCAAAAATCGGTGAAGCTGTATCCGTTCAATGCCGCTGACCTGCAGACTCTGATGAGCGAAAAGGCCGCGGTCCGCAAGCGGATCGTGAAGGAAAAGAAGCAGTAATAACGGCTCAACTGATTCAATCAACAGGCGGACTGGCCGGATTGGCGGCCAGTCCTCATTTTTTGTGCCGAGCATTTTTTGCGCGCCGGAGGACGGCAGAGGGCGGGTAAAAGTCCCCAAAATGCCTGATGGGGAGTATTCAAGCTAAACATCTGGAGTCCGCAGTATAAAACGGACGGATAAGCGGGTTGAAAGGATGGATCTGCGTGGTGCTGCGCGGGAGAAGAAAAATCAAAGATAGCATGACGGGCTGGGATGGTTCTTGAACGCTTTCTTCTCATTTTGCGGTAGCGTTTTTGTTTTCTTTGTCTTATTGTATGTTTGGTAGGCCCGGGGATGTTTTGTCGATTACGACATGCTTGCGGGAAATAGAGAGAGCAGCCGGCTGAGCGATCATCGATGCTGCCTAGAAGAATTTGCACTGTTGGTCAGGCAACTCAATCGGGTTGGATGGCTCTAACGTAGTTGTTAGTATGTAACTTTTTCTGCAAGGTTCTGCAATGTTTCATGCGCGGTAAAGATGTGCGAAGCATTGCCTCGTGTAGTTCCGAAACTAAATTTCGACTTTCGTTGTGCGGAGGATAGACGTATGAATTCTCGTCCGTCGAGTAATGTCATTCGAATTCTGCTGGTTGCTTGTGTCGCGTTGTTGGGCACTACAGCTCTCTTCGGGCAGAGTTCAAAATCTTCAATGCCGGCTGCGCCTATGCAGCAGGGCCCGTCCAAAATTGATATTTTTACCGGTTACTCGTACCTGGCGCCTCATGCGACGGTGACTACGAATCTGTATGGCGGTGGCACATACACAGATAAGCTGTCCTCCATCAATGAAGGTGCGATTGGCAGCGTGGCCTACTACTTCAATCGCTATCTTGGCGGTCAGTTGGAATATGAGAATTCTCCGGATGGGCGGAACGACGGTGTCCAGACAATTCAGGGCGGTCTGATTGGCCGGTATCCAATGTCTGGCATGACGCCATTTGTCCATGCCCTTGCCGGTGCGGCACGGGTTGGCGGACCGAATGCAGAGCCGATTGCGGCCCACAATTACACCTGGGGTCCTGCGTTGACCGTTGGTGGCGGTCTGGACTATGGCCTTCCGTTCTTCAATCATCGACTTTCGCTTCGGCTTTTCCAGGCTGATTACGAATATTTCCATGCGGATTACGGTCTGACGCCTGACTTCGGCGGCCGGGTGAATTCGGACACCGCTCGCCTGAGCACCGGTATTGTGTGGCATGTGGGTAGCTTGACGCCTCCTCCGCCGGTGACGTATTCCTGCTCGGCCAGCCCCGAGTCTGTGTATCCTGGCGGTGAGGTGACGGTGACTGGCATGACCAGCAACCTGAACCCGAAAAAGACGGCGAAGTACAGCTGGATGGGCCAAGGCTTGACTGTGAACAGCTCTGATTCGACGGCGAAGATCAATACCTCGGATCTGCAGCCCGGCACCTACAAGGTGATGGGTCATGTGACGGAAGGCAACAAGGCGGGCGAGTCCGCGGACTGCACGACGATGTTCACGGTGAAGCAGTTTGAGCCGCCGACAGTCAGCTGCGTGGCGAGCCCGATGACGGTTCAGCCAGGCCAGACAGCGACGATAACGGCGACCGGCGTAAGCCCGCAGAATCGTCCTTTGACCTACACGTACTCTGCCAGCGCTGGTTCGATCAGCGGCTCCGGCAATTCGGCGACGCTCTCGACGACGGGTGCTCCCTCAGGACCCGTAACTGTGACCTGTAATGTGCAGGATGACAAGGGTCAGACTGCCTCCTCGACGACGACGGTTGACATTCAGGCGCCGCCGCCGCCGCCGACCCCGCATACTGAGAAGCTTTGCACGATCACCTTCAACCAGGACAAGTACCGTCCGACGCGCGTCGACAACATTGCCAAGGCCTGCCTTGACGATGTGGCCCTGAATGCGCAGCGTCAGCCGGATGCAGACCTGGTGCTAGTGGGCAATGCCGGACCCGGCGAGCGTGACGGAGCCCAGAAGGCTGCGTGGCGCGCGGTGAATGCGAAGGAGTACCTGGTGAAGGACAAGGGCATTGATGCCAGCCGCATCCAGGTGCGCACCGGCAACGCCGGTTCCAAGGAAGTCCAGGACTACCTTGTGCCAGCGGGTGCCAACTTCGAGAATGACATTCAGGGTACCGAGGCGGTGGATATGAGCGCCTTGAAGGCAAAGACCATGGAGCATCATTACATCCACCACAAGATGACCCACAAGAAGAAGATGTAAGGGGCGTTTGTGGTGCAGCAGTATGCCATAGGGCTGATCGGTAATGCCGGTCAGCCCTTTGGCTTATTAGATTCCCTTTTCAGTCTTTGTGAGCAATGCGGCTCACGCTATGGAAAAATGTATTTATGCGGTTTCGTGCCTTGTGTTTTTTCTCCTTGCTGGTGTGCTGTGTTCCGGCCTTTTCTCTCCTTCATGCTGCGACCAATCGATGGCTTTCGATAGGGCCTTACGGTGGTGACGCGCGTAGCTTCGCGGCTGATCCGAACGATGCCTCGCACATTTACCTGGGTACGACGAACGGCTGGATCTACCAATCCGAAGATGGCGGAGCGCGCTGGTCTCCATTGTCAAGAATCGGCAAGACAGGGGAAGAGCTGGTGGTGGATCACCTGATTGTGGATTCGGCGGATGCGCACACGCTGTATGCGGGCGTGTGGCGGCTGAACAGGTTTGGCGGTGGAGTATGGGTGAGTCACGACTCCGGGTTGACATGGAAGGAACTGCCGGGCATGCATGGGCAGTCGGTACGGGCGCTGACGCAGGCACCGTCGAATGCGAATATTCTTGTGGCCGGGACGATTTCCGGAGTCTATGAGAGCAAGGATTCGGGAGCGCACTGGAAAGAGATCAGCCCGGCAGGCAGCGGCCAGATTATCAACGTGCAATCGGTGGCAGTGGACCCGGAGAACCCTAACGTGGTGTATGCCGGGACGTGGCATTTGCCGTGGAAGACGACAGATGGAGGCAAGCACTGGTTCAACATTCACCAGGGGATTATCACGGACTCGGATGTGTTTTCGATACTGATTGACCCGGTTCGCCCGCAGACGCTTTACATGAGCTCGTGCTCGGGGATTTACAAGACGTATAACGGCGGAGAGTTGTTCCGGAAGGTGCAGGGGATTCCGACGACGGCGCGACGGACGCGGGTGATCAAGGAAGACCCGAATGACCGAAAAGTGGTGTATGCCGGGACGACGGAGGGTTTGTACAAGACGGTGAACGGAGGCGAGTCGTGGAGGCGGATGACGAATCCCTACATCGTTATCAACGATATCTACATTGATCCGCACAATCCTGAGCATGTGCTAATGGCGACGGACCACGGCGGCGTACTGGCGAGCGAGGACGGCGGGAAGAGCTTTTCGACTTCGAACCAGGGGTTCTCCGGGCGGGAAGTAGCGGCGATATTGACGGACCATGAGCACCCAGGGCGGATTTACGCGGGGGTGGTCAATGGCTGGCAGTATGGCGGCGTATATGTTTCCAATGACAACGGCCAGACGTGGAAGCAGCAGAGCGAAGGGCTGGGACGGCGGGATGTGTTTGCGCTGGCGCAGGCCAGAGATGGGACGCTGCTGGCTGGGACGGACCGTGGAATTTTTCGGTGGACGGTGCAGGGCTGGGTTAGTGACGGGATGGCGGTGACGGAGCACACGAGGGTTGTGGAGTACCGGCAGAATGGTCGCCCGATGGAGAAGATGGTGGTGGAGGATTCGCGGCCGGAACGGATTACGGGGCGCGTGAGCACCTTACTGACGGCTGGCGGCGACTGGCTGGCGGAAACTCCCAATGGGGTTTACCGGAGCACGGACGGCGGGAAGTTGTGGCGCGGGCCGGTGCTGCATGGAGCGAACTTTTTCTATATGGGTAAGGATGGCTCGGCGCTTCTGGCTTCTGATTTCCGAGTGCTTTGGCGATCGGTGGATGGCGGGAAGATTTGGATTCCGCTGACCCGGCCGGCGGGCTTGACTCAGATCACGGCGGTGACGACTTCGCCTGGGGGGAAGATATGGGTGGGGGGGCCGCAGGGTGTTTACTGGAGCGCGAATCATGGGCGCGTTTGGCATGACATCCAGAGGTTGCCGACAAACCAGATCCGGAACCTGGCGTGGAACCCTGTGTCGGGGCGCGTGGTGGTAACATCGCGGGCGACGAGCCTGGTGTATGCGATTGATCCGGATACACTGGCGTGGCAGTGGTGGGATTCGGGCTGGCGGCTGCACTCGGTGCATGCGGTTGCGGGGAGATTGATGGCGGCATCGCCGATGAACGGCGTGATTGTGCAGCCAGAGACTCCGACGAAGGGCAGTGCAATGGCGGAGATAAGGAGCCACTGACAAGAACGTGTGGACTCTGCGTGCTGTAGAGCGGACGGACTTTGAGTCGCTCTATCAACTCGACCAGCAGTGTTTTCCCGAGGGGATTGCCTACTCCAGAACGGACCTGCTGGCGTTTTTATCCGCGCCTCACAGTATTGAGCTGCTGGCTGAGAGCACATCCGGGGCGATGGTGGGTTTTATCATTGCGGAGTTGCGGCGCAAGGGCGAGGCACGGGTGGGCCATATTGTGACGATTGATGTGGCTGCGAGCATGCGACGCAAAGGGCTGGGCCGGGCGCTGATTTTTGCGGTGGAGCGGCGGTTGCGGGAGATGAGAATTGACCGGGTGCGGCTGGAAGTGTCAGTGGACAATGACGGTGCGCAGGGGTTTTACGCTGAGGAGGGGTATGAGCGCATTGGACGGATTGCGGGGTACTACCTGGACCGGATTGACGCGTTTGTGATGGAAAAGAAGCTGGAGACGAGCGCGGTTTAGAGGCTGGGAAGCTTTTCAGGAGTGGAGTTGCGCGCGCAGGGAGTCGAGCTTTTGCTGGTCGGGTGGACCGGAGGCTCGCCAGAGGACAGTTCCAGTTCGGTCTGTGAGCAGGACGACTACGCTGCTTTTGCCAGGAATCCGCAACTTCCTGCGGAACTGATTTTCATTGAGATAGAGGGGTACGACGCGGGGCCAAAGCTGAGGGTCTGTGAAGTTGCTGCGCATGGCAGAATTGTCCCACCAGCGATAGAGGGGATTTTTTTCTTCCGAGATGGGCAGGAGGTAATAGTCGAGGCTGTCTTGCAGGCGACTGAGGGACTGAACTGCTGTTACCCAGCGGTCGATTTCGGGGGTGTCTCCGGTATCGAAGGATATGAGCAGCAGGTTGCGGTTGGCGCTGAATGCGGCCGGCAGGGTGATTTTGGCCTTGGTGAGGCTGTAGGAGGTGACGGTGGGAAAGTGTACGGCCGGTGGGGCCTTTTGCGCTGTGACGGGAATCAGCGAGAGAGGCAAGAGCAGGGTGCAGAGGATGAGCTTGGAAGTACGCAATCGTGTCCCTTGAGGCTACGGCTGGTGACAGAGTCCTGAGATATTTCATGAGTGTAACAGCGGTATGAAGGTCTGTCCCGTAAGTATTTTGATGCAGTCACGAAGCAGGAATCGAAAGGGCGGACTGCAGTATCATATATAAGATGGGTAGTCAGATACATGCATTTGTGACGGACGACAACCGTCTTCGACTAATTGCGGAGAAGGTGCTGAGCGGCGAGCGCCTTTCCTTTGACGATGGCGTTGCGCTTTACCGGTCGCCGGATATTCTGGCGGTGGGCTGGCTGGCGAACCATGTTCGCGAGAAGATGAATGGAGACGTGGCGTACTTTAATGTGAATCGCCACATCAACCCGACGAACGTGTGCGTGGCGGCGTGCAAGCTGTGCGCGTTTGGGCGCAAGAAGGGGACGGAAGGCTCGTACACGATGGCGCTGGAGCAGGCGTGGGAGACGGCTGCGTCCGGGTATACGGAGGCGGTGACGGAGTTCCACATTGTGGGCGGTCTGCATCCGGATTTGCCGCTGGAGTATTTTGAGGACCTGGTGCGCGGGCTGAAGGAGCGGTTTCCGCAGGTACACATCAAAGCGTTCACGATGGTGGAGATTGCGTTTTTTGCCAAGCGGTCGAAGCTGAGCATTCGAGAGACGCTGGAACGACTGAAAGCGGCTGGTGTGGATTCGATGCCGGGCGGCGGAGCGGAGATTTTTTCGGATCGCGTGCGGTCGATTATCTGCGACCACAAGATTGACGGCAGTGAGTGGCTGGAGACGGCGCGGATTGCGCATCAGCTCGGGCTGAAGTCGAATGCGACGATGCTTTATGGGCATGTGGAGAGTGATGAAGACCGCGTGGATCACCTGGTGAGGCTGCGCGAGCTGCAGGACGATACGCATGGGTTCCAGACATTTATTCCGCTGGCGTTTCATCCGGACAACACTCCGCTGGAGCATTTGCCCCGGACGACGGGGATGACGGACATTCGGCAGATTGCCGTTGGCCGGCTGATGCTGGATAATTTTCCGCACATCAAGGCTTACTGGCAGATGCTGACGCCGAAGATTGCGCAGATCGCGCTGCGATTTGGAGCGGATGACATTGACGGGACCGTGGTGGAAGAGAAGATTTACCACGATGCCGGGGCGACGACTCCGCAGGGATTGCGGCGGCAGGGCCTGATGCGGCTGATTACCGAGGCAGGCCGGGTTCCGGTGGAGCGGGATACGCTGTACCGGTCGGTGACGCGGACGGAAGATACCTTTACCGTGGCGGTCTAGGCTATTCTGGACCGCTCCGAAATTTTCTGAAGACAACTGAGAGATGGTGAGGCGCGAGGCTTTGCCGTGAAAGAATGTCGCAGTGGACGTTCTTGACCCTCTGCGTTATTACCGGGATGCGCTTGCCAAGGCGCAGTATGATGAGTCGCGCCTGAAGCGGAGCGACCGGCTGTATGTGGTCGTCAAGCTGGTGCTGTTTTTGCTGCTTGTGGTGCTGAGCGCGACGGTGGTGCGCTATGCTCCGCACGATGCGTGGATGCTGGTTCTAGTGCTGGCTGTGCTGGTGGCGGCGTTTGTGCTGCACGAGCGTACTCTGAAGCAGTTGGGGCGCTGCGGGCAGCGGCTGCGGTATTACCGGCAGGGCGTTGCGCGGATGGAAGACCGCTGGGTGGGAACGGGGCAGAGCGGCGAAGAGTTTGTGCACAGCGACCATTTGTATGCGCGGGACCTGGATGTGTTCGGCGCGGGCGGGCTGTTTGAGCTGGTTTCGATTGCGAAGACGAGCGCGGGGCGCGAGGCGCTGGCTGCGTGGTTGATGGCGCCGGTGCGCGTGAAGTATGTCCAGGAGCGACAGGAGGCGGTGAAGGAGCTTGCGCTGCTGTATGCGTTTCGAGAGGAAACGGCGCTAGCGGGCGGCGAGATGGAAGGTGGGATTCGGTCAGAGCGGCTGGTGGGTTGGAGCGATGGCGAGCCTGTAGTGGCGAGGTGGTTTGCGTTTGTGGTTGCTCCACTGCTGGCGGTTTTGTGGCTGGCGAGCGTTGTGTTCACGCTTATGGGCACGAAGGGCGCGCTTGAGTTTTTGATTGGCATTTCGCTGGTGAACTACTCGGTGAGCTACCTGTGCTCGAAGCGGATGTTTCCTGAGGCGGACAAGGTCGAGGAGGCTGCGCATGAGCTGCCGTTGCTGGCTGCGGTGATGGAGTTGATGGAGCAGGAGGAGTTTTCCGCGGAGATGCTGCAGAAGCTGCAGGCGGGGCTGACGACGGATGGTGTGCGAGCGTCGCAGGCGCTGAAGAGGCTGCATCGCAGGATGCAGTGGCTGGAGTCTCGGCACAACATGTTTGTGAAGGTGCTGGACGCGTTTATGTTCTGGACGCCGGTGTGTTTGGGGTTTCTGGATGTGTGGCGGGCGCGGTACGGAAAGAATGTGGAGAAGTGGCTGCTGGCGGCGGGCGATGTGGAGGCGCTGCATGCGCTGGCCTGCTATGCGTGGGAGCATCCGGAGAATACTTATCCCGAATTTGTAACTGTGGGTCCGTTATTTGTGGCGGAAGGGTTGAAGCATCCTCTGCTGCCGCGAGGCCGGGCGGTGACGAATGATGTGCGGCTGGATAAAGAGCAGCAGTTGATGATGCTGAGCGGGCCAAATATGGCGGGCAAGAGCACGCTGCTGCGGGCGATTGGATTGAATGCGGTGCTGGCGCAGGCGGGCGCGCCGGTGTGCGCTACGAAGTTGCGGATGAGTGAACTGCTGGTGGCCGCTTCGATTTGCGTGCTGGATTCGCTGCAGGGAGGGTTGTCGCGGTTTTATGCGGAGATTCAGCGGTTGAAGCAAATGCAGGACCTGGCAGAGCATGGGCCGAAGGTGTTGTTTTTGCTGGATGAGTTGTTGTCCGGGACGAATTCGAAGGACCGGCGCACGGGGACCGAAGCGATGGTGCGATCGCTGCTCAAGCATGGGGCCGTGGGGATTGTGACGACGCATGACCTAGCGCTGACGGAGATTGTGGAGCAGCTTGAGGGCAAGGCTGCGAATTATCATTTTGAAGATCACTATATCGACGGCGAACTGGTGTTCGATTACCGGCTTGTCGCCGGGGTTGCGCAAACGACGAATGCGTTGAAGCTGATGCGCGCGGTCGGACTGGACGTTGAGGTGGGATGAGATGAGCCGAGCTAATGTAACCGTGATGGGTATATTTGCGTTGGACGTGGCGTTTCGCACACCTCGGCTGCCGGTATGGGGCGAAACGGTGGTGGGCAGCGGGCTGCAGATGGGGCCCGGCGGCAAGGGATCGAACCAGGCGGTGGCTGCGGCGCGGCTGGGCGCGGAGACGACTTTCCTAAGCAAGATTGGGGCAGATGCGTTTGGCGAGATTGCGTTGCAGATATACCGTGATACGGGTGTGAATACAGACTTCCTGGTGCGGGCAGAGAATGAGGCGACGGGCGCCGCGGCGATCCTGGTGCAGGAGGATTCGGGCGAGAATGCGATTGTGGTGTGCCCGGGCGCGGCGGGAGCACTGACAAAAGATGAGATTGACCGGGCGGGAGACAGGATTGCGGCGTCTTCCTGCTTTCTGACACAGTTTGAGTTACCGATTGTGCTGGTGGAGTATGCACTGGCACTGGCGCGGCGCAAGGGAGTGAGGACGATATTGAATCCGGCACCGGGTCTGCCCTGCCCGGACGCGCTGCTGGCGCTTTGCGATTATTTGACGCCGAATGAGAGTGAGGCGGAGGCGTTGACGGGAAAGCGTGTTGCCACACTGGGTGAAGCGGAAGCCGCGGCGGATGAGTTGTTGCGGCGGGGCGCAGGGCATGCGGTGATTACGCTGGGAGCGCGAGGCGTGCTGGTGAAAAGTGAGACGGTGACCGAGCATGTAGCGGCCTTTGACGCCGGCAGCGTAGTGGATACGACGGGCGCGGGGGATGCGTTCAATGCGGGATTTGCGGTTGCGCTGGGTGAAGGCATGGATCTGGCGGCTGCGGCGCGGTTTGGATGCGCGGTGGCTGGAATTTCTGTGACGCGGCATGGGACTTCGCGCTCGATGCCGAGGCGCGAGGAAGTGGATGCGCTGCTGGGGCGCAGGGGCGGCAACTAGAGGCAGGTGCTGGAGATGGGTAAGGAAATCGAGGTAGGCGAACGATTGAGGGCTCGAGACGCAGAGCCGGAGTGGGGTACGAATCCTGGCATGGTGCTGGACCTCGACTGGGTGAAGTCGGTTGCGGCGAATACGAGCGCGATTGAGCGGCGGGTCCAGACGCTGACGGCGCGGCGCACGGTGAAGAAGGAGTGGCAGGCGGCTTGGCTGCTGAAGGCGATTGGCTGCATGGATTTGACGACACTCTCCGGCGACGACACGGCGGAGCGGGTTCGGCGGTTGTGCGCGAAGGCTCGGCAGCCTCTGAAAGCGGAACTGGTGAAGGCGCTTGGCATTGATGAGCTTGGGCTGACGGTGGGAGCGGTGTGCGTGTACCACATGTTTGTGAAGACGGCGGTGAAGGCGCTGGAGGGAAGCGGGATTCCGGTGGCTGCTGTTTCGACGGGATTTCCGGCGGGGCTGTCGCCGCTGGCGGAGCGGGTGGCGGAGATCAAGCTGAGTGTGGAGGCGGGCGCGCGGGAGATTGATATTGTGATTGAACGCGGGCTGGTGCTGAGCGGGCAATGGCAGACGCTGTATGACGAGATTGCGACGTTCAAGCAGGCGTGCGGGCCGGGCGCGCACATGAAAGCGATTCTGGGCACGGGCGATTTGATGACGCTGCGGAATGTGGGCCGCGCGAGCGTGGTGGCGATGATGGCGGGCGCGGATTTCATCAAGACATCGACGGGCAAGGAGGCGGTGAATGCGACGCTGCCGGTGAGCCTGGTGATGGCGAGGGCGGTTCGTGAGTATTTTCAGCGGACGGGCGTGGCTGTGGGATTCAAGCCGGCGGGTGGGATTCGCACGGCGAAGCAGGCGCTGGAGTGGATGTTTTTGATGAAGGAAGAACTGGGCAGGCCGTGGCTGGAGCCGGAGCTTTTCCGGTTCGGGGCGAGCGGCATGCTGACGGATATCGAGCGGCAACTGGAGCATTTTGCGACGGGACGGTATGCGGCGGCGTATCGGCAGCCGCTGGCGTGAAAGTGATGGTGAAGGAGCGATAGAGATGAGCATCCTCGAAAAGTTTGAGACGCTGGAGTACGGACCGGCACCGGAAGACCCGAAGGAAGCGATTGCGTGGCTTGACGGACACGGAAGGCGGTTTTGTAACTTTATTGGTGGCAAATGGGTGGAGCCCGCGACGGGCGAGCAGTTTGAGACTGTCGACCCGGCGACGGGCGAGGCGCTGGCGAGTGTAGCGCAGGGCTCGGCGGAGGATGTGGACGCAGCGGTGCGAGCGGCGCGGGCTGCGCTGGAGCCGTGGCAGGCGCTGACGGGGCATGCGCGAGCGCGGTATCTGTATGCGATGGCGCGGCAGGTGCAGAAGCATGCGCGGCGGCTGGCAGTGCTGGAGACGATGGACAACGGCAAGCCTATACGGGAGAGCCGGGACATTGATATTCCGCTGGTGGCACGGCATTTTTATCATCATGCGGGCTGGGCGCAGTTGCTGGAGCGGGAGTTTGCGGGGTATGCGGCTTGTGGCGTTGCGGGGCAAATTATTCCGTGGAATTTTCCGCTGCTGATGCTGGCGTGGAAGATTGCTCCGGCTTTGGCGGCGGGGAATACGGTGGTGCTGAAGCCGGCGGAGTTTACTCCGCTGACGGCGCTGGCGTTTGCAGAGTTGTGCGAGGAGATCGGGCTTCCGGCTGGTGTGGTGAACATTGTGACCGGCGATGGTCGTACGGGTGAGGCGCTGGTGGCGAATCCTGATGTGGACAAGATTGCGTTTACGGGCTCGACGGAGGTGGGACGGGCGATTCGCAAGGCGACGGCTGGGACGGAGAAGAAGCTGTCGTTGGAGCTGGGCGGGAAGTCGCCATACATTGTGTTTGACGATGCGGATGCAGACAGCGCCATTGAGGGGCTGGTGGATGGGATCTGGCTGAACCAGGGGCAGGTGTGCTGTGCGGGTTCGCGCTTGCTTGTTCAGGAAGCGGTGCAGGAGCGGGTGACGGCAAAGCTGCGGGCGCGGATGGAGCGGCTGCGGATTGGAGCTCCGCTGGACAAGGCGGTGGACATGGGCGCGATCGTAGCGCCGGTGCAGTTGCAGCGAATTGAGCGGCTGGTAGCGCGGGGCGTGGCGGATGGCGCGACTTGCTGGCAGCCTTCGGCGGCGATGCCGGAGCGGGGCTTGTATTTTCCGCCGACACTGCTGACGGATGTGCATCCGGCGTCGGTGGTGGCGCAGGAGGAAATATTTGGCCCTGTGCTAACGGTGATGAGCTTCAGGACTCTGCACGAGGCGGTGGAACTGGCAAACAACACGCCTTATGGGCTGGCGGCGAGCGTGTGGAGCGAGAACATTAATGTGGCGCTGGATGTGGCTTCGAGGATTAAAGCTGGTGTGGTATGGGTGAACGGGACGAACCAGTTTGATGCAGCGTGTGGATTTGGAGGGTATCGGGAGAGCGGGTTTGGGCGCGAAGGCGGCCGCGAAGGCATGTATGAGTATTTACAACCGTTATGGTTACAGAGCGCTCCGGCGCTGAGCGCGGATGATGCGAGTGCGGGTGGTGAGCGGGCTGGAAATGATGCGGGCGAGCCTGCGATGGACTGGACGGTGAAGCAGTACATTGGCGGGAAGCAGACGCGGCCGGATTCGGGATACAGCATTGCGGTGCGTGCCAACGATGGGGAATTGCTGGGCGAGGCTCCGCTGGGGAACCGGAAGGATATTCGGAATGCGGTAGAGGCGGCGCACAAGGCTGCGGGATGGGCGAAGGCGAGCCAGCACAATCGTGCGCAGGTGCTGTATTTCTTCGCGGAGAATATGGTGCGGCGCGAGGCAGAGATTGCCGTTGCGCTGGAGCGGGTGGTGGGCGCGGAGCAGGCGCGGCGCGAGGTTGCGCTGGGGATCGAGCGAATTTTCAGCTATGCGGCGTGGACGGATAAGTATGACGGAGCGGTGCATTCTCCGGCGGGGCGCAATGTGACGCTGACGATGAAGGAGCCGCTGGGAGTGGTGGGGGTGATTTGTCCGGTGGAGGCTCCGCTGCTGGGGTTGATTTCGACGGTCCTGCCTCTGGTGTCGATGGGGAATTGCGTGGTGGCTGTGCCTTCAGAGGGGTATCCGCTGATCGGCGGGTATTTCTATCAGTTGCTTGATACGAGCGATGTGCCAGGTGGGGTGGTGAACCTGGTGGCGGGGCGACCGGCGGAGCTGGCAAAGACGCTGGCCGAGCATGACGATGTGAGCGCGATCTGGCATTTCGGCGATGCGGCGGGATGCGAGATGGTGAAGCGTGCGTCAGCGGGAAATTTGAAACAGGTGTTCACACATGAGGGGCGGCAGGTGAACTGGTTTGACGCTGCGCAGGGCGAAGGTGAGTGGTTCCTGCGGCATGCAACGCAGGTGAAGAATATCTGGGTGCCTTACGGGGAGTAGTGGCGAGGACCTGTTGTCAGATGGTGAGTTCCGTACCCCGGGTTTCTTTGCCGAAGCTGGTGACGATGGCGAGGTAGATGGCGACGATGAGGACCGAGACGGCGAGCACTCTGCCGTAGGAGCGGAAGTGTTCGGCAATGCTGGCCTGAAGGAAGATGTTTCCTGACATGAGGAGATTGCCGAGCTGGTAGGCGAGTCCGGGGAAGGTGGCGCGGACTGGGCCGGGCGAGAGCTCGACTAGATAGGCGGGTACGATCCCCCATGCGCCCTGCACCATGAACTGCATGAGGAATGCGCCGGTGGCGAGCATGTAAGGCGAGTGGATGAGCGACCAGAGCGGGATGGCCGGGAGGGTGAGCAGGACGGCGAGGAGAATGGCTTTTTTGCGGCCGATTTTCTCGGAGATGGTGCCGAAGAAGATGCCGCCGAAGATGGCTCCTACGTTGTAGATGATGCCGATGCCGCCGGTGAGGCGCTGGGAGAAGTGGAGCTGCTTCTGGAGGAATGTGGGATAGAGATCCTGCGTGCCGTGGGAGAGCGCGTTGAAGCCGGTCATCAGCAGGATGAGGAAAAGAAAAGTTGGCGTGTAGCTGCGGATGGAGTTCCACCATGCGGCGCGGGACTGGTTGGTGGGTTCTGGTCGGTGGGCGGAGCCGGGCAGACGGCTGGCTGTCCATGTAGGGGATTCTTCGACGTTTCTGCGGATGTAGAGGACGACGAGTGCGGGCAGAGCGCCGAGGATGAAGATGCCGCGCCAGCCGATGGCTGCGCCGTGCCATTGGATGTGTGCGAGCGCGGGGTAGACAGTGGCGTAGGAGAGCGAGGCGAGGAGGTAGCCGACTGAGTAGCCTTCCTGGAGGATGCCGGAGAAGAAGCCGCGCCCTTCTCGGGGCAGGGATTCCAGCGCGAGTGCTGTGCCGACGCCCCACTCGCCGCCCATGGCGATGCCGAAGAGCGCGCGGAGGATGAGCAGGGTGTGGAGCGATCCAGCGAAGGCGCAGTAGACTTCCAGAATGGAGTAGCACGCGATGTTGAGCATCAGCGTGGGCTGGCGGCCGAAACGGTCGGCGAGATAGCCGAAGAGGATGGCTCCGACGGGGCGAAAGGCCAGCGTGAGGGTGACGGCGAGGCCCACCTCGGCAATGCTGGAGTCAAAGCTGTTGGCGATGGCGGGGATGATGAAGACGAGGAGGAAGAAGTCGAACGCGTCGAGCGACCAGCCAAGAAGACAGGCGAGAAAGGTGTGGCGCTGGCGGGAATTGAGGGATTGGAGTGTTTTGAGCATAGCAACGGCGGCTTTTGACGAAGGGTATCGAAAAAAGCCGCCGCGCGAAAGATGCTTAAGAGTGAACTACTTGACGGGCACCGGGATGCCGGAGGAAGCCTGCTCGGGGCTGAGCGGCTTATCGAGCTGATGGTGCAGGCAGTAGAGGGCCAGTTCGAGGCGGTCTGAGACGCCGAGCTTGTCATAGATTTTGCGAAGGTAGTTCTTGATGACCTGCTCGGTGGTGCCCATCTGGAAGGCGATTTCCTTATTGCGTTTGCCATGGGTGATGCAGGAGATGATGGCCAGTTCCTTGGGCGAGAGGCGCGGCTGGGAGCGCGGGTTGGTGAGCGCGGAGGCCTGGGAACGGTAGGCCTTGATGACCCAGTTGACGGACTGATTGTCGATCCATGTCTCGCCGCTGGCAATTTTGCGGACACAGCGGACGAGGAGGTCAGGCGAGATGGAACGTGGGATGATGCCGCGTACACCACGACGGTAGAGTTCGACGGTATGCGATTCGTCGCTGGCCGAGGTTTGTACGATGATTTTGAGTTCGGGGGCGGCCTGGACGATGTCTGGGATGCCGCGGGGCGCACCGTTGAGGAGTCCTGCCTCAATTAGGAGCACATCGGATGGAGATTTGGTGATGGAGTCGAAGAGCTGATCGAGGGTGTCCACCTGGGCTACGACCTTGAGGTCGCTTTCGAGGTCGAAGACCTTGCGCATGCCGACCCGGTAAATGGCCTGTGAATCGGCCAGGGTGATGCGGATGGGCTGGCTGGGCAAGTCGACTACGCCGGTTTCCATTTTGAGGGTGTCGTTCGGTTGTTCCGGAGTATGTTGCTGGGTGGCAGATTCGTCCGTGGGTTTCATGTGATTTTCTCTACTGGAATCGATATTCATTGATCACAATGGCTGCGTAGTGCAGTCCATTTTCTTGATAAGAGCGAACCACGACTCCCTCTCCATCAATAGCCGCAGTGGCATCGGAGCCGGTGAGTTCGGCTGGAACCTCCAAGAGGAAATAGATGTTGGATCCATCGGCAATTGAAGATTGAAGGCGTAAAAGGGCGCCACTGGAAGAGAAATTTTCCGTTTCTGCCGTGTAATCCGTACCTTCGAAGACGATGCGAAGTTGCAGCTGGATCGGGAACCGGAATGAAGTTCTTTCCCCATGTTCCAGCTCAGGCTGGAAATCGGAGGCGATATTTATGATGCTTTCGAGCCTGTCCAATTTCGTCGCCCCTAGTACAGTGTCCCTACGTCACAAAACGATAGCACCGCAGCGCGATTTAGATTACGCCAGTGAATTACCGAAGTTTACTGAATGGTTGCAGGAAGTGGAAGGAAAAAATTACAACGAGATGCAGAAAAATTGGCGCGGGCGCTTTGAAAAGAACCAAGCATAGACAGTGCAGATTTTGCAAGCATCGTGGTGCAGGCGTGGAAAGGCGGGAGATTACTTCCGGCATGTGGCGCGATGCCGCGAAGTTGGGGATTCTGGGGGGCGGAGATCGTGGATTTCAGGGGGCATTCTGCGATTGGCAAGCCTCGTAGATTGTTGATGGGATGTAGTTTATGGATTTCGATCCAGTTTGGAAAAGGCGTAACAATGCAATTTGAGTTGCTGAACGGGTGACAGCTCTGGTATTGTTCGCTTACTTTCCTCAGTGCAATCGTAATTCTGGCGTAAATGATACGAAACACATATCGGGAAAAAACGAAAACCTGATATTCAACTTATGCAAGTTAGGGTAATATAAGTCGGACCACGAGTTTGCGGGAATTGACGCATGTATTGCCCGAATTGTTACGCGGGTTTACGGAACGCGCCATCCAGAGCAGAAGTGAACGCTTTGCACGGCTGCCGGAGATTGAGGATATGTCTAATAGCTTCCTGATCTTTTTTGTGCTGTGTACGCTGGGGGTGTATTACCTCTACTGGCGGCGCAGGCAACACCGAATGCGAGCGTCCAGCTGGGAGTGGATTGCCTCCCAGGTGGCGTCGAACAGGGAATTCAACTTCGATACTTTGTCGCGCAAGTATCTATATGAAGATGGCATTGACGCGACTCCAGAGACAGTGTGGGAGAAGATCAACGGCGTGATGGGACTGTGGTCGATGTTCCGGAACGCGGGACTTTTTCTGCAACTCGTGGACTACGCGACGGAACATGGCGCGGAGCCGCCTGAGGAGTTGCTGGAGAGCCTGAGGGCGGATGCGGTGCAGGTGCGCATTGCGGTGCTGATTTCGATAGGCAAGTATTTATCAACCTGCTCGCAAGTGGCTCCCCGAGTCAACGCGTATCGCGCGGCAATGGCCTACAGCAGCATGCTGGCGCACATGACGAAGCTATTCCAGAATCACTCGACGATGCTGTTTCCGAGATTTCTCGAGTGCATGTAACGGGTCAAGTTTTTGATGTGAGGACAAGGCGCTGGGTCGGACGGCTGCAGCGCCTTTTGTGTTGCGTGCGGGTTTATGGGTTGGTTTGGATGTACTGGTCGATAAGGGCTTTTTCTTCATCTCTGAGGCGGAAGGTAAGCGCGGGGATGATGCCGTCGACCTGATCGGGGCGGCGTGCGCCGACGATGGCGGCTGTGACGGCCGGGTTGCGAAGGGTCCAGGCGATGGCGACGACGCCGGGTTGAATGTTGTGAGGCTGGCCGATTTCGCGGAGGAGTTCGGCGAGCTGGAGATTGCGGGTGAGGCGCGACTCGACGAAGTTGCGGTTGTTGCGGCGCCAGTCGTCTTCGGGCATGCTCTGGATGCGTTTAGCTGTCATTTTGCCGGTGAGCAGGCCGGAGACCATAGGTGAGTAGTTGATGACGCCGATGTTCTGCCGGAGGCAGAAGGGCAGGATTTCGTCCTGCACAGCGGAGTTGATCATAGAGTAGGGCGGCTGGAGCGAGGTGATGGGGGCGATTTTCTGGACTCGCTTCATCTGCTCGACGTTGAAGTTGGAGACGCCGATGTAGCGGATTTTGCCTTCTTCTTTTAGCTTGGCGAGGGTTTCCCAGCCTTCCTCGATTTCTTCTTCGGGATTTGGCCAGTGGATCTGATAGAGGTCGATGTTGTCGACTTGGAGCCGGCGGAGGGAATCTTCGATCTCTTCGCGGACGGATGCGGCCTTGAGGCTACGGTAAATCTGACGGGCGGAGTCCCAGCGCATGGAGCACTTGGTGAAGATGTAAGGGCGATGGGCGGTCTGCTTGAGGGCCTGGGCGACGACTTCTTCTGAGCGGCCGAGTCCGTAGACGGCGGCGGTGTCAATCCAGTTGATGCCGAGGTCGAGGGCGCGGTGGATGGAGCGGATGGAGTCGTTGTCGTCCTGAGAGCCCCAGCCGAACTGCCAGTTGCCGCCGCCGATGGCCCACGCGCCGAAGCCGATGGGGGTGAGTTGGAGGTCGGAGTTGCCGAGCTTGCGCAGCTCGGATCGCGATTGCGTAGAGGTTGACGTGCTGGACATAAGTTAATGATGCTCCCAAAGGGCGTGGCGTTTCATAAGCGCTGTGAAATAACGGGTTTGAAGCCTATTCTGGCGTAGTTTGGATGGATTCCGGAGCTGATTTTTTTGATGGAACGGACTTTTTGCGGGTGGAGGATTTCGCGGCTTTGGATTTGGACCTGAGGGTGGATTTTATAGCGGGACGGGGCGGCCTGGAAGGGGTTGCGATGCGGAGGAGTTGAGAGGATTTCTGCGCGGCGGAGAGCTGCGGTGCTTGTGCGACGGCGATGGCGTAGTCGGCCAAGGTATTGACGGCCCAGTCAAAGTGCTCGCGGCCGAGGGAGTGCAGGTCGAAGTCGGGCGCTGGGTTGAGGAAGTCGATGGCGTAGGGGGTTCCGTTGTGGATGGCGAATTCGACGGTGTTGCACTGGTAGCCGAGCGTGGCGGAGAGCTTGCGGGCATCGTGCTCTATGCGCTGGGCGAGTAGGCGCGGGAGCGGGTCGAACTGGGCGTGGAAGCGCTCGTGGTGGGGCAGGCGCGGATTGTAGGGAACGACGCGGATGTGAGGGCCGATGACGAGGCAACGGTAGTAGGCGGTCCAGGGGATTTCCTGCTGGAGGACCATGCAGAGGCTGCCGGTTTGGTCGTAGATGGGGAAGAAATCGTCGCGGGAGGCGATGCGGTGGACGTTGCGCCAGCCGCCGCCGTCGATGGGCTTGAGCCAGGCGGGAAAGCCGATGTAGTTGAAGATGGACTGCCAGTCGAGGGGGTATTGGAGGTTGCGGAGCATACGGTCGTCGCCCTGGGGGAGTTGCTTGTGGGGCAACAGGGCGGTGCGTGGCGTGGCGATGCCGATATGCTCGGCGAGGGCGTAGTTGAGGAATTTGTCGTCCGCAGACCACCAGAAGGGGTTGTTGATGATGGCGGATCCGTGAAGGGTGGCGTGCTTGAGGAATGCGCGGTAGAAGGGAACCTGATGGGAGATGCGGTCGATGATGAGGCGCCAGGTGGGCGGCTGGTCGAGACGGGCGGCGCCCTGGGTGATGAATTCGGCGCGGATACCTTCGTGATTGCGGGCGTTGATGGCGGCAACGAGGGCGCTGGGGAAGCTATTTTCGGCTCCGAAGAGGATTCCGATGAATTTCACCGTGCAAGTCCTTGGAAGGGTGAGTTCAGGCGGGTGGCCCTTATGAATACCCTATCGCAGGGCAGCTGATAAAGGGATGAATCAGGATTTGAGCGCTGCGAAGGGAAATTCTGAGAGGTGCTGCCATGGGCCACCGTGGTAGCGCCATAGGAACAGGGCCGTAGCCTGAGTGGAGAAAGGCGTGAATGTGGCGGAGAGTTCGTTGAGGGTGCGCCTGGCGGTGGGTGCGTCCACTTTGTTCTGGACGACGATGTGTGGGCGGAATCCCTGGCGGTCTTGCGGGGTGAGCCATGTGGCGAAGACCTGGGCGAGGCGGCCGTGGAGGGTGATGAGGGTGGGAGATTCGAATTGGAAGGCGACGCCTCGGCCCAAGGATCGTAGCCCGGTGATGGAGACGGGAAATACCGGGATTGCGGTTGTGGATGCGAGTTGAGCGGAGATGGCTGTGAGCCCATTTGCGGGGAGCTGGTGGAAAAGGGTGATGTGGGCTGGGATGAAGTTGCGTTCCGGTGGGAAGTAGCGCTTGCGGAGATCTTCGAAGTATTTCTGAGCGGTGTGTTCCAGTGCGAGGGTTAGGATGAGAGGCTGGCAGGACATAGGGTTACTTTAGCAGTCAACAAGTAGTGGGGCGCTGGGCCGGTACACTGAGGGCACTGTGGAGAGCGAGAATCTGCTGTTGCCATTTGTCGATAGCGAACCTGAGGGTTCGCGGGTGGAAGTCCATGGGCTGTATAGCCGGTACCTGCCGGGGCGGCGGATGGTGCGGGTTTATATTCCGCCGGGATACAGGAGGGCGTGGCCACGGCGATATCCGGTGCTGTACTTGCAAGATGGGCAGAGGCTGTTTGGCGAGACAGGCGAGACTTGGGGATTGCAGCAGGTTCTGGATGCAGAGATTGGCGCGGGCAGAATTGTGCCGCTGGTGGTGGTGGGCGTGGATCATGGCGGCTGGGATGGTGAGCGGGATCCGGCGCGAATTGCAGAGTACACGCCGGTTCGGGACGGGCAGTATGGCGGTGGGAGTGGAGCCAATTACGGTCGGATGCTGGTGGAGGAGATTTTGCCGTGGGTGACGCGGCAGTTTCGGGTACGGAAGGGGCGCGAGCAGACGGGGATTGGGGGATCGTCGCTGGGGGCGCTGGTGAGCCTGTACGTGGGGCTGGAAAACCGCAAGGTTTTTGGGCGAATTGCGGCGCTTTCTCCTTCACTTTGGTGGGGTGGGGAGTGGATTTACCGATACCTGGAGGGCATGGGTAGAACGGCAGCGCCTAGGCCGCGGATATGGCTGGACATGGGCGAGCGCGAGGGCACTACACACATAGCGCGAGCCGAAAAGGTGAGGGACCGGCTGGTGGCGGCGGGTTGGAAGATGCCGGATCAACTGTATTTCCATCGAGATGCGCAGGGCGAGCACCACGAATGGGCGTGGGGTGGCCGGCTGGGCGAGGTGCTGCGATTTTTGTTTCCGGCGTAGAGGGAGCGGCGGGGAAGTATTTTTATGGTTCAGAAAACGATTCGTGGGGATTTTTATTCTTAGAGCATGTCTCCTGATGATATATAGTATGGATGGCGATTCTCCGCGCACATGCTATGGCGCGACCATATTCGGATGATTTGCGGCGCAAGCTGCTTGAGGCCTATGACGCA
>JAKATU010000024.1 GCA_021818585.1 Acidobacteriota bacterium | reverse complement strand
CTGCGGTACAAAACTGCGGGTCCCTCCGCTCCATCCGCTTCGCGGACTCCGGTCGGGATGACAACGGTTCGGGGAATGGGGCGGTGAACTGCAGATCCCTCCGCTGCGCGCCTTTGGCGCTTCGGTCGGGATGACAATTCTTCTTGCCGGGCGCAGTTTATTTGCATTGGTATTACCCCACATCCGCCAACGGCTGGCGGATGTGGAGCATCCTCTGCGCTTTCACTACCTTGCCTTCTGTACCTTCTGGGTTATTGGGCCAGCGGGATTTTGGTTATAGGCTGCGGCCAGCGGCGGCGGCGGAGGCCCAGGCCCACTGGAAGTTGAATCCGCCGAGGTGGCCGGTGACGTCGACGACTTCGCCGATGAAGAAGAGGCCGGGGACGCGGCTTTCCATGGATCTGGCGGAGAGGCAGGCGGTATCGATGCCTCCGGCGGTGACTTCGGCCTTAGTGAAGCCTTCGGTGGCGATGGGGAAGAATTGCCAGTGGTGGAGAGAGTGTTCCCATAGCTCGAGGGCGCGATTGCTGAAGCCAGCGGGCGGGTCGAGCTGGAGGATGCGGTCGCCGAGGCGCTGGGGAAGTTTTTCTCGGAGCGCGGCGCGAAAGCGGGCGGTGTCGCGCTGGGGATGGGCGAGGAGCGGCGCGGCCAGGTGCGCTCCGGGCGCGAGGTCGAGGGAGATGGGCTCGCCCTCGCGCCAGTAGGAGGAGATTTGCAGGATGGCGGGGCCGCTGAGGCCGCGGTGGGTGATGAGCATTCTCTCCTGAAAGCGGGCGCTGCCGGTGGAGGCGATGACTTCCGCGGATAGGCCAGTGAGGTCGCACCATTGCTGCTGGTCTTCTTCGTCGAGGACGAGTGGGACGAGCGCGGGGCGGGGTTCGACGATGGGGAGGTGGAACTGGCGGGCGATTTCGTATCCAAAGCCGGAGGCGCCGATTTTAGGGATGGAGAGGCCGCCTGTGGCGACGATGAGGACGGGGGCGTGGAATTCGGCGCGGGAGGATTGCTCGCCGGCGATGAGGTGGAAGCCGGTGCTGTGGGAGACGGTGCGGATGGAGGTGCGGAGGAAGATTCCGACGTTGGCAACGGCGCACTCGGCGAGTAACATGTCGAGAATTTGCTGGGCGGAGTGGTCGCAGAAGATCTGACCTAGTTTTTTCTCGTGCCAGGCGATGCCGTGGCGGTGGACGAGGTCGAGGAAGTCTGCGGGGGTGTAGCGGGCGAGTGCGGATTTTGCGAAGTGGGGGTTCTGGGAGAGGAAATTCTCGGGCCGGCAGTGGAGATTGGTGAAATTGCAGCGGCCTCCGCCGGAGATGAGGATTTTTTTCCGGGGCGGTCTGCGTGATCGAGGACGGCGACACGGCGACCGCGGCGGCCTGCTTCGATGGCGCACATGAGCCCGGCCGCGCCGGCGCCGAGTATAAGGACGTCGAAGTGGTGGGCGGCGGCGGCGCTCATTGCATTGAATGTATAAGATTTACGAGCAGGGCGCGTGGATGGGAGGTTAAAGAAGAAAACCCCGCCTTCTTAGCGGGGTTTTTATGTTTGGGGCTGGAGGGGTGGCTAGGGGTTGATGACCTTTGCCGGGCCGCCGCTGAGTCCCTGGACCTTGATTTTTCTGGCGAGGCCGAGGAAGCCGAGGAGGCGGATGATCCAGTAGTTGAAGTCAGGCTCATACCACGTCATGCCATGGGTGGCCGAGACGGGATGGGCGTGGTGATTGTTGTGCCAGCCTTCGCCGCCGGTGATGAGGCCAACCCACCAACTGTTGCGGGAATCGTCGCGCGTATCAAAGTTTCGGTAGCCCCACATGTGCGTGGCCGAGTTGACGAGCCAGGTGGTGTGCCATCCGATGACGACTCGGAGAGCGGTACCCCAGAGCAGCCAGGAGAGCCCGCCGTAGTAGTAAAGGCCTGCGCTGACGAGGATGAGCGGGAGCAGGTGGAAGCGGCTCAACCAGAGGTAGAAGCGGTCGCGCATGAGATCGGGCGCGTAGCGATTGAGAGCCGGATCACCGTTGTGGAGATTGCCGTAGAGGATCCAGCCGATGTGGGACCACCATGCACCGTCGCGCGGGGAATGCGGGTCGCCGGGCTTGTCGGTGAGCTGGTGATGGAGCCGGTGGACGGCGACCCAGTAGATGGGTCCGCCCTGCATGGCGAGAGTGGAGCAGATGGCGAGAGTGTACTCCAGCCACTTGGGGACGACGAAGCCGCGATGGGTGAGCAGCCGATGGTAGCTGACGGCGATGCCGATGTTTTCGCTGACGACCCAGGTTGCGAGAAAGGCGAGGACGCCTCCCCACGAGAAGAAGAAAAACGCCGCAATGGCCGCAATGTGCATGACGGCCATGAGGATGGCAAAGCTCCAGTTGAGGCTTTTCGAGCGGGATTGCGTGAAGTGCTGCACGTCTGCCTGCATTTGAGCAACGCTGACTTGCGGCATATTGTCGGTGATGATTTCGGACATATTCCTCTGGCCTGGCAGAAACGGGGATCGGACGCGGAGTGGGATCGCTTTTTTGCCAGGGGTGACAGTAGCCAACCTGTCTGGGGATGACGCTGTCAACAGCGTCTCAAACGGTTAGATACGTTCAGTTTACTGGATAATGCCGCCAAAGCCACGAATTTTCTGACTGAAGTGGTTTTGGTGGGGTAGAGACTGCTGTGGGTCAGGCCTTGCCGCCGTGGGCACTGAGGGTGACCTGAATGTTGTTGCGGGTGGCGTTGGAGTAGGGGCAGGTGCGGTGGGCGTGGGTGACGAGAGCTTCGGCCTGGGCCTGGGTGAGCTCGGGGAGGGTGACTTCAAGGGCGACGCAGAGGGTGAATCCTTCGCCCTCGCCTTCGTCGTACGGGCCGACGCCGACCTGGGCGCGGACGGAGATTTCTCCGGTGCGGAGTTTTTGCTGGGCGGCGAGGTATTCGACGGCTCCGCCGAAGCAGGCAGCGTATCCGGCGGCGAAGAGTTGCTCGGGGTTGGTGGCGTTGCCTTTGCCGCCCATTCCGGGGGGGAGCGCGAGGTCGAGGTCGAGTAGACCGTCAGAGGAGCGGACGTGGCCGTGACGGGCGCCTACAGCGGTGACATCGGAGGTGTAGAGGACTTTCATGGGGGCGACTCCTTTGGGGTATTGCCGAACGACATAAGAATACATGGGGTGTGTTAGGCGGAAGTGAGCGGATATGGGAGGGGTTTGGCGGGATGAAAGATTTGCCGCAGGGTTATTTTTCGAGGGATGCGAGGAAGGTTGTCAGCTCGGCGGGGAGTGGGGATTCCAGGTGGAGGGACTTGCCAGTGCGGGGGTGATGGAATTCGAGCTGGGCGGCGTGGAGGAAGTTGCGTGGAAGCGAGACGCCCTGCGGGTTGGGCGTGCTTTTGCGGCGGCGGTTTTGGGCTTCTTTCGGCAGGATGAGAGCGGGTGCGCCGTAGTGGGTGTCTCCGACGATGGGATGGCCGATCGACGAGAGATGGACGCGGATCTGGTGGGTGCGGCCAGTCTCAATGCGGACGGAGACGAGGGTGAATTTGCCCCATGATGACTCGATGCGGCGCTGCACGGTGTAGTGGGAGATGGCGATGCGCGCGCCGGGGGTGCGGCGGGTAGTCATGCGGGTGCGGCGGATGACGTCGCGGGCGATGGCGGCGTTGATGGTGCCGCGGTCTTGCTCGATGTGGCCGTGGACGAGGGCGAGGTAGGTTTTGCGGATTTCGCGCTGGGAGAACATTTCGGCGAGGCGGAGGTGGGTGGCGTCGTTGCGGGCGACGATGATGAGGCCGCTGGTCTGCTTGTCGAGGCGATGGACGATGCCGGGACGGAGATCGCCGCCGGTTTTGGAGAGCTTCTCGTTACGGCCAAGCAGGGCATTGACGAGGGTGCCGCGATTGCGGTCGCTGTCTGTGGCTCCGGCTCCGGCGTGGACCATCATGCCGGCGGGCTTGTCGACTACGATAAGGTCTTTGTCCTCGAAGACGATGGAGAGCGGGATTTCTTCCGCGATGGCGCGGAGTGGTGGCGGCACGGGTTCGCCCTGGATTTCGACGGATTCTCCGCCGCGGAGTTTGAGAGATGCTTTTTCGATGGCTCCGTCGACGCGGACCTGGTCGTGGTCGAGCAGGAGCTTGACGCGGGAGCGGCTGACGTTTTCGAGCTGGGCGGTGAGCCATGCGTCGAGGCGCCGGCCCGCGGATTCGGGGGCGACGGTGAAGGTGCGGATTTGATGCGGGGCAGGCTTGCTCATGGGATCACCCTGATGGTGGGCTGGGTGGAGGGTCTGTGTTTCCAGAGTAATAGCGCGCTGAGTGCTACGGCGGCGAGAGCGGCGCGCTGCATGGGGGTGAAGATGCCGTTGGTGAAGACGTCTCCGCGATAGAACTGGAGGAAGAAGACGGTGAGGCCGTAGGCGAGGAGCCAGATGCCGGCGAGCTCTCCGGGCTGGGTGCGGCGCGGGAGCCAGAAGAGCAGCGCCGCCAGGATGACGAGGCATGCGATGGCCTCATAAAGCTGCACGGGGACGAGATGGATGTGAAGCGGCGTGCGGTAGAGCAGCGCGGCGTACTGGTTGGAGTAGGTGACGGCCAGAGGCGAGTGGGTGGGCGTGCCGTAGGCGGCTCCGGCGAGGAAGGCTCCGAGGGACTGGATGGCGAAGGAGGCGGCTAGCGCGGGCGCATAGGCGTCGAGGGAGGCTCGCAGAGGGAGTTCTTCTGCCTTGATGTAAAGCCCCGCGACGGCGATTGCGATGGCGGCGGAGGTCCAGGGAATCCACGGGACGTACGCGGGCGAAAGGCCGAGGAGCCAGAGCGGATTGTAGCGGAAGAGTGAGAGGTGGGTGACGACCATGAGCAGGCGCGAGGCGATGAGCGCGGCAAGGAGGGTGTAGATGCCGAGGTTCCAGATTTTTGCGGGCGGGAGGTTGAGTTTGGGGGCGATGCGCATGGCGAAGTTGAGCGCCACGATGAAGGCGATAGCGGAGGCGACACCGTAGGTGGGAAGGATGAGGTGGCCGAACTGAAAGAGGCGGGGCAGCACTGCAACGAGGATATACGGGTGGAGAGAAAAAGAAATCGACCCGCGGGGCCGTGTTCAGTGCGCCGGTGAACCCGTCCTAAGACGGTGGGAACTCTCCGAGGCTCTTTAGGCATTCCGGACTGGCGGACGCTGCACACCGAGCCGTTAGACGAGTCGAGCTCCCTGTTCAATGAATGTAGGTTCAACCGGCGTTGACTTTACACCTGCTTTGCAGGCCGATCTCTAAGAGGATGCTAGCTGTGTGGAGGTGGGAAAGCAAGTTGACAAGTGTGCGTAAAATGCCTGCTTCCGGAATTGGGAAGAGAAGATTTTGAGGACGGGAATATGGGCTGGGTTTAGCCGAGTTTGCGTTCGTCTTCGAGGATGGCGTCGAGGAGGCCGGTGAGGGTCTGGGCGCGGTTGCGCATGTTGCCGGATTCCTCGGCGGTGCCGGCGAGGGTGTGGTAGCGGCGCTCGAGGGTAGCCAGCTCGTCGGCGATGTTGAGGGCGGCAAGGACGGCGACGCGGAGCGAGTCCACAGTGCGGCCGTGGGAGGCGACGAGGCGCATTTTGTCGTCGACGATGTCGGCCAGCTTCTGGATGTAGGCGGGGTCGTCGCCGCTGAGGTGGTAGGTCTGGTCGTAGATGTCTACCGTGAGGGCCTGAGCGGCTGGCGTGACCGCCTGTTCGGCTGGTTGCGCTGGTGTGGCGTTCGTTTTGTTGTCGGAATCAGGCATGGCGAAACTCTATGGGGGAGGACTAGGCGTTGATTTCGTCCAGTTGCTTGAGCATGCGCTCGACACGCTGGCGCACGTGGTCGCGCTCGCTTTCATACGTCTTGAGGTGGGCTTGCATCTCGGCGAGTTCAGAGGCCTGGACTTCCATGAGCTGTTCGAGCTCGGCGACTTTTTGCTCAGCGGCGGCGCGAGCGGTGCGCTCGGTGCGAAGGAGTTCAACGGCGCGGAGCACGCGCTGCTCGAGTGCATTGAATTCTTCGCTGGTGACGACCTGCTGGCCGGCTTCCTGGAAGGCGAGCGTGGACATAGGGGAAAACCTCTTCTCTAAGCAGGAACGGCGAATGGGTATTTTCGCGATTCGCTCTTAGCGCAGTATAGCTCCAGTAGACGCGTGGAAAGCAGCGTAAATCCACAGTAAAAGCAAGGGGGAACCATGAGGGTTCCCCCTTGCCAGGCCAGATTGGGAATTTAAGAGCGCAGTTGCGCGCCGTGGTGTTGCATGGCGGTGATGATTTGCTGCGACCAGGCCTGGAGGTCTTCGTCGCGGAGGGTGCGCTCGTGGGACTGGAAGACGGCGCCGAGGAGGAGCGAGTAATGGCCAGCGGGAACGCGGTCGCCGCGGAGGACTTCGCGGGGGGCGTAGCTGCGCAGCTCGGGGATGGGCAGGGTGGCGAGGGCTTCGGCGAGGGTTCCGTAGGGGATGGCATCCGGCACGAGGAGTGAGAAGTCGCGGCGGACGGCCTGGAAGCGGGATAGCTCTTCAAAGATGGGCGAGCGCAGGGACTGCTTGTAGAGGCGGTCGAGGTAGAGCTCGGCGATGAAGACGGGCTGGCGGAGCTTGCGCGCGGATGCGAGGTCGGGATGAAGCTGGCCGAGCCAGGCGACGGTGCTGCCGTCGAGGACGGCGCGGGCGCTGCGGCCGGGGTGCAGCCATGCGGGCATGAGGCCGGATTCGGCGGGGAAGCGGTCGAAGTAGAGCGAGCGCGAGGTGAAGCTGTGGAGCAGTTCCTCGATGGCGCCTTTGAGGTCGTAAAAGTCGACGGCGGTTTCGCCGAAGGCGTTGCCGGTGACGCCGAGGGTGAGCGCGGGGCGCTCTTCGACTTTGTCTGTGCTGCCGCTGAAGGCGGTGCCGAGTTCGAAGAGGGCTACGTTTTCCGCGTCGCGGCTGAGGTTGGTGCTGAGCATGGTGAGCATGCCGGGCAGCAGCGAAGGGCGGAGCATGCCTGCTTCTTCACTGAGGGGGTTGCCCATGGGGACGGCGGAGCTGGGCTCGCGGGCGAAGAGTGTGGCGTCGGCTTCGGCGCAGAAGGTGGAGGAGATGGCTTCGTTCCAGCCGAGGCCGAGGAGCTTGCGGCGGAGGGTGGATTCTTTTTCTGCCCAGGGCAGCTCGATGACGGAGCCGGCGAAGGCGGGGAGGGTGTTCCGGAAGCGGTTGTAGCCATATACACGGGCGATTTCTTCGAGAAGATCGACTTCGCGTTCGAGGTCGAGACGCCAACTGGGGAGGGTGACTTCGTACAAGTCGCCTTCGGATTTTTTGAGGGTGCAGCCGAGGCCGGTGAGGATGGTTTCCGCTTCGGTGGGGGTGATGCCTGCGGGGTCTTCTGTGGCGCCGAGGATGCGGCGGATCTCCGGGATGGAGAAGCTGACGGCGGTGCGTTTGGCGGTGCGGGCTTCCGCTTCGGGAATGAGGACGTCGATGAGTTCGCCTTCGATGTGGCCGCCGGATTCGAGGATGATGCGGCTGACGAGTGCGTTGGCGACGGGTGCGGCGTTGAAGTCGGCTCCGCGTTCGAAGCGGTGCGAGGCGTCGGTGTGGATGGCGTGGCGGCGCGAGGAGCGGCGCACGGTGGCGGGGTCGAACCATGCGGCTTCAACGAGGACGTTTTTGGTTGTGGCGGAGATGGCGGTGTCGCGGCCGCCCATGACGCCGGCGAGGCCGACGGCTTTTTTCTCGTCGGCGACGACGAGGTCGTCGGTGTCGAGGGTGCGCTCAATGCCGTCGAGGGTGACGAGTTTCTCGCCTTTGCGGGCGCGGCGGACGACGATGCCTCCTTCGAGCTTGTCGAGGTCGAAGGCGTGGGTGGGATGGCCCATGGCGAGGGTGACGTAGTTGGTGGCATCTACTGCGTTGGAGATGGGCTTTTGTTCGAGCAGCGCGAAGCGGTCAGCGATGATGCCGTGCGAGGGCCGGGTGGTGACGCCGCGCAGGACGCGCGCGGTGAATCGGCCGCAGAGGGCAGGCTCTTCAATGCGAACGGGGAACGGCTTTTCGGCTGCTTTGGCGGCGGGCAGATCAAATTGTAACGGTTGCAGTTGCAATCCGTAGATGGCGGCCGCCTCGCGGGCGATGCCGTAGTGGTTCATGGCGTCGACGCGGTTGGTGGTGATGTCCATTTCCAGAAGCGAGCCGTGCTGGCCGAGGTCGAAGACGCCGTCTACGGCGATGCCCCGGAGGGTGAGGTCGTCGGCGAGCTGGTGGTCAGAAACAGTAATTCCGGGAACGTAAGAGCGAATCCACTTCGAGAGAATCTTCATAGGCTGTTGTGTCGCGGCTCTTTTCCGCTGGGTTGGTCCATGTCAAAAGTCACTTCGTTATCCCCGGTACTGGGCTGCGGTGGAGATTTACGAAAATGTGAAAAAAGTCCTGTTGGCATAAAATTGGCCGCGGAGTAGCCAACCGCCCCCAAGAGCGTGTTTGTAAATAACGTTTCATACAGACAATTTCCTGGAAAGTACGTCGGTTTGCTTGTGGGGAGGGTGCAACTCGATCCATAGAAGCTGTTGATCAGTCCTGAGGTAGTGATCCCAGATGAAGCAGCGAACACGCTCTTGTTCCTGTTTTCTTCAACCCAAAGAACTATACCGAGCAGAAAAATGCAAAGGAAGACAATTCCCACCCATGCCTGGGGTTCTCGCCAGAGGCCGGAGTTTGAGGGATGTGGCGACGCGGTGAGCAGGCCGGTTTGGTGACACAAGTCCCGGATGAAGAGGCCGGTTGCCAGCCCTGCCAATATGCTAATCACGAGAAAGTGTTGCGCGAAGAGCCTCTCCAGCATGTCCGCTTCGCTTTCAGGCAAGATGCCTGGGGCCCCATGGATCAGGCCTGAGGCGAGCATCCAGAATGTGAAAAAAAGTGAAATATGCAGGAGGAGTTTTCCTGTCCACTTTGCCGCGTTTGCGCTGCTGCTCACCCAAACTGCTCCAGGAAGCGCTGGTCGCCGCTGTAGAGCAGGCTGATGTCGGTGATGCCGTACTTCATCATGGCGATGCGGTCGACGCCCATGCCGAAGGCGAAGCCGCTGATCTTTTTGGGATCGTAGGCGGGCTGCTTTTGCTGCGCGAAGCCGAAGACGGCGGGGTCGACCATGCCGCAGCCGAGGAGCTCGATCCAGCCGGAGTGCTTGCACTTGCGGCAGCCCTTGCCGCCGCAGAAGGGGCAACTGATCTGGACGTCGGCGCTGGGCTCTGTGAACGGGAAGAACGACGGGAAGAAGCGCGTTTTGACGCTGGAGCCGAAGAGCTCCTTCATGGCGTGGTCGAGCGTGCCCTTGAGGTCAGAGAACGTGATGTTGGTATCGACGCATAGGCCCTCGACCTGGTGGAAGATGGGCGAGTGGGTGGCGTCGGCGGCGTCGTTGCGGTGCACCTTGCCGGGGATGACGATGCGGATGGGCGGCGGCTGCTGCTCCATGGTGCGGATTTGCACGGGTGAGGTGTGGGTGCGCATGAGGAGACGGTCGCGAAGGGGTTTGCGGTCCTGATTGGCGACGACGAGGGTGTCCTGGGTGTCGCGCGCGGGGTGGTTGGGCGGGAAGTTGAGCGACTCGAAGTTGTAGAAGTCGGTTTCCACCTCGGGGCCGACGCCGACGGAGTAACCCATGCGCTGGAAGATGGCGATGATTTCGTTCATCGTCCTGATGAGCGGATGCTCGGCGCCGAGGCGGCGGGCGCGGCCGGGGAGGGTGATGTCAATGGCTTCGGCATCGAGCGCGGCCCGTTCCGCACCAGCCCATCCGTCCCACTTCAGCCAGCCTTCCACTTGTTCTTTGAGGCGATTAAAGCGTGGGCCGATCAATCTTTTCGCTTCCGAAGGGGAGTTTTTCAGCCATGCGTCGCTGATGGCCTTGAGGCGACCCTGTTTGCGGCCCAGCCAGTCAAGGCGGAAGGCTTCGACTGCCTCAGTGTTTCCTTGTGCTGTGGCGTGGGTAGCATCGGACCTGAGTTGCTCCTCCAGCTTTCTGAAGGCAAGGTCGATATCAATCTCGTTGTAACCCGTCAGGGGTGGAATACGCTGGTCAGACATTTTAATTTGAGGATAAATCACTGCGGGGCGGCCTTTGGCCGCTACGGCCCACACATTCGCGCAAAGAACGCACGAATGTGTGGGGCACCCGCTGATGTTTGGAATGGGCCACGCATACGTGCCGAAGCGTTTTTCGCGCCTGCGACGCGACTCCCACGTCCTCTTCGCGGATCCATTCGACTCGCCGTTGGCTCGCTCAGAGCCTGTTATTAACTTTATTCCTTTGTTTACTTTTGGATAGCCGATGGTGCGGTGAACCGGGACGATGGAGGGATGAGTGGAGGGGATCGACTTGGCTACCAGACAGATGTGACAGATGAGGAGT
>JAKATU010000070.1 GCA_021818585.1 Acidobacteriota bacterium | reverse complement strand
AGGTTCAGCAAAGACTACGAACTTTGCCCAACTTCCGCAGAGTCCATGCTCTGGATCAGCTTTACACACACGCTCCTCAAAAGACTCGCTTAGTTTATGGACAGATTCTAAGGGGGAGAGTCGCCGGAAGTGCTCCGACCTGGGGACAGACCTGAAGGATATCCGCTCTAATTTTTTGTGGCGGCGCATAACCGCGCGGCATGAATGGCGTCCAGACTGGATGCGGGGCATCAGTGCGCGTGGCCCTAGACACAGCGGTTGAAGAAGTTGGCCATTTCGCGGTCGCCTTCCTTGACCTCGGGCATGCGAAGGATGACAGTAACGCAATTAGCTCAAAGAGCAAATGACATGATGCGGTCGGAGAGCAGGACGTTAATGGCCAGGTGCGCCCTGAGTTCAGATGATGACGGATTCCTGGTATTCGCCGAAGACTTCTCGCATGGCGGAGGCGATTTCGCCTACGGTGGCTTGGCTTTCCACGGCTTCGAGGATGGCGGGCATGAGGTTCTGGTTGGTGCGTGCTGCATCGCGGACGCGGTCAAGGGAGGATTGCCAGCGGGTGTGGTCGCGACGGGCGCGGAGGGCTCGGACTTGCTCGATTTGCTTGCGTTCGAGGGTTTCGTCGATGCGCTGGATGGGTACGCCGGGTTCGTCTTCGCGTGTGAAGCGGTTGACGCCGACGACGGTGGCTTCACCGGAGTCGACGGCGCGCTGGTATTCGTAGGCAGCGTTCTGGATTTCTGACTGGACCCAGCCTTTTTCGATTGCGGATAGCATGCCGCCGTGGAGGGAGATCTGGTGCTGGATTTCATCGACCTGATTTTCGATGGAAGTAGTGAGGGATTCGATGTAGTACGAGCCGGCGAAGGGGTCGATGGTCTGGGCGGCTCCGGACTCGTAAGCGATGATTTGCTGGGTGCGGAGGGCGGTGCGAGCGGCTTCTTCGGTGGGAAGGGCGAGCGCTTCGTCGAAGCCGTTGGTGTGGAGCGACTGCGTGCCACCGAGGACGGCGGCGAGAGCCTGGAGCGCGGTGCGGGTGATGTTGTTTTCCGGCTGCTGGGCTGTGAGTGTGGAGCCGGCGGTCTGGGTGTGGAAACGGAGCATCCAGGAGCGCGGGTTTTGCGCGCCGAAGCGCTCGCGCATGGTTTTGGCCCAGACGCGGCGGGCGCAGCGGAACTTGGCGACTTCCTCAAGGAAGTTGTTATGGGCGTTGAAGAAGAACGAGAGTCGCGGGGCGATGCGGTCGATGTCGAGTCCGGCGGCGAGCGCGGCTTCGACGTAGGCAGCGCCGTTGGCGAGGGTGAAGGCGACCTCCTGCGCGGCGGTGCAACCGGCTTCGCGCATGTGGTAGCCGGAGATGGAGATGGTGTTCCAGTCAGGAGTGTTTTCGTTGGCCCAGGCGAACATGTCGGTGATGATGCGGAGGGCGTGGCGGACGGGATAGATGTAGGTGCCGCGGGCGATGTATTCCTTGAGGACGTCGTTCTGGACGGTGCCGGAGAGCTTGCGGGTGTCTGCGCCGGAGCGTTTAGCGGCGGCGACGTAGAGGGCGAGCAGGATGGAGGCCGTGGCGTTGATGGTCATCGACGTGGAGATTTGGTCGAGGGGGATGCCGTCGAAGAGGCGCTGCATGTCTTCGAGGGAGTCGATGGCGACGCCGACCTTGCCGACTTCGCCGAGGGCCATGGGGTGGTCGGAGTCGTAGCCGATTTGCGTGGGGAGGTCGAAGGCGACCGAGAGACCAGCGGTTCCGTTGGCGAGCAGGAATTTGTAGCGGCGGTTACTTTCCTCGGCGTCACCCATGCCGGCGTACTGGCGCATGGTCCAGAGGCGGCCGCGGTACATGGTGGGCTGGATGCCGCGCGTGAAGGGGTATTCGCCGGGGAAGCCGAGGTCGCTGTCGGGATCGAAGTTGATGTCTTCGAGGTCGGAGGGGGTGTAGACGTGCCTAGTGGAGTTGGCCATGGGGAACTCAGAAGTATAGATGCTGCACAGGGTTTGTTGCGAAGGCTTACGGGGAGGGCGGTTACTGGTTTTTGCGGTGGGTGCGGCTTTGGCGTGCTGCGCGGAGGAATGAGCTTACGGTGAAGTAGGCGAAGACAAGGGTGATGGCCGCGTAGAGGACGAAGCGCTGATGCGCGGGGCCGGATTGCCAGTTGGCGCGGAGTTGCCAGAGATTGCCGGCGAAGAAGAGGGTGAAGAGGCCGAAGAAGAGGCCGGTGATTTCGAGCCAGAGCATGCGGGAGGCGTGCGCGAAGGGTCTCCAGATGGAGAGACCGAATCGGCGTGAGCCGTCACCGAGACGGCGTCCTCGTTCCTTGTAGACGGGAGCCTGTTTCTCGATGTGATCCGCGCCCTGCTGGGCTTTCCGGCGAACGAGGCGAGTGAGAAGTCGGGTGCCTACCCCCACGGTTCTGCCAATTCTGGTTGCCTGCATGGAAAAAGTTTAGAGCATTCGGCGGGTGGGCTACAGGATGTTCGCGGGCTGGAGTGTGGCTTGTGGACGAGGGAAGTTGGCGGGATGGGGAGAAATGAGTTGCGCATGGCGCGGGTTGTAAGTTGGAGTTAAGGTATAGGCGGGCGTCGTGATTTTGAGCGTCCGCAGATGGAGAATCGAGGTTGGATTTGGATCAGACGCTACGGCAGCTCGTTCAACGGCTTGGGGAAGCGATTCATGACACCGTTTCAGAGTCAGAGCAGATTGCGGGAGTGGTGCAGGAGATTCGGCAGCATGGGTACGACGTGCTGCTGATGCTGGAGGCGACGATCGGCCTGAATACGATCGAGAACGGCGAGGGCGAGCCGGGCGATGAGGCAGATGGGGAAGGCAGCGGAGCGTTCACGGCGCAGGACGTGCATTTCCTGCGTTCGCTGCGGATTGCGGTGGAGGGTGAGGAACCGGAGATATAACCCTGCATCGCGTGTTGATGTTGCTGTGTTAAGATTCGGCGCGATCAGGATTCAGTTGCTCGGTGAGAGGCAAAGCAGTCTGACCGGTGCAATTCGGAAGGCAGTATGTAACCGAGAAGGGAAGGGCCGGAGATGAAAGATACGCTAGGGGTGTTGTTGGCGGGGGGAGCCGGGGAACGGCTGTTTCCGCTGACGCGTGACAGGGCCAAACCAGCAGTACCATTTGGCGGGCAATACCGGATCATCGACATTACACTTTCCAATTGCATCAACAGTGGCTTGCACCGGGTGTACATTTTGACGCAGTACAAGGCGTTGTCGCTGAACCGGCATATCCGCGAGGGGTGGTCGGGTGTGGTGGCGCAGGAACTGGGCGAGTTTATCGAGATTCTGCCGCCGATGCAGCGTGTGAGCGCGAACTGGTACATGGGTACGGCGGATGCGGTGTACCAAAATATCTATTCGATTGGCTCGGAGCAGCCGAAGCATGTGCTGATTCTCTCGGGCGATCATATTTACAAGATGGACTACGGAAAGATGCTGGAGCAGCACAACGCCTCGGGCGCGGATGTGACGCTGGCGACGCTGCAGGTTCATCCGGATGAAGTGTCTCGGTTTGGGGTGGTGGACATTGCGCGCAGCGGCGAGGTACGCGGGTTTGTGGAGAAGCCGAAGTCGACGGATCTGCGGTCGCCATGGAATCCGGAGATGGTGGATGCCTCGATGGGCATTTACCTGTTCAATACGGATGTGCTGCTGCCGTCGTTGATGCGGGATGCGGAGAATCCGAATTCGAAGCATGATTTCGGGCATAATATCCTGCCGGATATTCTGGATAAGTACAAGATTTATGCCTACAACTTTGTAGATGAGAACAAGAAAGAGGCGCTGTACTGGAAGGACGTGGGGACGCTGGACGCGTACTACGAGGCGAATATGGACGTGGCGTCGATTTCGCCGACGTTCAACCTTTATGACAAGGGATGGCCGATCCGGACGCGTGTTCGGCAGTATCCGCCGGCGAAGTTTGTGTTTGGCGAGCCGGGGCGGACGGGCAGTTCGGTGAACTCGATTGTTTCGGGCGGGTGCATTGTTTCCGGCGCGCTGGTTCGGAACAGCGTGTTGTCACAAGATGTGCGTGTGAACTCGTATTCCGAGCTGGAGAGCAGCATTGTGTTCACGCATGTGAATATTGGTCGGCATTGCCGAATTCGGCGGGCGATAATCGACCGGGACGTACATTTGCCCGAAGGTACGGTGATTGGCTACGACCAGGAAGAGGACCGGAAGAACTACTTTGTGACGCCAAGCGGTTTGACGGTGGTGACGAGGGATTATTCGCTGTATGAGAATCCGGTTTCACGGGATTATCTGCCGGATCAGAATTGAAGCTTGGGCAGTTTGGAACTGAGAAAGGCGCTTTGCCGGAGGGTAAAGCGCTTTTTCTTTCCCGGAGCCGGAAAGTGGCGCGAAGATGGAAGTGCATAGAATTTTGATGTCCTCGAAAGTCTGATGCGAGAAAGATTTGTGGAACGAACGGGCGGCCATCTGCGTAAGAGGCTGCATGAGCACCTTGACCTGGGATTTGCGGAACATGAGCTTCTGGCCGGAGGGCGAGAAGCGTGCGCAGTCTCATAGCCGCCTTGGCGGGAAGACCGGGCAGACGGAACGAACGACAGAAGCGATGCTTCACCCAGCATCCGATCCGAAGGCGATGGAGAGCACCATGCACCTGGTGGTGCAGCGGTGTATCGATGGAGATTCGGGGGCGTGGACGGAGCTAGTGAAGGTGCATCACCGGCGGGTGTATGCGCTCTGCTACCGGTTTACGGGGTCGGCGAGCGACTCCGAGGACCTGACGCAGGATGTGTTTCTGAAGGTTTACGGGAATTTGAGTTCGTTTGACTGTGCGCGCGGTAGTTTTGAGACATGGCTGACGACGCTGACGCGGAATCTGCTGGTGGATCACTTCCGGCGGTCGAAGCAGCAGCGGGTGACCTCGTCGATGGACGATGGCTGGAACGAGAGCGACGAGCAGCCACTGACGGAGCGGCTGGCCCAGAAGGGTTCGGACCAGCATGATTTTGCGGTGCAGAAAGAGCTGCAGGGAATGGTGCAGGCGGCGCTGGTGAAGATTTCACCGGAGCTTCGCGAAGCGGTAATCCTTCGCGATTTGCATGATATGGATTACAAAGAGATTGCACAGGTTCTTCGTGTCCCCGAGGGAACGGTGAAAAGCCGGATCAGCCGCGGTCGCGCGGAACTGGCGCGATTGCTGCAGCGTAATAAGGGACAGGTGGTATAGCGATGGCGAACCAGCATCCATTTGAGAACAAGACGGTGGACGGAATTCGCTGCGAGGAGTGGGAAGCGTGGCTGGCCGAGAGCATTGACGGCGAGCTTCCCGAGGCGGCGCGAGCGGCGTTTGAGGCGCACGGCCATAGCTGCGCGTCGTGCAGCGAACTGTTGTCGCATGCACCGCAGGGCCGGGAGTGGATGCAGTTTCTGCACGATGAGCCGCATGTGCCGCCGGCGCTTGTCGGGAAGATTCTGGACAAGACGACGGGACCTGGCGGAGTCGGCTTGCTGGCGGGCGCGGTTCCTGTGGCCGCGGGTCCGGCGGTGTGGCAGTTTTCGATGCGGAGGAGCTTCCAGGAGACGCGGTTGCTTATGACGCTGGCGATGGCGTTCTTCTCGATCACCCTGACGCTGAACCTGATTGGATTTCGTCCCGGGAATGTGAAGCTGCAGGATTTGTCGGTGTCATCGCTGGAGAATGCGGCGGTTCGGGGATTTTACGGGACGAAGCAGAAGGTGGTTTACACGTACGAGAACCTGCGGTTCCTGTACGAGATGGATTCGCAGCTTCGGGAGATTCAGAAGCGGGCGTTGCCGGGGAAGGCGACGAAGAAGGGTTCCAGTGGCGGAGCGAAGTTGGAAGAACCGCATGCGCTGACAGGCTCTCAGCGGGCGGAAATGAGAACGGTGGATCAGCCAGGCAGGGAGACTGCGCAGGCTGACGAGGGGAAGATAGTGGTGAAAGGGCCAAATCAAAACTACGATAACGAACTGAAGGCGGAAAGGAGCAGGGCATGAACTGCGCGAATCATTTTGATCGACCTGTAGCTTCTTACTGCCAGAATTGCGGGAAGGCGCTTTGCACGGAGTGCGTCCGTCCGGTTTCCAGCAGTGTTTATTGTGAACAGTGCCTTGCCGAGCGGCTGGGTCACGGGCCGGTGGCGGCGGGAGCAGCGATGAACGCGGTGCCGGTGATGCCGTCCGCGCCGAATCCAGCGCTGGCACTGATATTGGGACTGATTCCCGGCGTTGGCGCGATGTACAACGGCCAGTATGTGAAGGCGATTGTGCATGTGCTGGTGTTTGTCGTTCTGGTGGGATTGACGAACCATTACGGGATTCTGGGAATCTTAATCGCGGCGTGGGTGATCTACCAGGCGTTTGAGGCTTACCACACGGCGCGTGCGCGGCGGTTTGGAATGCCGTTGCCCGATCCATTTGGACTGAATGACCTGGGCAACCGGATTGGGTTGCCGAACTCGCAGCCGTACACGCAGGTGTATACTCCGACGTTTGATGCTGTGACGGGACAGCCGCTTGGCGGAGTTGCAGCGAGTGGTGTTGCGGGCGGAAATGCCGCGACCGGGCCGGCACCGGGCTTTGTGGCAGTGAATGATGCGGCACAGCCGGGCGCGGGGCATTATGGGGCTTATCCTTCTTATGCGCCGGTAGACATGGCTGGAAATCCGCTGCCGCCTCCGGATTTGCAGCGGGCCCGGCGGGAGCCGATAGGCGCGATTGTGCTGATTGGGCTGGGCATGCTGTTTTTGTTCAATTCGCTGGGATTTTTCAAGTTTGACTGGGTTGGTCGTGGCTGGCCATTGATCCTGATCGGGATTGGCGTGTGGCTGATTGTTCAGCGCACACGAGGTATGGCGAAGCCAACGGGAGGCCGCTAATGAACCAGTACCTGATGCTGCGAAGATTGCGTGGACCAATGATCCTGGTGACGATTGGCGTGATGGCGCTGCTGGACCAGTATGGGGTGCTTTCGTTCGGGAAGAGCTGGCCGCTAATTCTGATTGTGGTTGGGATATTGCAACTGGCCGAGCGGGTGGCGCTGTCACAGACGCCTCCGCCTCCGCCGGGAGGGTCTTATCCGGGCGGATATGGGATGCCAGTATCTCCGGTGTCGCCTGTGTCTCCGGTTTCGGGGTCGAGCGACACGGATTTTGCGGGAAATTCGCAGGCAGAGAGGAAATTTTGAATTATGGGTACGATTCCTCCGAATGATCCTCGTGGAGCGGCACGGCAGGCTAAGGACTATGCCCGGGCGCAACGCGCGTACTGGCGGTATTATCGCGGAGCAGGCCGTAGGTCGATTGTGCGGCCTGTTGCTCTGATTGTGGTTGGCGTGGTGGCGCTTCTGGTGGAGACGGGCAGGATTCCGGCAGACATGTTCTGGAACTGGTACGGGCAGTGGTGGCCGCTGCTGTTGATTGCCCTGGGTATGCTGCTGCTGCTGGAGTATTTTTTTGACCGCGGCAACCCGAATGCGGGCCGGGGATCTGGTGGGGTGGTTTGGCTGGTCGTTTTCCTGGTGATTATCGGCTGGAGCATCCATGGAACGCAGCAGAACTGGAATTGGTTCGGGAATGATTCGAGTAACTTCTGGAACATGATGAGCCCGCAGTACGACCATAAGGTGCAGATGAACCAGGTATTGCAGGTGCCGAAGGGTGTGACGCCGATTGTGAATGTGGATGTGCCGCGTGGGGATCTGACGATTACCGCATCGACGGATGGGATGATCCATTTGAGCGGCCACCAGATTGCGCGGACGGGGTCGCAGGATGATGCGAATCGCGACTTTGACGCGACGCGGCCGAAGATCAGCGCGACGGCGACCGGGGCTAACATTGCGGTTCCAGCAAAGGACGGCACGAGCGTGGACCTGACCCTTGAGGTGCCGGCGGAGGCGGCTACGGTAATCCAGAGCGGTCGCGGAGATGTGACGGTGGAGGGCCTGAACGGCAGCGTGGATATAACGGCGCGGCGCGGCGATGTGCAGATAGCCCAGATTGGCGGGAGCGCGCAGGTGAGGATGAAGCGCGGAGACTTTACGGCGAGCGGTGTGAAGGGCACGGCGATGGTGGATGGTTCCGGTGGCGACGTGACGCTTTCGCGGGTGGGTGGGGATACGTCGATCCATGGTGAGTTTACGGGCGATGTTCACCTTCAGCAGATTGGCGGGACGGTTTCATTTGTGTCGAGCCGAACGCAGATTACGGTGCCGCACCTGGTGGGGCAGATGACGCTGGATTCCGGCGACCTGGGGATGGATCGTGCGAGCGGGCCGATTGTGATTGTGGGGCGGGCGAAGAATATCGATTTGAGTTCGATTGCCGGAGGCGTGCAGATTACCGACAGCGACGGCGATGTGAACCTTGCGATGGGGCTGCCGATGGGCGAGGTGAAGGTGACGAACCGGACGGGGAGCATCCGGCTGCAGGTGCCGCAGAATGCGAATTTTCAGGTGAAGGCGAGCACGAGCGCGGATGAAAGCCTGAACTCCGATTTTCCGCTGACGACTTCGACACAGAATGGGCAGAAGACGCTGCAGGGGCAGGTTGGCAGCGGCGGTCCACAGGTGGAGCTAACGACGACGCATGGCAGCGTGGAGATCAGCAAGGGGCCTGCGGCGCAGGCGGGCACGATGCAGAGCGATGTGCCGCACTTTACGAGCCAGAAGCCGGTGAAGACAACCGTTCAATAACGATGGATTCGATGCGGGCGAGCACCTGATCGAGGGTGAGTTCGGTGGAGTCGATCAGGATGGCATCGGGAGCGGGACGCATGGGAGATTCAGCCCGGTTGCGGTCCCGCTCGTCGCGTTTGCGGAGATCTTCGCGAATGGCTTCCGGGGTGGTTGCCGCGGAGGGCGCTTCTAGATAGCGGCGCTGGGTGCGGGCTTCAGGGGAAGCTTCCAGATAAAATTTGATTTCGGCATGGGGGAAGACGATGGTGCCGATGTCGCGGCCTTCCATGACGATGCCGCCGTGGATGCCCATAGCGCGCTGGAGATTGACCATCCAGGTACGGATGTTGGGGTGCACGCTGACGCGGGATGCGGCCTGAGTGACGGCGGAATCGCGGAGGGATGCTGTGACGTCCGCGCCGTCGAGCAGGACGCGGTTGCCGGAGGGGGTTGGCTCGAGTTGTATGGCGGTGGTGCGGGCGAGCCTTTCGAGGGAGTCTGGATTGTCGGGGTCGACGCCTGCGTTGAGGGCTTTGCGAGCGAAGGCGCGGTACATGGCGCCGGATTCGAGATTTAGAAGGCCGAAGCGGGCGGCGAGATGCCGGGCGACAGTGCTTTTGCCGGCACCGGCAGGGCCGTCAATGGTGATGATGGGCTTGCGTGCGGGTTTTGCGTCGGTCATCGAGTTGCCGCGGGCCTTTCTTACGGGGGAGTGTTTCGGGGGCGGCGATGTGCCGCCCGGAGGGTTTAATCTGAGCGGCGTGGTTTGCCGGGACCGCGTTTGGGGCCTTTGGAGAAGCCTTTGCCCGGTCCCTTGCCGAAGCTTTTGCCGGGGCCTTTGCTGAAGCCGGATTTTCCGCCGGGTTTGCCGTATGACTTTTGGGGTCCGGAGGAGCTGCCGAATTTTTTGGCTGGTCCTTTGGAGAAGCTTTTCGGGCCGGAACTGGTCCCGGATTTGAAGCCGGGTTTGCCTGCGGGCTTGGAGAAGCCTCCCGGCTTGCCGTAGGTCTTGCGGGGCGGACGCTCGGAGGATTCCGCATCGCGGCGTGGCCGGTCTTCGGAGGTGCGATCCTTGCGGAAGGCTGGGCGGTCGCCGTAGGGCTTGCGATCCCCGAAGGATTTGCGTTCACCGAAGGATTTGCGAGGTCCGAAGGACTTGCGTTCGCCTTCGCCTTCGGAACTTCTACTGTAGGGTTTGCGCTCGCCGTAGGGCTTGCGATCCCCGAAGGACTTACGCTCGGGGCGTTCCCCGAAGGATTTGCGTTCGCCGTAGGTCTTGCGGGGTCCAAAGGATTTGCGTTCGCCATCGCCTTCTGAGCTTCTACTGTAGGGTTTGCGCTCGCCGTAGGGCTTGCGATCCCCGAAGGACTTACGCTCGGGGCGGTCTCCGAAGGATTTGCGTTCGCCGTAGGTCTTGCGGGGTCCAAAGGATTTGCGTTCGCCATCGCCTTCCGAGCTTCTGTTGTAGGGTTTGCGGTCTCCGAAGGGCTTTCGTTCTGGACGGTCTCCGTAGGGTTCGCGCTCGCTAAAGGATTTGCGTTCCCCGAAGGACTTACGGAAGGGTGAATGTGGGCGATCTTCGCCGTAGGAGCGAGATTCGCGTTTGGGGCGTTCGGATTCGGGGCCTTCGAATGCGGAGTCCGCGGCGGGGCGGGGTTTGCGGTAGGGCGGCTTGAATCCGCCTTCGCGTTGGGGTTTGAATCCGCCTTCGCGGCGGGGCCGGAACTGGCCTTCGCGCTCGGTACGCTGGTAGGCCTCGCGCGATGGGGTGCGCGGAGTGTACTTGCGGATGCGCTCGCCGGTTGGCGAAGTTTGGTGTTCCGACTCGCTTTGGGCTTCCTCGCCGGTGGCTTCAGTGGGCTCGGGTGCCGCGATTTCGGGGAACTCGGGGAGTTCGCCGGCGACGTAGTAGAGTGTGTTGGGGCCGAGCGGGATGGTGGAAAGCTGGCGGGTGGCGGTGAGCGCGTGGAGGACTTCGCGCAGCCTGGAGCGCGAGGCGAGCGGCGAGAGGAAGGCCGCTACTTCATCCTCGGTGGCTGCGATGGCGGAGCGGAGATAGTCAGCAAGGAAGAGCGAGAGCGCGCTGTTTTGCGCGGTGGTGATGCCCTTGGTGCATTCCTTGGGACAGAGGGTTTTGGCGAGCGCCCATGAGGTTTCTTCGCCTTCGTGATAGCGGGGGAATACGCGGAGGGCTGTCCAGAGGTCGATGAGGGCGCGGCGCACGGAGGCTTCCGTGACGTCGCGGCCTACGCCGGCGCGGATTTCTTCGGTGGTGAGCTCGCCTTGTTCGTCGAGGAGCTTCCAGACGCTGATGTTGAGGGGCGAAGTGCGGCTGCCGGGCGCGACTTTCCAGGTGCGGTCGCCGCGCAAGGAAAAGAGCCATGGGAGACGGTCGCGCGCGATGAGGAAGTCTGGCTCTTCGCTGAAGGTGCCGAGGAGGTTGAGCGGGAGGACTTCGCCTGTGTCAAAGAGACGATTGGCGAGCGAGAGAGCGTTTTCGATCTCGGGGCGTCCGGGTGTGTGCTCGAGACGGCCCATGGTGGCCTCAACGAAGGTTGGGCTGGGGGCTCGCAACTGCTGGCGGCGCGGGAGGAAGAGAAGAAAACCGGTGGTGGCGACCCAGGATGCGGCTTCTTCCAGGGTGAGAATGGGGTTGGCATTGTGATGCCAGAGGTCGGCACGCGCCTCGATAAGCTGCTGCGATGTCAAAGAAGATCCTTTACAGGGAAGGGGACAGATAGCTTTTTGTCAGGGTTTCCAGGAAGTTTGCGATCCAAGCGGGCAGTTTTTAACTGCAGATCCTTCGACTGCGCGTCCGGTGGACGCTTCGCTCAGGATGACAAAACCGATTGTGTCGCAAGTTCCGGGAGGCGTGACTAAATGCGCTCGAAGGCGCAGTGAATGTCCTTCCATGTATATCGTAAAGCAATTGGGCGGCCGTGGGGGCAACTGGTGGGGTGCGCGGTGCGAGCGAGTTCGGCGAGGAGCCATTCCATGCGCTGCATGTCGAGAGGGAAGTTGATTTTGATGGCGGAGTGACAAGCGATAGAGGCGGCGATTCGGGTGCGCGCGGTCTCCAGATTCTCCGACTGGGTGGCGGCTCCGGCCTGTTCGAGGACTTCCATGAGCATCTGTTCGAGGCGTGCGCCCTCCAGGCCTACCGGGGCGGCTTTGACAGCGATGGTCTGGGGTCCGAAGGGTTCTGCTTCAAAGCCGTTGCGGTCGAGTTCGGCGGCGATTTCGGCAAAGCGGACCATCTGGTCGGGCAGCAGGTTGATGAGCATGGGCATGAGGAGGCGCTGGCGGTGGACGCGCTCGACCTCGCGCTCGCGGAGGATTTTTTCGAACAGAACGCGCTCGTGGGCGACGTGCTGGTCGATGATCCAGAAGCCTTCGTCGTTGACGGCCAGGATGAAGGATTCGCGGAGCTGGCCGAGGGGCTTGAGCGAGGCGAGTGAGGCGAGCGTGGCCTCGGAGCCGCCGGGTGGCGGTGCTGGGTCTTCCGCGTGATCGTGGCTTCCGCAGCTTCCGCCGGGAACGATGGCGGCCGCGGCTGGCGGGACTTGCGGCGTCGGGGAATCCTGTGGGGTTGTGGAGGATTCTGCCAGGGGAGTGAAGGCTGCGCGGAGATTTTCCGCAAGGGCGAAGGGCAGTGGCTGGGCGGAGGGTTGCGGGGTGGGCTGGGTGAGGGTGAAGGTGGCGACTTCCGGATTGGCGGGGATGGGTTCGGAGTCTTTTAGGGGGTATTCGGAGTCCTGCATGGGCTTGCTGGTGGGCAGGACGGAGGAATTGCGCTGCTGGCCGTAGAGCGCGGTGAGGAAGTCGGCGGTGGGGCGTGCCTTCATGAGGCAGTTGCGGATGATGTCGCGGATGAAGTCGTGAATGAAGGTGTTTTGCCGAAAGCGGACCTCGGTTTTCGCGGGGTGAACATTGACGTCGACCTCGTGAGGCGGCATTTCGAGAAAGAGGAGCGCGACGGGATAGGATGTGGGCGGAATGATGTTGCGATAGGCTTCGGTGACCGCGTGCAGCACGAGACGGTCGCGGATGAGGCGATTGTTGACGAAGATGTAGATGGAGTTGCGGTTGAGCTTTTGCAGGGCGGGCTTGGAGACGAAGCCGCGCACGCGGAGGAAGCCTGGATCGGGGGGCTGATAGTCCTTGTCGCGACGCCATGGGGGTGGTTCGGGCAGGCCGGCGCGGTCAAAGGAGCGCTCGGCTGCAACTTCGATGAGTTGTGAGAGGGTATCGGCGCCGAAGATCTGGAAGACGCGGTCCTGTGCGCTTTTGACGGGCGGTGCGAGCAGGAGGTTGTGGGTGCCGGAGTGCAGTTCGAAGTGCTTGTCCGGATGGGCGAGGGCGTAGTGGGTGACGAGGGCGGAGACGTGGGAGAGTTCAGTGCTCTCGGCCCGGAGGAATTTGCGGCGGGCGGGCGTGTTGAAGAAGATGTCGCGGATGGTGAATGTGGTGCCTTCGGGCGCTCCGGCGTCTTCGACACGCTGCATTTTGCCGCCGGTGATTTCGATGAGTGTGCCGGAGGGTTCGCCGTGGGCGCGTGTGGTCATTTCCAGGCGCGAGATGGAGGCTATGGAGGGCAGAGCCTCGCCACGGAAGCCGAGGGTGGAGATGGAGAGAAGGTCGTCGCTGGAGCGGATTTTGGAGGTGGCGTGACGCTCGAAGGCGAGCATGGCGTCGTCGCGGATCATACCCAAGCCGTTGTCCGTGACGCGGATGAGCTTGCGGCCGCCGCCTTCGACTTCCACGCGAATGCGGGTGGCTTCGGCGTCGAGGGCGTTTTCGAGGAGTTCCTTGACGACAGAGGCGGGACGGTCAACAACCTCGCCCGCGGCGATCTGGTTGGCCACATGATCGGATAGAACTCGTATACGTCCCATGGGAAGAGACTACAAGAGGAGCGAAGGTCGGGGCGGGAGAATTCCCACACAAGCCGCTGAGGGCGGGCTTGTGTGGGAATTGGGATCAGGCCTTGGCGGAGGCGGTTTCCGGCTGGTGCTGGGCCGCCTGCGCGGGAGCGCGGTCGCCAATGACGTGGAGGCGGAGGAAGTTGGTGGAGCCGCTGAGGGTGCGGGTTCCGGCGACGATACCGAGGATGTCGTGACGGTTGGCGTAGCCGCCTTCGAGAAGGAGGCGCTCGGCTAGGTCGACCATTTCTTCCGCGGTGGTTGCCTTGGTGCAAAGTATTGGCGTGACGCCCCAGAGCAGACCGAGGCGATTGATGACCGACTCGATGCTGGAGAGCGCGTAGATGGGCGGCTTGGGGCGGTACTTGGAAAGCTGGCGCGCGGTGGTTCCGGTCTCGGTGAAGACTGCGATGGCGGTAACGTCGAGGTCGTCGGCGGCGTGGGCCATGGATTCGCAGATGGTCTCCGGGATGGAGAGCTTGAGATGATCGGGCCGTGCTTCGAGCTTGTTGCTGGTGTGGATGTTGCTTTCGGTCTCCGACACGATGCGGGACATCATGCGCACGGCTTCGACCGGATATTTGCCTGCGGCGGTTTCCGCGGAGAGCATGACGGCATCTGTGCCGTCGTAGACGGCGTTGGCGACGTCGCTGGCCTCGGCGCGCGTGGGCCGCGGGTTTTCGATCATCGACTCGAGCATCTGCGTGGCGGTGATGACCGGTTTGCGATAGGCGGCGGCGCGGCGAATCATGTGCTTCTGAATGGCAGGGACGCGCTCGGGCGGGACTTCCACACCGAGATCGCCGCGTGCGACCATGATCCCGTCTGCGACTTCAAGGATGGAGTCGAGGTTGTCGATGGCCTGGGGTTTCTCGAGCTTGGCGATGAGCCACGCGCCTGTGCCCGAGGCGGCGATGCGGTCCTTGACGAGGCGGACATCTTCCGCGGTACGGACGAAGGAGAGCGCAATGGCGTCGACGTCGTGCTTAAGGGCGAATTGGAGATCGATTTCGTCCTTCTCAGTGAGCGAGGGAACTTTGACGGGGATGCCGGGCAGGTTGATGCCCTTGTGCTCGCCGAGGGTTCCGCCGTTGAGGACGGCGCACTCGACATCTTCGCCGTGGATGGCGTTGACGCGGAGTTCGATGAGGCCGTCAGAGAGCAGGATGCGGTCGCCTGCGTTCAGGTTCTCGGCGAGCGTGGTGAAGGTGGTGGAGATGACGGTGGCGGTTCCGGCGATGTCGCGGGGCGTGATGGTGAGGGTCTGGCCACCCTTGAGCTGAACCGGAATGCGGTTCTGGAGGCGACCGGTGCGGATCTTGGGCCCCTGCAGGTCAGCGAGGATGCAGATGGGCTTTCCTTCGGCCTTGGCGACGGCGCGGACCATTTCGATGAGCTTTAGCTTCTCCGGGTGGGTACCGTGCGAGAAGTTGAGGCGGGCTACGTCGAGACCGGCCCGAACGAGTTCGCGGAATATGTCAGCATGCGAGGAAGCGGGTCCGAGTGTGGCAACGATCTTGGCGCGGCGCTGCGAGTGAGTCGAATCAGAGCCGGCATACGAGAAATTCATCCATCCCCCAAATATTGAACGGTGTCGTCTTGGTGCGACACCACCGAAGTTATTTTAGCGGAAGCGCGGGGTGCTCATCGTGGGTGAGAGGCGCATTTGCGGTGGGAACTTTTGGCTGAGCTGTGGTGTTGCGTGGTTTGGAGCGGTGTTTTGTGCTGTGCCGGGGCGGGTGAGGCGTGTGCGGCTGGGTATCCGGCTCGCCGGGTTCGGGGCGGTCGAGACGGTAGACCTGGGCGTTGAATTCTGCACCGTACAGGATGCTGAGCGAGACGATATAAAGCCAGACCAAGGTGGCCATGCCCGCGCCGAGCGAGCCGTAGACGATCTGGTAGTGAGAGAAACGGGTGACATACCAGCCGAAGAGGAGGGTAGAGACGAACCATGTGGCTGTGGAAAGAAACGCGCCGGGGAGTGCGTGTCTCCAATGGCGGCGGCGTGGGATGCCGAAGTGATAGACGGTGGCGAGGACGACGACGCTGGTGAAGAGTGCGATGGCCCAGCGGATGGCGCGCCAGAAGAGGAGCACGTAGAGGCGTAGGGAGTGTCCGGCTTCTATGATCATCCATTGTTCGATGGCGTGGCCGAAGGTGATGAGGGCCGTGGCGAAGAACATGGGGATGAGCATGCCGGGAATAAGGAGGATGGCGACGAGCCGCTGCTTCCAGAAGCTCCAGGCGCTGCGTGGCAGGCGGTCGGCGCGGCGCAGGCCTTCCATGAGGGCGAGCATGAGGCCCATGGCAGCGAAGAAGGAGATGGAGCAGGCGATGATGACGAGATGGAGGGATCGTCCGCGGCCGGGGTTGAAGTAGGCCTGGACGAGGAGCATGGTGTCTGGCGGGAGGATCTGGCTGAAGCCGTAGCGAAGCTCGCCGAGGGAGCTGGGGCCCTCAGGCGCGAGGGCCAGGACGGTGGTGAAGGCGAGGAGTGTGGGAAACAGGCTGAGAATGCCAGAATATGCGGCGGCCTTGGAGTTCTGAAAGGCGCTGTGACGGAAAGCGTTGGATCCGGCCTTGTGGAGGTCGTTGCTGAAACGGTGGAGGATGCGCCTGAGCTTTTTCATGGCTGGCCGGTGTGGACTTACCGGGAGGGTTTCCACATGTCAAGAAAAGCGGTGACGGAGTCGGGGCTTACGCGGCTCATGTTTTCAAACTGGCCTCCGGTCTGGCTGTAGAGGAGACGGCCGTGGGAGTTGAGGACGGCGAGAGCGGGAACTCCTTTGTGGATCGGGATGCCGTACTTTCGGGCGAGATCGAGATTGGCGTTGTACTGGCCGATGTTGATGTCGACGAGGATGAAGTTGTGGGCCAGAAGAGCGGCGTTGGGGTACTGGTGGAAGTAATAGTCGAGGACCTTGCAGTCGCCGCACCAGTTGCCGCCGAAGTCGATGAGGATGTTTTTGTGCTGGCGGGCGGCGGTGGCGATGGAGTGCTGGAGTTCAGCATGAGCGACGGCGGGAGATGGATAGATGATTTTGTGGACTTCCGCTGTGTAGTAGCTGCTCATCTGGGGCTGCGCCAGGGCCGTTGAGGCGCAAATAGCGATTGCGAGGACAGCAAGAGCTGCGAATGGAATGCGTTGCATGGTTTTCCTCCCCAGGGAGCTGAACGGATTTCCTGCTTTTTAGGATGCCATATCGGGCGAATGGGCGGGTTAAATCTATGTGTGCGGTGGATGATGGGGTGAAATGCGGGATTGCCGTGAAAGGGAGATGGGTGGAGAGGGAATCACGGCGCGAAAGTGCCGCGCACGTTTAAGATAACCGGCAGGAATAGGAATTCATGGCGAAGAGAATTGAGGTTCCCGAGTCAAAAGGGCCTGCGACGGCGCTGTTGTTCAACGACTGGTATCCGGCGATGCGCAGCGAGGGGCTGAGCGACAGGAAGATGGCGAAGCAGACCATCATGGGCGTTCCGCTGGTGCTGGGGCGTCGTGGGGACGGCAAGGTATTTGCGATGCGCGATGCGTGTCCGCATCGAGGGATTCCTTTGTCTTGTGGGTGGTTTGACGGCAAGGATGTGACGTGCAAGTACCATGGGTGGTCGTTTGAGCCGGTGAGCGGGCGGTGCACGGAGATTCCGTCGCTGACGCAGCATGACTCGCTGGATCGCTCGAAGGTGTTTGCGACGGCGTTTCCGTGCGAGGACCGCGATGGGTACGCGTGGGTGTATTTTCCTGAACCGGGAAGCGGGCGCGTGGCGGACCGGGCGACGCTGCCCGCAGTGCCGGAGGTTCCGAAGTTTGGAGAGCAATACCGGAGCGCGCATTTGACGGCGGATCTGCCTTGCAATGTGGACCACGGGATTATTGGGCTGATGGATCCGGCGCACGGGCCCTTTGTTCACCAGTCATGGTGGTGGCGGAGCCGGAAGAGTATCCACGAGAAGGAAAAGCATTTTGAACCGATACCGGAGGGATTCCGGATGACGGCGCATGCGCCTTCGGGCAACAGCGCGCCGTACAAACTGCTGGGGGTGTATGGCGAGCCGGTGACGACGACAATTGATTTTGTGCTGCCAAACCGGCGGTACGAGACGATTCGATGCGGGGGCAAGTGGTTTGCGAGTTTGACGACGGTGACTCCGACGACGGCGAATGGGTGCCGGATTGACGTGGCGGCGGCGTGGAATGTGTTTTACCGGGTGCCGCTGGTGCTTCCCATTGCGAAGTTTTTTGGCCGGCGATTTGTGGAGCAGGACCAGGTAACGATGATTGAGCAGGCGGAGGGGCTGAAGTACGATCCGACGCTGATGCTGATTGACGACGCGGACAAGCCTGCGAAGTGGTATTTTGCGCTTAAGCAGGCGCGGCTTGAAGCGGCGAAGACGGGTGCGGCGGGGAAGCATCCGCTGGATGGGCCGGTTACGCTGCGCTGGCGGAGCTAGGGTGTATCAGTATTGGAGCGGTTTGTGTTGCGCCAGCGGGGGATGAACAGGAACAGCGCCTGCGCTGCCGCAGCGAGGAGTGCCCATAGGATCCATGCTAAGGTGTGGAATTCGCGGAAGCCTCGGACGGCGTGTAGGAATTCGATGGATGCGCCGACGGCCGCGCCAATGAAGGCTGCGAAGACGAGACCGGCGATCCACCATGCGAGGCGTTTTTCCGCGCTGCGGATGGTGGAGATTCCGAGGACGAGAAAAATGAGGCCGATGCCCACGAGCGAGGCGAGAAGAATGGGGCCTGTGCGGGTCCACTGGTCTGCGTCGCCAGCCGCGTTATAGTGCGTGGGGAATATCGACGCCAGGTGCGGATAGGTGACGCACAGTCTGACGCAATAGAAGATGCCAAGCGCGGAGGGGACGATGAATGCGTTCCAGATGCGGGGGTGAATTTCCTGCGGCATGATTCCTCCATTCTTAATGATGACCGCTGCCCGATGGGAGATGCCGGTAGGTAGGGAGCGGGCTGCAAAATAACCGGTGCGGTTAGACTCCTGCCGATTCCTCGTCGGCCCAGAGGCACTCGGAGCAGATGTGGAGCTGGCGTCCGAGTTCAAGGAAGCGGGTGGTCCATTCCTTTGGGAGTTTTGTGTTGGATCTTGTCTGGATGAGGGCCTGATTCCAGAGGTTCTGTGCTTGCCAGATGCGGGTATCAAACGGGAAGATGTTGAGGGTTCGGGCGAGCGCGAGGGTGTGGTCAATTTGATCGATGCTGCCGATGTGGTTGAGCAGGTCGAGCATCATCTGCTTGATGCGGGTGCCGGCGATGTAGCTCAGCTCCATGTGATCGAGCTCGATTTTGTCGGATTCGGCGACTTCGAGTAGCGCACGGATTTTGACGGTATCGATAGGGTCGTTGCGGAGAGCGCTGCGCAGGCCGGCGTTGACGGCGAATTTCGCGGCGAGCAGCAGAGCCTGCGGCTTGGGCAGTTGGCTCTGGCTGAGGAAATGTAACAGTGACGCTTGCGTTTCGTAGATGGCGGAGATGCCGGCTTCGACTTCGGCGAGCGTGGACTGAAGAATGAGGGCCAGGATGCGGCGCTGCTCGTCCTGAAAGAGCGATGTGAGCGAGTAAGTGTGGGTGGGCTGGTGTTTTCCGTCGGGGCTTAATTCGGCGAATTCACGATCGATGATGCGGATGGTGTCTGCGATGTCGGCGCGAGTCATGGCGCTCTTGAGGGAGTCGCAAAGCGGCTCGTATGCGGCTTCCAGTTCGGGGGACCAGCGCCTGACGGCGGCGGTGAGGTTGTGATCGCCAAGATGGAGGACGGCGAAGAGAACGGGGGCTGATTCCTCGGTGATTTTGGATGTGACGAGCCCGCGGCCGACGACCATGCGAGCGTGGCCGGAGCTGAAGACATCGAAAGCTTCGCGACGGACGTCGTAGCAGAAGACGGTGGCGTCGTCTGGATAGGCGGTGAAGACGGAACTGATGGCGTAGTGCGCGGCAACCTGCTTGAGGCCGATTTTCTGGGGCTGCACGAGTTTGCGATAGACGGCGCCGCCATTGCCGATTTCCGGGAGGTTGCTTTTTGCCTCGGTGAGGCGACGGATGAATTCGTCTTCGAGTTCGGCGGCGTCGGAGCCGAAGAGCTCAGCGGCGAGTTGTAGGACACGGCTGGCGTAGGCGATGATCTGGACGGTTTCAATGCCGCTGATTTCGTCGAAGAACCAGCCGCAGCTTGTGAACATGAGCAGGGCGTGGCGTTGCAGCTCCATGAGCTTGAGTGCGGCGATGCGGGTGTCCGGAGTGCGGGCCTGAGGGATGAATTCGGTGAGGAAATCATCGACGCCGGGAAGATTGTCACAGTTATTGGAGCAATCCCGGTTGAGGACGACCTTTATGTAACCGTTACGGGCACGATCGAGGTTGAAGCCGAGGGAGTTTGCGGCGCGATGAGCGAAGGCGTCGATGGAGTCGCGGAGCCAGTCGAGGGACTGGCGCAGGGGTGCGCGCCATTGCTGGGACCAGCCGGGATGGGTGTTGCAGCCGCAGTTGGAACGCCAGCGTTCGACGCCATGGGCGCAGCTCCATGAAGTGTTTTCTTCGATTTCGGCTTCCCATGTGGGGGGGAATTTCTCCAGGAATTCGCTGTAATTGGTGAGCGCGACGTCTTCAACCTGTTCGACGTGCTGGAGCATCCAGGCGAGGGCCATATCGCCGTAGCGGTGGTGGTGACCGTAGCTTTCGCCGTCTGTGGCTACGTGGACGAGCTGGGCTTCGTGGGAGTTGCCGGAGAATCCGGATGCGAGGCGGTTGTAGAAGGCTTCGCCACTGTTGAGCAGGCCTTCAAAGGCGATGGCGCGGGAGCGGGCTCCGTCATAAAAGAAGGCGGCGATGGATCGACCGCTGGGCAGGCGCACGCGATAGGCACGAGTGGTGGTGACGGCGTCGCCGGGAGTAACGGTCCACTTGGAGAAGCTGGCTGGCGCGCTGCCTTCGGCGATGATGGGCAGGACGCGCTTGCACTGATGAGGCGCGAGGACGACGAACTTGAGGCCGTGCTCGGCCATGATGTCGAGGGATTCGAGATCGACGGCTGTTTCCGGCAGCCACATGCCTTCGGGCTCGCGCTGGAAGCGGGATTGGAAGTCTTCGATACCCCAGATGATCTGGGTAATTTTGTCGCGACGACTGGCGAGGGGAAGGATGATGTGGTTGTAGGCCTGGGCCATGGCCGAGCCGTGGCCGGAGAAGCGGCGCTGGCTGGCGGCGTCAGCGTCGAGGATGGTGCGATAGACACGCGGGGTGTTGGACTGCAGCCAGGAGAGCAGCGTGGGGCCGAAGTTGAAGCTGATGCGGCTGTAGTTGTTGATGATGCGGATGATTTCGTTTTCCGTATTGAGGATGCGAGATGCGCCATTGGGCGCGTAGCACTCGGAGGTGATGCGGTCGTTCCAGTCGTGGAATGGGGCTGCAGAGGGCTGGATTTCCACGGTTTCGAGCCAGGGATTCTCGCGAGGCGGCTGGTAGAAGTGAGCGTGCACACAGATGAATCGATTGGCCGTTGCCATGCTTGAGAGATCTCCTGCCTTCATTCTTGCTTAGAAGCGTATTTGGATGCACGGGGCTGGACCGCGCAGAGATGGGAGATAGGGATTATGCGAAGGGAGTGCTGGATTTTCCGGCGAGGTCGCATGCGCGCCATAGATACCAAGCGGCGACGGAGCGCCAGGGTTCCCATCGTTTTCCGCGGCGGGTGATGTCTTTCATGTCGGCGAGCATGGAGGCGTCAAAGGGTTTGGATTTGGGCAGGCGATGGAATGTGAGCGCGAAGCCCTTGCGGATGCCGTAATCGGAGATGGGGAGGATGTCGGGTCGTCCGAGGCGGAAGATGAGGAGCATTTCGACGGTCCAGCGGCCGATGCCGCGAACGGCGGTGAGGCGGGCGATGATTTCTTCGTCAGGCATGCGGCGGATGCGCGCGAGGGAAGGCACGGTTCCGTCGATGGTTTTTGCGGCGAGGTCGCGGAGGGCGATGATTTTGCTTTGAGAGACGCCGGCTGCGCGAAGCTGTGCGTCGGGTGTGGCGAGGAGGTGTTCGGGCGCGGGATGGTATTCGCCAAAGGATTCGAGCAGGCGCTTGAAAATAGCGGCTGCTGCCTTGCCGTGGAGCTGCTGATAGATGATGGATTCGAGCAGCGCCTCAAAGGGCGAGTGCTGCGATTTGAGCCTGAGGGTGAAGGGTCCGGCAGCAGCGACGAGCTTGCCCAGGCGCGGGTCGGCCTGAGCCAGTTGAAGGCAAGCGAGTTCGGCATCGTAACGTACAGGGCGGCGGCCATCGGTCATGGACGGAGTGTAGAACAGGACGGCGGCGCCTTGGCGGGAATAGAGTGGAGATTCTGAAATAGCGTGATTAGAGGAGCAGCTATGAGCGAACTGGGAGAGCGGGGATTTTTTCTTGCGGGGGTAGAGAGCGGTAGTAAACGGCGCATTGTGGTGCGGGCTCCGTGGGACCAGCGGGAGCTGGGCAGCGTAGCGCTGGCAGACGAAAAACAGGCGTGGGAGGCTGCGCGGCTGGCGGCGGCGGCGAGCGCGGAGATGACGGCGATGCCTTCCTACCGGCGCAGCGAGTTGCTGCATGCCGTTGCGCGTGGGATTGAGGCGGAGCGGGAAGCATTTGTGAGGGGAATGGTGGCCGAGGCGGGCAAGCCGGTAAAGGCTGCGCATGGCGAGGTGGACCGGGCGGTGCTGACGTTTCGGACGGCCGGTGAGGAAGCGCTGCGGCGCGAAGGCGAGGTGATACCGCTGGACTGGACACCGGGCAGTGAGGGGCGATGGAGCATGGTGCGGCGGTTTCCGAGAGGGCCGGTACTGGCGATTTCGCCATTCAATTTTCCGCTGAACCTGGTGGGGCATAAGCTGGCGCCGGCGATTGCGGTGGGATGCCCGGTGGTGCTGAAGCCTTCGCCGCAGACCCCGTTTACGGCCATTCGGTTGGCGGAGGTGGTGTACCGCGCGGGCGATGCGGTGGGCTGGCCGAAGGGCGCGCTGAGCGTGCTGCATCTGGAGAATGCGGTGACGCAGAAGCTGGCGGTGGCGAATGAGGATATCCGGCAGGTGAGCTTTACGGGCAGCGCGAAGGTGGGCTGGGCGTTGAAGCAGTTCGCTGGCATGAAGCCGGTGCTGCTGGAACTTGGCGGCAATGCGGGGATGATTGTGGCGGGCGACTGGCCGGAGATTGCCGCCGCAGCGAAAAAGGCGGTGCGGGCAGCGACGGGGTATGCGGGCCAAAGCTGTATCTCATTGCAGCGGGCGTATGTGGAGCAGCCGATTTTTCACCGGTTTATTGATGCAGCGGTGGCGGAGGCGGAGGCACTGCAGTGTGGTGATCCAGCGGATGAGACAACGGATGTGGGACCGCTGATTCGACCAGGCGATGCGGAGCGCGTGCGGGAGTGGGTACGTGAGGCGGAGGCGGGCGGCGCGAAAATACTGGCCGGAAGGGCTGGTCGCGGCTCGGTGGTGGGTCCGGTGATTGTGACCGGAACGAAGCCGGGGATGAAGGTGCTGGAGGAGGAAGTGTTTGGTCCAGTGATGGTGATTGAACGGTTCGAGAAGTTTGATGAGGCGCTGGCGGCGGTGAATCGCTCGCGGTATGGATTGCAGGCGGGCTTGTTTACGCGGGATGCTGGGAGGATTTTCCAGGCTTATGAGCGGTTGGAGGTGGGTGGGCTGGTGGTGGGCGATACGCCGACGTGGCGTATGGATCCGATGCCGTATGGGGGCGTGAAGGCTTCCGGGCTGGGGCGCGAGGGTGTTCGCTACGCGATGGAGGAGATGACGGAGCCGCGCCTGCTGGTGATGGCGATGTAGCGGCGGCGAATTTGCAGCGGAGATGTTTTGGCGTGGTGAAGATGGAGTGGGTTTGGCGCAGTGGTCTTGCGAGCATGACGGGTAGGATTAGGGGATGAGCGATGCAGCCGGTGATGCGATGAATGAGCAGATTCCTGAAGCACTGATAAAGCTGGCGCAGGATGCGCGGGTTACGGTGAGGCGCGGCGGCGTGCCGTCGCGCGGTGGTAAGTGCGTTGTGTACTGGATGCAGCGTGCGGAGCGTGCGGTGGATAATCCGGCGTTGGATACGGCGATACGAATTGGCAATGAACTGGGGTTGCCGGTGGTGGCGTTCTTCTCGGCGATATCGAATTTCCCTCATGCGAATCTTCGGCACTATGTGTTTTTGAGCCAAGGGCTGGTGGACATTGAAGAGGACATGGCCGAGCGCAATGTGACGTTTGTTGTGCGGAGAGCGCCGGACAATTCGCTGGAGCAGTTTCTGGGCGAAGTGCAGGCGGCGATGCTGATTGGGGATGAGAATCCCTGTCGCGAGCCGGAGCGGTGGCGAAAGGTGATGGCGGGCCGGCTGAAGCTGCCGTACTGGACGGTTGACGCGGATGTGGTGGTTCCGTCGAAGCTGTTTACGAAGCACCAGTACATGGTGCATATCCTGCGCAAGCGGATGGAGCCGCTGCTGCCGGAGTATCTAGTGGCGCGGCCGGTAGAGAGGGCGGTGAAGGCGTGGGCGCGGCCGAAGGGGTTTGCGGCATTTAATGTAACCGAAGATATTACAAAAGGCTGGCGCGATTTTGACCGGACCGTGAAGCCGGTGGACTCGTTTCGGGGCGGGACGCATGCGGCGCAGAAGCTGCTTAAAGAATTTGTAACTCATAAACTGGCAAATTATGCGAAGAAGCGGAATCATCCGGAGGTGGATGGGACGAGTCTGATGTCACCTTACCTGCATTTTGGACACATCAGTCCGCTGACGATTGCGCTGGCGGTGGAGGATGCGCGGAAACAGGGGATGGTAACGCAGGAGGCGCGGGACAGCTATTTGACTGAGCTGATCTACTGGCGGGAGCTGGCGGTGAATTTTGTGAAGTATGTGCCGCAGTACGACTCGATTGAGGCGGCGCCGGTGTGGGCGCAGAAGACGCTGCGGGAGCATGCAGGAGACAGGCGGAATCCGGAGTACACGCTGGAGCAGATGGAGCGCGGCGAGACCTATGACGAGTTGTGGAATGCGGCGCAGCGGCAGATGGTGCATGCTGGGTGGATGCATAACTACATGCGGATGTACTGGGCGAAGAAAATACTGGAGTGGTCGCCTTCACCGGCGAAGGCGTGGGAGTGGGCAGTGATTCTGAACGACAAGTATTTTCTGGATGGGCGAGATCCGAACGGTTATGCGGGAGTGGCGTGGGCGATTGGCGGGGTGCACGACCGGCCATGGTTTGACCGCGAGGTGTTCGGGACGATCCGGTATATGTCCGGAAACTCGACGGGCAAAAAGTTTGATTCGAAGCGGTACATCCAGCAGATGGAAGTGCTGGATGAGGCGCAGGTCTGCAAGTTTTTCAAACGGAAGTAATGTTTCGCGAGTGCGCTTTCGACTCGATAATCAACCCTGACAAATCTGGTTCTGATGGATGGCTGCGGTTCGTTTGTCGAGCTGCGGCGCGGAGTGGAGCTGTCTTTCCGCATGTAAGGGAAGGGCATTGGGGGAACCCTTTTGAGGCGCAGGCGAGGCTGGATTCGCGGATTGGCGTTGGCGGTTGCGTGCGTTTTGATGCACGGGATAGTGCTTGGCCAGTTGCGGCAGCCGCGGGTGAAGTTGCCTGCAGCAGGCGCGGCGCAGCGGGAAGCCAGCAGATTTGTAACAGAGCGCGGGATTGCAAAGCTGCCGCGCGGGCAGGCGGCTCGTGATTATGCGAAGGCGTTGCAGCAGCTTGCGCAGGCGCAGGCAGCGGGGGCCGCAGCGGGCAGTGGAATCTGGACATCGGTGGGGCCTCAGCAGGTGAATACGAGCCGATTTGGCCTGATTACGGGACGGGTGACGAGCATTGCGGCAGATCCTTCCGATCCGAGCGGAAATACGGTGTATATTGGCACGACGGGTGGCGGTGTGTGGCGCTCGACGAATGCTGCGGGTCCGGCGGGGGCTGCGACCTTTGCACCTTTGACGGACACGACATCGGCTTATTCGCCGCCGAATCCGTATTCGTTGAGCATTGGAGCCATCTCTGTGCAGCCGGGTGGAACAGGCGTGATTCTTGCCGGGACGGGTGATCCGAACGATGCTTCTGATTCGTATTACGGTGAAGGGATTTTGCGCTCGACCGATGGAGGTCAGACGTGGACGCGGATTGCGCATGCGGATCTGTTGATGCCTACGACAGCGCTGAATTTTTATGGAGCGGCATTCGCAGAGTTTGCATGGAGCACGGTGAATCCCAACCTGGTAGTGGCGGCGGTGACGGACACACCCATGGATACCGCGGTGGGTCTCGACAGCAGCATGACGACTACGGTGCTGGGGCTGTATTTTTCGACGGATGCTGGCGCGACCTGGACGCTGGCGACGTTGAGCGACGGCGGGGTGGTGATCCAGTCTCCGCAAATGACCTCGACGGGGGGCTACGCGGCTACCAGCGTGGTCTGGAATCCGGTGCGTCAGGAGTTTATTGCGGCGGTTCGCTATAACGGCTATTACGAATCGACAGACGGGCAAAACTGGTCGCGGCTGGCGAATCAGCCGGGCGTGAACCTGACGACGACGGCGTGTCCCCCGAATGCGGGTATACCGGCTTCGGCGGGGTGCCCGATTTATCGCGGTACAGTGGCGGTGCAGCCGTCTACGGGAGATACCTATGCGATTACAGTGGACGCGAATGATCAAGACCAGGGGATATGGGAGGATGTGTGCAATGCGGGGACATCGGGCTGCGCGAATCCGGTAATCCAGTTCGGGAAGCAGATTCCGGATACTGCGATTGAAGCCAGTGATGGTTCCGGCCGGATACTGCAGGGCACTTATGATCTTGAGCTGGAGGCTGTGCCCTGGGAACAGGACACGATTCTGCTGGTGGGCACGCGGGATATTTATCGATGTTCGATGGCGCAGGGGTGCGTGTGGCGCAATACGACGAACGTGGACGGCTGCGCGGCAGCGATGGTGGCGCCTTCGCAGCATGCGATCGATGCGACGTTCGGGTCGCAGGGGCTGGTGTATTTCGGTAACGATGGCGGGTTGTGGCGGACGACGGACGTGGTGAACCAGACACAGGCTTCGTGCGGTCCGGATGATGCCGTGCACTTTCAGAACCTGAATGCGGGGCTGGGATCGCTGTCGGACGTGAAAGATGTTGCGGTGAGCACCACGCAGCCGGATGAGATGCTTGCGGCACTGGGAGTGTCCGGCACAGCGGGAACCGGCACGCAGAGCGCAGTGTGGCAGCAGGTGCTGGATGGTGAGGGGGATCGTGTAGCGATTGACCCATCGAATGACAGCAACTGGTTTGCGACCACCGATACGGGCGTGGCGGTGAGCGAGTGCACGAACGGGACAGGCTGCGCGGCTGCCGATTTTCAGTCGGTAATAGGCGCGGCGCAGGTGGGTGCGAGCGAGGCGGCGCAGTTGTACCCGGCAGCGTGGATGCTGGACAGTTCGAATTCGGCGCAGATGCTGGTGGGCACCTGCCGCGTATGGCGTGGAGCGGCGGATGGGATGGGGTGGAGCAGCGCGAACCAGTTAAGCACGATGCTGGATGGGGTGCAGCAGAGCTACTGCGACGGCAACCAGTTGATTGAGAGCATGAGCGCGACGGCGAGCGGCAGCGCTGGAGCGGAGCAGATTTACGCGGGAACGACGGGCGCATACATGACGGGCCTGGCACCGGGGCATGTGTTTACACAGACGATTCCGGCGAACCCGACGGGGCCGGTGGCGTGGACGGATTTGACGGGAAATCCAGTGACGAACCTGCCTAACGCAACGCGGTTTAATCCGGATGGGTACGGTATTTCAAGCTTGTATGCCGATCCGCATGATGCGACTGGGCAGACGATCTATGTGACGGCAGCTGGGTTTCTGGACCCTACGAGCTTCAGCGCGAACTTTTTTGGTTCGACCGATGGCGGGCAGAATTGGCTGGACCTGTCGAATAATTTGCCCCAGGTGCCGGCCAATAGTGTTGTGGTGGATCCGAATAATTCGCAGATTGTGTATGTCGCGACGGATGCCGGGGTCTGGTACACGCAGAATATTTCGTCCTGTGCGGATTTTACGCAGCAGTGTTGGAACCCGATGGGCACCGGGCTACCGTATTCTCCTGTGGTGAAGCTGCGGACCATCAACGAGGGCAGCCAGTCGCTGCTGGTGGCGGCGACTTACGGGCGGGGGATATGGGAGATCCCACTTTTGACGGCGGGTGTGGCGAGCACTTCGGCGACGGTATCGCCGCTCTCGCTGAACTTTGGCAACCAGCAGGTGCAGACGGTGAGCGCGCCGCAGACGGTGACGGTCACGGTTACCGGATCTCTGGACCTGAATGTGACGAGCACGTCGGCGAGTGGGGATTTCAGCGTGGGCGCGAATACTTGCACGGGGACGGTCTCCACGGGGACGACCTGCACGGTAGATGTGAGCTTTGCACCGACTGTAACGGGGAGCAGGACAGGGGCGATGACGATTTTCGGGAATGTACCGGGAGGCGATCTAAGCGTGCCGCTGAGCGGAACGGGAACGACCCCGGCGAGTGTGTTGCTGACGCCTTCCAGCTTGAGCTTTGGCACAGAGACGGTTGGCGGAACATCGACGGCGCAGGACATCACGGTTTCGAATACGGGATCGAATCCTGCGACGATTTCGCAGGTCTCGGTGATTGGAGATTTTGCGATATCGGCGAACACCTGTGGCAGCTCGCTGGCGGGGCAGACCAGCTGTACGTTGTCGATTGTGTTTCAGCCGGTGCACTCGGGGACCACCTATGGGTCGGTGACGGTGACCGACAGCGCGGGGACGCAGACGGCTCAGCTCTCCGGAACGGGACAGAGTCCAGCGACGGATACAGTTTCTCCGACGAGCCTGACCTTTGCGACACAACAGGTTGGAACGACGAGCGCAGCGCAGACGGTGACGCTGACGAATAACGGGGACGCTTCTCTGGCCGGCATCCAGGTAGCGGTGACGGGAGACTTTGCGGCGGCCAATAGTTGCGGAACATCACTTACGGGGCATTCTTCGTGTTCGATCGGCGTGAGTTATGTTCCGACGCAGACGGGCGCGGAGACGGGAACGCTGACGGTGACGGATGTGCTTGGCTCGCATACGGTCTCGCTGTCGGGGACAGGTGAGGCAGGACCGAGTGTGACTTTGACGCCCAGTCCGCTCACTTTTGGCGGCTATGCGGTGGGACAGACAGCTCCTGCACAGACGGTGACGCTGACGAATAACGGAGGCGTGGCGTTGTCGAGCATTACGGCGACGACTACGAGCGGATTCAGTGTTGCGTCGAATACCTGCAGCGGGACGCTGGCGGTAGGGAGCAGTTGCGCGATCGGAGTCAGCTTTGCGCCAGCCGCGGCGGGGGCTGTAAACGGAACGCTGACGGTGGTGGTGGGCAGCAGCAGCCAGACGTACACGGTGACGCTGGAGGGATTTGGGGATGACTTTACGCTGGGAACCACGAGCAGCACCTCAGTGACGGTGACGAGCGGCCAGACGGCGACCTTTGGACTGAGCGCTACGCCGTTGAGCGGGACGACGGGCGCGATTACGTTCAGCTGCTCTGGTGCTCCGGCGGGCGCGAGCTGCGCGGTGACTCCTGCGCAGGGGACGCTGGACGGGGTGAACCCTTTTGATATGACGCTGACGGTGGTTACGGGGCTGACGACGGCGATCGCTTCGCCAGCGCAGCGGTCGGGGCACTGGCCGGGCGCGTTGCTGTGCCTTACTCCCTGGTTTTGGGTTGAAGTGGGACGCTGGCGCAAAAAGGGCAAGTGGCGCGGCGGCGCGTGGCGTGCGGGGTTGGTGCTTGCGGTGGTGCTGGGCTGCGCGTCCGCGATGAGCCTGATGGGTTGCGGTGTGAAGGCGAGCGGCGGGACGACGGGGAGCGGCGGCTCGGGATCGGGTGGGTCCGGCTCGGGATCGGCGCAGAGTACGCCTCCGGGGTCGTATCCCATTACGGTTACGGCTGCGATGCCCGGACTACAGAAGACGATCCAGGTGAATCTGACGGTGGAGTAGCGCCGGTTTGGCGTGGTGTGCGTCTGCATGGAGAACAGCACGATACACTGGAGAACGAGGCGGAACCGCCGCTTCGCTGATTTGCTTATGACAGAGAGAGATGCAGTTTCCCTTGAAGATGTTCGTCGTGTGGCCGAACTGGCCCAGCTCGAATTGACGAGCGAGGAAGAGACGCGGATGCAGCGCGATCTGAGCGCGATCCTGGGTTACGTGCAGCAGTTGAATGAGCTGGATACGGCAGAGGTAGAGCCGCTGGCTCAGATTTCAGAGCTGCTGCATGGAGCGGAGCCGGAGAACGGTTCGCTGCGCGCGGACGAGGTGCGTGCTTCGCTGGAGCGGAGCCGCGTGATGGCGAGCGCTCCGGTGGCTGACGAGAGCTACTTCAAGGTTCCCAAGGTGATTGAGCGGTAGGGTGGAAAGCGACTGATGGCAATGATTACGACAGAGAATCTGTTTACTGATCCGGTGGTTGGCGCGCTGCGCGCGGGCGAGCGGAAGGCGACGGCGCTGCTGCATGAGAGCCTGGACGCAATAGAAGCACGGAACGGCGCGGTGAACGCATACTTATCCGTGGCGCGGGACAGCGCGAGGGAGCGCGCGGCGGAGATTGACGCTATGAGCGCAGGCGAGCGGGTCCATCTGCGGCTGGCTGGGCTGCCTTGCGGAATCAAGGACGTGCTGGCGGTGGACGGGATGACGGCGACGGCGTCCTCGAAGATTTTGACTGGCTACCAGCCGCCCTACACGGCGACGGCGGTGCAGAAGCTGATGGATGCCGGCGCTGTGATGGTGGGCAAGCTGAACTGCGATGAGTTCGCGATGGGTTCCTCGAATGAGAACTCGGCTTATGGCGTGGTGCGGAATCCTTATGCGGAGGATTGCGTGCCGGGCGGATCGAGCGGCGGGTCTGCCGCGGCGGTGGCGGCGGGCATGGCCCCGGTGACTCTGGGCACGGATACGGGCGGCTCGATTCGGCAGCCGGCGGCGTTTTGCGGCGTGGTTGGCGTGCTGCCGACTTTTGGGCGCGTCTCCCGGTATGGGCTGATTGCCTTTGCTTCTTCACTGGACCGCGTGGGCCCGCTGGCGGGCAATGTGCGGGATGCGGCGGAGGTGCTGGGCGTGATTGCCGGGCATGACGTGATGGATGCGACCTCGTCGACGGCTCCGGTGCCGGACTACATGGCGGACCTGGACAAGGGCGTGAAGGGCATGCGGCTGGGGGTTCCGGCGGAGTACTTTGGCGAGGGACTGGATGCCGAGGTGCGGCAGGCGGTAGAGGAGACGATTGAACGGCTGAAGGCCGAAGGGGCCGAGGTGAAGCCGATTTCGCTGCCTCATACGCGTTATGCGGTGCCGGCCTACTATGTGATTGCGACGGCGGAGGCGAGCGCGAACCTGGCGCGGTTTGACGGAGTGCGGTACGGGTTCCGGGCGCCCGAGGCCGATACGCTGGCGCAGATGTATCGCAAGACGCGCGACCTCGGGTTTGGCGCTGAGGTGAAGCGGCGCATTCTGCTGGGGACTTACGTGCTGAGCGCGGGCTACTACGACGCCTACTACAAGAAGGCGCAGCAGGTGCGGCGGTTGCTGGCGCAGGACTTTGTGAATGCCTTTGCCGAGGTCGACGCGATTGTGACGCCGACGACGCCGACGCCTGCGTTCAGGATTGGCGAGAAGTCGGATGATCCGCTGGCGATGTACCTGGCGGATATCTACACGGTGACGGCGAACCTGGCGGGCATCTGCGGAGCCTCGGTGCCCTGTGGCGTGTCGAAGGATGGGCTGCCGATTGGGATTCAGATTCTGGGCAGGCACTTTGACGAGGCTACGGTGCTGCGGGTTGGGCAGGCTGTGGAAGGGTTGGCTCGGAGCGTTTAAAAATGCTCCGATGCCCCCGTCCTTTTTGTGGGGAAGTTGTTGATTCTATGGCACAGGTTAACCCTCTAACGATGGGTCGATCCCCATGTTTTTGTGGGGAAGTTGTTGAATCTGTTGGATAGGTTAGGGTCCTAAGGGGTGGTTTGCTGTGGAAAACTCCCTGGTGGGATGAAAAAAGCGGCTGGGATTCCAGCCGCTTTTGTATGTCCCTACTTACAGGATAGCAATTTCAGGTCGAATTACCGGCACATCTGTCTGGCCCACCGGGTTGCGGGTTCAGAGCGATCCGGAGGGACGAACGACTATGGATTGAGCGGCCATGGTCGGTGCGTTTCCGCTGGGTGCGTCGATGCAGGCGGGCGTGCTGGTTCCGATTGGAGCGTGGTACACCAGCCATGGTCATTTTCAGTGTACGGTTGCGAGGTCAAGGGGCAAATAAAAGGACGCCGGGGTTAGCCGGCGCCCTGAAGGGTACTGCATGGTTGAGGTCTTCCCCGCGGGAAGAGTTTCAGAAGCTGTAGCTGATGGTGCCGTAAATGGAGCGTGGCGCTCCGGGGTAGGCGTTGATGTAGCCGGAGGGCGGATTGTTCGGGTCCGATGCGATGGAGGAGAAGTAGCCGCCGCTGGAGATGTACTCGTACTGGTTGTACTCGGAGTTGGCCACATTCATGACGTCCAGCTTGAGGTTGAAGGACTTCTTGTGGAAGGTGACCGGAGCGTTGAAGCCCAGGTTGAGCGTGGTGTAGGACGGCATGGTGTTGGTCACCGGCGCGCCCGTGTTATTGGACCAGAGGTGCTGGGAACCGGTGCTGGTGAGCCAGAGGCGGGGTTCGATCAGCTCGCGGTGGTTGTACTCAATGGCGTAGTAGACGCCGGTGTTGAAGGTGTAGTTGGGGATATAGGAAACGGGCAGGTTGTTGTAATACTGGCAACCTGCGGCCAAGCCCGCCGCATTGGAGGAGCTACCGCACTCGGCGAGGGTTCCGCCGGTGACGTAGGTGTTGAATTGCGAGGCTTCTCCGGCGATGTTGACGAAGAAGTGCAGCTGCGAGGTGGGATCGGCGTCAAAGAAGGCGTCTACACCGTGGTAGGCAGAGGTGCCGCCGCTGGTGAGTTCGACACCGGCCGCTGTTTCGACGTCAATTTCCTGATTGGCGTAAACGTTGTGGTAGTAGTTGATGCCGGTGATGAAGTTGTGGAGGACAGGCGCGTTGACGAAGTGGAGCTTTGCGCCGATCTGGGCGTATTTGCCTTCCGCGAGGATGTAGTACTGAGGATTGACCTTCTGGAAGAGACCGCCGCCGCCACCGAACGCGGGTGAGCGATAGGTGGTGTCATAGCCGCCGTAGAGGGTGAGCCACTGCTTTGGCGTGACGGTGACGTCGATGGAGGGTTCGATAGCGGAGCGGCTTTCATGCGAGCCGCAGATGGAACCCTGGTCAGTTGCGTTCGGGGTGCCGAGGACATTCTTGAAAGGATCGGCTCCGACGGGATACAGGGAGCAGTGCGTGGAGGGGGTTACACCCGGCGCGAAGGAAAAGTCGCGGAAGGCCTGGTCGCTGTAATTGGTGTTGAAGCCATCGACGCGAACGCCGGGGATGACGTGGATCTGCGGGATGGGGTGGAAGTCATCCTGCGCGTAAAAGGTGACGTTGTTCTGATCGAAATAGCCGGAGCGGAACTTGGAGCCGGTCCCGACGACCTGGTTTTGCCCGCTTGCGCCATCGGCGGGATTAAAGAAGATGTTGCGTGTGTCGTAGAGCTCGTGGATGAGGTATCCGCCGAAGTTGATGGTGTTGAGCGGTAGCACCTGGGTGACGTTGATTTTTTCGCCAAAGATGTTGCTGTGCGGGTTGTTCCACTCATCGACCTGCGGGCCGCCGCTGAGAGCATCTTCCGTGCGGTGATGGAAGCGGCGAATGTGGTTGTACCAGGTGAGGTTTTCGAGGGACATGGAGCGGCTGAGTTGCATGTGTTCGCGGGCGTAGACCATGGCCATTTCATTGGTGTCGTACTTGTTGTAGTCCGCGTAGGGCAGGACGGTGTAGTAGCCGCTGGTGGCCTGGCTGAAGGAGGTGTTGGTACCCGGGATGAGCAGACCCTGATCGGTAGTGGGGATGACGGTGGGGCGATAGCCGCCGGACTTGGCATAGAATGCGCCGAAGGCGAGGCTGCCGCGTGAGAAGGTCTTGAGGGTTTTGCCGAAGATCGATCCGTTCTTGGAGTGGTTGCCGAAGCCGTCAGGACCCTGGAGATAGCTGTCTCCGCGACCTACGCCGCCGCCGATGACGGTGGACCATCCGTGGAACTCGCCGGTGTTTCCGACGAAGGCGAAGTTCTGCTGGCCTTCCGGCCCCTCGGTGCCTTCGACGCTGAGGTGGTGACCGACTGTGGGCTGAACGGGAACGAAGTCAACGCGACCGCCCACGTCGGTGTACCAGCGGTTCATGGGCTGGCCGGGGCCATAGGTGACCTGGAGGTTCTGCATGACGAGGTTCTGCGGCATGGTGGCCGACTGCCATTGACCGGTTGCCGGGTCAGCGACGGGCACGCCGTCAAAGGTGATGCCGAGCGAACCGGGGCCGGTGAAGCTGGTGGCCTCGCCCGCCCATCCCTGCTGGATGCCGTTGAGGATGATGGTGTATTTGGTGGAGCCGGTTTCGCCGTACCCCATGACGTTGGCGCCGGGGGTGGACTGGACCATCTGCGCGCCGCCTGCCACGGGGCCGCTGGCTTCAATTTCCTTGCGGTCGATGACGCGGACGGTGCCGGGCATGAGCATGACCTGTCCGCGAGTGGGGACGGGCGTGGCCTCGGGATTGATGGTTCCCTTTACAGTGACGCTCTGCGCGAGGGGCGCGAGGTAGAGGATGACGTTGACATTCTGCTGGAGAACGGGCGAGAACTGCTGGGAGGCGGTCTCAAAGCCCGACTTGACGATGGAGATAAGCTGGCGGTGACCGGCGACTTCGTCGAAGGTGTAGCTTCCGTCGGGGCCGGAGATGGTGTTGCGCACGCGGTTGGTGCTGAGATCGGTGATGGAAACGGCTGCTCCGGGTATGACGGCGCCGGATGGGTCAGTGATTTTGCCGTGGACGGTCACGTAAACTTCAGGCTTTGCAGCAGCGGCTGCGGCAGCAGGAGTGGCAGCAAGGGCGCGATAGCTTCCGGGCGAGAAGATACAGGCTACCGCCAAGGTTGCAATGATAGATCGACGCAAGGTAATTCCTCCGAAAATGCGTTTCCAGTGAGTTGAGGTTGACGCTCGTTCCCAGTTCGTGACGGGCCCAGCGGGTTGTTGCGGGAGGAGCGATGGAGCCATGCCTTAAACTCCGATCCCCGGAGCAGTAGCGGCGCTTTGCTGCCCATGCAGGGTTTGCACGGTGGCGAGGCGCAGTCGAACTCTGGAGCGGGTATGACGCATGGAAATTTTTGGAGTGTGCGTATTTTTCAGTTCGAGGTCAAGTATTTCGGAGGCTGGCGAGCGCTTGGTTAAGAGAATGTCAACAGTTGGTGAATCTGCCGGAGTTAAAAGGGAGTTAGCTGTGGATTTTGGGGAGTTATGAATATGTTGTAAAAGCGCGATTAATTTGAAGTTTCGCTTGTGTTACTGCGCCAGGTGGATGTATGGGTGTGTTGATGTGCGAGTTACTGGTGGATGTTGGGGTGTGAAGCGGGGCGAATGCGGAATGGCGAGTTCGATGGGATGGACGGAGCGTAGGGAAATTGCGGGACGGGTGTGACGACAACTATTAGTCTGGAAACAGAGATGAGGATGTTTTGCAGTGGTCATCGGGGAGTATTGAGGGAAGGCGCGGTGCGGTTTGGTGGCGATTGAGGTGTCGGGTTCGGCGGAGAACGAGTGGCGTCCGGCGGTGAATCCGTGGCTGATTGCGTTTGCAGTGATGCTGGCGACGTTTATGGAGGTGCTGGATACCTCGGTGGCGACGGTGGCGCTGCCGCATATTGCGGGGAATCTTTCTGCGACGACAGATGAGTCGACGTGGGTGCTGACGAGCTATTTGATTTCGAATGCGATTGTGCTGCCTTCTTCTGGCTGGTTGAGCAGCGTGCTGGGACGGCGGGAGTACCAGTTGCTTTCCGTGGCGCTGTTTACGCTGGCGTCAATGTTGTGCGGAGCGGCGCCGACGCTGGGATGGCTGATAGTGGCGCGGGTGCTGCAGGGCGCGGCGGGCGGAGGGTTGCAGCCGGTGTCGCAGGCGGTGCTGCTGGAGAGCTTCCCGGTACACAAGCGCGGGCAGGCGATGGCGGTGTATGGGATGGGGATTATTGTTTCTCCCTTGATTGGGCCGCTGATTGGCGGATGGATTACGGATAATTTCTCGTGGCGATGGATTTTTTACATCAACGTGCCGGTGGGGATTCTAGCGCTGGTGATGATCCATACGTTTGTGAAGGACCCGCCGTATCTGAAGCGGCAGAAGCGGGCGAGCCTGGATTACTGGGGGCTTGGATTTCTGGCGCTGGCGCTGACGACGATTCAGGTGGTACTGGATAAGGGGCAGGAAGCGGACTGGTTTGGCGCGGAGTGGGTTTGGTGGTTTGTGGTGATTGCCGCGGTGACAGTGGTGGCGTTTATCTGGCACGAGCTGCGGACGGATCAGCCGCTGGTGAATCTGCGGATATTGAAGAACGCGAACCTGGCGACGGGGACGTTTCTGATTGGGTTGCTGGGCGTGATCATTTACGGCACGACGGCGCTGCTGCCGTTGTTTTTGCAGGAGTCGATTGGATATGACGCATTCAACAGCGGCCTGGCGGTGGCTCCACGAGGCATTGGGGCGATGCTGTCGATGATATTGGCGGCGCGGCTGATTACGTGGGTGGATGAGCGAGTGTTGATTGCGATCGGGGTGGTGATTCGTGGCGTTTCGCTGCTGATGCTGGGGCACCTGGATTTGCAGGCGAGCATGGGGAGCGTGATGTGGCCGAACATTATTAACGGATTTGCGAATGGATTTTTGTTTGTTCCGCTGACGACGCTGACGATGAAGACGCTGCCGCGCGAGTTGATGGGCGCGGGCACGGGGATCTACAACCTGCTGCGGAACATGGGCGCGAGCTTTGGGATTTCGATGGTGACGACGCTGCTGGTTCGTGGAGAGCAGTCGCACCAGAACATGCTGGCGGCGCATCTGACTGGGACGAATCCTATATATAGAGAACGGCTGCATGCACTGGTGCGTTATTTGAGTGTGCAGAGCGGAGCGGCTGGCGCGCAGGAAGCGCTGGGGGAGATTTACCGGGGGCTGCTGCAGCAGGCGATGCTGTCGTCTTATATAGGTGATTTTCGATTGCTGGGTTATTTGAGTTTTGCGTGCATGCCGTTTCTGCTGCTGTTCCGGAACACGGGGAAGGCACCGAAGAGGCGTGCGCGGTGATAGTCTCCAAGGTGAATATGAAGTTTTTGGGCAAGATGAGTGCGGTTGCGGCGTTAGCAGTGCTGTGCGTTCCGGTAGTGGCGGGCGGGCAGACATTGTTTCAGCCGACGGCGAAGCAGATGGAGGCGATCCAGAAGCAACTGGGGAAGCAGACTGCGCAGACGAAGCAGACGTCCAGGCCAAAGGCGCTTTTGCCGGAGGAGTTTGCGGGATGGACACGCGGCAGTGTGAGCGAGATGAGGCCGGATGCGAAGAATGCGGCCGCGCTGAAGGAGTTTGGATTTGAGCAAGGCCTGATGGCGGATTACTCGCGGGGTGGGGATTCGGTTGCGGTGCGCGAGTGGAAGTTTCCGGATGCGACGGGCGCTTATGGGATGTTTACGCTGATGCGCACGCCGGGGATGAAGCCGTTGCGTGTTGGGCCAGGGATGGTCAAGTTCCGAGTGACTGCGAATCCGAAAAAGGTTATGAAGGCGCCTCCGGCGCCGCTGTCATTCTGGAATGGCGCGGTGGCTGGCGGGCTGTATTTGTTCTGGACGGGCGACCTGCTGGTGGAGGCGAAGTTTGTTGGGCCAGTTGCGGATGGATCGGCGGTGATGACGCGGCTTGCGAGTGCGTTGCCTGCGGTGATGGGTTCGCGGGGCGCTACCCCGACACTGGCGGAGCAGTTGCCGCTGGATGGGCTGGACCGAAGCAGCGTGCGGTATTCGATTGGCCCTGTGGCGTATGCGCAGGAGGGTGGCGTGCTGCCGCCTGCGGTGCTTAATTTTGATACTGATCCGGAAGTGGTGATGGCGCAGTACGGCAAGGGGATGCTGACGGTGATTTCGTATCCGACGCCGGAGATTGCGCAGGCGCGCGAGGCCGCGATTGCGAGCGTGCTGCAGAGCGGCGTGGTGGCGGGGCCGAAGGATGCGCTGCGGGTGAAGCGCGCGGGTCCGCTGGTAGCGCTGACGAGCGGAGGGTTTACCGGCGCGGAAGCGGATGCGCTGCTGAAGCAGGTGAAGTTCAGAGCAACGGTATCGATGGAGCAGGTGAGGCCGGAAGAGAGTGAAGTTGCGAAGACGGCGAAGCTGCTGGTGGGGATTGCCTCGCTGACGATCATTCTGGGAGTGGCGGCGGTGCTGCTGGGATTTTTCCTCGGCGGAGGGCGCGCGCTTTACCGGGTGATGCGCGGGAAGCCTGCTTCGAGCGTGACGGATGAGGAGTTTATTGCGCTGGAGTTGAACCGGCCGGAGGACGGCGGTGGGGATGAGAAAGAGGGAAAAAAGTGAGTGCCGCTGAACGGGATTCGCTGACCGGATGCAGTGTGGATTCGGGGTGTTTGGGCATCCGAGTGGTGATGATGGGCTGAGCGGAGTCTTGCGGAAATTCTGTCGTGCGCTTGAGAGTCCCCGTGCTAGACTTTTGCGAATTCGGCTGCGCGACTTTTGAGGCGATTCCCGGGCCCAGACTCAGAAAGTCATTCATGCGACACTGTTTTTGAGGTAATGACTCCGTGGCATCGCACTCGCAAGGGTTGTCAGCGCCGCTGGCTCCCGCTTTTACTGGCCGCAATGGCCTCCTCGACAAGTATTTCTACTTCGCCATGGCGGTGCTGATTGCGATCATTACCACTTATGGATTCCACTTTACGATTCTTTCGAACTTGGTGGAGGCTGCGGTTCCCCGGCCCTGGATTGTGTGGGTTCACGCAACAGTATTTACGACGTGGCTGGTTCTTTTTGTTGTGCAGTCGGGGCTGGTCCGGCTTCGCCGGGTGAGCTGGCATCGCACGCTGGGATGGCTGGGGCTGGTGATGGGCGGTGCGATGCCGTTGCTGGGATGCGCGACTGCTATTGTGATGGACCGGTTTCGTTTTCAACGGCTTCATGCTGATCCGACATACGAGGCCAACTTTCTAATTCTGCAGTTGAATGACATGTTGCTGTTTACCGTTTTCTTTGGTCTGGCCGCGCTGTGGCGGAAGAAACCGCAACTGCACTGGAGACTGATGCTCATTGCGACGTGGGGATTGACCAGCGCTGCGTTCGGACGATTTCCGAGTGCTGCTATCAGCAATGTTTATTTTTATGTGTTGATTGACTTGTTCATCAGCCTGGGTGTGGTGCGTGATCTGCTGATCGATCGGCGCATCCATCCGGTGTATCGGTATGCAGTGCCCGCGCTCGCGATGGAGCAGTTTTTTGTGATGTTCACGTACCTGCACACGCTGCCGTGGTGGACACCGATTGGTCAGGCGATGCTGCGGTAGGAGCCTGGTCTTCAGTAGGTTTGTTTCCTTGGGGGTAGCGGTTGGTTGTGATTTAGGCGGCGTTGAAGCTGCGGGGGTTGGGTTTTGCACAGGATTCAGTGCAGGGGGATGGCTAAGCGTTGTTCTTTGAGGGGGGTAGGTGGGCCGCTATGGACTGTAAAGAGAATAAAAAGCGAATACTCGCGCCGAATTGAGCGCAAAAGCTGCTTTGTAAGTGCAAGATTAATAAAGTATTTGCAGGTTGCCGGAATTTACCTTGACACCGATTTTAGCCGCCCATACTATTTCGCCAGAAAGTTCTGATGGTTTTGCCTCCGTTGGAACTATTCTCCCTAAAGTGAAAAGGCCGCCCAGTTGCCGGGCGGTCTTTTCCGTTTTTGCATGTGGAAAAGTGGTGCGCAATTCGAGCGGGGATATTGGAGTTGTGATCGGAGTAGGTGGGAATTTCGGGAGAAACTTTTGAGTGCCACTGTAGCCGAATCATGGTCGGGATTCTTCGGCTTCGCCTCTGAACGACTCTCTCTCTTCTGAGGCGAAGCCAATCGTTGTGTCGCTCACTCGCGCTGCTGGGTGTCAGAGGATGGACATCTGTTTTGCGGTTCTGGTGATGATTTCGAGGGCCTGGTCGAGCTGCTCGCGGGTGTGCTCGCTGGTCATGATGGTGCGGATGCGGGCTTTGCCTTCGGGGACGGTGGGGAAGGCGATGCCGGTGGCCATGACGCCTGCTTCGAAGAGTGCGCGTGAGAATTCCATGGTAAGGCGGCCGTCGCCGATGATGATGGGGGTGACGGGTGTTTCGCTGGCGGGGGTGGTTTTGCCGCCGATGTCGAAGCCGGCGTTGCCGAGCTGCTGCTTGAAGTAGGCGGTGTTGTCCCAGAGGCGCTGGATGCGCTCGGGCTCGTTTTCGAGAATGTCGAATGCGGCGATGCAGGCGGCGGCGACCGATGGCGGGTGCGAGGTGGAGAAAAGGAATGGTCGGGCGCGGTGGTAGAGGTAGTCGATGAGATCTTTGGAGCCGCAGACGTAGCCGCCGAGCGCGCCAATGGCTTTGGAGAGAGTTCCGACCTGAATGTCGACGCGGCCATGGCAGTGAAAGTGATCGACGGAGCCTCGGCCGTTGCGGCCGAGGACGCCGGAGGCGTGTGCGTCGTCGACCATCATGATGGCGTTGTATTTTTCGGCGAGGTCGGCGAGCTTGTCGACGGGGCCGATGTCGCCATCCATGGAGAAGACGCCGTCGGTGATGATGAGCTTGTGGCCGGGCTCGTTCTGGATTTCCTTGAGGAGCTCTTCGGCGTGGGCTGCGTCTTTGTGGCGGAAGACCTTGATTTTGGCTCTGGAGAGGCGTGCGCCGTCGATGATGGAGGCGTGGTTGAGCTCGTCGGAGATGATGAAGTCTTCCTTGCCGAGGATGGCGGAGACGGTTCCGGCATTGGCGGTAAAGCCGCTCTGGAAGACGACGCAGGCTTCCACATTTTTGAAGCGGGCGATTTTTTCTTCCAGTTCCATGTGGATCTTCATGGTTCCGGCGATGGTACGGACGGCGCCGGAGCCTACGCCGTAGTCCTTGACTGCCTGGATGGCGGCTTCGCGGAGTTTGGGGTGGTCGCAGAGGCCGAGATAGTTGTTGGAGGCGAGGTTGATGACCTTTTTGCAGTCGTAGGTGCAGACAGGCGCCTGGATGTCATCAAGGACACGGAGGCGGAAGTGGGTGCCTTTGCGACGGAGTTCGTCGAGCTGGTCGGATAGGTAGCGTAACTGGGGGCGCGAGGAGAGTGTGTTGGGCATAACGGGATATCGTACCGCAACGGGGGTGCGATGGGGCACAAACAAAGGCTGGGCAAAGGATGGGTTCGGGCATTTATGATGCAGGAATGACGGGGCGGGAATCGCGCGGCAAGGCGGCCCGTATACAATGATTGAGATAAACCTAAGCGGTCAGAGGAAGCAGAGATTTTACGAATGAGTGGGCAGTATTTTGAAGGCGCTGCAGGGCGCAAGCGGGGCGTGAAGTTCGGGTTTGCGCTTCTTATGGTTCTGATGCTCCTTAGCTACACGGCCGCCCGCGCGCAGCAGGTGACCCGGACCAGACTGACGAGCAGCGAGCAGAGCGGCAAGCTGACGTTGTCGGCGCGGGTTGCGGACCTGACGAGCGCGCCGCTGGAAACAGGCTCAGTGAGCTTTGAGACGGCGAAGGGCTCGCTGGGTTCTGCGTTTGTGAAGAACGGCACGGCGTCGCTTACGGTGAGCGGGTTGCCGACGGGCGTGAGCCAGGTGACGGCGGTGTATCATCCGTCGACTACGGATTATGCGGTTTCTGCTTCTGCTCCGGTTGCAGCCGTGAGCCCGGCGGCGACGTCGACGGTTCCGAGCTTTAATGTAACGGCTAATCCTTCGTCGGCAACGGTGACGGCGGGCGGCTACACGACGGTGGTGCTGACGGTGAACTCGGTGAACGGGTTCAACGGCACGGTGGATTTGTCTTGCTCGAATCTGCCTTCGCAGTCCACTTGCACATTCAATCCGGTTTCGTTGACGCCTCCGGCGAACGGGTCGATTACGAGCTCGCTGCAGATTGCGACGACTGCTGCCTCTGGCACAGCGGCGAAGAATGTAGTTCCCGCGGGAATGCCTTTTGGCCGCGGTGGTCTTACTGATTTTGCGTTTCTGCTGCCGGGTGGGATTGCGCTGGTTGGAGTTTTCGCGGTTCGGCGGAAGCACGGCAATGCGCTGAAGGTGCTGGGCCTGGTGGCTCTGCTGGCGGTTTGCAGCGCGGGGCTGACGGCTTGCGGCGCGCGGTATGGATATCTGCTGCATAAACCTTTTCCGAATTTCGGGACACCGGCGGGGAGTTACTCGGTGGTGGTGTCGGCTTACTCGTCGAACGGGACGAGTGTGGAGCAGGCGACCTCGACGAGTTCGAACTGCACCGGCGCGGTTTGCGTGGCGCTGACGGTGAAGTAAGCGCAGAGGCGCGGAGATGAGGCAGAGGCCGGAGCGATGCTCCGGCCTTTGTGCTTGGCGGACGTGATTTTGCGGACGGCGCGAGGGAGAATGGAGCGATGGAGATTCGCGGGGACGATGTTCTGATTGTTGTGGACGTACAGAATGACTTCTGCCCGGGCGGAGCACTGGCCGTTCCGCGAGGGGATGAGGTGATTGCGCCGATACTGCGGGCGGCGGAGCGGTTTGAGCATGTGGTGCTGACGCAGGACTGGCATCCGCGGGGGCATGGGTCGTTTGCGTCGTCGCACGCGGGGCGGAAGCCGCTGGAAGTCGTGGCGATGCCGTATGGCGAGCAGGTTTTGTGGCCGGAGCATTGCGTGCAGGGGACGTGGGGCGCCGAGTTGCATCAGAACCTGGTGCTGCCGCAGGCAGAGCTGATTTTGCGGAAGGGTTTTCGGGCGGAGGTGGATTCGTATTCGGCGTTTTTTGAGAATGACAGGACGACGGCGACGGGACTGGCGGGGTATTTGCGGGAGCGCGGGCTGAAGCGGGCGTTTTTTGCCGGGTTGGCGTATGACTTTTGCGTGGGGTTTTCCGCGCTGGATGCGCGGCGGCTGGGGCTGGAGGCGGTGGTGTTGCGGGAAGCTTGCCGGGCGATCGACGTGGAGGGTTCGGAAAGGGCGATGGAGTTGCGCTTGCGCGAGGCGGGGGCGCTGGAGACTGCGTTTTGAGGGCGGATGGCCTGGGATCGATAAGCCTGGGATCGATATACTTGGGGTCATGATGGGTGCGGTTCGGTTCTTGTGGAATGTGACGCGGGGTCATCGGCTGAAGCCGTGGGAGAGCGAGCTGCTGAAGTGGCGGATCGAGACGTACTCGGGGATTCCGGCAGAGACTTTGGACCGGCGTGCGGTGATGGATTTTATGTGGCGCGAGCGCAAGGGGCTGCTGCGCTTTTTGAAGTGGACGGATGAGATGGATGGATTCCGCAGGCAGGCTGTGAAGGCGCAGCACACGCAGGAGCCGCGTTGAAGAGCAGAACATTTGCGGCGTGGACGGTGGTGTTGCTGGCGCTGGGCTGCGGGATGGCGCGGGCGCAGGAGCCTTTTCCGGGTGAGCCGCCGCCGGGCGCGAAGGTGCATCATCCGCACCTGGTGGGCCGGCAGTTGCCGTCGCAGGTTGATCCGGGCGTTCCAACATTGAAGGTGACGAGCAGCCTGGTGCTGGTGCCGACGCTGGTGCAGGGGGTGGATGGGCATACGATCTACGACCTGAAGGCGAGCGATTTTACGGTGCTGGATGATGGGGTTCCGCAGAAGGCGCGGCTGGACAGCGACATGGATCTGGCGCCGGTGTCGATGGTGGTGTGCGTGGAGCGGGGGCGGGATGCTCCGATGGTGCAGGAGGAGATTTCGCAGCTGGGGCCGCTGCTGCAACTGTTTGTGGGGGGCGGGCGCGGGGATGTGGCGTTGGTGGAGTTTGATTCGAAGCCGGTGTACCTGGATGCGTTTTCGCCGGATCTTGGGCCGGTGGAGAATGACCTGGCGAACATGCGGCCGGGTGACGGCGGCGCGGCGATTTTGGACGCGGTGGGGTATTCGCTGGATTTGCTGGCGCAGCAGCCGAAGGATCACCGGAAGATTCTGCTGCTGGTGAGCGAATCGCGGGATCATGGGAGCGTGCATGTGAGCATTCCGTCGCTGGTGCAGCGGATTGGCGAGAGCAACACGCTGGTGCTGAGCTTGATTTTTTCTCCGGCGCGGGCGGAGCTGGGCTATGACTGGAAGCATGCCGGAAGTGGTTCCGGCCTTATTGGTGCGCTGCTGATGGCCTACAACGCGATGCGTAAGAATGTTCCGAGGTCGCTGGTGGAGATGAGCGGCGGGGAGTATGCGAATTTTTCGCGGGACAAGCGTTTCCAGATGGATGTGGTGGAACTGGCGAATGATGCGCTGAACCGTTATCTGCTGAGTTTTCATCCAAGCAACGAGACGGCGGGATTGCATCATTTGAAGGTGATGGTCAATATCAACGCGAAGGCGCGGGTGATTTACCGGACGAGTTACTGGAATCCGGGGCCGGGCGGCTGAGGGGGTTGCATGAAGGATTTGCGGGAACTGAGAAATCCGACGCTAGATGAACTGAAGGCGGCGCTGAAAGCGGCGAAGCAGGGCGAGGACGCCGTGCTGGAGTTTTTGCGCAAGGGCCGCGCCCGGAAAAAAGAAGGCGGTGATGGCAGCGGCGGCGAGGAGCCAGAGCAGGTGATCGTTCTGGGGAAACATGGAGCGGTTGGAATTTTCAGCGGGAAGGAGAAGCAGAGTTGAGCGAGACGATTACGTTGCAGGCGAAGGATGGGCATGAGCTGGATGGGTATGTGGCGCGTCCGGCGGGAGAGCCGCTGGGCGGGCTGGTGGTGGTGCAGGAGATTTTCGGGGTGAACGCGCATATCCGTTCGGTGGCGGATGGATGGGCGAAGGATGGATTTCTGGCGGTGGCTCCGGCGCTGTTTGATCGCGTGGAGCGGGGCGTGGAGTTGCAGTACAGCGGCGCGGATATGGAGAAGGCGCGGTCACTGGCTCCGAAGCTGAGTATGGAAACGAGCCTGATGGATGTGGCTGCGGCGCTCGATTGGGTGCGGCAGCAGACGGGTAGGAAATGCGGGGTGGTGGGGTATTGTCTTGGCGGATCGCTGGCTTGGCTGGCGGCGACGCGGCTGAAGGCGGACGCCGCGGTGGGCTATTACGGCGGACAGATTGCGAAGCATCTGGGTGAGAAGCCGGAGTGCCCGGTGATGCTGCACTTCGGGAAGCTGGACAAGCATATTCCGCAGACGGATGTGGACGCGATCGAGTCGACTTATCCGGAGGCGCCGGTGTTTCGGTATGAGGCGGATCATGGGTTCAATTGCGATGCCCGGGCGAGTTTTGATGCGGAGTCGGCGGGGTTGGCCCGGGTGCGATCTTTGGAGTTTTTGAGGAAGCAGCTTTTAGCTGTTAGCCGCTAGCTTTAGCTTTGGATTTTTTCCGGGACTGGGATGTAGTGCTCTCCAGCGGACTGAAGGGGCGGGAGTCCGAGCTGTCATGGAGCAGCTTCGAATCGGGATTGGCTTTGCGGCATCGAAATAGAAGATTTGGTTAACGATTGGATTGCTGCGGCGGGATGACGGCCGGGACGGAAGAGACGGATTCTCTGAAGAAGAAGACAGAAGCGGGCACGGAGTCGGTGGCGGCGAAGCGGCGGGATTACTCGCATGCGTGGCGGGCGCTGTGGCACAGGAACTTTCGGCTGTATTTTGGCGGGCAGAGCATTTCGCTGATTGGCACGTGGATGACGCGAATTGCGACGGCGTGGCTGGTGTACCGGCTAACGCACTCGGCGCTGCTGCTGGGCGCGGCGAGTTTTACGGGACAGATTCCGGCATTTTTGCTGGCGCCGTTTGCGGGCGTGGTGGTGGACCGCGTGGAGCGGCGGACGCTTCTGCTGTGGACGCAGTCGCTGGCGATGGTGCAGTCGCTGCTGCTGGCGGGGTTGACGCTTTCCGGCTTGATTACGATTCCGGAGATTTTTGCGCTGGCGGCGTTCCAGGGATTGATTAACGCGTTTGATATGCCGGGGCGGCAGTCGTTTATGGTGCAGATGGTGGAGAGCCGGAACGATCTGCAGAATGCGATTGCGATCAACTCGTCCATGGTGAACCTGGCTCGGCTGCTTGGACCGTCGCTGGCGGGGTTGATTATCGCGGCGAGCAGCGAAGGGTACTGCTTTCTGATAGACGGCTTGAGTTATACGGCGGTGATTGCGTCGCTGCTGCTGATGCGGATCCACAGGGCGGAGGCGAAGCGGCCTACGGCTTCGATGCTGGAGCAGTTACATGAGGGATGGTCGTATGTGTCGCAGTCGGCGCCGATACGGGGGATTTTGACGCTGTTTGCGCTTGTGAGCCTGATGGGATGGCCGTTTGTGGTGCTGATGCCTGTTTTTGCGGTGAAGGTGCTGCATGGCGGGCCGAACACGATGGGCTTTTTAATGGGCGCGCTGGGTGTGGGGGCTCTGGTTTCGGCGCTGGCGCTGGTGATGCGGAGGTCAGTGCGGGGGCTGACACGGGTGCTGCCGATGGCCGCGGCGATTTTTGGCTGCGGGCTGATTGCGTTTGGATTTTCGCGGGTGATGTGGCTGAGCATGCTGCTGATGCTGGTGGCGGGCTATGGCATGCTGCAGGGGCTGACGGCGACAAATACGGTGATTCAGACGCTGGTGGACGAGCAGATGCGGGGGCGAGTGATGAGCTATTACACGGCGGCGTTTGTGGGGATGGCTCCGTTTGGAAGCCTGCTGGCGGGGGCGATGGCGCACTGGATTGGCGCTCCGCTGACGGTGATGATCAACGGGAGCGTGTGCATTCTGGGCGCGGTTTGGTTTTGGACGCAGCTGCCGCGAATTCGGAAGGATATGCGGCCGATTTACGAGCGGCTGGGGATTATTCCCGCGCCGCCGGAGATGGTGGTGGAGAGCGCTGGGAGGCAGTGACGGAAATTTGCGGGGTGGTGGGGTTCTGGAATCAGGAATTTGAGGGTTTGGGGATGGGATGGATGTGGTCCTGAAAAGGCTTTGATGTTACTCTTAATGCAGACACTTAGGAAGTGTATAGCGACTGAAATTGAACAGGAGTACGCACACCCGTGCTGGAATCAGCGAAGAAACAGGAAATCATTACGCAGTTTCGCACCCATGATGGCGATACCGGGAGTCCCCAGGTACAGATCGCAATCCTGAGCGAACGCATCGGCGAGCTTACCGATCACTTCAAGACGCATGCGAAGGATCACTCTTCGCGCCGTGGCCTTTTGAAGCTGGTGAGCAAGCGCCGCCGGCTGCTGGATTATCTCAAGCAGCATGACGCAGACCGCTACCGTGAAGTTATCGGCAAGCTGGGCATCCGTAAGTAGACAAAGCGGAATCACTTGTCCCCTACGCGCACGCGATACGGAAGACCGGAAGGGGATGGGGCAATCAGGAAGGCGGCCGACACTGTCGCCGCCTTATACGCATTGGAAGTATTTCTGAAGGCCGCCCCATCCAGCTTTCCTCGCTACGAGCCCATCCCCGGGCCGGGAGCGAGCCGTGTGCGCCGCGTTCATCCCACCTACCCATCCTCCGCGCTCTTCCCGACAAGCCCAGACGAAATAGACCGCAGCGGAGCGACTCGCCTTGAAATGAGGAAAATATGAAACAGGAAATCACCGTCGAATTGAGCGGCGGAAAGAAATTGCATTTTGAAACAGGGCGCATGGCCAAGCAGGCCTCCGGCGCGGCACTGGTGACGCAGGGTGAATCCGTGGTGCTGGCGACGGCAGTTGCGGCGGCTGATCCGAAGGAAGGGATCGACTTTTTCCCGCTGACGGTGGACTACCGCGAGTATGCGTATGCAGGCGGACGGATTCCAGGTGGATTTATCAAGCGCGAGGGTCGTCCGAGCGAGCGTGAGATTCTGACAAGCCGCCAGATCGACCGTCCGATTCGCCCGCTGTTCCCGGAAGGTTTCCGGAACGAGACGCAGGTGATTGCGCTGGTGTTTTCGGCGGATAAGGAAAATGATCCGGACGTGGTTGCGATCAATGCGGCGAGTGCCGCACTTGCGCTTTCGGATATTCCGTTTGGCGGCCCGGTGGGCGCGGTTCGCGTGGGCCAGGTGAACGGCGAGTTTGTGATCAACCCGTCTTACGCGGAGCGCCGCGACAGCTCGATCAACATTACGGTGGTGGGGACGAAGGCCGGTATTGTGATGATCGAGAGCGGCTCGAATGAAGTGTCCGAAGAGACGGTGGTGGACGCGATCGAGTTTGGCCACGGGGAGATCAAGAAGATTTGCGCGGCGATCGAGGATCTGGCGTCGAAGGCCGGCAAGATGAAGCGCGAGGTGAAGGCTCCTGAGTTTGACGCGGCGTACTTTGATGCGCTGGCGGCGAAGGTGGGCGCACGGCTGAAGGACGCGCTGGATACGAAGGCGCATCCGAAGACGGAGAGCTACGCGCTGGTGAAGCAGATCAAGGACGAGCTGGCGGCGGAGATTCCCGAGGGCGATGATGCTGCTGCGGCGAAGAAGAAGCTGAGCCACTACTACGAACTGCTGCGGGAGAAGATTTTCCGCGAGCAGGTGACGAAGGAGCGGATTCGTCCGGACCGGCGCGCGTTTGATGAGATTCGTGAGATCACGATAGAAGTGGGCGTGCTGCCCAGGACGCATGGGTCGGCCTTGTTTACGCGCGGCGAGACGCAGGCGCTGGTGACGGCGACGCTGGGCACGGGCGATGAAGGACAGCGGCTGGAGACCTTTGAAGGCGAGCAGAAGAAGCGCTTCATGCTGCATTACAACTTCCCGCCGTTCTCGGTGGGAGAAGTAGGCCGCATGACCGGCGTTGGCCGCCGTGAAGTGGGCCACGGCGCACTGGCGGAGCGCGCGGTGAGCGTGGTGCTGCCGGGCGAGGATGAGTCGCCTTACGCGCTGCGCGTGGTGTCTGACATTCTGGAGTCGAACGGTTCTTCTTCGATGGCGTCGGTTTGCGGCGCGAGCCTTGCGCTGATGGATGCGGGCATTCCGCTGAAGGGCGCAGTGGCCGGCGTGGCGATGGGCCTGGTGAAGGAAGGCGAGGATTACGCGATTCTGTCTGACATTGCCGGAGCGGAAGATCACTACGGCGACATGGACTTCAAGGTGGCCGGCACGCGCAAGGGCATTACGGCGCTGCAGATGGACATCAAGATCTCCGGGCTGACCGGCCAGATCATGCGCGAGGCGATGGAGCAGGCGCGACGGGGACGGATGTTCCTGCTGGACAAGATGGACGAGGCGCTGCCGGCACCGCGCGAGGAGAGGTCGAAGCATGCTCCGCAGATCCGGACGATCCAGATTCCGACGGACAAGATTCGCGATCTTATCGGGCCGGGCGGCAAGACGATTCGCGGCATTGTGGAAGCCACGGCGGTGAAGATTGACGTGGACGATTCGGGCCGTGTGAATATTGCCTCGACGGACGAGGAAGGCCTGAAGAAGGCGCTGGCGATGATCAATGATCTGACGGCGGTGCCGGAAGTGGGCAAGACTTATCTGGGCAAGGTGGTGCGGCTGGCCGAGTTCGGTGCGTTCGTGGAGATTTTCCCAGGCACGGATGGGCTGCTGCACATCAGCGAGATTGCCGAGCATCGCGTGAAGGAAGTGAAGGACGAGTTGCGCGAGGGCGACCAGGTGATGGTGAAGGTGCTGGGCGTGGAAGGCAACCGCATCAAGCTTTCGCGGAAGGCCGTGATTCGTGAGCAGCGTCAGAAGCTGGGATTGCCTGAGCCGGGCGCGGTTGCGGAAGTGGCCGCATCTTCGGATGAGAAGTCTGAGCCGGCGGCGCGCGCGCCTCGTGAGCGTGCTCCGCGGCGTGAGCGCGAGGAGCGCCAGCCTGCTTCGAACGCGAGCACCATCATGATTGAAGGCGGCGAGGATTTCGACGATTTTGACGGTGATGATGACGGCGAAGAAGGGGAAGAGATCAACTACAACCGCGCGGATACGCCGAACAGCGCGCCTGTGGGCGGCGAGCGGCGGCCGGGCGGTGGAGCTGGTGGTCCCGGAGGCCGGGGACGCCGTCGCCGCCGGGGACGCGGTCGCGGTCCGGGTTCCGGTTCGGGCGGCGGAAATCGCGGCAACCAGTAACGCTTTTACAGAGGCTGCGCATGATGCGCAGCCTCTTTTCTTTTGGCGGCAGAGGCGAGCGGGTTATGGCCGGGCGTGAATTCGTCCTGTTTGCGGTGCTGGGCATTACGTGGGGCAGCCTTTGGCTGTTGACGGGTGGTGGTCCTGATCCTTTGCCGTTGCTGTGCGCGGGCGCGGTGGAGTTTGCGGTCGCGGCTTTGCTGCTGGGGCTCTATGGGCTGGCTCGCAGAGGCAGGAGTGCTGCGGGCGGACGGTTTTCCGCTGGTTCTGGCGTGGTGACTGGGCTGATGCTGCTGGCGTTTCCGTATGCCTGCACGGCGTGGGCTTCGGGGTCCGTGCATCCTTATTTGCGGTCGGCTGCGCCGGGATTGCCTGCGATTGCTTATGGCGCGATGCCGCTGGCTGTCATGTTGATGCTGGCGGAGGACGCTGGGCGGTATCTGCCGAGGCTGCTGTTTGGGCTGACGGGAGTGGCGCTGCTGGTGGAGCAGGGTGCGGCGCTGGACCTGGCGCGCTGGCTGCCGGAGCTGGTGCTGACGGTTGGCATGCTGGCGTACGGCTTTGCTCTGGTTTACGGAGCCAAGCGGCTGCGTGGTAACGGAGAACGGGTTGGAGCGTCCAATCTTGTTGCATGGTGCGCATTGCAGTATGCGAGTGCGGCAGCCGCCCTGGCGCTGATGGCCGCTGTGAATGGCGACTGGGCTCGGCTGGCGGCGAATTTTACGACGGTAGAGCCGGAGCGCTGGTTTGGCGTGGTGCTGGCAGCGGTGATTTCAGCGGTGACGCTGCCGGTTTTTTACCAGTTAGTGGAGGTTCTGGGCCCGATTCCGGCGGCGGCGCTGCAGTGGCTGATTTCGCTTACGGGTGTATTGGAAGCACTGTTTTTTTTACCGGCCCGGTGGACATGGGAGAACTGGGCGGGGCTGGCGATGACTCTTGGGGCTCTGTGGTGGGTACTGAGAAAGGAGCAGATTCCGGGAAATATGTTACTGGGAAGGTAACGCTGAGGAGATTACGGAGGTCCCGGATGGCTGGAATCTGAGTTAGACTGACGGCACATGAGCGCATCGATGTACATCGTGGTGGAAGGGGAAGATCCGGGGTTCGATATCTTTGTAAATGGCCGCGCGCTGGCGCGGAACGAAGATGGTCTTGAGAAGCTGGCGCTGCGCCTTGGAGTGCGGCCGCTGCTGGAGTTTTTCTCGGCGGACCAGAATTCGATGGCGCTGCTGCTGGAAGAGGGTGCGGGTGATCCTGACTGGGCGAAGACGCTGCCTCCGCCGCAGTGGTTTACGGGCGTTGAGGGTCTGGCGACGGTGCAGGCGTTGCTGGGATACCTGAGGGGCGCTTCAGGCGCGTTTGGGGCGGATACGGCGGCGGTTATCAGCGAGCTGGAGCAGTACGAGACGGTGCTGAAGAAGACGTCCGACCGCGAGTTGCGTTGGCAGCTTGCTGTGAGCTGGCGGTAGGTTACCTTCTTTTAATTCCAAATACCCAGTAATTGACGGATGAGGATGATCTGGCCGGTGTGGTAGCTGGTGTGGTCGCCAGCGAGGAGGATTTCGCGCAGGAGGGTCTGGCCTTCGCCCCAGGGGATTTCCGCATAGAGGTTGGAGGCGGGGTCGCCGGTGAGGCGCTCGAAGGCTTCGATGTCCTGACGGACGGCGGCGACGGATTTGTTCCATGCGTCGGTGCTGGGCGGAGCGGGATCTTTGGGCCAGTAGTCGGCGGGCCAATTGGGCGTGGTGTAGTTGGGATTAGTGCAGAAGTCGAGTAGGTCGTGGAGCGCGATGCGGATGTGCTCGACGAGTTGCCATGCGGTGTGCGGGCAGCCTTTGGGGAGGGTGGCGTAGTGCTCGGCGGGAAAGTCTTTGACGGCAGAGAAAAAGCCGGCGTGCGCGCCCTCGCCGCGCAAAAAGGGAATAAGCTGGTTGCGTAATATGCGATCTTCTCTGGGCATGAAAAAGCCTCCTGCAATTTAGAGCATGTCTCCTGATGATATATAGTATGGATGGCGATTCTCCGCGCACATGCTATGGCGCGACCATATTCGGATGATTTGCGGCGCAAGCTGCTTGAGGCCTATGACGCAGGCAAGGGGAGCCTGTCGGAGTT
>JAKATU010000073.1 GCA_021818585.1 Acidobacteriota bacterium | reverse complement strand
TGGTAAAGCGTGCGCGGGTCTTTCCGGGAGCGTCACGGGTAGCGCGTCCAATGATCTGTATCACTTCCGTCAGACTGGCCCGGTAGCCAACAGTCAGCGCATGTTCGCACCAAATCCAGTCAAAGCCTTCCTTCGCCATGCCGAGCGCAATAATGATGTCCACATAGTCGCGGTTGTTCTTCTGCGCCGGGTCTTTCAGCGCAGCGGTCACTCTGTCGCGGCGGTTGGGGTCGTCATCCACCAAATCGGCGATACGCAGAATGCGACCGCCGGGAGCTTTGACAAGCTGGAATCCGGTTTTCTCGTCAATACCTTGCCACTCGCCCAGCGCCTCGATGATGTGCTCCACCTCCCGCATTTTGTCCTTCGTGCTCTCGCGTGAATTGACGTTTGGGATGTGGATGATGGTTTTCTCGGTCGGGTCAAGCACGTTGAGAATGTCGTCAACGTAGGAACCGGAATAGAAGAAATAACCGATGTCGAGCTGCTTGAGATACTGATAGCCGTTGAGCTGTTCGTAATAGGTGTAGGTGACAGGCTCGAACTTCGCTTCGTCCTGCGGGGCAAGCACGGCCTCCGCGTCGCCCCGGAAGTACGATCCGGTCATGGCGACGATGTGAACCTTGTCGCGGGCAATGAACTGGCCCAGGTGCGTTCCGAGTTTGTTGTCCGGGCTTGCGGAAACGTGATGAAACTCGTCCACGGCAATCAGGCGGTCGTCGAACTTCTCGATGCCGAACTGATCGACCGCGAAGCGAAACGTCGCATGGGTGCAAACCAGCACCTTGTCGTTGCTCTCAAGGAACGCGCCTACGGCGGCAACCTTGCCGCCGTTATCGCCGCCCGGAGCATTGCAGAGATTCCATTTCGGCTCCACGCGCCAGTCCGCCCAAAATCCGAATTGTGACAGCGGCTCGTCGTGGAAGCTGGCTCCAATGGCTTTCTCCGGCACAACGATGATCGCCTGTTTCAAGCCCTGATTTTGCAGCTTGTCGAGCGCGATGAACATGAGCGCGCGGCTCTTGCCGGATGCAGGCGGCGACTTGATAAGCAAATACTGCTCGCCGCGCTTTTCGTATGCGCGCTCCTGCATCGCCCTCATACCAAGCGCGTTCGCCTTCGTCGAACTGCCGTTCTGCGCGTAGGTGACGGAGATTGAGGGAACCGATTTCACCTCAACAGTCATGCGCTTGCCTCCCTCTGTGTTCCTGCCCATCTGCTAACCCTGCGGCGATCAATGGGGCAATAATATAGTCCCGTATTTCCTTCCACTTCTCATTTCATCAACGGAACTAATGCGTCTGCCGTAAATCCGATAGAAATCTTCGGGTTCATAAGCCTCAAGCACTACTTCGCCGCCGTTTACCTCGAATGTGAGGATTTTTCCGTCGTAAGAGTGGTATCCGTAATCTTCTGGTATCGGCAGAGTCAGCTTTTCCATTTCGTTGTTGCCGAAACGCAATGTCCGCTCTACAAGTTCGCCGTCGGTAGTTCTTATGTGCAGGTCTCCTAGAACGCTGTTGCGCTCCGGGTTGCGAACCTTCTTCAAGCCGAGATAGATATGAGAACCTTTCGGAAGGTCAAATTGGTTTCCTGGCCTCTCCGCGCCTCTGTTCTTGGTCACATAGCCGATGTCGATCCAAAACAACTTCGCGCCCGGCGCGTCGTCATGATCCGTACCGGAAACCATTGGCTGAATGATCGTCTTGTATCGCTTCGCGTAGTCCTTGATGACCTTTTCCAGAGGCGTCGAATCTTCCCACAATTTCTCTAGCGTCTCTATGACGGTCGTTCCGGCCTTTTGTTCGACTTCGGCATAATCGACAAGGCACCCAGCCTCGATTCCGGATAGAAGGCCATTGGCAGAGAGGTTTCCAGAGCCGACGATTTGATGGCGCGGATAGCCGTTGCCTTGAAGCGTCAGGGCCGTCTTCAAGTGATAGCTCACCCTCGGCGCGAAGGATTTTGCCTGAACGACGTATTCGCCGTCGTAGATGTGAACTGTGCTGTCGGCAATCTCTTTCAACTTTTGCAGGGCTGTGGGGTGGCTTCTCCCGTAGTCGATGCTGAATAGCCAACGACACTTCCGCGATTTCCCGAAGGTGCTCTTGAGGCGCGTGCGGATTTCCGCCGCGCCGGAGTCAGTGACATAGGCGAAGGCCGCAAAGGAATGGAGTTTGTTGCCGGACAAAATCTTCTTCCAATGCTCAAGGGTTGATTGCTTGCTTTGGACCTGAATGTATGGCTTCATTTCCCTGACCTCTGTTTGTCGTAGAGCGCAAACAGCCTTTCCAGTCGCTCCGTGTCGTTCTTGAAACGGCGTCCGATGTAAATGCGTTCCAATACTTCGTCGTTACGCTCATGCGCCGCGCGCAAGTCGTCGGGTATGGCATCGGGATCGTAAAGGTCGGCGATAGACGCGGGGAAATGATGCTCGCGCGCGAGCAAGATACCTTCGGCGCAGCTTGTCAGATCGGCCTTATTCTTTTCAGTCAGTGCCGGAACAGGAAACGTGTTCCATCCAAGCGTATTGGAATAGCGGAAATCGGTTTTCAATTTTCCGCAGACGGTCGCAATCCAAACCAAATGTAAGCGCGAGGCGATCAGCGCCATGTTCCACAGCGGCGCGTCATATAGGGCAAACAACAGGTCGCTTGCTATGGCGTCTCCGCTCAACAGCGTGACCGGAATATAGGGCCGTCGTTCGGACGACACTTTCGCCACCACAAGAGAGTGGTCTTTCGCCGTGCCTGCGATCTGAACGAAGCGATACGGACGAGCGGCAAAATCGCGCGTCGAACCGGCATCGCTTTCCAGACGAAATTGCTTCACTCTTTGCAGAACATCGCGTAGATAAGGGTGCTCGCTGGCAAAACCGGAATCCTGGTCTTCGACCCAGACACACCATCTCAGCTTGCCTTGAATCATTTCTTCTGACCCAAGATAAGGCCGGATGAAACGGTCGAGTTCTGGATACTGACGTAAAATTTTGTCCCGCTCGCTACCGCTTAGAATGAAGTTCCCGCCGTCCCGCGGCATATTGCCAAACAACATCTGTGAAGTTGAAGAAAGCGGATTCCGTGTTTGTTCGACCAAAGTGTTCGGGCCTGAAACAAGGTACGCATTTATGTACGGAACGGTACGCTCTGTGATCGCTTCGTCGTCATTGAGCGTAAACAGACGTCGCGCGCCTTTATATGCGCGGGCAATGCCTATGATGGCAACAATAACGCCAGCGTTATGACTTGCCAGATTCGCCCATTTGAAGGAAGTGTGTGCGAAGGTGATTTCGTGCTCGGTCTCGAAGATCAGCGGCCACAGAATCGGCACTTGCTGTCCCTGACAGATTGAGTTCGTAGACACGAAAGCTGCGGCGGTATTAGTGTGAGTGCCGTATTCGGCTGCTTTCATAAACCAAGCCGCCACGTAGTCGAGCGATTTCCAGCTTTTCGTGCGCCGCTGGAATATGTCCTTCAACTCGTCTTTTTGCTCGTCACTCTGCCATTTGGAGCCAAGATACGGAGGATTACCGCAGATGTAAGTCTCCCCGCCCTCGTTCTCGAAGTCCATTTCTGCCTGATTCAGTGGCGTACCGAAGAGATTGTCCGAGACCAGTTTCACACCAGTCGCTCCGGTCGGCTTCAATAGACTCAACCAATCCAGCCGAAGCGCGTTGCCGCAAGTAATCCAGTTTTCCGCCTTCAGAGGCAGAAACTCGGCAAGGGCAAGTTTCTGCCCGCGATATAGTACGTCACATTGGTACTCGGCAATCACAAGCGCAAGGCGCGCGATTTCTGCCGGAAAATCGCGCAGCTCTATGCCGCGAAAATTGGTCAGCGGAATCTCACTGCGAATCTCCGGCTCGCCGCGCCGCTTGTTGATCTCGGCCTCGATCTCTCGCATGGCCTTGTATGCGATAACGAGAAAATTGCCGGAGCCGCAAGCGGGATCGAACACCCTGATTTTTGCCATGCGCTTGCGAAGATTGAGCAAGGTGCGCGGATTATCGCCCGCCTCGGCGAGCTTCGCGCGAAGGTCGTCAAGGAACAGCGGATTGAGCACTTTCAGGATGTTCGGGACGCTGGTGTAGTGCATCCCAAGCGCACCGCGCTCCTCGTCCTCGGCGACAGCCTGGATCATAGAACCGAAGATGTCGGGGTTGATCTTCGTCCAGTCAAGATTGCCGATGTGAAGCAAATACGAGCGCGCGATTTTGCTAAATCGCGGCACGTCCATATTGCCGGAGAACAAGCCGCCGTTCACATAAGGGAACGAATTGGCCCACCGGGGCACGCCCTCGCGGTCACGTTCTTCGAGCTTCGTATTCATGGCGCGGAACAGCGCCTCGATCACCGCATGGGTGTTGGAAGAATCCTTCGCGCTCATCTGCGCGATAGTGTCGGTGAACAGGCCCTTGCCGATGAAGATGTCCGTGTCTTCGGCGAAAAAGCAAAAAATCAGCCGCGCCATAAAGTGATTCATGTCATGGCGGCGCACGGCTGTGCCCCATTCTGGATTGTCTTTCAGCAATTCGACATAAAGCCGATTGAGGCGGCTGGTGGCTCGGATGTCGAACGAGTTTTCGGAGATTTGCCGGACGGTGGTGATGCCCGCAAGCGGCAGGAAGAATCCGAAATGGTCGGGAAAATCCTTGTACGCACAGGCAACAGGCGCGTCGTCGGAAGCAAGATTCTCGGCTTCCAATGTATGCCCGTCCGTCGCCAGAATGAATTTGGCTTTGGCCCGCGTGGTAGACGGGCTTTCCCGAAGCGCCGTGAGCGTCTTCGTAACCTCACCTTCCGCGCATACCTTGATATGGATATTGTTGGTCTGGAGAACTCCGCCAAGATCGGATTTGTTCGACGCGCCCGCACGCAGACGCTTGATCGTCGTCTCCTTGTTGCCGAAGGCTTCAAGGAAGGCATACGGGAAATTCACAGGATCAAACGGCTGTTCCGCCAACTGCGAAATAGCTTCTTCGATTTCAACGGCGTTCAACGGGTCAAACCTTCCTCGGATTTCCTCTGCTTTTTGGGCCGGTCCAGTGCGGAAGCCAAGCTCTTTCTTATGTCAAGGATACTGACCACTCCGCTGCCATGTCGAAACCACAATCAAGCGCAGCCTGCGAAGATGTCGTTGTAATGGATTCCTTTACACTGTAATATACGATTATGGCTACTGCGACTGCAAGGAAATCGAAGGTCTACACAATCAGCCTGCCGCCCGAACTCGCACAAAGGGCCGAGGCGCTGGCGCAGCGGGACAGCCGCACCATGAGCGAGCTATTCCGTGAAGCCTTCCGCACCTACTCCGCGCAGCAGGCGCGACGGACACTGGATGAATTGGGCGAGTACGCGGCAGGCCGCAACCCCAAGGGCTACACCGAAGCCGATGTGCCCCGGCTTGTTAAAGAAGTGCGCGCCGAGAAGCCGCGCCGCCGCAAGGTACGGTCTAACGGGTGATCGTCGTCGTAGACACAAACGTCTGGATTTCCGCGCTTCAGTTTGCGAAAGGTCGCGGCACGCCGACGCTGGCGCTCGAAAAAGCTATGAGCCAAGACGTGATTGCCACCTGCGATGAGATTGACGCGGAGATTGTGCGCGTCCTGACAGAAAAATTCTTCTGGGAACAACACCGCGCAATGTCGGCACTGCAAACGATTCTGGCGCGGGGCATCCGTACAAAGATTCGAGGCACGGTAAAGGTCTGCCGTGATCCGAATGACGATATGTTTCTGGAGTGCGCCGCCCTTGCGAAAGCAAATTTGCTGGTTGCAGGCGACAAGGATTTGTTGATTCTAGGCGCGTACAAGAGAACGCGCATTATCACTCCCTCGGAATATCTCAGAGCCGGATAGAAACGTCCGGCAACGCTCAGAGATGAGCATGGCCGTAGACTGACGGAGCGATATTCACTGCAATGGCTGCGGGGATACCGCTGTCAGCGGCATCCCCGGCGTTTTCGGTGGTCTCGTTCTCTTCCTCAAACGTGCTGCCGAGAATCAGGTCCACGGCTCTCTGTGCGTTGGCGGCGGCATGAACAATGAGGCGGTTGTCCTCTTCCAGCTTTTCAATCCAGTTCTGAATGTATGCGGTGGTGTTCCGGTCGGTATGCTCGTTGGCGATACCAGCGATAGCGCAAAGGAAAGCTGCGCCCATCTCGGCAACCAATTCTTCCTTGCTGTAAAGCTCATCTCCGAAACGGTCGCCAAAGGTGCGATTGAGGCGGCTTTCATGGCCGGTGCTGTGAATCAGCTCATGGAAAAGGGTGCTGTAGTAGTGCGGTGCATCTACGAAGCGGGAGCGGGTGGGCATGTGTACGGAATCGGTAGAGGGCCGATAGTAAGCGCGGTACTCGGTGGGGCTGTTGAGATGGAGCGCGGGGCGGTTCTCCCATCCGGCAACGATGCTTTCGCAGAGTTCGTCTTCGTCGATCTCTGGCGCGATGGCGGGCTGCGAGATTTCGGGAAGCGCGAGGCCGTCGCACTGCTCTACGTTGAAAACCGTGTAGTGGCAAAGAACGAACGGGACGCGCTCATCTTCGCCCGTTGCTTCGTCGTCTTTCTTCGCATATTCGGGAAGCTGCTTGTAAAAGATAATCTGCGTTCCGTGCTCACCCTTGCGAACCGTGCCTTTCAATGCCTGAGCCTGCTTGAACGTAAGCCAAAACGGAGAACTGTATTCGCTCGACCAAAGCAACAGTACATTGATGCCACGGTAGGGCTTGCCAGTGTTGAAGTTACGCGGGAACGGGCCGCCTGCGTAGCGCGGCGTCTTCCACGGTTTCTCCCACGGAATCACGCCAGCTTTGAGGCTGGCAATGATACGTTCGGTAACGGTCTGGTAGATGCTCGGCCTGCTGGCTGCATTGCGATGATTGCGGTATGCCATGACGTTTGCTCTCCTGCGCTGCCCGCGTGGGGCCAGATTCTGAAGGAGGGCATTTCGCCTTTGCCTCTCAACCAAATTTCTTTTGTTGAGTGCCCCCGCTTCATGTCTTTGCGGCGGGCAGGGGTGAGGCGGGTTCAGTCAAGGGCGCGCGCACCTCTGCGCGTTTATGGAGCGTCAGCGAACACCCTTGACGGGTTCTGACCGGCTCTGCCATAAAGCCGCATGAAGCGGGGGCACTTGATGAAAGAAGAAATTTCGGTCTACTTCCGCATGGTTTTCAGGGAGGGGTGTTGCGGGGAAGGAAAGTCCCCGCATGGATGGGAAGCGGAAAACGCTGCAATTTGGCGGTTGCAGCGAGGGAAGGGCGGAGCACCCTTCCCTGAGACAACGAAGCTCTGGTACATCCCGGCTAGGGAGAGAGGGGAATAACCTATGAGATGTGCTGCACAAGGGCCACTTGTGTAATCTCACGCCGAGCGTAATCAACCAATCACTTTGATAGGTATGGGAGAATTGGATGGATTTTGGCAAGACGATCACGACTGACGGAATCTCAGAAGAGCAGAAACAAACAGTCAAGTTCCGGTTAGCGCATGCCGACATGCTACGGACGTTGAGCACGCCCGGTTTCATCGACGCCCTCTGCGCCCACGAAGCAGCGCATGTTGTGTATTACGAAATGATGGGGGCAATACGGTACGAACTGTTGCCTCCTAGACTCGAATACGACTCGCAAAATCGGCGTTTTATCGGGCATTTCGCCGCGATTCAGTTGGCGGAAGAGCCTCTTTGCGAACCTCAAAAATGGCAAGAGTACGTGACATTGCTTTCGCGCGCGCAGGCTGCCGGTGGGGTTGTCGGACGTAGGCTGTTCCCAGCTTCCAGCGGCGGAGACGTAGGCGACAAAGAAAAGTTTCGGAGAATCTGTGCCGAACTCATCAGCCATTTCGGAGGTATCAGGATAGATGTTGAATCGGCCTGGAAACAGGCACAGGAGACTGTCGAGAAGCAATTAGAAAACGATCCGCAGATTATGCGGAAGATTCACCAACGGGCTGCCGAACTTCGATCATCATTTTCATCTCTCGGGCGTTAGCATGAAAGCTGAGGGGCCAATATGTCGAATGATGAACAAGGGGAACTGTGTCCCTGCGGTAGTGGCCTGCCTCACCGCCGCTGCCACGGTTCCATACTTAGTAGTCCAGGCGCGATCCCTATTGGAAAAGGCGACCCCAACTCTCCCGAAGAGCGTGTTTCCCTCGTCGGCTTTCCGGGAACGTATCAGACGCTTCACATGCTCTATCGGTTTAAGGGTGATGATCCACGAAATTCTCTCCCGCTCGGAGGAACACCTGGGCAATATGAGGTGACATTTATCCTCCATCGACCCGGATACAAGCTCCAGCAGGAGCACCAGTTGTCGTTCTCTTCCGGGCTGCGCGGCGACTCCCATCTCGCCATCAGCAAACCGGCGTTTTCACCGCCGGGCAATCCGGATGCAGACCAAATCGTTATTTATGGGACTACGGAAGACGGGCAATTTCAGTTCACCGGCTTTCCGAACGAAAAAGGATACCTGGGCAAACTTGTTACTGCGCCTTTCCAAGCTAAGGATCGGGGGCATGCAGAAGAGATTGCCTATCGTGCGCTTGCCGCACCGTTGAGCAATATGAGCATCCATCTCGATATACCACTTGAGATTGGCTATCGTGAGACAAAGGAATTGTCGAATGGTAGCGTCTCCATCAGTCTCATGTCCCCGTATCTTGAGGCTCCGATGGCGATTCAGCCGACCTCCAATGCTGGTCCAGAGTTCCGCAGTTTTGCGGCTCTCTATCGTGAAGCTCTGAACACAGACAGCCCGGTGTATCAGTTTCTATGCCTCTTCAAGATTCTTGAAGCATTGCGCGCGCGAAGGACTCGACTCGCGCGGGATGCCAAAAAGAACCACACAACCTATACCGATCCTGACGAAAATTTGCCCAGCACCCATGCTGAGATTAAGGTTTGGCTGGAAGGCTTGTTTTATATTCGCCGTCCGTTTGATCTCTCTACATTAGACTCCGCAGTTCCGCAGGATTTACGCGGGCAGAAGGCGTCCGACGTGATTGAAAATGTTCTCAATCCCCTCCGGGTCAAGGTTGCACATGCACTGTTTGGGAACGGTGGAGAGTTACCGCTTTCATCGGATGACCTGTTGCACACTCACGCGATTACGAGGCGTCTCCTTATTACGAGGTGCCTGGTACGCAGACTGTTGAAGAGCGATTTTCCGAACGATTTTCTAAACCATTTGCCAAGCTGAGAATTAGCACCTCATTGAGATTCGTGAACACTCTTGGAGGAAGCCAATGATGAATAAAGTCATCGACCAATACAGCCTCGAACTGGAAATGTCAGACAATCTCGCACCACCTGGCTTGCCCGTGCGCTGTATCGCAACAAACACGGAAGATAACTCGACGGCAGAAGCATGGTTGACGCTTGAGAGCACTCGTGCGCTACTCAATTTCGCATACGGCCATGAGAAAGACATCGTTGACTCGTGGTTCCAACAGCTCCAGGATCACCACTACGCCGACCTGATCGCGCAGCAAGGGGCAACTAAGCCAATCCGCTGCATCTTCAATTCCGCAGAGATTCTGCCATTTGGCTTTAAGCAGGAAGAGATACGTCCGTGGCGGGATGAAATCGAAGCGTGAACTGAGGCCGATTAAGCAGCCGTACGATCAGTGAAATCCATTTGGAGGTCTAGAAGCCTTGAGGCATCAGAGGTAAGGATCACAACGCTGCACGAAGAACAGCCGCCAGCGGCGGCTCGTGCGCGGGGATTTGCCACTAAGAACGCCCCGGCGGGGCTGCGGCAAATCAGAACCAATATCGGATGAGATGGATTAGATAGGGAACTCCCTGCGCCAGCCTCCGCCAGCGGCTCCGGCCAAAGACGGCGTAGGGAGGTTTCACGGTCAGCCTGCCCTGCGGTGCTGACCTCTCTTCGATTTATCGTGTGTCTCCGCCGCTTTTGCGGCTTTAGCCCTGGTAACGTCCACTTCCGGGTGCGGCAGTTCCCATCCCGCCATGCCCTGCAATACGCGGTCGGCGTGCTTGATGGTGTTCACATGCCCGTAGTGCTCTTCGATCATGTGGACGGAGGTTCCCATCTGCTCGGCAAGGAAATACACGTCCACGCCTTCCTGCAAGCGGAGCGTGGCATACGTGTGCCGGAAGCAATATGTCGATCTCGGAACGCCCTGCGTTCCTTCGCGCAAATTTGCCTCGTTCAGAAGGTCGGCAATCAGACTGGTGTAAAGAGATTTTGCGGGCTTGCCCGTGACGTTGGTAAAGACTCTATCCTCTGGTTCCGTAGCTTTCGAGATGGTGCGGATGCGTCCCAGATAATCTCCAACGCTCTTGGGAGCTACCAGCTTGCGGGATTTGCCCTTACCCTGCACGAACAAAACAACAATCTCGCGGCCCTCACGGTCTTTTGCAGGCATGATGTCCCGCCAGCGGAGATTCTTCATCTCCGCTGGCCTCATGCCTGTATTGCAGGCAATCAGGATCAGGTTGTAGGTGACGGTGCGATACCAGACGCTCGAAGGCTTGTCCGCCTCACCCATCCACTTGCGACCTACGGTGTGGAGCTTGCGGTATTCCTCCAGCGTGAACTCGTCACGCCGCATCGTCTTGAGCTTTGGGCGCTCGTCGAAACGCTGGCTTGCGGGAACATAACGCTTCTTGATGGCATAGTTCATCACCGCGCCGAAGATGGACATCTCAAAGCGAATAGTGGAATCGCTGATAAAGGGAACCGTTCTTTCTTCGGAAGGTTTGACTTTAATCGGTTTCAAAACCCGGATGCCAAGCGTGTTTTGAACCTTAGTGCGGCGCTCGGCCTCGTTGTCTGCGAAGGCTTGGGCCATCTCTTCGCTGACCTCCCGGACACCGTTGCGCTTGTTGCGTCCTGCGCCGTTCACCCGCCGCCATGCCGGATAGCCGCCCCAAAGCTCATCTCCAATAAGGTGAACCTGAGTCGAGCCTACATATTTGTCTAAAGCGCCTTCAATGATCGCGCGGACCTTCTTAGGCCGCGCCTTGCTGATCTCCCCACGTTGCGCCCGCGCCTCCTGGGTCAGCAGGTACTCTCTGCCCACTTCGCGGAAGGGACGGTTGAATACGGGAACGTCATGCTTGATGCGGAATCGAACGTCCGCGTCTTGATCGAAGGCGCGTTCCCGCGCCGCTTCTTTATCGGAGGTTTTCAGCGAAACCGTCTTGTAGCGGTCGGCCTTCGGCATCTTCATGCGGCAATACCACATGCGATGCTCCACGTCGCCGCGCCGGAAGATGATGAGGCCCGGCTTCAGCTCCTCTTTTTCGGTGACGAATGCCATAATTCGCCTCCATCGTTTTGACTCGTTCTGTGCAGATTCCGTGTAGGATTTTTTCGTAAGTTCTTGAATCCTCGTATCTGTGCAGGACTCGTACAGAGAATATCAAAAAATTAACTTGTTTATATACTTTTATTTACATTATATTTGTCATCCTGAGCGGAGTGGGCCGCACAAGCGGCACACAAAGTCGAAGGATCCGCGGTTTTCTCTTCCGATGCAGACAACACAGCGGGTTTCGGCGACCGCAAACGCCCACTCCCACAAAAGATTTTTTTCTGAAGGAATTCATCATGGCAAACACCAAAAGCATTGAAAACAAGGAAGAGCGCAAGGCCATCAAGCGCACAGCCCGCAAAAAGGCTGCCCCCAAAGGCAAGCGCACCGAGCCTCGCGGCTCCAACAAGCAGAAAATCAAGAAGCTCGGCAAAAACCTCGGCAAGCGCTAAGCTTCACATCCTCTTTCCACCCCTCACCGCGGCCTTTTCCTTGCAGGGAAAGGCCGCTTCCATTTCCGGCGCTCCAGATTCCACCCGGATTTCATTTGGCGCAACCCCGCCTCAACCTGTAGACTCCGATTTTCACCCCCATTCAGGAGTCCCGCTCTGTCCCAGCTCTTTGCCAGAAAGTCCATCGATAAGCTCATCGCCGAGTCCGAGGAGCCCGAACGCCGCCTCCGAAAAACTCTCGGCCCCATCTCGCTCATCGCTCTTGGCATCGGCGCCGTTGTGGGCTCCGGCATCTTCACCGTCATCGGAACCGCCATCAGCGGCCAGCAATTCACCACTTCCTCGGTCCTCAACACCCCTCTGCTCGACTTCCTCATCCGCCATCACGCCATGTCCGGCCGCCCCGGCGCAGGCCCCGCGCTCGCGCTCTCGCTCGTTCTCGTCGCCATTGTCTGTGCCTGCACCGGCCTCTGCTACGCCGAGCTGGCCTCCATGATCCCCATCGCCGGCTCCGCTTACACCTACACCTACGCCTCGCTCGGCGAGCTCATCGCATGGATCAACGGATGGAGCCTCATCCTCGAATACGCCTTCTCCAACATGGCCGTTTCCGTCGGCTTCGCCGAACACTCCGTCGATTTCATGGACTGGTTCGGCATCCATCCGCCCCTCAAATGGATCTCCCCGGCCTATCTCCCCAGCGGCCTCACTGACTTCTCCGGCAAAGTCCTCTACCAGCCCGGATGGCACTTCGGCTTCAACATTCCCGCCTTCATCGTCGTCCTCGTCATCACCGTCGTCCTCGTCCACGGCATCAAGGAATCGGCCCGCACCAACAACATTATGGTGCTGCTCAAAATCGGAGCCATCCTCGTCTTCGTCCTCGCCGGAGCCCAGTTCATCCACCCCAGCTACTACCACCCCTTCTCACCCAATGGATGGTCCGGCATCCTCACAGGCGGCTCCATCATCTTCTTCACCTACATCGGTTTTGACTCCGTATCCACCGCCGCCGAAGAGTGCAAAAACCCCCAGCGCGACCTCCCCATCGGCATCATCGCCACCCTCATCATCTGCACCATTCTCTACATCGGCGTCGCCGTCATCCTCGTCGGCCTCCGCCACTGGAACACCATGGCCGACGACGCCGCGCCCGTCGTCAACACCCTCCGCCACCTCGCCCAGGCCAAGCACAGCCTCTTCCTCCGCTACATCCACCTGGTCGTCCTCTGCGGAGCCATCCTCGGCATGGTCTCCTCCATCCTCGTCTTCCAGATCGGCCAAGCCCGCGTCTGGTTCGCCATGTCCCGCGACCGCCTGCTGCCCTCCATCTTTTCCAAGGTCCACCCGCGCTACCGCACGCCCGCCGTCTCCACCTGGGTCGCAGGCTTCCTCGTCGCCATTCCCGCCGGCCTGCTCGACATCGGCACCGTAGCCGACCTCTCCAACATCGGCACCCTCTTCGCCTTCGTCCTCGTCTCCGCCGGCGTCCTCATCCTCCGCTACAAGGAACCCAACCGCAAGCGCGGCTTCCGCGCCCCCCTCGGACCGGTTTTTCCCGTCCTCAGCATCGTCTTCTGCCTGCTCCTCATGGCCGGGCTGGAAGTCATGACATGGGTCCGCTTCTTCCTCTGGATCGCCATCGGACTCGTCATCTACTTCTTCTACAGCCGCAAGCGCAGCGAATTCTACAAACAGCACTCCCCCACTTCGTAACTGAATACGCGGCTCCCCACCCAGACATCGTGGTGGCCCACCCAAGCTCCGCTTGGGTGGGGTTGGAAGCAACACGGGTGCCCCATAGCCAGCCCTGAGCGAGCCAAAGGCGAGTCGAACGGGTCCGCGAAGAGGACGTGGGAGTCGGCGCGCAGCACCGATATTAGCTGACTTGCCTCACCCCTCAACGCGCCCAAAGGTGAACCCAGTGCGCAAAGCGCGTCCGTCCCGCGGCCAACACCTTTGCGGCCTTAGCGGTGAGTTCCTCTACTCCTTCGCAGCCTCAGCAGCAGCAATAATCTCCCCACTATCCCCGGCAGCAATCATCCCATCCAGCTTCTTCTCCGGAATTCCACCAATTCGCCCCAGAATCGTCAGGAAAAAATCCGCGTGCCCAGCATCCCACTGCGCGCCCTCCACCAGCGGAGGCATCGCCGTCTTCCGCAACTGCGCCAGCATCTTCGTATCCCGCTGCCCATCCGTCAGATTCGCAATCAGCCAGCTCGCCTTGTTCCGGTCCGTCCACGTCCCCGAATACAGCAGGTCCACCAGCGGCTTCAAATTCACCTCTATCGGAACCCCGCGTCCCGCCGCCGCCAGCACCCCCAGCGCCCGCACCGCATTGTTCCGCACATCCGCGCTCTCATCCTCGGCCGCGTTCGTCAGCGCCTGAATCTGTTCCCGCGAGCGGTCCGCATACCCCAGCAGCTCCGCCGCCGCCGCCCGCTGCCGCGCATCCTTCGCATGCGTCAGCACCGCGATAATCTCCGGCTCCCGATTCGCCGCCCATGCCCGCATCTGCACCTCAATCGCTCGCACCGCCGCATCATGATTCAGCGCATACCCCTTCGAATCATCCTCCAGCGAATCCCCACTCTCCACCGCCTTCGTAAACGCCTTCACCCACTCGTCGTACAGCCGCATCCCCCCGTGTCCCAGATGCAAATTCCCCGTCGGAGCCGCCCGCCACGTCTCTGCCCGGTAACTCTGCCCCTGCAACCCCACAAACACATCCACCCCGCCGTCCGCCGAGCAGCAAACACCGGCCCCGCCCGAAGGTGGCTTCCCCGTCACCCGCAGCACCGTCGCCCGAATCTGCTTCTCCACCTGTTCCCACTCCCCATTCCCCAGCGTCACCTCGTCGCCCACCTTCAGCGGAAGCGCCGCCTTCACCTTCGCCAGGTCCATCCCTTCATACCCGTAGTAGTAGATATGCGCCACTCGATAAGAATCCCGCGCATACCCACCCGCCGCCCCAACCACACCCGCCGGCATAGCCGCACGCGCCGGCACAACCCCCGCCAGCACCGCCACCATCCCCAGCCAAACCCGCAACCGCATCCGCATACCAGAACATTACCCCAACCCCGCCTCAAATGCCCCGGCAATCTCTACATTTGCCACCCACCCAGTCCTTACGCAAGCGTCCCCTGCGCACTCGGCGTAAACATCACGGACAACACCGTAATGTCATCTTCCTGCCCAAACGCCTGCGCCGCCTCCGCCACTCGCTCCGCTGGCTCGGCAGAGATAGCCCGCGTGCGCTCGAATCCGTACAGCTCCCCCTTCGCATTCGTCGCTTCCAGCACGCCGTCCGACACAAACGTCAGCCGATCATGCGGAGCGATCTTGTAGCTCGTCTCTTCGTAGCCCACATCGGCCAGCAAGCCGAGGTGCAGACCGGACTCTACCGCCATCTCCTCACCGTTGCGATACGGAGCAGGATTACCGGCGTTCGCCAATGTCATCGTGCCGTCCAACTCGATCAGCGACGCACAGCAGGTCACAAATCCTCCCACCTGTCCGTAGAGCACGCGATTCAGGTAAGCCAGAATCTCCGCCGGCCTTCGCGAAGGGCAACCCCGCAGAGCACCCATAATCGTGCTCACCGTCATGGCCGCCTTCAGCCCTTTGCCGCTCACATCGCCCACCACCACCAGCACCGATCCATCGCTTTCGGGCAGCACGCGAAAGAAATCCCCGCCCACCTGCTTAGCCGGCGCGTACACGCTCTCCATCCTGAACCCCGGCACACGCACCGCCGGAGCCACCAGGCGCTGCTGCACCTCGCGCGCGGCCTCAAACTCCGCTCGCAGCTCATCCTGCGCCCGCCACGCCTGCCACGCTCGCTGGCCCAGCATCAGAAAGAGGACAAAATCACAGACAAAAAAAGCCAGTCCGAAATAAGTCTCGTAGAATGGCCCGATGGTCTGACCGGTTAACACATTAAACGCAGCCAGCTCAGCCGTAACTGAGATGGAAATGATGACCACCGCAATCAGACGGTTTCTTCTCCTGGCAACCAGAGCCCACAGGTTCACACCCGCTTGAATGCAGTTGTAGACCAACAGCAGCGGCATCCACGCCGCAACAGACCATTGCACCAGAGGGGACGCGCCATGGCTCAGCCGCGCAATCACAAAGGTCACATAGACGGCGATCCAAGCAGCGCGGTATACGCGCCTCATGCCGAAGTTGCGTATGTCGTGCACAGTCCAGACAAATTCGACCGTCGAACCCATGGAAAGCGTTCCCATCAGGACATAGATCAGCGTATAGGCCCACCACGGAACCGCCAGAACTCCAACTGCGTACAGAGCCGTGTTCAGCGAAAACAGAGTCATGGAAATCAACATCACGCTGGAGAAGAGCAACTCGCGTCCACCAGCCCAACGCCAGAGGATGAGCAATCCAAATCCCAGAAACAGAATGATGCTGTTAAGAGCCAGACCAGGCCCGGCGGCAATCAGGACGGCAAGGTGATCCGCACGCCGGGCAAGATGCAGCCGGCTGCTCTCGCCAATGGCAAACTTCGTATCGCCGAAGATCCCTCGTTGGCGCATGAACGGGGGATACCAGAGGCGGTACGCGACCACGGCTGTTGTCCCCGGCACAGCCACGCCGGCAGGAAGATCCGCAACCGTTTCTCGCCCATAACGAGCCGGGGCAGCATGCGGTGGCATGCTGCCTCGGCTGCTGACTCGCACACCATTCACAAACAGCTCGTCTGCCGCGGCCAGTTCGTGGTCCATCCCGCCCAGGCTCCCCGCACTGCGAATCGCCAGCGGCCCTGCGGCGTCGCTTGGCACCGCCAAGCGCACCCGCACCTACATATATCCATCAGATTGGAACGCCGGCGTCGGCCACTTGCCATCCTGCGCCACCGGCCATGCGCTGTCGTCAAACTTGGGATTCGCCCAGCGTGCATTATCCCCAAAGTGATAACGCACCACAGCGCGCGCCTGCGATGCCTCAGCCAGACACGAGAATCCGCCAAGGCCCGTATACAGCAACGCAATTAGTACCAGAACAACCCACGTCCGGCGAATCATCCGGGTATCTTACGCCAGCAACACCCCTCTAAGACAGGGACTCCTACTGGACCCCGTTGCCTGGGGCCTCGGCGTTGCTGATATCAGTCACCACCCTCCACGCCACATCACGGGTCATTTCGAGCGAAGGCACAACGTGCCAAGTCGAGAAGTCGACGCCCCGTCCCGCTTAAAGCCCAGCGGGTTTCTCGCCGTTAGAAGGTCGCAGCCTGAGACGGGAAATTGTCTCCGAAAGCAACAGCGCCAAATAGGGCGACAGCAACCTCGCACACACCGCTTCTTACTTCCCCACCCCAAAACTCCCGGCAAACATCCACCGTACGCCAAACCGGTCATTCAGCGCGCCATAAGCGCCAAAAAAAGTCGCCCTCAGCGGATTCGTCACCTCACCGCCCGCCGAAAGCTTCTCAAACAGCGCCCTCAGTTCCGCCTCCGAACTCCCGTTCAAATACATGCAAACCGTATTGCCTCGAACCGGCGTCGCATCGTGAACCAGCCAGTCCGAAGCCGAAAACTCCATCCACTCCGACTTCAAATGCGCATTCAGCACCTTCTCCTGCTGGTCGGCCTGCATCTGCTCGCTCGCCGGCGAATCCTTCACCCGCGTCAGCCTCAGCTCGCCGCCCAGGCACGATTGATAAAACGCCACAGCCTCGCCGCAAGTTCCGTCAAACAACAAATAAGGCGTCAACTGCATTCCATTCCCTCCTTTTTAGTTCCCGCATCTTCAGCCGCAACAGCAACCACCACCCGCCGCCAAACCATCACTCACCCTCCAGCAATTCCCCCAGCCGATCCGCCCGCCGCTCCCATTCGCTCCGATGCTCCCTCACCCACCGCTCCAGCGCATCCAGCCCAGCCGAACCCATCCGGCAAGTCCTCACCCGGCCCACCTTTTCCGTCACCGCCAGCCCGCACGCCTCCAGAATCGCCAGATGCTGCCCCACCGCCGTCAGCGTAATGCCCAGCCGCTCCGCCAGTTGTGACACAGAAACCGGGCCCCGGCTCAGCCGATCCACCATCGCCCGCCGCGTCGCATCGCCCAGCGCCTGCAACACCCCATCCGCATCCACTCGCCGCTCCGTCACCGCGTCTCGCACCTACCCTTCCGCAACCACTGCCGCCAGGTTGTCCGCCAGCACATTCCATCCATGCTCACGCCGTTCCGGCCCGTCCGAACCCTCGAAAAAAGCCCCCTGGTGCGTGATGATCAAATCCGTCCCGTCTCCATCCGGCACCAGCTCAAAGGTCACCTGCGAAGCCGAAAAGATACGCTCACCCATCCGCATCGTCGATGCCGTCACAATCCGCTCCCCGGCCACAATCTGCTGGAACCGAACCTCATTCGTTATCACCGCGCCCGCAATCGGCGTCTCCGGCCCCATCTTGTACTTCAGAACCTGACTCCCGCCCTCACAAAAATCACATCGAAACGCAAACAGCTCCGACTGGCTACCGCCTGTCATCCACCGCCGAACCATATCTGCCTCGCTCAACGCCCGGAACACCACACTCGCCGGCTTCGCAAACCTGCGCTCCACAACACACGTCGCATGCACTACCTTCGGTTCTACCTTAGTCCTCATCCTCTCCTCTATTCCTGCAACCTAAATACTGAAGCATATACTTAAGTATTCACCGGCTACCGTAAATAGTCAAGCAAAAACTTCACTATTAAACAATCCATACAAAGCGCCTCCACACCGGCAACACACAGCCCGTCCAGCCGCAGCCATCCACAACCAAAAGTGCCGGTAATTCACCCCAAAATTGCTATCCTGAAAGTAAGGACAGAAAAAAAGCGGCTCCCGCAAAGCAAACTCGCGGAAGCCGCTTTTTCCATGCCCAGTTCCCCAAAAACGGGAGCCTTCCACAGCAAACCACCCCTTAGAACATTAACCTGTCCAATAGAATCAACAAGATACCCACAAAAACAACGAGGTGCAGGCATCGTTAGTGGGTTAACCTATCGAATGAAATCAACAACTTACCCACAAAAAAGTGGGATACCTCGAAGCTCTTTTTATCAACCCAGGTGGCCCACCCAAGCTCCGCTTGGGTGGGGGAAAAGATCTCCGAAGCGGAATGGCGCGCAAAGCGCGCGGTCGCCCGTGCGGCAAGCACGGCGCGTACGCCGGGACGGCCAGTCCTTGATAGGCTTGCAGCAGGAACCCCAATGCTCGAGCAGGCTCTCCCATTCGACCCGCAAAACCCCGACTGGGCCAGCATCCCCGCCGCTCCCGCCGTCTTTGCGCTCTTCGGTGAGTACGACCGCGCCGAGCCTTACCTCAACCGCACCCCCAACCTCCGCCGCCGCCTGCGCCGCCTGCTCGCGCCCGCCCCCGGCCAAACCAGGCGCCTCCAGCTTGCCGCACTCATCCGCCGCATCGAATTCACACTCACCGGCTCCGAGTTCGAAGCTCTCTTCGCCCTCTACCAGGCCACCTCCGCCGCTTTCGGCCCCGACCGCGCCAGCCAGCGCCTCCATCTCCGCGCACCCGTCTTCCTCCGCATGGCCTCCGGCAACGACTTTCCCCGCGTTTATCCCTCCACGCGCCTCACCCTCAGCGCCGCCGCTGACCTCTTCGGCCCATTCCCCTCCCGCTGGCTCGCCGAGCGATGGCTTGAGTCCATGCTCAACCTATTCCTCCTCCGCCGCTGTCAGGAAGACCTCAACCCCGACCCCAGCCACCCCGGCTGCATCTACTCCGAGCTCAAAAAGTGCCTGGCGCCCTGCTTCCAGGGCTGCACCTCCGACCGCTACGCCCAGGAGGCCACCGCCGTTCACGACTTCCTCGCAACCCGCGGCCAGAGCCTCCTCACCCAGCTCACGGCCCAGCGCGACGCTGCCTCCGAAGCCCTCGACTTCGAACAAGCCGCCACCCTCCACCTGAAAGTCACACAAATAGAGGAAGTTATCGCCGCCCTCCCGGAAGCCGTCCACCCACTCCCGCAGCTCTCCGGCCTCATTCTCCAGCCCTCGTCCCAACCCGAATCCGTCACTCTCTTCCTGCTCCAGTCCGGCCAGCTCGCCGGCCCCGTCCCGTTCTCCACCCATGGCATGCGCCACCCCAATGAGCAGTCCGGCTCATCCTCGCTCTTCGCCCACCCCTCCATGATCGAGCCTGCGCCTCTCGAAGAAGCCCCCGTCACCACCACACGCGACCGGCTCGAAGCCCGCCTCGACGAGGCTCTCAGCAGCCTCCGCCAGCGCCTCCAGCGACCCTCATCCGGACTCGTCTCCGACCACCTCGCCCTCTTCCGACGCTGGTTCTACCGTCCCGCTGCCAAACGCACCGGCGAGTTCCTCCTGGCCCAGCCGGAAGACCCCACCCGCCCCGCCGGAACCATCCCCGCCAAAGCCGCCCTCCGCGCCATCTCCCGCGTCTATCGTGCCGCCCAGGCCCCTTCAGAATCCGCAATTCTCCACCCATCCACCCCATCCGCGCCCTGACCATCCCCTGATACACTGGCCGCATGCCGATCGACCTTCTACCGTCCATACTTGCTGCGGATTTTTCGCGCCTCGGCGAAGAGGTCAAAGCCGCCGAACGCGGCGGCGGCAGCGCCATCCACATCGATGTCATGGACGGCCACTTCGTCCCCAATCTCACCTTCGGACCCGCGCTCGTCAAGGCCATTCGCAAGTACACCACCCTGCCCTTTGACTGCCACATGATGGTCCAGAGGCCCGACGACTTCGTCCCCGCCTTCGCCGACGCCGGCGTCAACTGGATGAGCATCCACTACGAGGTATGCCCGCACCTGCATCGTTCCCTGCAGCTCATCCGCGACCACGGCATGGAACCCGCCGTCGTCATCAATCCGGCCACCGCGGTAGATCTCCTCATCCCCATCCTTCCGATGGTCCATCACGTTTTGGTCATGAGCGTAAACCCCGGCTTCGGCGGCCAGCGATTCATACCCTACACGCTCACAAAAATCCGCCGGCTCAAAGAACTTCGCCAGAACATGGGCCTGACGTTTAGGATTGAAGTTGACGGTGGTGTCGATCGCGACACCGTCGCCAGCGTCGTCGATGCCGGAGCCGAAATGCTTGTCGCCGGCACAGCCGTATTCAATGGCAATGGCGTGGAAAAGGAAGCACAGGCGCTGCTCGATCTGGCTCGTAAAGCCGATCCCGCAGCCTGAGGTTCAGTAAGGGCGCGCCCAGCAACAGGCGTGCAGTTTTGAGGTGTTATGAAACGGTTGGTCACAGTTATTTCGGCCCTTTGCATCGGCATGGCGCTCTGCGCCCCAACTCATGCGTGGGCGCGGCAGAAGCACAAGAAGCCAAAGCATCACAAGACGCGCTACTCGGCCGTCAACTCCAACCCGCTTGCCGGCCTCAAAACCCAGCAGCCCGACGCAGAGCTCTTCGACAAGGCAATGAAGGCCATGCGCAAGGGCCGCTACGACATCGCGCGCCTCGACCTGCAGACCCTCCTCAACGCATACCCTGACACTGAGTACGCTATGCGTGCCAAGCTCGCCATCGGCGACACCTGGTATCTCGAAGGCGGCCCCGCCGCCATGCAGCAGGCAGCGTCGGAATATCGCGACTTCATTACCTTCTTCCCCAACACTCCGGAAGCAGCAGAAGCCCAGATGAAGATCGGCGACATCTACTTCCAGCAGATGGAACGTCCAGACCGCGACCCCACCAACGCATTCAAGGCACAAGAAGAATACCGGACGATGATCGAGCAGTTCCCCAACTCGCCGCTCGTTCCGCGCGCCAAGCAAAAGCTCCGTGAAGTGCAGGAAGTCCTCGCCCAGCGCCAGTTTGAAGTGGGCCAGTTTTACGCCACCCGCGAAGACTGGGCCGGCTCCATCGCCCGCCTCCAGTCTGTCGCGGACCTGTATCCGCTCTTCAGCAAGAGCTGCGAAAACCTCATCCAGATCGGCGACGACTACGCAAACGAGGCGGCCACGGTTCAAAACCTCCGGCTCCCGGCAAAGGCGAAGAAAGAGCTGCTCACCTACTACAACGGTCGTGCCGCGGACGCATGGGATCGCGCCGTCACCCACTACCCCATGTCGCCGGATGCAGACCAGGCCAAGGATCGTCTGCTCGCGATGGGACGCCCCATTCCTGCGCCGACACCGCAGGAACTCGCCGAGAGCGAAGCCCTCGAAGCCAGCCTTGTCCCCGTCAAGTTCAAGACGCGTGCCTTTGACTTCTTCTCGCGCGCAGGAGCAACCCCTGTTCAAGCCGCCCGCGTGGGCCAGCCCACACTCACCGATCCCAAGCAGACCTACGCTCCGTCGGTAGCCCGTCAACAGAAGGCCGTCTTCCTCGCGGCCCTTCAGGGCAAGCCCATCACCTCTGCGGAATCCAACGCAACCGAGTCCGCACCAACCACCAGCAATCTGCCCACTGTCAGCCCGGCACAGAGCAGCGGAGAAACGACCAACGTCACTCCGACCGCGACCCTGGAAACCGTTCCCACAGGCAATTCAGATTCCACCGGCGACAGCGCAACCGTCGAAATCACATCGAGCCCGACGGCGAGACCCAGCTCGACCTCGCAACCGGCTGCAATCAACGGCAAGCCCATCGCTGCCGCTGTCGGACCTAACAACCCGGCCGCGCTGCCCCCGGTGCAAAAGCCGACCGAAGCCCCTGAGCAGATCAACGACGTCAAACATCCCAATGCCGTCAACCTGGCCGCGCAAACCTACGGGAAGCACAAGAAAAAGGCCAAGTTCAACCGTAAGGAAGAGTCTTCCAGCCGCCACAAGCCCCGCAAGGGCCTCAAGAAGCTCAACCCCTTCTAAGCTGCCTCTCGAGCTTCAAAACGAAAGGGTCGCCTCGTGCGACCCTTTCTCATCTTCATGGTAAGTAACAGCTAACCTCAACGCTATACTAACCTTAGAGTTACAACGTCTTATCTTCCCGCAATCATGTCTGAATCGATGCCCCAAAACGCCCATCGCGCCCTGCCCAAAGCCTACGATCCCGCCGCCATTGAGGATCGCTGGGCCCAGTACTGGGTAAGCGAGAAAATCTTTGAGACCGCCTCGCCCGAAGCCATCGATCCCGCGAGCGCCTTCACCATTCTCCTGCCGCCGCCCAACGTCACCGGACGCCTGCACATGGGCCACATGCTCAACCAGACGGAGATGGACATTCTTACCCGCTGGCGTCGCATGCTCGGCGATGCGGCACTCTGGGTTCCCGGCACCGACCACGCAGGCATCGCCACGCAAATGATGGTCGAGCGCCAGCTCGCCTCCGAAAACACCACACGCCAGCAGCTAGGCCGCGAGCCATTCGTCGAGCGCGTATGGCAATGGAAGCAGCACTACGGCGGAGCCATCCTGGACCAGATGCGCCGCCTCGGCGCCAGCGTCGACTGGTCCCGCGAATACTTCACCATGGACGACAGACTCTCTGTCGCCGTCCGCGAAGCCTTCGTCACCCTCCACGAGCAGGGGCTCATCTACCGCGGCGCCTACATCGTCAACTGGTGCCCGCGCTGCCAGACCGCCATCAGCGATCTCGAAGTCGTCCACGAAGAACAGCAGGGCAACATCTGGGAAATCCGCTATACCGTGGTCGAAAAGCCTGGCCAGTTCGTCACCGTCGCCACTACCCGTCCGGAAACCATGGTCGGCGACGTAGCCGTGGCCGTCCACCCTGACGACGAGCGCTACAAGCACCTTCACGGAAAAAATCTCCGCCTGCCGCTCACCGACCGCGAAATCCCCATCGTGACGGATACCTACGTTACCGCCGAATTCGGCACCGGCGCCGTCAAGGTCACGCCCGCGCACGACCCAAACGACTTCGCCATCGGTCAGCGCCACGGACTGCCCTCCATCAACGTGATGGATGACACCGCGCACATGAACGCGGAAGCCGGCACTTACGCAGGCCTGGACCGCTACGAGGCGCGCAAGCGCATCCTCGCCGACCTCGAAGTGCAAAACCTCCTCGTCGCCGCCAAGCCGCACACCAACAACATCGGCAAGTGCGACCGCTGCAAGACGGTCGTCGAGCCGCGTCTCTCCACCCAGTGGTTCATCAAGATTCAGCCCCTCGCCGACAAGGCCATCGCCGCCGTCGAGCAGGGCTACATCCGCTTCACGCCCGACCAGTACGCAAAAACCTACTTCGAGTGGATGCGCAACATCCACGACTGGTGCATCTCCCGCCAGCTCTGGTGGGGCCATCGCATCCCCGCATGGCACTGCGGCAACTGCCGTGAAATCACCGTCGCGCGCGAAACTCCGGCCAAATGCTCCTGCTGTGGAAGCGCAGATCTCACCCAGGAAACCGACGTCCTCGACACATGGTTTTCCTCAGGTCTGTTGCCCTGCTCCGTATTCGGCTGGCCGCACCACACCAAAGACCTCGACACCTTCTACCCCACGCAACTGCTCGTCACCGGCTTTGACATTCTCTTCTTCTGGGTCGCCCGCATGATCATGCTGGGCTGTCACTTCATGCTCGACGTTCCCATGCCTGACGGCAGCAAGCGCACTCTCAAGGATGCCGTGCCCTTCCGCGAGGTCTACATCCACGCGCTCGTCCGCGACGCCGACCGCCAGAAGATGTCCAAGACCAAGGGCAACGTCATCGACCCCATCGAGATCGCGCAGCGCTTCGGCACCGACGCCGTCCGCTTCACACTCGCCGCCATGGCTTCGCCCGGCACGGACATCGCCTTCAGCGAAGCCCGCACAGAAGGCTACCGCGCCTTCGCCAATAAAATCTGGAACTCCGCCCGCTTCATCTTCATGAACGTCGAGCGCGCGGAAGAGGCCGGCATCGCAGTCGATCCACGCGCCATCATGGCTGCTCCCATCCTGACCGCGGACGCACCCATTGAAGCTCGCTGGATCGTCTCCCGCCTGCAGACCACCGCGGCAGAGGTCAATCGCACCCTCGAAGAATACCGCTTCCATGAGGCTGCCAATCTCGTCTACCAGTTCTTTTGGGGCGAGTTCTGCGACTGGTATCTTGAGGCCGTCAAGCTCCGCCTCGACTTCACCGCAGATCCCGGCACCGCCCAGGCCGCGCTCACCACGCTGCTGCAAATCTTCGAGTCCGCGCTGCGCCTGCTCTCGCCATTCATGCCCTTCCTCACTGAGGAGCTCTGGCATGTCTTCTACAACGGTGAGTCGCCCGCAAAATCCATCGCGCTCTCGCGCTACCCGCAGCCGGATTCCGCCCTGCAAAGCGCCGAAACCGAGCGCCACTTCGCCCTTCTGCAGGACCTCATCGTCAACGTCCGCGCCGCCCGCAAAGATCTCGGCGTCGAGGAAAAAGAGCAGGTCCCCATCCTCATTCGCACCGATGCGGCCACCGCGCCGGTCTTCCAGCAAAATCATCCCCTCATCGAGCGCCTCGCCCGTATCTCCGGCATCCAGATCGCGGAAGCGCTGCCGGAAGGCGCCGGAATACGCTCTACGCCGCAGTTTGACGTGCAGGTCGTGTATGAAAAGACCATCGACGTCGCCGCCGAACGCGAACGGCTCGCCAGGGAAATCGCACGCTACGAAAAAGAGCAGGCCAACGCCGACCGGCAGCTCTCCAGCGACGCATTTCTCAGCAAGGCCCCCGCGCATGTCGTCGAGGGTTTGCGCAACCGCGCAGAAGAGCTGAAAATACTCCTCGAAAAGGCAAGAGCCGCATCGAAGGAACTGGGATAAACATCATGGACTGGAAAAGCAAGCGCGTCGGCGCCATTCTGGAAGCCGCACTCAAGGAGGACAAGGCCACCCGCGACGTCACCACCGACGTCACCGTCGACCCTGACCTCCGCGCAACGGCCACCATCATCGCGCGCCAGGACCTCGTCCTGGCCGGCCTCGGTTGCGTTCCCCGTTTCCTCGACATCTTCGCGGATCTCGACAATCGCAAGCATCGCCGTTACGAAATCGTCAGTCACCCGGAAATCTTTGACGGCGTGCGCGTGCGCGAAAACCAGGCCATCGCCGTCATCCGTCACAACGCCCGCGTCATCCTTGCCTGCGAGCGCGTCATCCTCAACCTCATGCAACGCATGAGCGGCATCGCCACCATGACACGCCAGTACGTCGACGCCATCGACGGCACCAAGGCCCGCGTGCTCGACACCCGCAAAACCATCCCTGGCCTGCGCGTGCTCGACAAATATTCCGTCCGCTGCGGCGGAGGAGAAAATCACCGCCTCGATCTTTCCGACGGCATCCTCATCAAGAACAATCACATCTCGCTGGGCGGCGGCATCCCCAAGGTCCTTGAAAAGGCCCACAAATGGCGCAAACCGGGCCAGACCATCGACATCGAAGTCCGCACCCCGGAAGAACTCAAGCTCGCCCTTGACGGCGGAGCCGAATCCCTGCTGCTCGACAACATGACCCCAGCCGAAGTCAGAAAGGCCGTCGCCACCGTGCGCGGACGCGACATCCAGATTCCCATCGAGGCCTCCGGCGGCATCAACCTCGAAAACATCCGCAAATACGCCCTCGCTGGCGTCGACTACATCTCCGTCGGCGCGCTCACCCATTCTGCGCCCGCTGTAGACATCAGCATGCGCATCACTGCGGAGATCTACTAACCCCGTGAGCTGGGCCTCCATCTTCGAATCCGCCGCCTTCGATACGGCCCTGCGCGATACTCCCTTCGCAGGCAACCTGCAGTTTTTCTCCTCCATTCCATCCACCAATTCCTACGCCATGGAAGCCGCCGAACACGGCGCGCCCCACGGCAGCGTCTTCTTCGCCGATGAGCAGACCGCAGGCCGCGGGCGCAGCTCCCATCAATGGCAATCCCAGGCTGGCTGCGGCATCTACGTCAGCGTCCTTCTGCGCCCCAACATCTCGCCCGGTGACGCTCTCTGGTTTTCGCTCGCCACCGGCCTTGCAGCCCATCACGCCATCCAGCAGGTCACCACGCTCAAAGCCGATATTCGCTGGCCCAATGACATCATGCTCGGCAAAAAGAAATTCGGCGGAATCCTCACTGAAATGCACGCAGAAGCCACGCGCATCCGCCACATGGTCATCGGCATCGGCCTCAACGTGCTGCATCCCGCCTTTCCGCCCGAACTGTCATCCATTGCCACATCCCTGCTCATTGAAACCGGCCTTCCCTGGTCGCGGCAGGAAATTCTCATCACGCTCCTCCAGGCCCTCCATCGCGAAACCTCCGCGCTATCCGATCCCCGCACCGCCAATGCCGCCAAGGCAAACATCATTGACCGCATCGAAGGCATCTCTACATGGATACGCGGCAGGCGCGTCCGCGTCGAAGAAGGCGAGGGCTACACCGGAGTCACCGACGGGCTCGACACGCGCGGATTCCTCCGCGTGCGCACCACCGACGGCATTCGCACCGTACTCTCCGGCGGCGTTCGCGATCTCTAAGGAAGTCACTCATGCTGCTCGTACTCAACGTCAATAACACCAACACCCTCATCGCCCTCTATAACCTCCACGATGACGGCAGTACCGTCGACCTCCGCGCCACCTGGCGCATTCAAACCCGCCACGGCCAAACCGCCGACGAGTACGGCATCCTCATCCGTAGCCTCCTCGCCAGTGAACGCGTCACCTGCGCCGCCGTCCGCGATGTCGTCATCGCTTCCGTCGTCCCGCCCCTCGATTGGACCATCCGCCAGTTCTGCGAGCGCTACTTCACCACCAAACCTCTCTTCATCGGCCCCGGAGTCAAGACCGGCCTGCCCATCCTCACCGACAATCCCACCGAGGTCGGCGCCGACCGCGTCGCCAACTGCATCGGAGCCTTCCGCCACTACGGCGGACCCACCATCGTCGTCGACTTCGGCACCGCCACCAACTTCGATGTTGTCTCCCGTAAAGGCGAATTCCTCGGCGGAGCCATCGCACCGGGTCTCACCATCTCGGCTGAAGCGCTCTTCGTCCGTGCCGCCCGCCTGCCCCGCGTGGAAATCCGCAAGCCCGCAAAAATCATCGGCACAAACACCGTCGACAATCTCCAGATCGGCCTCTTCTGGGGCCACATCGGCCTCGTTGACTCCATCCTCGAACGCATGATCGCCGAACTCGGACCCGAGACCAAATGCGTCGCCACCGGCGGCCTCGCCACCGTCCTCGCCACCGAATCAAAATACATCACTGAGGTTAACGAACTGCTCACCCTCGAAGGCCTCCGCATCGTCTACGAAAACAATCGCGCCATGAAGGACCGCGCCCGCCCCGCGCAGCAGGGCTAGACCATGCGCAATTACTTCAATTACTTCACTGAGATTGAAGAGCGATTCCAGCAGCGCCGCGGAACTATCCTGCTGCTCTCCACGCTCGACTGGGCACTCATTGAAACCTGGCGCGACGCCGGCGTCCCGCTTGAAGCCGTCCTCCGCGGCATCGATACTGCCTTCGACAAGCACGAAGCCAAACCCGGCAAAAGGCCCACGCGCCGCGTCAACGGCCTCGCATGGTGCGCGCAGGCCGTCATGGAAGCCGCTGAGAAAATCCAGCAGGCCTCCATTGGCATGGCCAAGCCCGCCGACAAAACCACCGGGCAGGGTTTCGAGCACGAGCGCGTCGCCGCCTGGCTAACACAATGCGCAGACGCACTCCAGGCCGCAAAGCTCAACGGCCTCGCTGCGGAGACAGCCCAAAACATCATCGCCCGCCTCCGCGAACTCGCTACCGAGGCGCCCACCGTCAGTCAGGATCTGGAAGCCCTCGAGCGCAACCTCCTCGTTCTCGAAGAAAAACTCATGACCACCATCCTCGCCACCACGCCGGAAGCCTGCCTCGTCGCACTCAAAGAAGAAAGCGCCCGCGAACTGGCCCCATACCGCCGCCGCATGCAGGCCACGCAAATTCGCCAGATTGAAACGCAGTTCCTCCACAAGCGCCTCGTCGACAAGCACAATCTCCCGCGCCTCAGCCTCTTCTACATGAGCCAGTCATGAAGCTCGGCATTGAAAAATCCATCTATGGCGGAGCCGGCCTCGCCCGTCATGAAGGCAAAGCCATCTTTGTGCCCTTCACCCTGACTGGTGAAACCGTGGAAGCCTCCATCCTCCAAAGCAAGCCATCCTACGCTCAAGCTCAGCTCACACAAATCCTCACGCCATCCCCCCAACGCGTTTCACCATCCTGCTCCCACTACGGTCAATGCGGAGGCTGCCACTACCAGCACGCATCGTACGAAGAACAAGTCCGCATCAAAACCTTCATCCTTCGTGAATCCCTCGAACGCGCACACATTGCAGACATTCCCGCCATCGAGCCGATCATCGCTGCCCCCTTCGGCTACCGCAACCGCATCCGCCTCCACGCCCAGCCCGTTCCCTTCGCACTCGGCTATCTCCGCGCACAGTCTCATTCCGTGCTTCCCATCCGCGAGTGCCCCGTCGCCGCACCCTCGCTCATCAGTGCGGCACTGCTGCTGCAAAGCGAATTCGCAGCACGGCTCTTCTCATGGGCGCGAGAAATCGAGCTCTTCGCCGATCCCGCCACCGGTGCGCTGCTCATCAACATCTACTCTCCCGCCGGAGCGACCCACCTCACCCGCAAACTCAACGAACTCTGGCGCGCCATCCAATTCCTGCTTCCTCTGGCCGCCGGATGCGCCGCCTTCACCCTGCCACGCGGCAAAGGCTTCCCCACGCTCGCCGCGCGCGCTGGCGCCGATCACCTCGTCTACACGGTCGCAGGCGAATCCTACCGTGTCAGCTCCGGCTCCTTCTTCCAGGTCAATCACTTCCTCCTGGAACGCATGGTCGCCGAAGTCTGCCAGGGCCGCACCGGTAAAATCGCATGGGATCTCTTCGCCGGAGTCGGCCTCTTCGCCCGTCAGCTCGCGCGCAACTTCAATCAGGTCGTCGCCGTAGAGGCCGCACCAGCATCTGTAACCGATCTACGCGCAAATCTCCCCGGTCACACCATCGAGTCAAAAACTACCATCCAGTTTCTGCGTGAAACCGCAAGCAACACCGCTCTCCCCACACCGGACTACATCGTCCTCGACCCTCCCCGCGCCGGTCTGGGCACGGAAGCCGTCGCCCTGCTCGCAAATCTCCGCGCATCGCAAGTTACTTACGTTTCCTGCGATCCCGCAACGCTCTCCCGCGACCTCGCGGCGTTGCTAAAATCCGGTTACCGCCTGCAGAAACTCGCACTCATCGACATGTTTCCGCAGACCTTTCATCTGGAATCCATTGCGCATCTGTCGCCGGCCTAGCAGCCTTTTCTCTTCGGCGGTGCGCCCCACCACCAAAGGCAAACGGCTCAGTGCTACCTCCCGATCCAAACGCCGAGTACACTCCACCACCGCTCCACCGCCCTCCGCTGCCCGGTATGTGGCTCGCCCCCATGTTCCTCGCCGCGCTTGGTTTCACCACTGGAATCCTCTTCGCAGCCACCCTCTGGCGCCAGCCCATCCTTCTGCTCATCGCGGCCCTCGCCATGGCCGTCGTCGCCTGGGTAGCCTCCCGCGTCTCATTTCCGCTCGCGATCATCGCCTCTTTTCTTCTCTTCGTTCTCGCAGGCGCATGGTGCGCAGAACTCGCCGTCTGGCCTCAGGCGGAAAACCCAGGTCTCCTCGCCCACTACAGCCGGCAAAATCGCGCAGCTCGCAAATACGCAGCCAAAGATCACATCCTCGGAACCGTCGTCTCCGCCGGCTCCGTGCGCTTCTCCGAGTACCGGGCTATCTACCGCCGCTATCCCGTTTATGAGCACAGTCAATATATAGAACTCACACAGCTACAAATTGACGGAGCCACCCTCCCGCCCTCCGTCGGCCTTCGCCTCAGCACCTACGCACCGCTTCGCGCTCCCTTCCATCACGTTCAATGCGGCGAGCAACTCTCCTGGACCGGCAACATTCACATGCCGGAGGTCTTCCACGACCCCGGTGTCTGGAACGACGCCGCCTACATCCGCGGCGAAGGCATCGGCATGGAAGCCAGCAGCCCAGCCGCAAAACTCAGCGTCCTCCCTGTCCGGCAAATGGACTGGCGCAGCGCAGCCATCTGCCGCATCCACTCTCTGCAGCAATCTGCCGGCGAGCGCCTCATGAACTTCGTATGGAACCCCAACAACCGCGCAATGCCGCCGTCTATCCGCCTCACACGCAATGACGCCTCCATGCTCACCGCCATGGTCACCGGCGACCGCACGTATCTCACCGGCCCCACCCGCAACGGCTTTGAGCGCACCGGCTCCTTTCACCTGCTCGTTGTCTCCGGCCTGCACCTCGCCATCTTCTCCGGAATCATCTTCTGGCTTACCCGCCGTCTCCGCCTCGACCGCTACTGGGCCACCGTCATCACCATCGCACTCTCCTTCAGCTACGCGGTCTTTACCGGCTGGGGCCAGCCCGTTCAGCGCTCGCTCTGGATGGTCTGCCTTTACCTGCTCGCCCGTCTCGTCTTTCGCGAGAAACAGCGCATCAACGCCATCGGCGTCGCCGCGCTCGTCATCCTGGTCATCACCCCTGAAGCCCTCATGGATACAGGCTTTCAGATGACCCTCCTCGCCGTTCTAGCCGTCGCAGGCATCGCACTGCCCATCATCGAGCGCACCTTCGGCCCCTATCTTTATGCAGTAAAGCGTCTCTACCTCATCCAGCTCGATCTCGCACTACCGCCAGAGCTCGCACAGTTCCGCGTCACCCTCCGCCTCGTCATTGGCGGCCTCAAAACCCTCATCGGCAGACGCGCAGCCAGCATCCTCGTCCCGTGGTCAACACGCATCGCACTCGGTCTTCTGGAATTAGTCATCGTCACCGTTACAATTGAAGCCGCCATGGCCCTCCCCATGGCCGTCTCCTTTCACCGCATTACTATCTCCGGCCTTCCGCTCAACCTCTTCATCGTTCCGCTCATTGGCATCCTCCTGCCGCTGGCCATCGCATCGCTGCTCGCCGTGCTGCTCCTCCCCAAACTGGCCGTCATCCCAATCGGAGCAACCGCCTTCCTCTTGCACCTCGTCTCCAGCCTAATTCAATTCTTCGGTAGCGGCCCCATCGGCAACTGGCGTGTTCCGGAACCGCTCCTCGGGCAACTGGCAGCCTGCCTGCTCCTGCTTGCGCTCTCCATGTTGTTCCTGCGCCTGCCCCATCCCCGCCTGCGCCTCGGAATCCTGTGTCTCATGCTCAGCGTCGCCGTGCTGCTCTGGCCGCGCCCCATCACGCACAACCCGCGCGCCTGTGAAATCGCAGTCATCGATGTCGGCCAGGGCGACTCTATCCTCGTCATCACTCCAGACGGCAAAACCCTCCTCATCGATGCAGGCGGTCTCGCAGGCGAATCCTCAAAATCCCGCTTCAACATGGGCGAAGATGTCGTCTCGCCCGTCCTCTGGTCGCTCGGCATCCGGCATCTCGACGCCGTAGCCATCACACACACCGACTTCGACCACATCGGCGGCATGGCCGACGTCATCACCAACTTCCATCCACGTCAACTCTGGATCGGCAGAAACCGCTCCACCTACACATACGACGCCCTGCTTCACGAAGCCCGCAAAGAACACGTCGCAATCAGTTCCCACGTCGCGGGAGACCAGTTCAACTTCGGCAAGGTCCACATCCGGGTACTCGCCCCCACCGCCAACTTCATCCCAACAGCAAAGAACGTCAACAACAGCTCGCTAGTCCTGCAACTCAGCTACAACGGCGCCACTGCGCTATTAGAGGGCGACACAGAAGCAAAAAGCGAACGCAACATGATCGCAGAAGGCGGCCTCCATTCCGACTTCCTGAAAGTCGGCCACCACGGCAGCCATACCTCCACCACCCCTGCATTCCTCGCCGCGGTCGACCCGCGCTACGCAGCCATCTCCGTCGGAGCCGGAAACATGTACGGTCATCCCACCCTGCCCGTCCTCGAAGAACTCGGCAACGACCACGTCCTCACCTACCGTACCGATCTCGACGGCCTCACCACCTTCTATCTCGACGGCAAACACCTGAGCGCCAAATCCTACTGACGCACATGCACCAAGTGGCCGATGCGCACGCCTGCAATGAATCTTCTTTAGCGCACAATCCAGCGCATCAGCAGCCAAGGATCGCAGCCCAGCACAACCACTGCAGCCGCCATAACGCCCAGCGTAACCCGCGTCCACAGCCCACTCCGGATCGCTCCCGCGCCCTCCGCCGCATCCGCAACATAAATCTGCTTCAACACCTTCAGGTAGTAATACAGCGCCACCACGCTCATCAAGATCGCGAGCATCACAAGCCAGAACAGTCCCATCTGCGGAGCAGCATTCAGCGCCGCGCCAAACAACCAGAATTTGCCAAAGAATCCGGCCAACGGCGGAATCCCTGCCAACGACAACAGAAAGACCAGCATGCACCCCGAAAGAAACGGGGCACGCCGGCTCAAACCCGCGGCATCCGCGATCCGGTCAATTCCCTGCGCCTCCAGCGCTGCCAGCACGCCAAACGCGCCCAGCACCGCCAGCGCGTAAGTAAACACGTAATACAGCAGCGAGGCAATGCTCTGCGGCGTGTGAGCAATCATCCCCAGCAGCATATATCCCGCGTGCCCAATCGCCGAGTACGCAAGCAGTCGCCGCAGGCTGGTCTGCGCCAGCGCCGCAAGGTTTCCCATCACCATCGAGAAAGCAGCTACCGCGCTCAGCACCAGGGCCCAGCCCGGTGTGCTCCCATGCCACACACCACTGCCTGCTGCGCCGAATGCGCCCACGGTCAGCACCTGCGCAAAGATAAAGAAACTCGCCACCTTCGAACTCGACGACAAAAAACCTGCGCTGATCGTCGGCGCTCCCTGGTAAGCATCCGGCGCCCACAAATGGAACGGCGCGGCCGCCACCTTGAACCCGAATCCCACCACGACCATCACAATCGCAATCATCCACAATGGGTCAGGCCGCATGGACGCCAGTGCAATCTGTCCAAGATCAAGTGAGCCCGAAAGCCCATAAATCAGGCTGATGCCAAACAGCAGAAACGCCGCTGAAATTCCCCCAAACAGAAAGTACTTCAACGCCGCCTCGGTCGATTTCCGGCTTCCCTTATCAAAGCCCGTAAGAATGTAGAGCACCAGGCTCAAAAACTCCAGCGCGATAAAGATCAGCAGAAAATTCTGCGTGCTCACTAGAAACAGAACCGCTACAGTTGCAAATAGCAGCAGCGCAAAATACTCCCCAATATGGCGCGTAAACGCAGTCTTCTCTCCGGCGGCTCGCGCGGCAGCGGGCGTCAGCATCGCATCGGACAACAGCACCGTCAGAACCGTCAGCGCCAGCAGAACCATCTGCACTACGCGCGTCTGCCCATCCATCACCAGCATTCCATACGCCAGATGCAACGACGCCGGGCCCCTTTCCACCAGCAGCATCCCCGCAATCGATCCAAGACCGGCAATCAGCGCCGCCACGCCTCTGCGCTGTGCAATCGCGGCTCCGCGCAGCACCGTGCCGTCGCAAGCAAGCACCACAAGCGCCGCAATCACCAGTGCGATCTCAGGCAGCGTCACCCATACCAATTGTGAATAGCTCACCGCACTCATCGCCAGCCTCCGTTCCTCAGGGCTGCAAACAGCGGTGAATTCAAGCTCGGCACAATCAATCTTATAAGTAATTGCGGGTACAGGCCCACCGTGATCGTCGCCGCCAGCAACAGCAGCGATCCGCATCGCTCCGGCCACGTCAGCGGGCTCAACTCAGCGTGCTGCGACGCGCCCGTTGCAAGCCTTCGCTCTCCGTCACTGAAGAACGCTCGCGTCAGCGCGCGCCACGTAAATCCAATAACCATCAGGATGCCAAATCCCACTACAAAAACCATCCACGGCATCGTGCGCCACACGCCCACAATCACCTGGAACTCCGCAATGAATCCGCTGAAGCCCGGCATTCCGATCGAGGCCATCGCCGCCAGCGTAAACACCACCGCCACAAACGGCAGCGTCTTCCCTAGCCGCATCGTGCTCAGTATCCGCAGGTCGCGCGTATGCGTGCGGTCGTAAACCATCCGGCCCACTACAGCGAACAGCAGCCCGGCAATCACGCCGTGAGAAAACATCTGCAGCACCGCGCCATCCAGGCCAATCTGGCTCAGCGTCATCAGGCCCAGCAGCACAAAGCCCATGTGGCTCACGCTCGAGTACCCAATCACAAACTTAAAGTCCTGCTGCACCAGCGCCACACTCGCTCCGTACACAATGCCAATCAGCGCCAGCAGCGAAAACACCTCCCGCCACGAGCCAAAACCCAGCACATGGAATCCCCATGCACCCAGCCCCGCCGGAAGCAGCATCATCGCCACGCGAAGGCAGCCATACGCCCCCAATTTCATCACCACACCCGCCAACAACATCGAGGCCGCGGTCGGAGCAGCCGCATGGCCGGTCGGCGCCCACGTATGGAAAGGCCACATGCCCGCCAGCACCGCAAAGCCCACAAACACCAGCGGGAATGCCCACATCTCAAAATGCACCGGGAACGGATAGCTTGCCAGCGTCTGCATGTCAAAGGTCTTCGCGCCCGATTCCACCCAAGCCGACAGAATGCCCGCCAGCACCAGCGCGCTGCCCGCAAACGAATACAACACCAGTTTCATCGCCGCATAGGTCCGCTTGCTCGTATCCCCATTCGGCGCCGATCCCCAGATCGCAATCAGGAAATACTTCGGGATAATCGCAATCTCGTAAAACACGAAAAGCAAAAACAAATCAAAGCTCAGAAACACGCCATACACGCCGCCTATCAGCACCAGGTAAAAGGCGAAAAACTCGCGCACGCGCTTATCTATATTCCACGAAAAAAGAATTCCCGCCGTCGCTGCAATCCCCGTCAACAGCAGCAGCACCAGGCTGATGCCGTCGGCCGCCAGGTGATACCCAATACCCAGCGTCGGAATCCACGCCGCCCGCGTCACCGTCACCAGCGTCCCCGGCTGGTAAGTCATCGTCCCGGCAATCGCAATCCCCAGCCCAACCAGCGCGGTCAGCAACGCCACCACCCGAGTCACCTGAGGCTTGTCCTTCGGTGTCAGCAAAACAATCGCGGCTCCGGCAAAAGAAAGGTAGATCGTCCACGCAAGCATCAGTTCGCCACCTTCCAGTTCACCTGCGCCCGTCGCACCGTCGCGCCCAATGCGTAAGGTTGCGAAACCTTCGCCTGTGTTGCGTTCATCAAATTCACAGTGGACGCTGGCGTCGTCCATTGCGTCACCGTCCCGACCATCTTGCCCGCGATCAGCTGTGGATAAAGCCCCAGCACAAACATCAGCGCAATCGCAGGAGCCACCGTAAAGCGCTCCATCGTGGAAAGATCAGCCATCGGTCGCGTCACACGCGACTTTTCCGCATTTGTATCTACCTCAGTAGCAAATTGCTCCGTGCCCAACGGACCAAAGAAAACTTTCTGCAAAATGCCCAGCAGAAATACCGCCGTCAGCAGCAGTCCCAGCAGCGCAATCGTAGTAGCCCATCCTGCCAGTGGAAACGCGCCCTTGAAGATCAGGAACTCCGCCGGGAAACCATTCAACCCCGGCAATCCCAGCGAAGCAAAAATTGCAATCCCCATCAGTCCGCAGAACACCGGCACAACCTTGCGCAGGCCGCCAAAATCCTCCAGCCCTCGCAACCCGCCGCTGCGCCGCTCCAGCAGCGCCACAAACCAGAACAGCGCCGCCGCCGTCAGCCCATGGCTGAATATCTGCAGCAGCACGCCCGTGAGCGCAGCGGATTTCTCCATCCCCAGCGACAAGTCCGTCCCAGTAAACCGCGCCGCAACCACCACGCCCAGCACGCAATACCCAAGGTGATTCACCGAAGAGTACGCAAACGTACGCTTCAAATCCTTCTGGTGCCACGCCGCAAATGCGGGCAGCACAATCGAAGCCACAGCCAGCCACAGCAGCGGAGTCTGCATCTCCTGCATCTGCGCCGAGAAAATCGGCAGCAGAATCCGCAGGAATCCATACACGCCCATCTTCGACATCGCGCCCGTCAGCAGCATCGTCGTCTCGCTCGATGCCTCCGCGTAGGTAGCCGGCAACCATCCGTGAAAAGGCACCACCGGCGTCTTCACCGCAAACCCAAGAAAAATCGCCCAGAAAAGTACCAGCCCTATCTGCTCCCCGCTCCATCCGCCCCAGTGCAGATTCTGCTGCAGCGCCGCCGCCAGTCCACCATTCTGCGCCATCTGCGCCAGAGTCACGAAATCATAAGTCCCCGTCGCCAGGTAAATCGCCAGGAACGCAATCAGCAGCGCGATACTGCCAATCATCGTATAGAAGAAGAACTGCACAGACGCCTTTGCGCCTTGCGAACCTCCCCACAGCCTCACCAGGAAAAACGCCGGCAGCAGCGTCAACTCCCAGTAAATAAACCAGTGCAGAAAGTTCAGCGCCGTAAACGTCCCAAACAGTCCCGATTCCAGGAGCAGCGCCAGCGCAAAGTACACGGGCCCGTGCTTCGCGTTCTTCCACGATGCCGCCAGCGACATCAAAACCACCACTGCCGAAAGCACCAGCAGCAGCAGGCCCAGCCCATCCACGCCAACGTGGTATGTCAAACCCAATGACGGCGCCCACGCATGCATCTCAACAAACTGCATGTCCGGCGCAGCCGCATCAAATCGCGCCCACAGTGCCAGCGTCGCTACCAGCGCGACAGCAGCCACCGCTATCGCAATCATTCGCGCCAGTTTCTCCGCGCGCTTCAGCGCAAGCACAATCAGGGCCCCGGCAATGGGCAACGCAGTCAGTAGTGTCAGTGGTCCAATTCCGCTCATGCCTTACCCCACCACAGCAGCATCACTGCAAAAACTACCAACGCAATTCCAATCGATCGCAAATAGGTCTGCACGCGTCCGCTCTGCCACGCGGCAAACCATCGACCGCCGGCCGCAAGCCCTCGCGATCCCAGATCGAATCCGCCGTTCACCGCATGCGCGTCAATCGCGTCATCGATATGTCCAAGACCATTCACCAGCAGCGCGGTCAAAGCGGCCAGCCCGCCAAGCACGTAGCGGTCGAACCCATCGCTCAGCACCGAACCCAGCCGCGCCAGTGGAATCACGGTGGCTCCGTAAAACTCATCTACGAACAGTCTTCGCCGCAGTGCGCCAAAAACCAGCGGCATCAACTGCTCCAGTCCATCCGGCTGGCTCGCGCTCACAATCGGCTTGCGCCCATATATCCACCACCCCAGCCCAAGCCCGAGGAAAACCATCACCGACGAAACCAGCATCAGCGGCAGCAGACCCGCTTCCGCAAACCGTTCAAAGTCGAGCGTCGTAACCTGTCCCGTCATAAAGTCGCTGAACCAGGGCCAGGCAGGCATCCCGACAAATCCCAGAAACGTCGCCAGAAGCCCAAGCAGGATCATCGGCACCGTCATCACCAATGGGCTTTCATGCGGTTCATCATGCCCATGCGCCGCATGCTCATGCGCCGCGAAAGCCGCTTCCGCCGCCTCATCGACCGTGCGCCGCGAGCCAAGGAATACGTAGTACACCTGCCGCATCATGTAGAACGCCGTCAGCAAGGCGCCCGCTGTGCCCAGGTAAAACGGCCCCAGTGAAATCGGCCACCCATGCGCCGCATGCAGAATTTCATCCTTGCTCCAGAAACCCGCAAACAGCGGAAACCCACACAGCGCCAGCATGCCCGCCGCATACGTCAAAAACGTAATCGGCATAAACCGCCGCAGCCCGCCCATCTTGCGAATATCCTGCTCGCCCGCGCAGCCGTGAATCACAGACCCCGCGCCAAGGAACAACAGCGCCTTGAAGCACGCATGCGTAATCAGGTGGAACATGCCCACCGCCACGCCGCCCACGCCCAGGCCCAGCATCATGTAACCCAGTTGCGAAACCGTCGAGTACGCCAGTATCCGCTTGATATCGTCCTGCGCCACAGCAATGCAAGCAGCAAAAAACGCGGTGATCGCACCAATCCAAGCCACTACCTGCAGCGCCGTGCTGACCGTTCCCGGCGTCGCAGCCGCGCTCATCAGCGGATACACCCGCGCAATCAGATAAACGCCCGCCGCGACCATTGTCGCCGCATGAATCAGCGCGCTCACCGGCGTCGGACCCTCCATCGCATCAGGGAGCCATATATGCAGCGGCACCTGGCCAGACTTGCCCATCGCTCCCAGAAAAATCAGCAGCGCCACCGCCGTTGAAACCGCCATTCCGCCAATCGTTGTATGCGCTACCAGCGAGGCCAGCGCACTCTGCTCCAGGCAACCCGCGCCGTGGTTGTAAAACAGCAGCGTGCCCGTGCTCCCATAGAGCCACACCATACCCAGCAACAGCCCAAGATCACCTACGCGCGTTACGATAAACGCCTTCTTCGCCGCCGCCGCTGCCTCCGGCTTGTGATACCAGAAGCCGATCAGCAAATACGACGTCAGCCCCACCAGTTCCCAGCCCATGAACAGCAGCAACAGGCTGTTTGCAATCACCACCGTCAGCATCGCGCCGGCAAAAAGTGAGAGGAAGCAGTAAAACCGCGTAAAATTCTCATCCTCCGCCATGTAGCCTAGGCTGTAGATAAAAGTCAGCAGGCCAACAAAGCTCACCATCACCAGCATGATCGCTGCCAGCGGATCCAGCAGCCAGCCCAGTGATACCCACTGCGAGCCAAACTGCAGCCAGCGGAAATTCACCACCTGCGTCGCAGAGTTGCCCAGCATCTCCACAAACGCCGCAACCGACAAAATCAGCGAGATGCCAAGTGCGCCAATGGCCGCAGTCGCAGCCAATTTGCGTCGGCCCTGCTTCAACAATGCGATCCATCCGGCAGCCACCACGGGAATCGCCGGAATAAGCCACAGGATTCTAATCAAGGCATCTTCTCCGCTCGTTCATAAGTGCCATGCGCTATCCCTTCAACTCCGTGATCTCGGTTACGTCCGACGTCTTCGCATGGCGATAAATCGCAAGAATCAGCGCCAAGCCCACCGCCGCCTCAGCCGCCGCCACGCCAATCGAAAACAGCACAAACATAATGCCCGTCAGCGCATGGACCCGCGACGTCGCGGCCACCGAGCCATAACGCCAGAAGGCAACAAAGTTTAAATTCGCCGCGCCGAGCATCAGCTCAATGCCGGCCAGCACCAGGATCGCGCTGCTCCGCGAAAGCGCCCCGGCCAGTCCTACGCAAAATAAAAACGCCGCCACCAGCAAGCATGCAGACAAAGGATTCATCGCGTCCGCGCTCCTTCCTGCTCCGCCGCGGGCTTTTCGCGCCACGCCAAAATCACCGCGCCAATCAGCACCGCGGTCAGCAGCAGTCCGATAACCTCCAGCGGCAGCACATATTGATGCAGCAGCTCCACGCCAATCTCCTGCACGCGGTTCGAAGGAGGCGCCACAGTAGTCGCTATCCGGCTCACACGACTCGTCATCACCGCATGCGCCAGCACCGCGAATACCGCCAGAGCAATCACCGTTCCGGAAAAGGCCGACCGCGCGCCCGGCCGCATAGAAATCTCGCTGCCCCGCGTCAGCAGAATCGCAAATACAATCAGGATCGCCACCGCGCCCACATAAACCAGCAGTTGCGCCAGACCCACAAACTCCGCGCCCAGCGCCAGAAAAATGCAGCCCAGTCCTGCAAAAGCCACCACCAGCGCCAGCGCGCAGTGCACCAGCCGCGGCATGCTCATCGCCGCCACCGCGGCCGCCACCGTAATCAGGGCGAGCAGAATAAATGCAACCGTCATAATTACCCTTCCTCCGCGTAGCGATAAACCCTCTGTTCCACCTTCTTGCCCATCTGTAGCCCGCGCGCCAGCGCCACGTAGGGCACCACCACAATCACAGTGCAAATCACCCAGCGCAGCACTGACCACAGCGCGCCGCCCGGCAAAAAACGCCACACGCCGGCGCAAACCATGTCCACCAGCGCCATCGGCAACATAAACTTCCACGCAAAGTTCATCAGCTGGTCCATCCGCAGACGCGGCAGCGTGCCCCGCACCCAGATGAACGTGCAGATCATCACCATCAGCTTCGCGAAGAACCAGATCCACGAAGGAATCACCGCCAGAAAACTCAGCGGCGCCGACCATCCGCCCAGGAACAGCGTGATCCCAAGCCCGCTCACTGCGAATATTTCCAGGTACTCGGCCAGAAAAAAAAGCGCAAACTTAAAGCCCGAGTACTCCACGATGTAGCCCGCTATAATCTCCGACTCACCCTCCGGCAAATCAAACGGGCTGCGATTCGTCTCTGCCGCGGCCGCCGTCATAAACAGCAGGAAGCCCGCAAAGCCCCACGGCGTGAACACATACCAGTGCGGAAAAATCCCCGTGTAGCTCGCCTGCGCCAGCACAATCTTTTCCGGAGCCAGCGTCCCGGCAATCATAATCACCGCAATCGTCGAAAGAATCAGCGGAACCTCATAACTGATCATCTGCGCAATCGCGCGCATCGCCCCCAGCAGCGAATACTTGTTTCGGCTCGACCATCCCGCCATAAATACAGCCAGTTCCGTAGCCGAGCCAATCGCGAAGAAGAACAGAAGCCCGGCGTTCAGGTGCACCGCAGTCATATTCCGTCCCACCGGCAGTACTGCGTAGACTAAAAATGCCGTCACCACAATCACCAGCGGAGCCAGATAATGCACCACCCCATCCGCCGTCCGCGGCACAAGGTCTTCCTTCGTCAGCGCCTTCAGGCCATCGGCAACAGGTTGCAGCAACCCGTATGGACCCACGCGATTCGGGCCGTAACGATTCTGGATACGTCCCAGTCCCTTTCGCTCCAGCACGGTGGTCAGCGCAAACAGCCCTGGAAAAACCGCCAGAATCGGCACTACGATCAAAAGAATCTGCACCAGCCATTGCAGAGGTCCCGGCGTGTGCGCAACCGCCCAATGGTCTAACGTCACAAAGATCTGGTCCACCCGCTCGGCAAGACCGCCCGCCATCGTAAAGCTCACATTCATCCCTTTGACGGCTCCTTCCCGGCCCCTTCATCGTCAGCCCTCGCGGCTTCCGCAGCCTTGGCCACCTCCGCTGCTTTGGCAGCAGCGGCGGCAGCAGCCTTTGCCTTGGCCTTTTCCACGTCCTCGGCCCGCCGCGCGTCGGTCTCGGCAGCTTCCACCGGATGAATCTTCTGGTAGTACTCGTTCGGCTTCGACAGCTCTTTCTTCGTCCACATCAGCCCGCCAAAACGGTCATCCGTGCTCAGCTCAAATTCCTTGTCCATCCGGATCGCGTCGAACGGGCACACTTCAACGCAGATCTGGCAGCTCATGCACACCGAAACATCAATGTCGAACCGCGCCGGATAGAACTGCGGCTTGCCCACAAAATCCGGCTTCTTGTCCGTGCTCTTCTCGATATATATGCAGCGCGGCGGGCATTCCTTCTCGCAAATATGGCACGAAACGCACCGCAGTCCCGCCTCCGGATCATCTCCGTCATACAACAGAAACGGAAAATTCCTCGCCGCCTCCGGCAGCGGATGCCGCTCCTCCGGATACTGCACGGTGACCAGGCGATCCTTGTCCACATAGCTGCCCAGAAAATTACGGGCCGTCTCGAACAATCCTTTTACGATGCCTTCGCCCAGCATTAGCGGTCCACCTCGCCCATCACAATATCCACGCTGCCCAGCGTCACCACCACATCGGCCACGCTCTGCCCAAGGCACATGTCTTCCAATATCGTCAGGTTGATCAGGCAAGGCGACCGCACCCGGTAACGATAAGGATTCATCGTTCCATCGCTGATCAGGTAAAAGCCCAGCTCGCCCTTCGGCGACTCAATCCGCCCGTAAGCCTCGCCCGCCTTCGGCCGCAGCCCGCGCAGCTTCGTCTTCGGGTCCTGCACCGGTCCCTCCGGAATCTCCTTCAATGCCTGCTCCAGGATCGAAATCGACTCCCGCATCTCCAGCACGCGCATCATGTAACGGTCATACACATCTCCGTGCTCGCCCAGCGGAACCCGGAACTTGAACCGGTCGTAAATTCCATACCGATCCACCTTGCGGATGTCATAATTCACACCCGTCGCACGCAGCATCGGCCCCGTAACACCGGCATTTACCGCCAGTTCGCGCGGCAGCACGCCCACGCCCTGCGTGCGCGCCATCAGGATTTCATTCCCCCGCAGCAGCCGCTCAAACTCATCCACAAAGCGGGGCAGCACGCCCACCAGCTCCCGCGTTTCCTTCATCCACTCCGGCGTGCAGTCCACGCGCACCCCGCCGAATCGCAGGTAATTGCACATCATGCGCGCACCGCTCACCGCCTCAAACAAATCCAGAATCTTTTCCCGCTCGCGAAACGCATACATCAGCGGAGTGCCCGAAGCCCCCATATCCTGCAGCAGAAATCCCACCAGTCCCGCATGATTCTGGAACCGCGTCAGCTCCGCCATGATCACACGGATATACTCCGCCCGCTCGGGCACCGTAATCCCAGCCAGCGTCTCCACCGCCAGCGTGTAGCCCCAGTTGTTCGTCATCGAGCAAAGGTAATCCAGCCGGTCCGTGTAAGGAATCGCAGCCAGATACGACCCGTTCTCCGCAATCTTTTCGTGGTTCCGATGCAGGTATCCAAACACCGGCTTCAGTTGCACCACGCGCTCGCCGTCCAGCTTCACATCCATCCGGAAAACGCCATGCGTCGAAGGGTGCTGCGGCCCAATCGACACTTCCAATATCTGCGACTCGCGCTCTGCCTTCAGCCGATGCTGCCCCGCGCCATAGGTGGGGGCCAGCCGCTCGTCATTCCCAGTCGCGTCCATCATCAAATCTCTGCTCATGCGTCGGCCGCTCCCTGCTCCGCTCCCGGCTCTGCGCCCGGCAGGCAGCCGTCATCCAGCACCGGCTCATCCTCCGCCGGCGAAACGTAATCCTTCCGCATCGGATAATCGGCAAACTCATCCCACATCAAAATCCGCCGCAAATCCGGATGCCCATCAAACACAATCCCGAACAAATCGAACGCCTCGCGCTCCTGGAACTCCGCGCTCCGCCAAACCGGAGTCAGCGACGGTAAATGATTTCCCTCCGCGCGATCCCGCGTCCGCAGCCGCAAAATCACCGGCCCGTGCTTCTTTTCCATCGAGAACAGGTGATACACCGCCTCCAGGTAGCCCGGCGCCAGCGTCTTCCGTGTCTCTTCCACTTCCTGCTCGGTCGCGCCCTCCAGCCCTTCGACCATCTTCTTGACCTTGACCTTTTCCGTCACTTCCCGGTCCGGCCAGTCCACACCCGTCACGTTCGAACAAAAATCCAGCCGCAGCTCTGAGTTATCCCGCAAAAATATCGCAGCCTCTACCGCGTGCTCGTGGTCCAGCACCAGTGAGCGCTGCCCGCTGGGACTCTCGTTCTCCACCACCGTCACACTGCAGCCCTCGATCGCCGCAACCAGCAAGGCCCGCAACGCATCGGCCGATAAATCCACACCCACCGCACCCAACTCCGGCGCGCTCATGGCAGCACCTTGAATGGGCTCTCCGGCTTCGGCGGGAATACATCGTCGTTATGCATCGGCTCCAGGTTGTGCGCCCCATATCCCGGCACCGGATACTCGCTCGGCGCATCCGCCTTCAAGTGCCGCGGACGGCCTTCCCCACGCAACTGCTGCGCGTCAATCTTCTTCTGCAGCGTCATAAAGGCATGCAGCAGCGCCTCGGGCCGAGGCGGGCAGCCCGGAATATGCACGTCCACCGGCACATACCGGTCGATCCCTTTCAGCACGTTGTAACCGTCACGAAACGGCCCGCCGCTGATCGCGCAAGCCCCCATCGCAATCACGTACTTCGGCTCCGGCATCTGGTTGTAGAGCCGCACCACCTGCGGCGCCATCTTTTTTGTAACCGTCCCGGCTACAATCATCAGGTCCGCCTGCCTGGGCGAGGGACGAAACACCTCAGCGCCAAAACGCGCAATGTCATACCGCGCCATTGACGTCGCAATCATCTCGATCGCGCAGCACGCCAGCCCAAACGTCAGCGGCCACACCGAGTTCTTACGGCCCCAGTTGTAAAGCTCTTCGAGCGTCGTCGTAAAAATCCCCTGCTTCTGCAGCTCGACTTTTAAGTCCTTCAGTTCCTGCTCCATACACATCACTTCCAGCAGAATTCCGGCGCCATGCTCAGGCCCAGGTCAGCAGTCCCTTCTGCCAGGCCCAGATCAATCCCTCGACCAGCAACAGCAGGAAAACCAGCATCGCAATCGCCGCCCCTAACGTCAGTCCCGTAAAGGCAACCGCGAATGGCAGCAGAAATATCGCTTCCACGTCAAAAATCAAAAAGATAATCGCGTAAAGATAGTAGGCCGGGTCAAACTGGATCCATGCGTCGCCCTTCGATTCAAGGCCGCATTCGTAGATCGCATTCTTGTTTGGACCAGGCTTTTTCGGAGAGAAATACATCGCCCACAAACGGGCCAGCGCCAAAGGGGCTATACCAAAGGCGACGGCCCCGATCAGGAGCGCGATTACCGTACGCCACGGATGATCAGGCATCTTCCCCCTTCCACTTCAGTGACTCCGGCACAGCAATCGCAACGTGGTTTTGCTGTCCGGAAAAAATAATACTCGCATTTTTCATTTTGGTGACATGTGACGCACAGCACACCAGCGGCAAATTCCCACCAGCTTCTCCAAACGTCTCATTCCCCGTGTTTTCTGCGGCTTCCCCTCGCCAACAGGCTCTGGATACACCTGTTCTGCTGCTCTCGTGATGAACCATGCACCTGTATCAATGGAAGAAAGATGGGGAACTGCGGTACGGCTGGGCAAACGGACCCGAAACGGCAAACATCTACGGCTGTTTTTTGGAGGCGCGGGCCGGAATCGAACCGGCGCATAAAGGTTTTGCAGACCTCTCCCTTACCACTTGGGTACCGCGCCTTGGGTAGCAGAGACCTGAATTATCTCCGCAGCCGGTTCAGAGGTGGTACCGGCTGGAGCGGGAGACGGGACTTGAACCCGCGACCCTCGCCTTGGCAAGGCGATGCTCTACCACTGAGCTACTCCCGCTTGAATTACTTCCTGAGTATATCGGGGCGTCTCAAACCGGTCAATGTCCGGCTTCCATCCATCAGCCAGGCCCAAAAAACCACTCCATGACGAGCTACCAGACGTGCCCGGTAATCCGCCCCTCGCCTTTTTCCACACCGCGAATTGAACCGTCCCGCATGTGAATAATCCGGTCCCCGATGCAAGCGGCCTCTGGATTATGCGTAATCATCAGCACCGTTTGTTGGAACTCCTGGTTCGACTTCCGCAACATCTGCAACACCGCGTCCGAGTTCTCCGTGTCCAGGTTCCCCGTCGGCTCGTCTGCCAGCACAATCGCCGGTCGCGTCACCAGCGCACGCGCAATCGCCACACGCTGCTGCTCCCCGCCGGAAAGCTCAGAAGGCCGATGGTCCAGCCGCCCCTGGATGCCCAGCAACTCCGCCAGTTGACCCAGGTACTTCCGGTCCAGCGGCTCCGCCCGACCGGAAATCTCGTGCGCCAGCTCAATATTCTGCCGCGCCGTCAGCGTCGGCAGCAGGTTGAACTTCTGGAATACAAACCCGATCTTCTGCTTCCGAACCCGCGTCCGCTCTCCATCCGTCAGCGCCGCAAAGTCCACGCCGTCAATCATCACCTTACCGCTGGTAGCCCGCGTCAGGCCTCCCAGCAGGTAAAACAGCGTCGACTTGCCGCTGCCCGAAGGCCCGACAATGCTGACAAATTCTCCGGCTTCAACCGCCAGTGACACGCCGCGAAGCGCCGTCACCCGGATCTTCCCCGACCCATACGTTTTTGTAATCTCTTCGGCCGCTATGATGGACACTCTAAGATTGTAACCGCCGCGAACCCCTTACGATGCCACAGCCGAGGGCTGCGCCTGCATCTCCCCAGCCGCGTCCTCATACGTTGGTCGAAGCACTGCCTTCCGCGGCCCACGCTTGCGCGCAATCATCACCCGAATCCGCTCCAGCATCTCCACTGGCGTGCAAGCCCCCTTCGGCAAAAACGCATCCGCCCGGTTCGCGCGCTCAAATGACTTCACCGTGCCGCTGATCAGCATCATCGGAACCTCCGGCGAAATCTGCTTCATCTGCCGGATCATCTCGTTCCCATCCATCTGCGGCATCACCAGATCGCTCAGCACCAGGTCAATCCCGCCCTGCTGCAAAATCTCCAGTGCTGTCGCTCCGTCTTTTGCGGGAATCACCCGGTAGCCGCGCGTCTCCAGCAGAAACTTCCTCACTGCCAACGCTTGTTCATTGTCATCAACGCAGAGAATAACCTTCTTGGGCCTCATAAACTGGACTCATTCCTCTTCTGCCCCGCGAGCACGGCGAAGCCGATCTGCCGGACTGCCGTCCCATGACAGTGCCGTTTATGGTCACTACAGCCCGCATTCGGGCCCAAGGCAGAACCCCGGCAAAAGAGACAAAAATCCTCCGCCGCGCGCCGGCAGTTTTTTCCACAAGGAAATCCACTGCGTCCAAACGCACGTTGCCGTCTCTGGATCGGGCCAGAATGCGGTGAGCAGCCGCGTCCTGCATGGTTGCCTGCGCTCCCGTGTCGCACACGCCCTGGAGTGCTCCCCAAAGCCAAAGCAAATCACGGGAGCGTTCATGCACGCGCCCTGCTCAAACTCATTTTTTGGTAAATCAGCGAAAGTCGCGATTCGCGTTTCCTTGAATCGCTTGCCAAGAGTACGAAGCCCATCCCCTCGTGTAAACACGGAATAAAAGGCGAACAAACGCAAAATTTTTCACTGGTAATTCTCGAAAAATCGTCGACGCGTCGTTTCTTCAGCCTTTGAGCCCACCCTGGTCTGTTGAAACTATGTGAATCGCTCAAGGAAAAACTGTCCCCTTGCTACGAAAACAGTGCAGCCCGCCACCCGCACTTCGCTCACCTTTCCGTCCACCAGCTCCGCACGGCCAAAAATATCGCTCGGTCTGGCAATCGCCAGCCCCTGCCGAAAGTGAATCTTCTTCCCCGCCGGTTCAACCCCATTCCCCACCAGGTACGCCGTCGCGCAGCCCGCGGCTGAACCTGTCGCCGGATCCTCTCCGCCATAAAACTGCATCCGCGCCTGCCACTCCCCATCGGCCTCCCGCGCAATCGCATACAGATGCCTCGCACCGGTAGCCCGCAGCACTTCGGCCTCTTTCACCGTATCCAGCCGCATGTACTTCAATTGCTCCGCACTACGCAAAGGCGTCACGCAAAACGGCACACCCGTCGAAACCGTCTGCGGAGCCAGATCCGGCGACAGGTCCCACGCATCCAGCCCCAGAGCGGGTGCCACTAGCTCGCGCGCGTGTTTCTGGCCCAGCTCCGCCTGCGGCTGCAGCATCTCGCCAAAAATTCCGGCCTCGCCGCCCTCCACATGGTCAAACTCTACCGGAACCACCCCGGCATTCTCATCCAGTCGCACCGTGCCCACCCGCGGATTCTCCGACACAAACCGCCGGATCACCGCCGCCGTCCCCAGCGTGGGATGGCCCGCAAACGGCAACTCTTCCCTCACCGTAAAAATCCTCACGCGGTAGCCCCGAGCCGCCTCCGTCAGCGTATTTCGCCGAAACACAAACGCTGTCTCCGACAGGTTCATCTCCCGCGCAATCGCCTGCATCTGCTCATCGCTCAGCTCACCCGCGTCAGGAAACACCGCCAGCTGATTTCCGCTCAGCGGCTGCCGCGTAAACACATCGCACAAAAAATACTCAAGTCCCTGCATGGCAATCAAGTATGCCTGTTTCCGCCCCTCATTGACACCAGACCAGTCGCCTCCTAGTCTGGAAGTGTCCGGTTTTGTGCATATTCCGGCCCATGCATGAGCCTCGCGACTCCGCTCGCGAGTCTCCTGACCGGCTACCTGGCAAAACCCCGAATTTTGGCTTTCTTAAAGGCTTGCCCGGCGAGTTCCGACCAGGCCGCATCACCTCAGAATCAACGCACCAAAGGACAAATCAAAATGTCTCTGCGCATCAACGACATCGCTCCCGACTTCACCGCCGAAACCACCCACGGCACTATCCGCTTCCATGAATGGATCGGCGACAACTGGGCCGTGCTCTTCTCGCACCCCAAGGACTTCACACCCGTCTGCACCACCGAACTCGGTTCCGTAGCCGCGCTAGAATCCGAGTTCACTCGCCGCGGCGCCAAGGTCATCGGCCTCAGCGTAGATCCCGTCGAAAGCCATTTCAAGTGGGAAAAGGACATCGAGGAAGTCGGCGGCCACAAGGTCAACTACCCCGTCATCGGCGACCACGACCTCGCCGTCTCCAAGCTTTACAACATGCTCCCCGCCGACGTAGGCAGCACCTCTGAGGGCCGCACCCCCGCTCTCAACGCCGCGGTTCGCACCGTCTTCATCATCGGCCCGGATAAGCGCATCAAGCTCATGATCTCCTACCCCATGACCACTGGCCGCAACTTCAACGAGATCATCCGCGTCCTCGACTCCATCCAGCTCACCTCAAAACATCCCGTCGCCACCCCGGCCAACTGGAAGCAGGGCGAAGACATCATCGTCGGCGGAGCCGTCTCCAACGAAGAAGGCGCGCAGAAGTTCGAGAACTTCAAGGTCATCAAGCCCTACCTGCGCACCGCTTCGCAGCCTAAGTAACGCAAAACCATTCGCAAATGCCGTGGATACAAATCCACGGCATTTGCGTCTCTACTATCGGATCACCAGCTCCGCCGAATGTCCGCCCTTGGCAGGATGCACCGCCACGCGGAATAAATGCGTTGCCCCGTCATACTCCACAGGCCCCGTTGAACCCCGCTCCACACGCACCTTCGGACGCTTCTCCGCATATCCTGTAACCGTCACGGTTGCTTCTTCTGGAGAAAATGTAACCGAAACATGTGCATTTTCTCCATTCGTAACCTTCGGGAAGCGCTTTGCCGCCAGCGGAACAATCTTGCTCGTCTCCCCCAGCACTCCAATGCCGTCCTTGCCCACCGGCGTCACCACCGCATACGCCCATCCGTTCTGAAACAGCATCGGGAACGAACCTCCCGCAGGAATCATCCGCCCCATATGCCGCACCCAGTCCCAGGCGTAAGCCGGCCCCGTCACGCCAATCTCCTTCAGTGGCACCGTCACCTGCTGGTCCACCTTCCCGCGCGGATACGAAAACACCTCCACCTCATTCCCGCTGTGCGTAGCAGCCACCATCGGCGCATTCAGGTTGCTCGCGTCGGAAACATACATCGCATCCACTGGCCGCACCGGCACATCCGGCTTCAGCAGAACGGAATCCGCCCGCATCGTCGCCTTTAGATTCGCCGCATCAATCCCGTTGATCGGATCGCCCACACCCACCGGCCCGCCGGAAAGCGTGTCCAGAATCACCTCCGGCAGCTCCTTGCTGAAATACACATCGCTCCACGGCCATAAGCCCACCGCATGCGCCAGCGTCGAGTCATACAGAAAAGCATCCCAGCGCTTCCGCGTAAATCCATCGTCACTCACGCGAATCGTCTCCACGTTCTGGTACCGCGTGCTCGCCATGTAGTACCCTGGCAACGGCATACAGTACTGGATCGCCAATCCCTCCGCGGCCATCGCATGCGCCATGTTCCCCAAAAACTCTCTGGGATCGGTCAAATTGATCGCAGGCCGCGCATTCTTATCCAGCCAGTCCTGCTCGTATACCGTCACTCCGCCCCTGTGCAGGTAGGCCGCCGTCTTCTTCCAGAACTTCGGCGAAAGAATCACGTTGCGAGACATCTTGTACTCATGCCGGTAAGGACTATCCGGAGCCACCCACCGCGCATGCACCACAAAAGGCAATTGCATCTGTCCATGAAACGCCGTCAGTCCATCCGGGAAAATCGTCTTGTCCGCCCGGTACACGGTCTCGCCGTTCGCTGGCTCCCCGTCCGCGCTAAAGCCCCGGCCCTTCGGATACCACCAGCTGTCCAGTTGCATGTAAGCCAGCGGCACGCCCAGTTGCCTGTACTTGTCCCGCACCGCCAGCAGCGTACCCAGATAACCCAGTTTCTTGTCGAACCGGTAGTAGTAATACGCGTAGTGATCCGTCCAGTACCCAAACTTGTTCAGCACCACGTCTGCGTCATTCGCCACCGGCTGCTTGCCGTTCCTCCGCTGTAGCGCTCTGCCCCACGCATCCAGCGTCGACGTAATCCCCTTGCCCAGCACCAGCAGCGTCCCATGCTCAAAGCCCTTCGGCAGCGTTGTGATCTTCGCATCCAGCCCGCCGGCCTGCACGCCGCCCGGCCCATTCGTCATATCCGCAACCAGAAAATGGTCCGCCGGAGAAAGCACCATCGCCTGCCGCTGCCGGTCAAACAGCACCCACGGGCCCTCCCCGCCCAGTTGCCCAAACTCGTGCGGCGCAAACGTCCTCACCGCATAGCTGAACTCCATCAGCCCCGCAGGCAGCGCCGCAAACACAGGGAACACATCCTTGTTCTTCCCCGCCATCAGCCGCTTCATTCGAAACAGCACCACCGGCGCATCCGTATACACGCGAATCCCCGCCACTTCCGCCTTCGTCCGCGCGTCCACTTCCTGCCACGCGCCCATCCCGTCGCTGCCGCTCCTCCTGCGAATCGACCCCGGCTTTACGCCCAGCTTCCCATCCAGCACCCAGTGCGCCTCGCGGCTCCTTACCTGGTACTCGCCGCTCGGCAAAAACTCCGCCCGCACCACCGAATTCTCCACCTTCACTGCCTGCGCCGCTGCCGGCGTCGCACCAGCCATCCACAGCGCCGCACAAGCCACTCCACATGCGCCCAACACCTCACCCAAACCAGGACGATTCCATCTCCGCATCGCAACTCTCCTCAAATTTCTTCGCGCCGCCAGACTAAATCATCCAACCCCACACATGCAGAGACGCAGCTCATCATCACGTCCATCACTGCACGCACGACAAAAGCCGCCGGATGAATTAAGAACCGGTCCTGTTAGTTTTGAATGCTCGCATTCTCCGCCTGCATGCCGCCCATTGGCATCAGCACCAGCACGCAGTGCCGGTCCCCGGGCGAGCAGCTCATCGCGGCATCCCGCACCAGCCGCGCCTTCGAGCCTGCCGGCACCAGTTCCGGGAAATGCACCGCTTCGATCTTTTTCACAAACTGCGCCATTCCCGCATCCCCATTCACTTGCATCACCTGCGGAGATTTATCGGCTGCAAACTCCAGCCGAAACGTAGCCTGTTCGAACTTTTTCGGCGCAACTGCCGCCAGCAAATCAAATGTCCGCATACGCTGCAGCGCAATCGTCGCATCCTCCCCCGTCGACCGACATGCTCCCGAACGAGGCGCGCGATAGCCCCCTCCAACTGCGCCGTGTCCTGCCCGGTTGGCGAAGAGGCAACCAGTTCGTTCGGCCTTTGCCCCTCGGCCAATTCATAGACCCGCATTGCCTGTGTCTTCTGCCCCATCCGCTCCAGGACCATCCCGTAGTGTAGCCCAGTCGTAAGATCCTGCTCATTCCTCCACGCTGCAGCAAGATAACTCCGTGCCTCTGCGAGCTTGCCCTCTTTCATCAGAATGTAGCCGAGCGTATCCCAATCCGATGCCAGCAGTGAGGCCCGCACAAAAGCCTCCGGATTTGCACCCGCCACCTGCATCCGCGACGTCTGCTCATCCAGTTGGCTCAGCGCCTCGCGCTCCTTCTGCTCCGCTAATGGCAAATCCGCCCCTGCCATAGCCAAATCGTAGCTCTCGTTGTTCAATGCCACTTCGTCCGTCGCCGTTTTCAGCCCCTTCTCCAGAAGCGGAATCGCTTTGTCGCTCTCATGATTGCGAATCAAAAAACCTGCCAGGTCTTCCGTGATGACATCATTGCCGGGCACTGCCGCCTGCACCTTTTCGAGCATCGCAATCGCTGCGGGCAAATCCGTCTTCCCCTCCAGCGGAGCCAGAATCACGGCAGCCGCGACGTCACTCGGGTTCTCTGCCATGATCGCCTTCAGCACAGATATTGCCTTCGCGGATTCACCGTCCACCTTCAAGGCAATCGCATACAAATACTGCACATAGCTCTCATCCGGGTGATACTTTAGCTCCCGCGCAAAATCCTTGAGCACCTCCGGCAATCGATTCTGCCTCGCAGCAATCCAGCCATAATTGCTCCACAGGTAAGGCGCCTTCGGCGCCATCGCCTTGACCTTGTCCAGTACCTTCAGCGCTCCCGCCAGGTCATTGGCGTTCTCCAGCCCGTTGGCCTGCACAATCAGTTGATGCGCTGTTTCGCCGCCCGCCGAACTCGTCCCACTCGCCCCACTCCCCTCCCCATTCGTCAGCAGTTGAATGTACGTGTACTGGAACAGCGACGTGTCATTGGCAAACTTCTTGTATGCCTTCCAGTCCTTCGCCGAAACCTTCGACTGGAGCACCACCACCTTGCGAACCGCCGTCAGCACCCCGTTTGCATAGCTGTACGTCCGGTCATACGTCGCAAAGTCTGTCTTCACATGAACCGCATCCGGCAGATCTGGCGTAAACTTCGCCGGCAAATGAATCACAGTCTTCGCCAACTCCGTCCGCTCCGCACCCAGATCAATCGCCTTCTCCGGCTTCTTGTCCGGAGCAGCCGGCAATTCCACCAGCGGAAACAACGGCAGAATTCGCAGATTGCTCCAGTCGCCAAACTTCGGATGATCGTAGTCATACGTCAGCCGGATCGGAACATTCAAATTCTCCACATGCTCAAACTGTGAGTTGCTCACCGTGCCGCCAAAACCCATCAGCCGCGACAAATACTGCACCGCCTGGTCCCACTGCGCCGGAGCCACGTTCCGCGCCACTTCCCGCAGCAGCAACTCATTGTCTGACCGGTCCACAATCACCATGTGCGCCTTCAGGTCGCCGTCCGCCGTCAACGTACCCATGGCATCCATCCTGTCTTCCAGCGGAAACGGCGGCTTCGCCGGAGTGCGCTCCAATTCCGCCGCGCTCTTCGCCGGAATCACCAGCGCCTGCTTGTCCCTTATCTCTGAAACCAGCATCTGGAACGGCGCCACCCCCGGCGTCGAATCCAGCCACACCTGCTTCCCGTCAATCGTAACCGTAGTAATTACATGATTGAAAAGTGCGGGCATGGGCAGGCCCGGAATCATCTTGATCGCCACCCCAATCAGCGCCGGCGCCGTATCGAATCCTTTCGCGCGCAGCAACGCCTCCAACAATGTGTCCTTGTCCTTGCAATCTCCATACTGGTTCGCAAGCACCACCTCCGCTGAATGCGGCTGATACCGCCCCACCCCGAAATCCACGCCAATATACCGGATATGGGTCGACACAAATTCGTAGATCGCCCGCGCCTGCTCCTCCGGCGTCCTGGCATTCGCGGTAATCTCGTCAGCTTTCGCCACAATCGCCGCGGTTGGAACCGCGCGTGGCTCCGCCAGACTTCCATACCAGGCCCCAACTTCCTGCCAGTTCTTGAATGTGGTCCACCCAACCGACGGTTTCAAATCCGTCGTGCTGGCCGTCTTCTTCTTGTCCAGATCCTGCGTTGGCTTCAGTTGCGAATATTTCCACGAGTACATCTTCCACCCATTCGCCTCGGAAACTTCAGGCTTCAATCCCGGGTCCCACACCTGCACGTACTTCTCCGCAGGAACATCGAGCGTAACCGCACCCTTCAGCACCACCAGCGACTTCAAAAACTGCTCGTCGCCCCAGAACTCGCCGGGATCCTGCGCCTTGGT
>JAKATU010000030.1 GCA_021818585.1 Acidobacteriota bacterium | reverse complement strand
CAAAAGGTGATACTGCGGCCGACGAGGATCACGAGCCAGACGAGCCTCCAACTCAGCCAAACTTCCCGCTTCCACCGCCCATCCCACCCGGCTCAAAGCCGCCACTCCAGCCACCCCCACCGCACTCTTTAACAAATCACGACGATTCATCACTCCCCCTCCGCGATACGGATACGCCCACGAAGATAATGCCTCGTATCCACAACTGTCTTCTTTTCTCACCCCGCCGCATCAGAATTCCACCAGATAAATTCATTCCAATGCGATTTACCCTGTGCGCTCGCCCGCTGCCTCTTTTCACCGTCCAAAACCTTCTATCTGGTCAGAGATTGGCTCATGCCACTACAATCGCTGGAGTCGGATCGGCCCGCGTGCTTGCATGCCTCAAACCCTCCAATCGGGACAAAGGCTCCTCCAGCACGTCCATCCAGCCGGCGAATCTTCGATGGAGTCTCCATGAAAGATACAGTGCAAACGGTTACATACGAAGCGCATCCTAAAGCAGCCGCCGTCATGATCGGCTTGCTTGGCGCCCTCGCGGGCTTGATGTTCGGTCTCGATATCGGCGTCATCTCCGGCGCGGAACAATTCATCAAGGCAGATTTCGGCATCTCCGATACCATGCTCGAGCACATCGTCAGTTGGATGATGCTCGGCGCTGCCGTTGGCGCCATCGCCGGCGGCTGGATGGCCAAAAGCTTGGGGCGCAAACGCTCCCTGCTCCTCGGCTCATTCATCTTCGTAGTAGCCTCCGTCATGTGCGGAGTGGCGATGTCCGTCCCCGTGCTCCTCGCGGGCCGCCTCATCCTCGGCGTCTCCATTGGCATGCTTTCCTTCACTGCCCCCATCTACCTGGCAGAGATCGCACCCGAAAACATTCGCGGCTCCATGGTCTCCTTCTATCAGTTGATGATCACCATCGGAATCCTCGTCGCCTACCTCTCCGATCTCGCCTTCAGCTACTCCGGTAACTGGCACTGGATGCTGGGCATCATCGCAATTCCCGGCGGGCTCTTCTTCATTGGCATCTTCTCCCTGCCAGACAGTCCCCGGTGGCTCATGATGCGCGGCCGTAAAGAAGAAGCCACCCGCGTCCTGCTCAAGCTCCGCGGCAACCCCAGAATCGTTGAGCAGGAAGAGCAGGAAATCGCCGCTCAGTTGAGCATCCCCCAGCATGGCTGGCACATGTTCCTGCAGAACCCCAACTTCCGCCGCTCCGTCGGCCTCGGCGTCCTCCTGCAAATCGTGCAGCAGTTCACCGGCATGAACGTCGTCATGTATTACGCGCCCATCATCTTCAAAGACATGGGCTATCAAAAGGAAGCCCAGATGATCTTCACCGCGATCGTCGGGCTCACCAACGTCCTGGCCACCTTCATCGCCATCTGGTTTGTCGACAAGCTCGGTCGCAAGCCCATCCTCTACACGGGCTTCTCCGTCATGGCCATCGGCATGGCCGTCGTCGGCTACATGATGCACATCGGCATCACCTCGCATGTGGAGCAGATCTTCACCGTCGCCATGCTCCTCCTCTTCATCGTCGGATTCGCCATGTCGGCCGGCCCGCTCATCTGGATCCTCTGCTCTGAGGTCCAGCCCATCAACGGTCGCGACTTCGGCATTGCTCTCTCCACGCTGACCAACTGGATCGCCAACTTCGTAGTCGGCGCCACCTTCCTCACCCTGCTCAACAACTTCGGTCACGCGCAAACCTTCTGGCTCTACGCTGGCTTCAATGTCATCTTCATCGGCATCACTGTCTTCCTCGTGCCGGAAACCAAAAACATCACCCTGGAATTCATCGAGCGAAACCTCATGGCAGGCAAACCCCTCCGCAAAATCGGTCGATAACTTCCTCGCTGCATCTCACAGGAAAGCCGCACCTCGTGTGCGGCTTTCTTTTTCCCTCATGATCACTCACCAACTCCCAACAATAGTGCTCTACGCTTCCGGCGTGGCATGCTTCGCCGAACGTACCGCAACCCACCCCAGCAGCAGAATCACAACAACCAACGCCGCCCACAGCAATCCCGGATGCCTCTCGGAAAATGGCCGCGTATCCGGCCGAGGCTCATACGCTGGATTCTCCACCTCCGGCCCCAGCTTCGCCATCGCCGCATTCGGTTGCGGAACAAACAAAGTCGCATAGTCATACTGCGGAGCCGTAAGCGCGGAATCCCCGTAATAGAGCGTGTACTCCGCGCCACCCTCGGCGTGAAAACAAACGTCCCGCTCCACCATCTCCAGCCGCACCGCGCGCAGCGCTATCGGCGCGTCATCGCCGTTATCCATCGTCACGGTCCAGCGCGCCGCCTTATACGGAACGCCTCCGGGAGCCGCTACGCTCAGCCGCTCCTCGTTCAATCGGTGTCCCTGCTCCACCCGATGAATCCTCAGCACGTTGCCATAAGCATCGAATGGCCCAGCCTGCGCCTCCGCATCACTCGCCTTAGCGGGCGCCACCGGCTGCACGCGAATCCGCACGTCACGGCTGAAGTCCGTCGGACTCGCTCCGGGCACAAACACCACGCGGTCCACCGGAATATGCGCAGGCACCGTAAACCGGATCACCGACTCCCGGCCCTTTTGCTCCACATCCGAAGACTCTGCCACCGTCACATATCTCGGCTGGCTCGCCGCCACCCGCAGCACTTTCAGCCCCTTCATCTGCTCCGGTGCAATCGGCCCATCAATCCGAAAATGCAGAAAACGAAAATCCGACCTCGGCAGATGAAGCACCGTGCTCCGGCCAAGCTTCTCCCGCGTCAAATCAAAAATCGTATAAGCCCCAATCTGCGTCGGCGCGCCGCCCATCTGCGTCTGGCTCCCAGTCACCTTCACCGTCGCTATAAAGTTCTGTCCCGTCACATCCAGCGCAACATCGCTGTATTCCCCCGCAGGCATGGCCGCATCAAACACCGTCTCACCACCTCGCCGTCCCAGGTTCACCAGTGCAACCGCCTGTTCCCCATGAGCCGCCGGCTCCGCCCTGCGCAGGATATAAGGCGTCTCCACGCTCCCGCGGTACAAGCGCAGGTCCGCCAACCCGCGCGCAGCATGAACAAAAACACCCGGCCGTATCGCCACGCAAGCCTGCCCCGTGCTCTGCGGCGTATTCTCGACTGGGCGCTCGTACCGGAAATACTTCATCTCCGGCTTCACCGGCCCATTCCCAGCAAAAGCCAGCAGCACCACCACCGCCGCATATCTCACCGCACTCACTCTCCCTGCTTCCGCAAATTCAGCCAGTCGCGCTGATACGCAAAGCTAACCACCAGCAGCAGCGCGCCCAGCCCCAAAAAGCTCACAATCCGCAGCCCCTGGCTCAACCGCGTAATGTCCACCAGGAAAACCTTCGCGATCGTCACCGCCAGCAGAACCAGCGATTGCCACCGCAGGAACGAAGACCGCCGCCAGAAGCCCACCGCCAGCAGCGCCGCTCCAAACAGCATGAAGAATGCCGAATAGCTGAACTGCGCATAGATGTGATACCTGTGCGTCTCTGCCAGCACGCCCCGCCAGCGCAGCAACCACCAATAGCTGTGAATCTCCAGGCTCACCGCCAGCAGAATCAGCCCGTTCATCACCAGCACCGACCCCGCGGCCAGCCCCAGCCACGGCACCGGCGGCTCAGGAGGCCGCTGCTCGCCGCCACTCTTCCGCGCCAGCCAGCCCACCAGAGCAAATACCGCAATTGCAACCGCATAAGTTCCAAATCGCTGGTTGAAGATCGGCATCGTCCCCGCCACAGGATTCACTGTCACCAGCGCCAGCAAACCCAGCACCAGGCAAAACAACGCCAGCACTTGCAGAAGCCGCTGGCCAAACCGCCCCGCCAGCCAAACCAGCGCGGCGCCCTCCACCAGCCACCCTATCGTCAGCCAGCGTCCATGCGTCTTCAGCGGAATCGCAATCGTCAAAAACACCACCGCAATCGCGAGGTGCAGTCCAGAAAGCAGCGCAGGACTCGCCCGCAGCATCCCCCGTGAAGGCAGCCGCAGCAACAGCAGATAAAACACCGCAAATCCCACCGCCAGCCACGACCCATACCCGCTCTCCGTCGCCCAGTTCAGCAGCGCGTAAAACGCCGAAAATCCCAGGCACGCATTCACCAGGGGAAGCACCACCACCGCCAGATGGTCCCACCCGGATAACCGGTCCGGCTCCGCAAAATCCACCCGCACCAGCCGTGGCGCAAGCGCAAAAATCACGAAAAAACAGCCCACAAAAAGCGCCGTCCGAACCGCCAGATCCTGCGTGTAATAGCTCACCCACCAGCCGAAAACAAAAAATGCCGTGCTCCAGAAAGCCACAAACAGCAGCCGCGACCACGGCTTCAGCACCACCAGCGCTAGCACCGCCAAATCCAGAATCAGCAAATAGCTGAACAGCGTAATCTCATGGTTCCCGCCCGTTGAAACCAGCAGCGGCGTCGATACCCCGCCCAGAATCGCGTACAGCGCCAGCAACTCCGCATCGCGCCGCCAGGCCATGAATCCGTTGAAGGCCGTCACCGCAATCATCGCGGCAAAGGCAGCCCACGCCGGCAGGAGCCCATAGACCGAAAAAGCCGCCCACAAGGACAGGTACAGCGTGCCGCTCCCAATCGCCTTCAGCGAATACGAAAACAACACATACCCGCGCTTCTGGAAGAGCTCCGACCACGCAATCAGCCCAGCCCCCGCCATCAGCCCGATCGCAATCCGCCCCACTGGCCCAATCCAGTGATTATCAAAAGCCAGCTTCAGAAACCACGCCACGCCGATCAGCACCGCCAGGATTCCGACCCGGTTAAACCACTGCGACCCGATGCGGCGCTCCAGCGATTGCTCCGGCGTAGTTCGCTCCTCGAACCCGAAACGCTGCTTACCGGCTCGCGAAACGTCCTCGCCAGTAAATGTACCCTGCGCCGTTACAAATTCCTGCACCTGCGGCAAATCGCCGGAAACTGCCGACGGAGGGGAAGTCCCTGTTTCTGGCGCAGCCGCCACCGGCCGCGGTAAGGCAGAAGCAGCCTCACCATCCCCCAGCTCAATCCCATGCCGCTGCAGCACCGCCTCCATCCGGCGGAGCCGCTCACGCAGTTCAACGATCTGATCTTCAAGGCTACCGGGCACGCTGGGTGTCATCGTCACACACTTTACACCAGTTTGGAGACGCCCTCAGCCCGACTTTGGTCGGTATACGGCCAAAGTCCCGCCCGCATCGGCCATCCCTGATACATGGATACAGCTAACCGCCCGCTTCCTCTAGTATCCTGAGTAAAAGTCCATGACGTACCCCACAAATAATCTCAGGATCAAATCCAGCAAGATCGTTCTTCCTCCCATCTTTCTTGAGGAGGAGATGCCTGTCACCGACAACGCCTCCCGTACCGTCTTCGAGGCACGCCGCCAGATCGTGGACGTCCTCAATGGAAAAGACGATCGCCTCGTCGTCGTTGTCGGCCCATGTTCCATCCACGACCCCGCCGCAGCCCGCGAATACGCCGGCCTGCTCAAGGAAGCCATTGCCGAGCTTTCCACCGACCTCATGCTCGTTATGCGTGTCTACTTTGAGAAGCCGCGCACCACACTCGGCTGGAAAGGTCTCATCAACGATCCCTACTTCGATGAGTCCTTCCGCATCAGTGAAGGCCTGCGCATGGCCCGCCGCCTGCTCCTCGACCTCGCCGAAACCGGCGTCCCCGCCGGCACAGAATATCTCGATATGATCTCCCCGCAGTACGTCGCCGACCTGGTCAGTTGGGGCGCCATCGGCGCGCGCACCACCGAGAGTCAGGTCCACCGCCAGCTCGCCTCCGGCCTTTCCTGCCCCGTCGGATTCAAAAACGGCACCTCCGGCAACGTCCAGATCGCCATAGAGGCAATCCTCTCGGCCAGCCATCCGCACACCTTCCTCGGAACCTCCGACACCGGACAAGCCGCCATCCTCCTCACCTCCGGCAATCCTGACTGCCACATCATCCTCCGCGGCGGACGCGAGGTCACCAACTACGACGCAACTTCGGTCGCCACCACCGCGCAGAAGATGGAAAAAACCGGGGTCGCACCCCGCATCATGGTCGACTGCAGCCACGCCAATAGCAGCAAGGACCACCGCAAGCAGGCCGCCGTCTGCCGCGACGTCTCAAGCCAACTCGCGGCCGGGGAAAACCGCATCATGGGCGTCATGATCGAGAGCAACCTCGTCGCCGGAGCACAAAAACTCGTCCCCGGCTTACCCCTCGTCTATGGGCAAAGCATCACAGACGCCTGCATCGACTGGCCGGAAACAAAAACCCTCCTCCACGAGCTCGCCGCCGCCGTCCAAAAGCGTCGCGCCATCAACAACAAATAGCTTTCATTCTCAGGACCACATCCCCCGATGTGCTCCTTCTCCAGCCATTCTTCTCGCTTCGCTGCATCCCCGCGCTTATCGCGGGGAGCCTGCCTGACTCGCCGCGCCATTCCGCTCACGCCTGCGATAACATAAAAAATATGGCTGCAACGAACAACAAAGGCAATGGTAAGGCCATCTTCAAGGCCATTCTTCCCTTCCTCGCGCTTCTCATCGTACTAGTTTTTGTATTTTTCCTCTGGCACTACTACCACCCCAATCGCAAAATCAACCTTCACCAGACGCACGTCTCGCAATTGCTCCACCAGCCTCTGTCAGTAGTCTCAGGTTCCGCCAGCACCGCATACAGAAGCTAAAGCTCCCCGAAACCGACCAGATCTCGGTTTCCGCCGGCCCTCCCAGCGCCGTGTCTTTCGAGCTACTCTCACCCCATCACAAAATTCACCCTCTTTTTTTTGCCTCGTGTCGCATCCTGCATCGATGCGTGTATCCTTGTGGTCAGACCTTAGCCGGGGCAGCTATGATGTTCCGCGCAACCTCAAAGTGAGACTCCAAAGCATGCTGATTCATGAGGACCGTCTTTTTCCCGCTGATCCCGCTACCCGGGCGGTAGCCCGGGAGCTTTACCAGAGCGCTTGTTCGCTGCCCATCATCAGCCCGCACGGGCACACCCAGGCTGCGTGGTTCGCACACAACCAGCCATTCCCCGACCCCGCAAAGCTCTTCGTACAGCCCGATCACTATATCTATCGGATGCTCTACAGCCAGGGCGTCTCCATGGATGACCTCGAAATCGGCGTCGAGAACATTCAGAACCCGCGCCGCGTCTGGCGTCTCTTTGCCAGCCACTATCATCTCTTCCGCGGCACACCCACACGCCTCTGGCTCGACTTCGCCTTTCAGCAGCTATTCGGTCTCACCGAGCGCCTCTCTGAAAAGACGTCAGACCTCTACTTCGACACCATCTCCGAAAAGCTCAAAACTCCAGAGTTCCTGCCGCGCGCACTCTACGAGCGCTTCCACATGGAAGTCCTCGCCACCACCGACTCCCCGCTCGACTCGCTCGCCGACCACAAGGCCATTCGCGACTCCAACTGGAAGGCTCGCATCATTCCCACCTTCCGGCCAGACTCCGTCGTCGATCCGGAATTCGCCGGCTTCCGCCAGAACATCACCCGCCTCGGCGAACTCACCGGGGAAGACACCGCCACCTGGCCAGGCTACCTCAACGCTCTGCGCAAATCCCGCGAGCGCTTCAAAACCCTCGGCGCTACCGCCACCGATCACGGCCATCCCACCGCCAACACCGCGAACCTCTCTACCGAGCACGCCGCAAAGCTCTTCGCAAAAATCCTCTCGGGCAACACAGACAAGGCCGAACAGGAACTCTTCCGCGCGCAGATGCTCACCGAAATGGCCCGCATGAGCGTCGAAGACGGCCTCGTCATGCAGATCCACCCCGGCAGCGCCCGCAATCACAATCGCAAAGTCTACGAAAAGTATGGCCGCGATACAGGCGCCGACATCCCCACCGCAACGAATTATGTAGACGGGCTCCGCCCGCTGCTCGATGTCGCCGGCAACGAACCGGACCTCACCATCATCCTCTTCACCCTCGACGAAACCACCTACAGTCGCGAACTCGCCCCGCTCGCAGGCCACTATCCCTGCCTGCGACTCGGCCCGCCCTGGTGGTTCCATGACAGCCCGGAGGGAATGATGCGATTCCGCGAGCAGGCCACAGAGACAGCCGGGTTCTACAACACCGTCGGCTTCAACGACGACACCCGCGCATTCCTCTCGATCCCCGCTCGCCACGACGTAGCCCGCCGTATCGACTGTGCCTTCCTTGCTCGCCTCGTCACCGAGTACCGTATTACGGAACAGGAGGCATTCGAAGTGGTTCACGACCTTACCTATAAGCTGGTAAAGTCCGCATACCGCCTATAGCGCAGTGCCGGACACCCTCCGGCGCTGCGCACGAAATCTGGAGATGGAATGGCAGCAAAGCCCGCACAAACTGACTCGTTCTTTGGCACATTCGGCTCAAAGAATCGCATTTCGCATCAGCGCTGGATCGTATGCACGATGCTGTTCTTCGCCACCCTCATCGCATACGTTGACCGCGGCGTTCTCGCATACCTTGAGAAGTTCCTCCAGGGCATCATCCCCGGCCTCGACAGCGTGAAGTACGGCTACATCCTCTTCTGCTTCCAGGTCGCCTACGCCATCGGCATGGTCATCGCCGGTGGACTCGCGGACAAGCTCGGCACCCGCAAGGCCTTCGCCATCGCCATCACCCTCTGGAGCATCGCCGCCATGCTCCCCGGCGCGGCATTCTCCGTCATCACCCTGGGCATTGCCATGTTCATGCTCGGCCTCGGCGAGGCAGCTAACTTCCCCGCCTGCATCAAGGCAGTAGCCGAGTGGTTCCCCAAGCGCGAGCGCGCTCTCGCCACCGGCATCTTCAACTCCGGCTCCAACATCGGCAACATCGTCGTTCCGCTCATTGTTCCCACGCTCGTCGTAGCCGTCTCCTGGCGCGGAGCCTTCGTCGTAACAGGCGCCTTCGGCATCGTCTGGCTCATCATCTGGCTCTTCTACTACAACCGGCCGGAGAAACACCGCAGCGTCTCGCAGTCTGAACTCGATCTCATCCTCAGCGACCCGATCGAAAAACTCGAAAAAGTCCCTTGGAGCCGAGTCCTGCCCTGCAAGGAAACATGGGCATTCTCCATCGGCAAGTTCCTCACCGATCCAATCTGGTGGTTCTATCTCTTCTGGCTGCCACGCTATCTCCAAACCACCTTCAGCCTCAGCCTCGCTTCCAATCGCCTGCCCATCGTCATCGTCTACACCATTGCAACCGTTGGCAGCATCGGCGGCGGATGGATCTCCTCCATCCTCATCAATGCCGGTAGAAACCTCAACGTCTCACGCAAAGTCGCCATGCTGGTCTGCGCCCTCTGCGTCGTACCCGTCTTCGCCGCACCGTTCATCCATCATCTGTGGGTCGTCGTCGGCCTTGTGGGTCTCGCCACCGCAGCACACCAGGGATGGTCCGCCAACCTCTTCACCCTGCCCTCTGACGTATTTCCAAAGGCTGCCGTCGGCAGCGTCATCGGAATCGGCGGCATGGCCGGAGCCATCGGTGGCGCGCTCTTCCAGTTGGCCACCGGCTACATCGTGCACTTCACGCACAGCTACATTCCGCTGTTTGGAATCGCATGCTTCGCCTACCTGCTCGCGCTTGTCATCATTCACTTCATTACTCCAAAGCTCGCGCCGGCTCACATAAACATCAGTGAAGGAAAAGCCTCAGCATGAGCCTCTACTGTTCTATAGGAAGCGTGGATACCGAGATCTCGCAGGAGCAGTTGCAGTCGCTCCTCATCGAAAGCCTCGCCAAACTGGGGGACCGCAAGCGTGTGCTCGCGGTCCCGCCCGACCAGACCCGTTCCCACTCTCACGCCGGCGAACTCACCCGTTACGCATGGCAGTACTACGGAGACCGCCTGCAGGCCATTCTCCCCGCACTCGGCACCCACGTCGCCATGCAGCCCGCGCAAATCACGCGCATGTTCGGTGACGTGCCTCAGGATCTCTTCCAGGCCCACAACTGGCGCACGGACATTGAAACCGTCGGCACAGTCCCGGCAGAATTCATCCGAGAAGTCTCTGAAGGCAAGCTCGACTACGATTGGCCTGCGCAGGTCAACCGCCTCATCTCTCAGGGAGGCTTCGATCTCGTCCTCTCCATCGGCCAGGTCGTCCCCCATGAAGTCATCGGCATGGCCAACTACAACAAAAACATTCTCGTCGGAACAGGCGGCCGCGAAGGCATCAACCGCAGCCACTACCTCGGCGCCGTATACGGCATGGAGCGCATCATGGGCCGCGCAGACAATCCCGTCCGTCGCGTCCTCAACTATGCGTCTGACAAATTCCTCAAGCACATCCCCATCGTTTATGTGCTCACCGTAGTCGGCCGCACCGAAAGCGGCGGCCTCGCCGTGCGCGGCCTCTTCATCGGCGATGATGTCGAGTGCTTCAATCGCGCCGCCGAGCTCAGCCTCAAGGTCAACTTTGAAATCCTCGACGAGCCCATCCGCAAAGCCGTCGTCTACCTTGACCCGCACGAGTTCCAGTCCACATGGCTCGGCAACAAGGCTGTCTATCGCACCCGCATGGCTCTTGCGGACAACGCCGAGCTCATCATCCTAGCGCCCGGCGTGCACGAGTTTGGCGAGGACAAAAGCATCGACGCGCTCATCCGCAAATACGGCTATCGCGGAACTCCCGCCACGCTGGAAGCCGTGCGCAACAATCCCGAGCTGGCCAGCGACCTCAGTGCAGCCGCCCACCTCATTCACGGCTCCTCCGAGGGCCGATTCCGGATCACCTGGGCGCCCGGCCATCTCACCCGCGAAGAAGTCGAAGGCGTCGCCTTCCAATACGGCGACCTCTCCGCGCTTCAGCAAAAATACGACATCGGCAAGCTCCAGCAGGGCTTGAATACCGTCAATGGTGAAGAAATCTTCTTCATTCCCAACCCTGCGCTCGGCCTGTGGGCCTGGCGAGGCAATCTAGAAGGCGAGGCATCATAAAGTGGCAGGCAATCCGCTCGTATTGAATAAATATTCGTTAGGCGCCGGGGACCGTTTCGCCCATCAGGCAAAGGCGCAGCTCACCGCATGCATCCAGGCCGCAAAGGCCGGCAAAGAAGTCGTTCCCGTCTGGAACAAATCCAATCGTGAGCACCTCATCATCGGCTCCGAACCGTCCGGCGTGCGCGCCGCGGCCGACGAGGCCGTCAAGGCCCTCGGCTGGGATAAGCCATACTTCTGCGACGCCGACCACATCACCCTCCAGACCGTAGATCGCTTCCTCGCGCCCTGCGACTTCTACACCATCGATGTCGCCGACCTCATCGGCAAGCCCGCGGCCCCGGCAGACATCGACGCCTTCATCCAGCGTCACCCTGAGCTGCAAGGCAAGGTGAAACTCGAAGGCATCGACGAAGAATTCACCATCACCACGGAAAACCTCCGTGAAACCGCCTCCAAGTTCCTCGCCGCCATCCAGCACGCCGGCGAGGTCTACCGCAAAATCGAAAGCGTCAAAGGCAAGGGCAACTTCATCCCGGAAATCTCCATGGATGAAACCGACCGCGCGCAAAGCCCCGTCGAGCTGCTCATCATCCTCACCGCCATCGCCGACGAGCAAATCCCCATCCAGACCATCGCCCCCAAATTCAGCGGCCGCTTCAACAAGGGCGTCGACTACGTAGGCAACACCGTCCAGTTCGAACGCGAAATGGCCCTCGACGTCGCCGCCATCGCCTACGCCGTCAAGCACTACGGCCTGCCCGCGAATCTCAAGCTCAGCGTCCACTCCGGCAGTGACAAGTTCTCCATTTACCCGGCCATCTACCGCACCATGCAGCGCTTTGACTGCGGCGTGCACCTCAAGACCGCAGGAACCACCTGGCTCGAAGAGATCATCGGCCTCGCAGAAGCCGGTGGCGAAGGCCTCGTCCTCGCCAAGGATGTTTACGCCGACGCATTCGCCCATCGCGAAGAGCTCTGCGCTCCCTACTCCACCGTCATTGACATCGAACCCGCAAAGCTGCCCGCGCCGGACGCCGTCCGCAACTGGACCTCCGAGCAGTACACCTCCGCGCTGCGTCACGTGCAGTCCAATCCGGGCTACAACCAGAGCTTCCGCCAGCTTCTCCACGTCGGCTTCAAGGTCGCCGCCAAAATGGGCCGCCGCTATCTCGATCTCCTCGAAGCCAACGAGCCGGTCGTCGCCAAAAACGTCACGGAAAACCTCTACGAGCGCCACATCGTCCCGGTCTTCCTCGGGCGCGGCGCCTAGCGCATAAGGAAAACGCATGAGTCAGTTATTCAATCTTCAAGGCAAAACCGCCGTCGTCATCGGCGGAACTTCAGGTATCGGCAAAGCCCTCAGTCTGGGGCTGGCCGAAGCAGGTGCTGACGTCGTCGCCAGCGCACGCCGCCAGCAGAACGTCGATGAAACCTCAGCCGAAATCGAGCAGCGCGGACGCAGGACCCTCCGCCTCACCTCCGACATGGGCGATCGCGCCTCGCTCGAAGCACTCCTCGCCGCAACGCTGGATTCCTTCGGCAAAGTCGACATCCTCATCAACTGCGCCGGCAAAATTAAGCGCACGCCCACCCTCACCATGCCCGAGGATGAGTGGAACAGCATCATAGACACCAACCTCACCGGCACCCTCCGCGCCTGTCAGGTCTTCGGCAAGCACATGCTCAGCCGTGGCTATGGACGCATCGTCAACATCGCCTCCCTCAACAGCTTCGTCGCCCTCAGTGAGGTCGCCGCCTACGCCGCCAGCAAGGCCGCTGTCGTCTCCCTCACCCGCTCGCTCGCCGTCGAGTGGTCCAGGCACGGCATCACCGTCAACGCCATCGCGCCCGGTGTCTTCCGCACCGCGCTCAATGCGGACCTCCTCGACAACACACCCCGAGGCCAGGAGCTGAAAATGCGCACCCCCATGGGCCGATTCGGCAAAACCGAGGAGTGCATCGGCGCAGCCGTCTTTCTCTCTTCCGATGCCTGCTCCTTCGTCACCGGCCAGACAATTGTCGTCGATGGCGGATTCCTCGCCAGCGGCGTCAACCAGTAGAACCAGTTTTCCCTATCGCACGACTGCGTGCTTTCTCCTGACGGGATTTCCAGGATTGTTCTTCATATCCAAGGAAATCCCGATTTCTTTTGATGGTGGTATGACCACTACTGCATTTCTGCGGTAATATGGGGAGCGTCTTCTATTACCAAGGAGCTGCAGTAATGCTGAAAATCTCATCCAACCTCTTGCTTTCCACCCTGGCAATCTGCGCATCTGTCGTTGCCGCCCAACCGGCCATCGCCGCTACTGGTTCGACCATTTGCAACGTGCAGTCCTATGGAGCCAAGGCCAACGGCGTCACTAAGGACACCACCGCCATCCAGCACGCCATCAACGCCTGCGAAGCCAAAGGCGGCGGCACCGTCCTCATGCCAGCTGGTACCTACCTCAGCGGACCCATCGTCCTCAAGAGCAACATCACACTCAAGCTCGACAAGGGCGCAACCCTCCTCGGCTCACCCGACTTCAGCGACTACCCGCAGATCACCGAGTTCCGCGCCCCCGGTCGCCAGGCCCTCGTCAGCGCCAAAAACGCTGAAAACATCAGCATCGTCGGCCAGGGCGCCATCAACGGCAACGGCTACGGCTGGTGGAAAGCCGCCCGCAAAGTACACGACGCCGGCGTAGTAGGAAATTCCTTCACCCGCCCTCGCCTCATTGTCCTCGATCACTGCAATCATGTCCTCATCCAGGGCATCACCGCCGAAAACTCCGGCATGTGGCAAATCGTCCCCTACTATTCCGACTACGTCACCATACGCAATGTCCGTATCCTGGCGCCGCAGCACTCGCCCAACACTGACGCCATCGACCCCTTTTCCGTCCAGCACATGCTCATCGAGCACGTCTTCGCCAACGTCGGCGACGACGATGTCGCCATCAAGTCCGGCCTGCCCAACACCAGCAATAACCGCCCCAGCCGCTACATCACCATCAGGGACTGCACCTTCCTGCACGGTCACGGACTCTCCGTCGGCAGTGAGATAGCAGGTGGAGCCCAGCACATCTACGCCGACAACATCACCTTCAATGGAACCGGCAACGGCATCCGCATCAAAGCCAACCGCGATCGCGGCAACGATGTCAGCGATCTCGTCTTCAAAAACATTCACATGACCAACGTCGATAACGCTCTCATCATCAGCGAGTACTACCCAAGAATCTATCCGCCCACACCCAACAAGGCCGCACCCGTCACGCGCCTCACGCCCCACTTCCACAACATCACCATCGAAAACTTCACCGCCACAAACAGCAGGAACGCAGGAGCCATTGCCGGCCTGCCGGAAGCCCCGATTCGCGATGTTGTGCTGAAAGACGTTAGAATCGATGCGCAAAAAGGAATGGTCATCTCCAACGCGCAGGTGAAAGCCAGCCACTTCGTGGTTCACGCCGCAAAAGGCAGGAACATCACAAAGCTGGCTGGAGCAGACCTGTCCTCGCACTAGGCTCTGTTCGTGCATCCACATCTTCTATTTCCCGGTCGAATCGCAACCGATCGAGGTCCGGCCGGGTTCAACCATTTGTCAGCAAGCATCAATCATCGGACTGTTCCGAATCACATGCTAGTCTCAATACACCTGAGAGACTCAGCTTCGGGAGAATCGAAAGCCCATGCAAAGAACGCGGAAAGACACGCCGGACACCCACCGGACCATGCAGGTGGTCAATCACATTCGTAAGCTGATCGAAGACGGCACCCTCCAGCCCGGCGACAAAATCCCTCCCGAACGCGAATTTGCGCAGATGCTCAACATCAGCCGCGCCAGCCTCCGCACCGGCATCGGCTACCTCGCCGCCATGGGCGTCATGAAGATACGTCATGGCGTCGGCACCTTCGTGGCCGACGGCCCTCCCGAACTAGGCAAGTCCTCCTTCGATCTCATGGGCGCGCTCTACGGCTTTCAGCTCTGGCAGATGTTTGAGGCCCGTCTCATCCTCGAAAGCCACCTCGCCGCTCTCGCCGCCGAACGAGGCAAGGAAGAGCATCACAGCGCGCTCGCCGAAGAAGTCACCGAAATGTATGCCACCTTTGACAAGCCCGGCGAATATCTCATTCACGACGTCAGCTTCCATCGCATCATCGCCCGCGCCTCCGGCAATCCCATCCTCGCCGCCGTCATGGAAACCATCACCTCCGCTATGTACGACAGGCGCCGCAAAACCGTCGAGCGCTCCCTCGACCTCCGTGAATCGGCGGAGCTCCACCGCGAGATCTACAAGGCCATCCGAGCACGCAAGCCCGAAGAAGCCAGCCGCCTCATGGAAAAACACCTCAAGCTCGCTCAGCAGGCCCAGGGACAGGAAGACGCAAAGGCCGCCCCAAAGAAAAAAGCCGTGCCAGCGGAAATCAACGCCCCGGCCTGAAAGCGTCTCCCCTGCGGCAACCCTGTGCCAGAGGTGCATAAGCCTGCCCAGGTACCGCCCGCCCTCAAAAAGTGACGGTGCCCCCCCCGATCAAAAACAATCCCGCCGCCCTCACAAACCAGGCCCAAATGGAATGGAGCCGAAGGCGCAATCGCCCGTGCGGCCTGCATTGGGCAAAGCCCGCGTTTGCCCGTGCGGCCAGCACCAGCTAGACTGGTACGAGCAGTGGTTAGACCATTGACTGGAGCCGGTTCCCATGTCCTCTTCTCGCTTCCGCCGCACTTTCACAGCCCTCGCGCTCATCCTCATAGCATCTTTCGCTGTCACCGCATCCGCCCAGGATACCCGCCACGTGGTCGAACCTCACTATCCGCCCGTCTGTATCCAGCTCAAGGCGCAACTCTCCGCGCCGGGCGGCAGGCTCACCCCGGCAGAGGAACACATGGAAGACACCGCACGCATCCAGCAGGCCATCGACCACTGCTCCCCCGGCCACGCCGTCGAACTCAGTTCCTCAGGCGATAACCACGTCTTCCTCACCGGGCCCATCCATCTCCGCACCGGCGTCACCCTTCTCGTCGACAAAGCCACGGCCCTCTACGGCTCGCGCAACCCCCGCGACTACGACCTCACCCCCGGCAGTTGCGGCGTCGTGGACAAGCGTGGCCACGGATGCAAGCCCCTCATCACGGTAGACGACGCGCCCAACGCCGCCATCATGGGCAGGGGCGTTATCGACGGCCGCGGCGGAGCCACCCTCCTCGGCCAGAAAGTCACATGGTGGGATCTAGCCCATCAGGCCAAGGTCAAAGACCTCAACCAGAGTTGTCCGCGCATGGTTGTCGTCAACCGCTCCAACAACTTCATCCTTTACCGCATCACCCTCCGTAACTCGCCCTTCTTCCACGTTCTCGTCAGCCACACCAACGGCTTCACTGCATGGGGAGTCCGCATCAACACGCCATCCACCGCGCGCAACACAGACGGCATTGACCCCGGCCCAGCCACAAATGTAACCATCACGCATTCTTATATCCACGACGGCGACGACGATGTAGCCATCAAGGCAGGACCCGGCGGAGCCACCAACATGACCATCTCCGACGATCACTTCTACACCGGCCACGGCATGTCCATCGGCAGCGAGACCAACGGAGGAGCCAGCCACATCCTTGTACGCAACCTCACCCTCGACGGAACCACCAACGGCATCCGCATCAAGTCCGATCTCAGCCGCGGCGGCCTCGTCCACGATGTCACCTACCAAAACGTCTGCATGCGCAACGTCAAATATCCGCTGCTGCTCACGCCCCGCTACTCCAAAAAGCAGGGCGACCTCATCCCCTGGTATCGCGACATCACCCTCCGCAACATCCACATCCTCACTCCCGGTCGCTACATCCTCGTCGGCAAGGACGCCAAATATCCGCTCGGCGTTCAACTCGACAACGTCTGGGCCGACGGTCTCGGCGACTCCAAAATCGACGCCGAATTCGCCAACTTCATCTACGGACCCGAAATCGGCAACCTCATCCTCTCCGGCTACGACGTCTCCAACAAGCAGATCACCGGCAGCAAGCGCGGAACCCCCATCGACTGCGCCGGAAAATTTCCCCCATTCCCCGTCAACCAATCCGTCCCTGAGTCCGCGGAAAACGTCCCGCACTACGACCACGCACTCTACGTCTCACTCGACAGCACCGCAGAGTACCACTCCGTCCAGAGCGCCGTGAACGCTGCACCCGCCACCGGCGCCACCATCCGCATCGCCCCCGGCGTCTATCGCGGCGTCGTCGTCATCCACAAGCCAAACATCCGCCTCATCGGCGACGGAGCCAACCCCGCACAGACCGTCCTCGTCGATGATAGGAGCGCCGAAACTACCGGCAGTACCTTCAAGTCCGCCACCGTCACTGTCACCGGCGACCACTTTTACGCAAAAAACATCACCTTCAGCAATGACTGGAACCGCACCCACAAGCAGGCCTATGAGGGCTCACAGGCGCTGGCCCTCAGCCTCACCGGAGACAAAGCCGTACTCACCCACGTCCGCCTGCTCGGCAACCAGGACACCCTCTACGCAGCCAGCCCCAAATGCCACGCCGCAACCTCCTCCTGCAAAGTCTCCCGCCAGTACTTTGATCACTGCTTCATCCAGGGCAATGTCGACTTCATCTTCGGCGACGCCAAAGCCTTCTTCGACCACTGCACCATCAACAGCACCCCGCACTCCGAGGGCATGATCACCGCCCAGTCCAAAAACAATCCAGATCAGCCCAGCGCCTTCGTCTTTCACGACTGCCGCCTTACCGCCGACCCCGGCGTAACCAACGTCTACCTCGGCCGCCCCTGGCGTCCATACGCCGCCGTCGTCTATCTCCACACCTGGATGGGCCCCCAGATCAATCCCGCAGGCTGGCGAGAGTGGCACCCCGGCCAGACCCATCGCCTGCGCACCGCATTCTTCGCCGAATACGACTCCACCGGCCCTGGAGCCGCACCCGAACAGCGCGAATCCCACTCCCATCAGCTCAAAGGGGCTCAGGCCAGCAAATTCACGCTCCGCAACTTCTTCCCGCACTGGAAACCGGACACCTCCCTCAACCACTCAAGGCACACCGCAACTGCGGTCCGGTAACTGTAGCCGTTTACACATACCGAGGTCACACCTCTTGGCTGTTTCTTTACCCCATTTTGCCCACCATCCGGCCCTCACGGGCCGGCTTTTCTTTCCCGCCACACGCACATACAATCCAAAGTTTTTCACCCTGTGCAGATGTTTTTTCCACCCCACCTCATTCCACACTTGACAGTCGTTATGTGGAAGGGGCACACTCCAGACCGTGCCTATGAGTGGTCGTACCACGACACCCAAAAGCAGACCTGGAAATATCCAAACGGCGCTTGCCGCCGAACACTCTCGAGCAGGTCACACCCGCTACGAAAAAGGAATGTATCTATGTCGAGGCTGAAGCCGCAATTCAACCCAGTAAAAAGGCCGGGGCACGGAACGCACCGGTCCGGTCAAAATCCCATGTCGGGCTGGCGCTACGCACTGCTGGCCCTCTCCATGATCTTCGCCGTTGCCTTGTTTCTCGCTCCCCAGCAGTCCATGGCACAGGAATCCCGCGGTACCATCTCCGGTACCGTCACTGACCCCACCGGCGCAGCTATCCCAGGCGCGCAGGTCATTGCCACGGAGGTCAACTCCGGCACCATCTCCAGCACAAAATCCAACGCCGCAGGTGACTACACCATCCCATTCCTCCTGCCCGGCAAGTACTCCATTACGGTAGAGAGTGAAGGCTTCAAGAAGTTCGTTCGCGCAGGCATCGAACTCAACTCCGCCGCGCACCTCATCATCGATATGAAGCTCCAGCTCGGCAGCGCCCAGCAAACCGTCACGGTTACGGCTGCCGCCCCGCTGCTCAACACCGCCAGCGCCTCCATCGGCCAGACCATCACCACCAAGGAAGTTGCCGATCTGCCCCTGAACGGCCGCACCCCGATGATGCTCTCCGAGCTCTCCATCGGCGTACTGCCCACCGGTCAGCCCTCGCAGGTCCATCCCTTTGACAACAACGGCGCTGCCGCGTGGAGCATCGCAGGCTCGCCCTCGCAGACCAGTGAAATCCTCATGGACGGCGTGCCCGACGAGCTCTGGAACGGAACCCTCGCCTACAGCCCGCCGCAGGCCACCGTCAAGCAGGTCAGCGTGCAGGCATTTGACACCGATGCCTCCGTCGGCCACACCTACGCCGGCGTCATCAACCAGGTCCTCAAATCAGGCGGAAATAAATTTCACGGCAAACTCTACGAGTACGGCCAGATCTCCGCGATCGACGCCAATAGCTGGTTCAACGATCAGGCCAGCAAGCCCAACCCCGTCACCCACTACAACCAGTACGGACTTGAAGCGGACGGCCCCATCTGGATTCCCCACGTCTTCGACGGTCGCAACAAGATCTTCTGGATGTTCGCATGGGAAGGCCTTCAGGACTCCCAGCCCGCAACCGACCTCGCCACCGTGCCCACCGCTGCGGAGCGCACCGGCGACTTCTCGTCTCTGCTTTCTGCCGGATGCCCAAACGGTTATCTGAATGGCAACTCAGAGTTCTGCGCCGATGGCTCACCGAACCCAAATCAGCTGTACAACCCCTACACGGCGCAAAGCGTCAACGGAACCATCACGCGCCAGCCGATTCCCGGCAACGTCCTTTCCAATGCTGGACTCAGCATCGACCCTGTGGCGTCCAAGTACCTTCAGTACTATCCTTCCCCCAATACCACTGGAAAGGCTGACGGCGAAGATAACTTCATCAGCAGCGTCCCCAGCATCGACAACTACAATAACTTCCTGGGCCGCCTCGACTTCAACGTAGGCGCTTCCACTCACATGTTCTTCGACTTCCGCCGTAATCTGCGTTACCAGTCAAAGCAGAATTACTTCAACAACGCAGCCACTGGCGGAACGCTCGTCCGTTCCAACTGGGGCGCCAGCTTCGACGTCGAACACACCTTCAATGCAAGCACTGCACTCGATGTCCGCGCCAACTGGACTTACTTCCTGCAAACCGAAGGCGAACCCAGCGATGGCCTCGATCCGACCACCCTCGGCTTCCCCTCCTACATCAAGAGCAACTCTGAGGCCCTCACTATGCCCTTCATCGGGTTTAGCGGAAGCTGCGGCAGTCAGACCAGCTTCCAGTGCCTTGGCAACAACCGCTTGTCCCGTTTCCCGTCTAACTCCTACCAGCTTTTTGCGGAACTGATGAAGACCATTGGGAACCAAAACTTCAAGTTCGGCATCGATGCCCGTCAGTATCGCCTTGGAGCCGCTGACTATAAGTACTCTTCCGGCTCATATACCTTCGGCACAAACTGGGTACAGGCAACTTCCGGCTCAGCCGGTCAGAACTTCGGAGGGGACTTCGCCTCCTTCCTGCTCGGACTGCCCACCAAGGGTGAGTTCGACAACGAACCCATCAACTCGTTTTACAACTACTACATTGCAGGCTTTGCGCAGGACAACTGGCGCGTCAATAGTCACCTTACCCTCAATATGGGCCTCCGTTACGACTTCAACACCCCGTACTATGACAAGCACGGCGCAGTCGTCAACGGATTCAACACCACCAGCCCAAGCCCTATCGCCTCCCAGGCGGAAGCAGCCTATGCTGCCAACTACAGCAATGGCGATTATGCGTCGCCACTTCCCGCTCCGAGTGCGTTTCAGGTCAACGGCGGCCTCACCTACCCGTCAGCCAACAACGGCTCGTACTACTCCAACAACTCCAACTGGATCAGTCCTCGCCTGGGCTTCGCATGGAGTCCGGCGATGCTCAACAACAAAACCGTCGTCCGCGGTGGCTTCGGTGTATTCGTCAGCCAGTACACCATCGCCAACCTCGATGCCAACGGAACATGGTCATCGAATCCTGTTCTCGACAACGAAGGATTCAGCGCTGTTACGCCCCTCGTCCCAACACTCGACAACTACCTGACGCCCAAGGCCCCGGGAACCGGCTATCTCTCCAATCCCTTCCCCAACGGCATCAACAAGCCCACCGGCTCATCGGCAGGTCTGGGCACCTTCATGGGTCAGAGCATCAGCTTCATCGACTCGAAGCCCAAGACACCCTACTCCATTCGCTGGAACATCGGCATTCAGCAACAGATCACGCCGAACACCATGTTCGAAATGGACTACGTCGGCAGCCATATCATTCACCAGCCGGTTTCCACCACTGACCTCAACTTCCTGCCTCGCCAGTATCTGAGCACACTGCCTACGCGTGACCAGACCCTTATCAATGCTCTCTCCAAATCAGTCGTCAATCCCTTCGAGGGCCTGATTCCTGGCACTTCGCTCAACGGCAGCAAGACGTCCGTGGCACAGTTGCTCTCGCCTTTCCCGCAGTTCCCGCAGGATGGCGTGACGGAAGACAACGCAACCACCGGCCAGGCCTACTTCAATGCGCTTTACGCGCGCGTCGAGCACCGTATGTCGCATGGCCTCTGGCTGGTCGCCAACTATGGATGGTCCAAGCTGGAATCCCGTGACGTCTACCTCAACCCGAGCGATCCTTCACCTAAAAAGTACGTATCGCCGTTCGACTTCCCGCAGCACATCGTCATCGGCGCAACCTACAACCTGCCCTTCGGTCCGGGCACGGCCCACAACTTCCACAACCGCCTCCTCAACGAAATCGCAGGAGGCTGGGTGGTCAACGGTATTTACAGCTACCAGACAGGCCCGCCGCTCTACTGGAGCAGCGACATGGTTCTGACCGGAAACCAGATTCAGTACAACTCCCGCGAAGCAGCCAAGGGCTCATCGGTCTTCAGCAACAATCCTTTCGTCCTCGGCAGCAAGAACCAGTTCCAGTACCACCTCCGTACCTTCCCGTTGACCATCCCCAGCATCAGGGCTAACGGCATCAACAACCTCGACTCTTCCGTGTTGAAGAACTTCCCCATCACCAGGGGTGTTGGCTTCCAACTACGCTTTGAAACCTTCAACACGCTCAACCATCCCATGTTCGCCTCGCCCGCTCTCGATCCAACCAAGAGCAGCTTCGGATCCATCACCAAGACGGCAAACACCTCGCGTCAGATCCAGATCGGTGGCGAACTCTCCTTCTAACTCATAACTAACCCTCCTAAATGAGTGGCGCGGAACCAACCAGTTCCGCGCCCTTTTTGTTTCTACCCGACTCATCCGTCCCGCCAGTCTCTGCTGTTTCTCACATCCATCCAGCTGCCATCCTCCTTCGCCTCATACCGCCCCGCAAAATTCACGCTCTCGCCCACGACAAATGGAATATGATGGCGTCACTCCCGCGCAGGACCAATCCGTTGCACATGGGAAAGCCGTAAAGATACTGCAGTGCAACGAGCCTGATTAACAGCCGTGACAGGTATCGAAAAAATCCAATCCGTTGCTGTAACCAATTTTGTCCATGCAACTCTAACCCACACAGACCGCCGCACACGGCGGGTCTGCATCACCGGAGGAACTCCTAAATGACGAAGAATCAGATCAAAGCCATGATGCTCAGCGCCGCCGTAACCGGTCTGCTGGGTGCAGCCCCCATGGCGCTCGCCTCAACTGCCTCATCCGCCACCACCGTCGCCCCCGCTCAGGCCATGCTCGGCGCATTCGCCAAAACCACCAAGGCAACCATGGGCAAGCACGCCTGTAAAGGCCAGAACGCCTGTAAGGGCCAGGGCGGCTGCAAGTCCGGCGACAACGGCTGCAAGGGCAAGAACAGCTGCAAGGGCAAGGGCGGCTGCAATACCGAACACCCCATGAAGTAGCACCCCCCCCCCGAGTCTCCCGGCTCACGGGAGACTCGCACCTCATCACTACAACCCAAACGTCCAGCCATGCCAGCCAATCGATTCAACGGATATACAGACTACGGAGTAGGTATAGGCCTGCGCGTCCCCCACTACAGCCATATCCTTGAGAAAAAACCGGTCGTCGACTGGTTTGAAATCATCTCGGAAAACTACATGGTCGACGGTGGCCGTCCCCTCACCGTGCTCGACAGCATCCTCGATCAGTACCGCGTCGTACAGCACGGCGTATCCATGTACTTCGGCTCCACCGATCCGCTCAACCGGGAGCACCTCAAGCGCCTCAAAAATCTCGTGCGCCGCACCAATACCCCCTGGCTCTCAGACCATCTCTGCTGGGGCTCCGTCGATGGCCGCTACACTCACGACCTGCTCCCCATGCCCTACACTTGGGAGGCCGTGCATAACACCGCCCAGCGCATCCGCCAGGTACAGGACCTCCTCGAAATCCCCATCGTCGTTGAAAACGTCTCCAGCTACGCCGAGTTCCACGTCTCGGAAATGACCGAATGGGAGTTCCTCAACGAGGTCGTCGAAGAAGCCGACTGCGGCATCCTGCTCGACGTCAACAATATCTACGTCTCCTCGCAAAATCACACCTTTGACCCGCGCGCCTATGTCGACGCCGTCCCCTCCGAGCGCGTCGCCCAGATACACATCGCCGGTCACTCCAAATTCGAAAAGTATATCCTCGACACCCACGACCACCCCGTCCTCGATCCCGTCTGGAACCTATACGAGCGCGCCATCCAGCGCTGCGGACCCACCGCCACCCTCCTCGAATGGGACGACAACATCCCCACCTTCGACGAAGTCCACCGCGAAGCCCTCAAGGCCACCCAATATCTCCAGAAGGCCGCTCAAAGACTCACCGCAGAAGAACAAAAACAGGCGGTAGCCCAATGAGCGATCAAAACAGCCACCCCACCCAGCTCCGCGAAATTCAGCAGCGCATGGCCGCCTGCATCATGCAGCCTATCACCCGAGACGAGCGCATGCGCCAACGCCGCGCCGACGGAACCCCCTCACTGCGCGAAGCAGAAGCCATCATCAGACCCAACGACCGCCTCAGTTCCTTCGAGCGCCTCGAAATCTACAACCGCCAGTACTGGTTCCGCCTCTACACCAGCTTCCAGGAGGACTTCCCCGGACTGCAGGCCGTCGTTGGCACGCGCCGATTCGAGCGCATCATGCGCGACTACCTCACCGAATGCCCCTCCACATCCTTCACCCTGCGCAACCTCGGCTCGCGCCTGCCCCAGTGGCTCATCGCCCACCCCGATCATTCCGCCCCCCACACCCGACTCGCCATCGAAATGGCCCAACTCGAATGGGCACACATCGAATCCTTTGACAATCCCGCCTGGCCGCCCCTCACGCCCGAACAAATGGCCGCCATCGGCGAAGACTCCGTCCTCACCCTGCAGCCGCACCTGCGCCTCGTTGAAGCCCACGCCGCCATTGACGACGCACTCATCTCCCTCCGCGAAGACGAAGGTGACAGCGACTCAGCCAGCAACAACGCCTCTACAGGATTCTCCGCCCGCCGCACCAGGCGCATGCGCACTCTCCCCGGCAAACCCGTCTTCATCGCGGTCCATCGCTTCGACGATTCGGTCTACTACCGCCGCCTCGATCCCGAAGACTTCCATCTCCTCAAGGCCATCCGCGGCGGCGCAACACTCAGCCGGGCAATCGACACAGCCTTCGCCGCCAGCGCCATCCCCGAACAAGACCGCCCCGCGCACCTCCAATCCGCCTTCGCCCTCTTCGCAACCTTGGGATGGTTCTGTAACCAAACGGCGGAAGACCCACTCTAATACCCGTTCAGCACCACAGGCAGTACACCTTCGCACTCCTGGAAGGCAAGAAAATCAGCGTAAAAAAGGAACCTCCGTGGTCAAAAAAATCGCAGCGCTCTACACCCACTTCAGCAAATCTGCCTCATGGCTCCAGAGCCCCTTGCTGCTTCTCGTCCGTCTCTACTGGGGATGGCAGTTCATGCAGACCGGCTGGGGCAAGCTCCAGCATCTTGACCGTGTCATCGGCTTCTTCCAATCCCTCGGCATTCCCTTTCCCGGCATCCAGGCTCCTCTCGTAGCCGGAATGGAATTCTTCGGCGGGCTGCTTCTCATCTTCGGCCTCGGCTCCCGCATCGTCGGCCTCATCCTCGCCTTTGACATGCTCGTCGCCTATTGGACAGCCTCTCGCGACGCGCTCTTTTCCGTCTTCTCCAATCCCGGAAACTTCTACAACGCCGATCCCTATACATTCCTCTTCGCCTCGCTCATGGTCCTCATCTTCGGCGCGGGCCTCATCTCACTCGATGCCATCATCGCCCGCCAGTACAAAAACAAATTCGCCAAAGCGTGACCACCGCTACTCCCAACCCGGAAGAACTCACCCGCATCCAGGCCATCCTGGCCGGGCATCACGATCAGTTCCATGACCTCATCCGCCCCTACGAACGCACCGTCTTCGCCATGGCCCTGGCCATGCTCAAAAACGAAGCCGACGCCGAAGAAGCTACCCAGGAAGCCTTCCTCAAGGCTTACCGCGGCCTCGCCGCCTTCCGCGCTGAATCCCGCTTCGGCACATGGCTCGCCAGCATCGCGCTCAATGAGGCCCGCTCCATCCTCCGACGCAGAAACCAGTTCCCCACCGACTCCATCGACAGCAGCGATGACGAACAGCCCGGCATCAGCCCCGCACTCCTGCGCGACTGGCGCGAAATACCCTCCGAATCCCTCGAGCGCGCCGAAGTCCGCTCCATCCTCCGCGCCGCCATCGACAATCTTCCCGTCCTCTACCGCGAAATCTTTCTCCTCCGCGATCTCGAAGAGCTCAGCGTCAACGAGTGCGCCTCCACCCTCAACATCACCGTCTCGGCGGCCAAAGTCCGCCTCCACCGCGCCCGCATGCTCCTCCAAAAAGAACTTGCGCCGCAGCTCAAGCATCTAAACCCAAAGAGGAGGTGGTTCCCATGGTCATAGATTGCAAGCACGTATGGGATGCCATCTCGAGTTACATCGACGACTCCCTCGCGCCGGAAACCCGCGAGCTGGTCCAGAAGCATCTCGATCACTGCAACATCTGCTCGGCCGTGCTGGACTCCACCCGCAACATCCTCATCCTCACCGGCGACGATCGCGTCTTCGAGCTGCCAACAGGCTTCTCTGAACGCCTCCACGCACGCCTTGACGAGCAGATCCGCGCATTGCGCCCATCCCAGGACGCCTGAGCGCCTACAGCGTATGAATAAGGTGCATGTGAAAGATCTCTTCAATCGCCACCAGCACCAGCGTCAACACCGCCAGCGCAATTTGCAGCCGCTCGCTCCGCCTCTGCTTCTTGGTCAGCGGAGTAATCCTCCACTGCGCCGCTGGACGCGCGCGTAACCGCCGCATCTGCCATATCACATAAAGATTCGCCACTGCGCCCGCCACCGCCAGCAGCACCATCGGTATCCGCAGCACATTCGTATGCAGCTTCACCAGCGGCAGCATCCCGGTCGCAATCGCGGTTGAGCTGATCCCGATCACAAGCCGCAACCCGCTCAGCGCCATAAACGCCGTGCACGCACTCTGCAGAATCGCAAACACCAGGCTGGTCCAGCCCACCGCCCAGCGCCGCCCAGCGGAACCCGTACCCGGCATCAAACTCGTTTCCTGCTGCAACTCACTCAAACTCACGGCAAACTCCGTCTCGCATTGGTATCACAGATTTTACGACTCCGTGCGCAAGTCCGCCACACGTAACACATCCCGACTATGCGCACAGCTGCTGGTCACAGAAACGCTACCGGCTTACCATGAACTCCAGATGAAAACCGCCATCACCGTCTCCAAAGAGGATTACCTCAAGGCCATCCTCGAAGCCGAATCCGAAGGCCAGAGCGTGCAGCCCGTCACGCTCGCTCATTGGCTCCACGTCTCGCCGCCTGCCGTCACCATGGCCATCAAGCGCCTCAAGCGCGACGGCTACGTCGAAGTCAAAACAGACGGCATCGTTCGCCTCACCTCCAAGGGCAAAAAAACCGCCTGCAAAACCGCGCTCCGCCATCACCTCATCGAGCGCATGCTGGCTGAGATCTTCGGCATGGAGTGGTACCAGGTCCACGACGAAGCCGAACGCCTCGAGCATGCCGTCTCCCCCGAATTCGAAGCCAAGCTAATCGAAAAACTCGGCGAACGCGGCACCTGTCCCCACGGCAACTCCGTCCTGCCGGAAAGCCCAACCCGCCGCCGCAAGCAGGGTCTCGTCCCGCTCTCCGAGGCAGAAGAAGGCGCGGAATGCACCGTCACCAGCCTCTACGAACGCGATCCCAAACTCCTCCGTTTCCTCCACGGCGCCGGCATCGATCCCCAATCCTCGCTCCGTGTCATCACCCACAACTACGACGAGACCATCCTCATTGAAACCGATCACGGCAAGGTCACCCTCGGCCGCCCCGCTGCGGAAAAGGTCTGGGTCAAACAAACCTCTCCAGCCTGATAATCCCGTCAAAATCTTTAAATTAATCGGCGTTAATATCCATGGCATACTATTGCTAAGGAACCTCTAAGCCTGGCCATGCCACAAACCGAGCTGCGTAACTCGTCCCGCCAAATAGAGCGGCCCTCCATGCAGGAGGTCAACGCCACCGTACGACTTACGCAATCCCGCAGCTTCTGGCTGCGAGTGCTCGGCTTCGTCGGTCCCGGCTTTCTCATCTCCGTCGGCTACATGGACCCCGGCAACTGGGCCACTGACCTCGCCGCGGGCTCCCGTTACGGCTACACCCTCCTCTTCGTCATCATGGTCTCCAACCTGCTGGCGATTCTCCTTCAGAGCCTCGCCCTCAAGCTCGGTATCGCCACCGACCGCGACCTCGCCCAGGCCTGCCGCGAACGCTACAGCCGTCCCACCGCCATCGCTCTCTGGCTCTCGGCAGAAATCGCCATCGCCGCCACCGATCTCGCCGAAGTCATCGGCGCGGCCATCGCACTCGAACTCCTCTTCGGCATCCCGCTCATCTTCGGCGTCATCATCACCGGGGCCGATGTCCTCATCATCCTGCTCCTCCAAAACAAAGGCTTCCGTTATTTGGAAGCTCTCGTCATCGCCCTCATCGGCGCCATCAGCGCCATCTTCCTCGTCGAAATTCTCCTATCCCACCCCATCTGGTCCGGACTCCTCGCCAGCTTCTTCCTCCCCACAAAATCCCTCGTCACCAACTCTGACATGCTCTACATCGCCATCGGAATCCTTGGCGCCACCGTCATGCCGCACAACCTCTACCTGCACTCCTCCATCGTGCAAACGCGCCAGTACAAGCGCACACCCGAGGGCAAGCGCGACGCCATCCGCTTCGCCAACATCGACTCCGCCGTCGCTCTCATGCTGGCCCTCTTCGTCAACGCCGCCATCCTCATCCTCGCCGCCGCCGTTTTTCATCGCTCCGGCCACTTCGGCGTCGCAGAAATTGGTGACGCCTACAAGCTCCTCAGCCCCCTCATCGGCTTTACCGGCGCCGGCATGCTCTTCGCTGTCGCACTGCTCGCCTCCGGGCAAAACTCCACCATCACCGGCACCCTCGCCGGCCAGATCGTCATGGAAGGCTTTCTCGACATCCGCCTGCCCGGCTGGCTTCGCCGCCTCATCACCCGCTCCCTCGCCATCATCCCCACCATCTTCGTCACCGCCTTTTACGGCGAAAATGGAACCTCCGAGCTGCTCATTCTGAGCCAGGTCATCCTCTCCATGCAGCTCAGCTTCGCCGTCATCCCGCTCGTCACCTTCACCAGCGACAAAAAACTCATGGGCGAATTCGTCAACCGCCCCTGGCTTCGCTGCGCCGCATGGACCGCCGCCATCTTCATCGCCGCCCTCAACGCCTGGCTCCTCGTCCTCACCTTCCGCGGCACAGCATAAAAAAGGAAAAGCGCCCGCTCCTCACAGACGCTTTGCTTGAACTATTCCTTTTCAAGCTCATCCAACATCCTCCATACCCCTGAGAATGTTGTCATTCAACCGCAGTGCCGCAGGCGCCCAGCGTAGGAACCTGCAGGCCCAACCACCAGAACCCGCAACAATCTTCACAAAACAAAAAAAGCATCATTCCTGAGCAAACCGAAGGAACTCTGCAGTTGTTCTCTGTCAGATCGAGCAGAAACCTCAAAGCAAAAAACTATTTCCCCTTATCAGCACCCGAACCGCCAGCCACCGAACACGTCTCCCCATCCAAAGGCAGCTGAATCACAAACTCCGTGGACCCAGGCCGCGACTCAAATGAAACCTTCCCGCCATACTGCCCCGTCACAATCCGGTAAGCAATATCCAGCCCCAGTCCGGTCCCTACACCCACCGGCTTCGTCGTATAAAACGGCTCAAAAATATGACGTCGGGCGCTCTCCGGGATCCCCGGCCCGCTGTCATGAATCGACACCCACACCGAACCGCCCTCGCTCCACGTCCGCACCGTCACCTTCGTACCCTCCGGCGCCGCGTCCACCGCGTTGTCCAGCAGATTCGTCCACACCTGGTTCAAACCGCGTCCGCACGTCCGTATCCGCGGCACATCCGCCCCAAACTGCTTGTCCACGCCCACGCCTTTGTGACGAAACTTGTGTCCCAGGATCGTCAGCGTGCTGTGCAATCCCTCATGGATATCCACCTCGTGCAGCGTGCTCTTGTCCTCGTATGCGTAGCGCTTCACCGCCAGCACCAGGTCTGTCACCCGCGTCAGGCTCTCCTCAATCGTCGCCAGCGACTGCATGCTGGAGGCAAATCCCTGCAGCCACTGGATCGTCTCCGCCAGCGTCTCGGCCTCAAAGCTGTCCTTCGTACACTCAATATCCTTCCGCCGCCAGCCCGCTTCCACCAGCATCGGTGCCAGTTTCCAGGACTCCTTCACGCCAAGCGCCGTCAGCCAGTCGCTCATCTCCTCTTCGGCGTCAGACTCCTCCAGCGTGCTAGCCGGCTTCGGACGCAAATGCAGCATCACGTCATGCTGCAAATGCCGCATGCACTGCATCTGCTCCTCGTCCAGCCGTAACTGCCCCAGCCGCAGGCTGATCTCCGGCAGCGTCTGCAAAGTCTCCCGCAGTTGCGCCGCCGCGCGCCGCGCCGCGCTTCCGGGGTTATTCAGCTCATGCATCAATCCCGCCGCCAGCATTCCCAGCGACACCAGCTTCTCCCGCTGCAACTGCAGCGCGTTGTAAGATCCCAGCCGGTGCGCCATGTTCTGCAATATCGTCTGCCGAACGACCGCGCACGTATTCATCAGGCGCCAGAACCCATCCGTATGAATCCGTATCAGCCGGCTCGCCTCCAGCGCATGGGCCGTCGCGCTCACCGCGGGCGCGCCGCCCAGCAGAGCCACCTCGCCAAAGCTCTCGCCACCCGAAAAATGCGCTACCAGCGTCCGCGACCCGTCAGGCTCATGCTTGAATATCTGAATCTCCCCGGAAACCAGCAGCCAAAAGGAAATTCCGTGTTCATCCCGGTTGTAGAAATCCACCCCGGCGGGCACCCGCAGCTCCTGCGCCTCGCCAATGCAGGCCGCGTCCTCCGGCCGAATCCCGTCAAATCCCCGAATCTTTTGAAGAAGCGAAAACAGCTCCGCGCCCCCGATTACCCGCGTTTCCATTCCGATCTCTGGTTGAGTGCTCATCGCTTCGGTCTAGTACCGCGCCAGATACTGATGCATAAACTGGACTGCGATCGCTCCTTCCCCTACGGCTGTCGCCGCGCGTTTTACTGACCCGTGCCGCACATCGCCCGCCGCGAAAATCCCCGGCATGCTCGTCTCCAGCAGGTACGGCTCACGGCCTTCCTTCCACCGTCCAGCCTCCCGACGCAGCATATCCGGTCCCGTCAGCACAAATCCATTCCCATCCCGCAATACCGAATCCGGAAGCCAGTCCGTCAGCGGAGCCGCCCCGATAAATATAAACAGCCCACCGGCCGCCCGCGTCTCATCTCCCGACGGAGTCCGCAACCGCAGACCCTCCAGCCGGTCCACGCCGCAGGCCTCCAGAACCTCGGTATTCGTTTCCACAACAATATTGGATGTGCCGGCAATCTGATCGATTAAGTATTTCGACATGCTCTGCTCAAGGGAAGATGCACGGACCAGCATCGTTACCCTTTTCGCGAATTTTGAGAAGTGCATCGCCGCCTGGCCGGCCGAATTCGCCCCGCCCACCACATACACCTCCTCATCCGTGCACGACCGAGCCTCCACCAGTGCCGCTCCGTAATACACGCCCTTCCCCGTCAGCTCCTCCACGCCCGGAGCATCCAGCTTCCGGTAATGGACCCCCATCGCCAGCAGGCAAACCCGGCAGCTTACCTCACGCCCGTCTGCCATCTGCACATAGCGGTATTCGTTTTCCGTCCGGATTCCCGTCGCTTTCTGCGTCAAAAACTCGGCCCCAAACCGCGTCGCCTGCACATGCGCCCGCCGCGCCAGATCCTCTCCTGAAATTCCCGACGGAAATCCCAGGTAATTCTCAATCCGCGAACTGCTGCCTGCCTGCCCGCCCGGCGCCTCAGGCTCCAGAATCAGCGTGCTCAAACCCTCTGACGCCGCATAAACAGCCGCGCCCAGTCCCGCCGGACCCGCGCCCACAACCACCACGTCGTAATATTCCGCCTTCGCCTGCGTCCGCAAGCCCACCTTCTCGGCCAACTCCGCAAGGCTCGGCTGTACCAGCACCGTCCCGTCCGCGCAAATCACCACCGGCAGCCGCCCGTCATCCAGACCATGCTGCCGCAGCAACGCGACGCAAGTACCCTCCCGCTCCGGATCCATCCATAGATAAGGAACCTGGTTACGAGACAGAAAATTCCGTACCTCATGGTCCTGCAGCGACCACCGTGACCCAATTACCTTCAGTCCTTCATACGGTGGACGGTAACCTTGCCGCCAGGTTACCAGTAAGTCATCAATCACCGGGTAAAGCTGCTGCTCCGGCGGATCCCACGGCTTCGTCAAGTAGTAATGAATCCGCGCCGAGTTAATCGCCCGGATCGCCGCCTCCGTATCCGCATAAGCCGTCAGCAGCGCACGCCGCGCCTCAGGAAAAACCTTCTGTGCCCGCTCCAGAAACTCCACCCCGGTCATTCCCGGCATCCGCTGGTCCGATAGATACAGTGCTACCGCATCCCCACGCTCCGATAACTGCCGGCTTATATCAAGACCCGCCTGTCCTGACCCAGCACGTAACACCCTGTATTCGCTTGCATACCTGCGACGAAGGTCCTGCACCACTGCTTCCAGCACATTGGGATCATCATCGACAGCAAGAATCACCGGTTTCGACATAAAACGAACTTATCAACCTTTCCTATAACCACAACTCTGTAAAAATTGCTGCTTAAAAAATATTGGTTTGCAATCTTTGCTTACTCATGTAATATCCGGGTCAAACAAATAGTTCCCTTAAAGTTTCATTCTTTCAGTTACTTTAGATTCGCAACGTAACAGTAAAAATCAAAAAAACGCGAAATCCAGTAGGGAAATGCAATGCCCGACAAGAGGCATCTCGAACCAGCAAGACTGGTCGAGTCCGGAACTAATCTCTGACTTGTGTAGACATAGAACGATAGGACCCAATCATGAACAAGATCATACTGGCCGACAACCAGGCCATCTTTCGCGCCGGGACCGCAAAAATCCTGGCCATGGAAGATGATTTCCGTATCATCGCACAGTGCGCTGAGCCAGAGCGTCTTCTGCCTGCCATGGATACCTTCCGCGGCGCCACCATCATCTTTGCCTCTGCCTTGAAGTTACCCATTCTTCAGGTTGTTGAAAAAGCCCGCAACACCTGCGGTCATGCCCTGCTCGTCGCGGAAATTGGCGAGCCCGTACAGTCTTACTTTGATGCAGGAGTCGACGGCGTCATGCACCGCTCCGTCTCCGGCTCCGCCCTCATCGATTGCGTCCGCCGCGTCGCACGCGGTGAAAGCGACATCCGTGCATGCGGTCCCGAGGATCTCATCCTCGAAGAGGACAGCGTCGGAGCAAGAGTCCGCGACCGCCTCACGCCCAAGGAAATGAAAATCGTCGCGCTCATCATCCAGGGCTGCAAAAACAAGGAAATCGCGATGCGGCTCGGAACCACCGAGCAGGTCATCAAGAACTACCTGAGAAGCGTCTACGACAAAACCGGCGTCTCCGACCGCCTCGAGCTCGCGCTCTTCACCATCCATCACCGCATGCTCGCGGAAGCCGCAACCGCCATCGGAAACGTGCTCATGGATATCCATTAAAGGCAGACCAGAATCAGGCAGATCCGGATAAGACAGATCGACGGCATGATCGCTCACAAGTTGTGATGGAAGCGGCTCCCTGTTTCCGCAGCCGCTTCCATCTCCATGCCTATCCCACCTTCTCGGCCACGGACTTCGCCTGCGTAAACAAATACAGGTAATCCGGTCCGCCAGCCTTCGAGTCCGTACCCGACATATTGAACCCGCCAAACGGATGCGCGCCGACCATCGCTCCCGTGCACTTCCGGTTCAGGTACAAATTCCCCACAAAGAACCGCTCCCGCGCAATCGCCAGTTTCTCCCGGTCGCTGCTGTAAAGCGCGCCCGTCAGCCCGTACTCCGTGTTGTTCGCAATCTCCAGCGCATCGTCAAAATTCCGAGCCTGGATCACCGCCAGCACCGGCCCAAAAATCTCCTCCTGCGCCAGCACCCCGTCCCGCGGAATATCCACAAAGATCGTCGGCTCCAGGTAATATCCCTTCTCCGGCGTCTCCACCGCATTCCCGCCGGCCAGCAAACGGCCCTCCTGCTTGCCCTTTTCGATGTACCCCTGAATGCTCTTCATGGCAGCCGCATTCACCACCGGGCCCATCTTCAGGTTCTTCACCGGATCGCCCACCGTCCACGCCGTCACCTTCTGCCGCAACTGGTCCACAAACGCGTCATACACGCTCTCTTCCACAATCGCCCGCGAGCAAGCCGAGCACTTCTGCCCGCTAAACCCGAACGCCGACGCCAGCACGCCATCCACCGCGCTGTCCAGGTCGCTGTCCGCGCACACCACAATCGAATCCTTGCCGCCCATCTCCAATATCGTGCGCTTGATCCACAACTGCCCCGCCTGCCGCTTCGCCGCCAGTTCGTGAATATCCAGCCCCACTTCCTTCGAGCCGGTAAACGCAATAAACCGCGTCTTGGGATGCGCCACAATCGCATTCCCAAACGTCGCGCCCGAACCCGGACAAAAGTTCACCACTCCATCCGGCATCCCGCACTCTTCCAGCACCTCCACAAACTTCGCGGCAATCGTCGGCGAATCGCTTGAAGGCTTCAGAATCACCGTATTCCCCGTCACAATCGCAGCCGCCGTCATCCCTGCCATAATGGCAAACGGAAAATTCCACGGCGGAATCACAGCCCCCACGCCCAGCGGAATATACAGCAGCTCATTCTTCTCGCCCGGATACTGGATCGGCGTCGTCGCTGCATCCAGCCGCAGCGCCTCCCGCGCGTAAAACTCCAGAAAGTCGATCGTCTCGCCCACATCGGCGTCCGCCTCGCCCCAGTTCTTGCCGACCTCATACACCAGCCACGCGCAAAAATCGAACTTCCGCTCGCGAATCTTCGCCGCCGCATGCAGCAGCAGCGAGGCCCGCTCAGCCGCGGAAACATACTGCCACGTCTCAAATGCCTTCAGCGCCGCCTGCATCGCGCGCTCCGCATGCTCGGCGCCCGCCTTCTGGTGCACGCCCACCACCTCGGCGGGACGCGCCGGATTCACCGACCGGATCTTGCCCTCCGTCCGCAAACGCTCCCCGCCAATCACCAGGTCATACTCCACTCCCAGGTGATCGCCCACGCGCGTCAGCGCCTCGCGCATCGTCTGCGCCTTCTCATACTCGCCAAAATTGGTAAAAGGCTCATTCCGGAAAGCGCCCTGAGGCGCCCGGAGAAGGATATTCGTAGTCGCTTGTGCCGTTGCCATAACGCATTAGTGTACCCCCGTTTCCCGCTCCACGACACCTCCTCTATCACACCGCGGTGGTGGCCCACCCAAGCGCGTTTGCCTGGGCGGGAAAAGGCTCACTCAAGCCCGCTGTCGTGCAAGTCACAAAAGCTTCCGGGGGCCACATACTTTCTCCTCGCGCCTTTCGAGAAGAAAATACGGGACCAAATCGGCGCAAAGACGCCGACCCGCTCACACAATTACCTCAATCATGCCGGGTAGAAGCCTGCGCTGCCACAACCCGCTTCCGCGACAAGCAAAACCACGCCCTGGCGTCATGCCCGCTGAACTCCACTGATCGCAACTCGAGAATCTCCAAAGCAGGCTCAATCGCCAGCACAGCCTCACGCGCCGACCGCCGCGGCGGACCAACCTCACGCGCAGGACCCTCCGTGCTTCCAATCAGGCTCAGCCACAATCCACCCGGCGCCAGCGCCGCAGCCACATGCGCAGCAAACCGCTGCCGCTCTTCCGGCTCATCGAAAACGTGGAAACAACCCCGATCAAACACAAACTCGAAAGAACCACCAACCGGCGGCGCGGCAAGAAAATCCCCTTCAGCGAAGCGGCAGCGCAAACTGCGGCCCTCCATCTTGCCGCGCGCTCGTTCCACCGCCAGCGGAGAAACATCCACCCCAAGCACATCAAAACCGCGCTCCGCCAGCCATATCGAATTCGTGCCGGTCCCCGCCCCAATCTCCAGCGTCGCACCCGGCGCAACCCCGCCCGATGTCACAAACTCCACCAGCAAAGGCTCCGGCTGCCCGGTATCCCAGGGCAACCACCCCGACGCGTAGCTCTCATTCCACGATGGACGTGTCATAGCAACACAAGTTTAGTACCTCCCGCCGAGCCAAACCACCTCCTGGCCACGTACACTCTTTCCTTCAGGAGGAACCCAACCCCGCATGCACCGCATCGCCGACTTCCACCTCGTCTCAGCCGCACGTCAGGCCATGCTCGAGCACGGCTTTCAACCCGACTACCCCAAAGCCGCGCTCGACGAGCTCCAAAGAGAACTCGCCTCGCCCATCCCGCTTCTGACCTTCCCCGGCACACAAGACCTCCGCCATCTCCTCTGGTCCTCCATCGACAACGACACCTCACGCGACCTCGACCAGATCGAGCACGCCGAAACTCTCCCCGACGGCCGCATCCGCGTCCGCGTCGCCATCGCCGACGTCTCCCAGCTCGTCCCCCTCGGCTCCGCCCTCGACGACCACGCCCAGCGCAACACCACCTCCATCTACACCGGCGTCGCCACCTTCATGATGCTCCCCGAGCAGCTCTCCGCCGGCGTCACCTCGCTGCTACCCAACGAGGACCGCAACGCCATCGTCATCGAGTTCACCGTCACGCCCAACCAGCCCGCGCCCGACGACTGCATCACCCACTCTTGCGTCTACCCCGCACTCGTCCACAACCGCGCCCAGCTCACCTACAACCACGTCGGCGCATGGCTCGAAGGCAAGGCCCAGCCCGAAGGCCCACTCGCCGACCCCGAACTCCAGGCCCAGCTCCGCCTTCAGCACCAGATCGCCGAGCGTCTCCGCCAGGAACGCGCCCGCCACGGCGCGCTCACCCTCGACATGGAAGAAAGCGAGCCCATCATCGTCGACGGTCAGCTCGTCGACCTCCGCCCGGAAAAGAAAAACCCCGCGCACGGTCTCATTGAAGACTTCATGATCGCCGCCAACGGCGTCGTCGCCCGCTTCCTCACCGCGCACAACTTCGCCTCCATCCGCCGCATTGTCCGCACCCCCAGGCGCTGGGAGCGCATCGTCAGCCTCGCCGCCACCTTCGGCGCCGACCTGCCCGGAACCCCCGACGCCAAGGCCCTCAACGAATTCCTCACCCAGCAGCGCGCCAAAGACCCCGTCCACTTCCCTGACCTCTCCCTCACCATCGTCAAGCTCATGGGCCCCGGCGAATACGTCGCCGAGCAGCCCAACGATCCCCCCATCGGCCACTTCGGTCTCGCCGTCGAGGACTACACCCACTCCACCGCCCCCAACCGCCGCTACCCCGACCTCGTCACCCAGCGGCTCATCAAGGCCGCGCTCCAGAAGCAACCCTCGCCCTACTCCGCCGACACGCTCACCGCCATCGCCACGCACTGCACTCAAATGGGCGACCAGGAGCGCCGCCTCGAACGCGAAATGCACAAGAAAATCGCCGCCGTCGTCATGTCCAAACGCATCGGCCAAACGTTCAACGCGGTAGTCACCGGCGTCAACCAATACGGAACATTTGTAAGAACCCTCGCCCCCCACGTGGAAGGCATGTTAGTCGAAGGACAAAAAGGCTTGGACGTAGGCGACCGGCTCCACGTAAAACTCCTCCACACCAACCCCTGGAAAGGCTACATAGACTTCGCCAAAGCTTAATAAGCAGTGGCCCACTCAAGCGTCTTTTGGCGGTGGCCCACTCAAGCGCTCTTTGCTTGTGTGGGGTAAAGGCCCACTCAAGCGTCTTCTGGAGCAGTGGCCCACTCAAGCGTCTTTTGGCGGTGGCCCACTCAAGCCGGAGGCTTGAGTGGGGAAAAGGGAAAAAGCCCCAATCAATCCCCCTCCGCCTGAGCAGGCTCAAAGATCACCGCACTCAACCGCCCGGCCATCCTCTCCCGCTTATTCGCAGTCCAATCCGACTCAATCTCGACAACGCCTTCCTCGCCCATTGCGTAGTGCCGAAAGCTGCTCCAGGCCCAATCCTCCGGCCGCGCGCAAAGTTCTTTCTTCACCGGATTGCGATGAATGTAGCGCAGCTTTTCCCGGAATTGTTCCTCGGTCCGAACATTGAAGTCGTAATACCGCTTCTGCCAGAAGTGAGGCGCATCTCCCATCAACCGGCGAGCCACACCCTGCTTCAAAGACTTGATCGCAACTGCAAGCGTCGCGTGATCTGGCTCGCTCAACAGCAGATGCACATGGTTGGGCATCACAACATACCCATACACGCAGAGCACATAATCCCGGCGAATCCGCTCCAGCGCAGCTTCAAACACAGAACGCGTCCTGGCATCAGGAAAATTCAACCGGCGATGCCAACACGCAAACGTAATGAAATGCGTCTGTCCGGAATGATGAAACCGCTGAAGCCGGGTCGGCATGCCAGACAGCTTACGCCTGACCTAACTCCAGCAAAAGATAACCAACGGTACTAAACCCTCACCTTTTTTACAGGTGGTCACCCACCCAACCACAGTGGTGGCCCACTCAAGCCGAACGCTTGTGTGGGGTAAAGGCCCACCCAACCATAGTGGTGGCCCACTCAAGCCGGAGGCTTGAGTGGGGGAAAAGCCCACACAAGCAGCATGGCAAAGAAACGTGGTGGAAAGGGAAAAAGACCCATACAAGCGTCTTTTGGAATCCAGTCCTTCGATATCCCTTGGAACGTGTTTCAGCACATCCTTTACAGCTTCTTGTGATGAACTTTCCTCAGTTGCCTATCGTTCGACCGCGGCCGAACGATGGCTGCCAAGCCCCTCAGTATTTCTCATTGACAAAAATCCAGAATGTCATTTTCCATTCAATTTCCTAAGCCCTCTACAGTTCGCGTAGATGAACGCCACAAGCGGCACACCCAAAATGGAAATGTTCAAAAAGCCCGTGCAGTACCTACTTGCGTAAGCCTCGATACAGCGCCATCGGTCATAAAAGATCAGGACCGAAAATATACCCGCTAAACCTAGCGCAATACCAAGGCCAAACGCGTCCACACGTGCTGGCAGGAGCGCCCCCGCAATCCAATCAATGAGGAACGCAAAAATCACGATTTCAAGAAGAAACGCAATCACCACATGAATCCAAGCGCTGTACTTGCCGCGTATTACCTCGCCGTGCTCCCCGGCTGCGTCTCCAACTAAGTTGGCTTTCCGACGCAGGACCGGCGGCTGGGGGGCTGAAAGGCTTTTGCCCCAGTTAATGCTGCTTGTCCCAAAATTGCGACGTTCAAACTCGGAGCGAAGCGCAACCTTGGCTTGGGGAGTAAGACTTTTGACGTCCTCCGCTAATCGGCGGAGTTCCATTTCTGACATCTTGGCGTAGCGGTCAACAAGGGACTGCGTTGTTCGTCTCCCTTCTTCCTCTCTATAGCGCCTTTGCGGCCTCAGCCAAGTGAGGAAGCCACAGATCCGCCGGGGCGAAAGTCAAGATACAGCATTCACCGGCGAGAGTTCCACCTACGGGGTAGGGTGCGTCCGGAATCCTTTAGTTTCGGCCTCGGTTTGATCAATGGCTGAGGTTCATGTTCTGGAAAAGCTTTGCCGTCCTCGAGATCAAATTCACGTCCGCATGGGCAGCGCTTCCGTAAGAAGCCGCTTCCCTCAATCCAATAGTTATCTGCGACTTCCCCACTATGAATACATTCCATTTGGCCACCTCTCAAGGGTAGAGGACCACGAAAGACAGAAATTCGCCACAAGAAAAGGTAGGAAGTAATAGGAGGAATCTCTATCTCAACGCCAGGTGCTCCATGTCTCGCAGCAACATGGGTTCACAAGCCGATATCAAACCACATTCTTCCCCACCAGCGGGTGCCCCATGTCCACGATTTTTGAGATGTGGGAATGCGCTGAAGGCGCACCCTCGCGGGCGGCCGGCACCTATCAAACAATCCGGTTCAAATCTCGGTGTCCATGAACAATGCGCACAATCTCAACAGCCTCCACAGGCCCTTCATCGGTGTCCGGGTGCGTCTCGTAAAGAATCAGATACATGCCTTCCACCAGCATGCGCGTCGAAGGCGCAATCTCCTTGCGGCGCATCCCCATACGGGGAGACTGCGCAAGCATGCTCACCCGTTCTTCAAAAACCGTGTACATCCGTTCAGCGGCTGCAGTATTGTCCAATCCAATCGCGACATAAATATCGAGCAGGTCTTCTTGCGCCTGCGGCGTCCAGACCACTGCAGCTTTCACGCGATTTTTCCAGTCGCCTTCGCGAGTCTCTTCCGTGCCTCTTCACGCGTCTTCGCCAGATCAAGCGGCGCAGCACTGCCACTGGCCTTGCCCGCCTGCCAAAGCTCCAGCATCCGACTCAATTCCTCATCCCGCAACTCCCGCTTCCACTGCCATTCGCGCAAAGCTTCCCGCACAATTTCACTCGTAGTGGCATATTCCCCTGTCTCCACAGCGTCCTTGAGCGTCCTCACTTGCTCGGCCGTAAGAGCAACACTGATTTTCTGGATCTCCGACATAAACACCTCTGGTAGCAAATATTACTACTTCTTACTTAAAGCCGGGTGCCCCATTCATCGCGGCAGTTTCGCGATGAGTGGGGTCTGACCGCAAAGTTACCCACAACAAATCCGCCGGGAATTACCCCCGAAATTGATACTCTGAAAGTAAGGACATACAAAAAAGCGGCCCAGCAAGGGGCCGCTTTTTCATGTCCAAAGAGCGAAGATATACCCCAACACCAAAACACTGATTCCAAAAGACTTACGAGACTAACCTCCTCGTAAGTCTCTTATAATAAATAATTTCCAGGACGTTAACAAGAGACAAAAAAATGGACCCCACCGCAGGCAAACCAGGGCAAAGCCGAAACCGCCTCACAGGGAAATGCCCACCCCGGAATTCTCTGTGGCTTTTCTCTGTGTCCTCTGTGGTGAAAGGGTTTTCCCCCGTCGACAGCAGCAAAAACCTTAACCCATCCTGTAAATTCAACAACATCCCCACAAAAACACCGGGGGCAGAACCTGGTTAACAGGTTAACCTATCCAATAAAATCAACAACTTCCCCACAAAAACCATAACCCCCTGAAACCAAATTCCAAACACCCGGCAACCGACAGCGGAAAACCGGCAACTGGTTCAAAGAAAGGCATCTACTGCACAATATCCATAAGCGAAGGCAATCCCCAGCAAGCCCCCAAAGGCCCGACATGCGGAAAACCCTCATCTCGCTCCTCGACGACTTCCGCCGCCACGGCCAGGAAACAGCCATCGTCGAGCACCGGGGAGTCCGCCGCTATCCCGCCACCTACGCCCAGCTCCTCACCACTGCCGACCGCTTCGCCCTCGAGCTCATGCGCCGCTCCATCCACTTCGGCGACCGCGTCGTCTTCTGGGGCAAAAACTCCGCCCTCTGGGTCGGCGCCATGCACGGCTGCATCCAGCGCGGCGTCATCGTCGTCCCCCTCGACGCCGCCGGCTCACCCGCCTTCGCCCGCCGCGTCCTCGAAGACGTAAAACCCAAACTCATCCTCGCCGATCCCGAGCTCCTCGCATCCCTCGGCCCCACCACCATCCCAACCCTCCGCTTCGACCACCTCCACGCCGCCCTGCCCGAGTCCCAGGGCAGCCACATCAACCACTCCGTCCAGCCCACCACTCCCGTTCAGATCCTCTTCACCTCCGGCACCACCGCCGAACCCAAAGGCATCGTCCACACCCACCGCAACATCCTCTCCAGCCTCGCCCCCATCGAAACCGGAATCCGCCAGTACCTCCACTACGAGCGCTACGTCCATCCCCTACGCTTCCTCCACACCCTCCCGCTCAGCCACGTCTTCGGCCAGTTCATGGGTCTCTGGATTGCACCCCTCCTCGCCGCCGAACTCCACTTTGACGACCGCCTCCAGCCCCAGCACATCCTCCAGACCCTCCACGACGACCGCATCTCCCTGCTCATCGCCGTACCCCGCGTCCTCGCGCTCCTCCGCACCCACCTCCTCACCGACCACCCCCACCTCGAAGCCCAGCTCCAGACCGCCGCCGAAGCCAGAATCTGGGCCCGATGGTGGCGCTTCCGCAAAATCCACGCCCTCCTCGGCTTCAAATTCTGGGCCTTCGTCTGCGGCGGAGCCACCCTCCCGCCAGAAATCGAAACCTTCTGGTCCACCCTCGGCTTCGCCCTCATCCAGGGCTACGGCATGACCGAATCCTCAGCCCTCATTACCCTCAACCATCCCTTCCACATCGGGCGCGGCACCATCGGCAAACCCCTCCCCGGCCGCGACGTCCGCCTCACCGATGAAGGCGAAATCCTCGTCCGCGGACCCATGATCTCCACCGCCATTTGGACCCGCGGCGCGCTCCGCAATACCACATCCGAATGGCTCTCCACCGGCGACCTCGCCCAGCGCGACCTGGCTGGTAACCTCCGCTTCGTAGGCCGCAAAAGCCAGACCATCGTCACACCCTCCGGCCTCAACATCTACCCGCAGGACCTCGAAGCCGTCCTCCTGCAGCAACCCGGCGTAGCCGCCTGCGCCGTCGTCCCCCACCACATCTCGATCGGTAGCGAACCCGCCGCCATCCTCATCTTCCACGGCTCACAGGAACAAGCCGAACTAGCCATCCTCGCCGCCAACGCCCAGTTAGCCGAGCACCAGCGCATCCGCTACTGGAAACTCTGGCCCGGCCTCGACCTTCCCCGCACCTCCACCGGCAAAATCCAGCTCCGCCCCCTCACCGACTGGATCAACAGCCCCCCCAACCGCCCGACAGATCAGCCCACAATCACCCCGGCTAACGACCCGCTCCTAACCATCCTCACCGAAATCACCCATCGCCACCCCGACAACGCAACCGACGCCGCACGCCTCGAAGAAGACTTCGGCCTCGACAGCCTGGGCCGCGTTCAACTGCAGGACCGCCTCGAAACCACCCTCGGCGCCACCCTCGACGACCGCATCCTCCTCCCAATCCAAACCCTCGGCGAACTCCGCGCCGCCCTCAACCTCAAAACCTCACCTGCACCCGAAACAGTTACAAAACCCACCGAAACCGAAACAAAACTCACCGCCACCGCCGCAACACCCGCACCGCAACCACCTTCCAAACCCTCCCCCAACATCTACCCCGACATCTACCCGCAGTGGCCATGGCCACGCCCCATGCGCGCTATCCGCGCTCTGTTCATAGATACCATCCTGCGCCCGCTCGTCTGGCTTTTCGCCGCCCCTCAGGTCCGATCCGCGCTCACCACCCCAACCCACGAGCCACTCCTCATCATCGCCAACCACATCAGCACCTATGACGTGCCGCTCGTCCTCTACGGACTCCCGCCCGTCATCCGCCGCCGCACCGCCATCGCCATGGCCGCCAATCTCCTCCGCGACTGGCGCCACCGCCGCGGAGAAGATCTCTGGCTCCCATCTGTAACCGGACCGGCTTCCTATTGGCTCGTCACCGCGCTGCTCAATGTTTTTCCGCTACCGCGCAGCGCCGGCTTCCGCCGCAGCTTCTACCACGCGGGCCTCGCACTCGACCGCAACTTCCACATCCTCATCTTCCCGGAAGGCCACAGAACCTCAGGCACGCTCGCCGAATTCCGCTCCGGCATCGGCCTCCTCGTCAAAGAAACACAGGCCGCAGTCCTTCCCGTCGCGATCGCCGGTCTCGGCGTTGGCCTCCACCCGCGCAAGCGCTGGTTCCACTCCGGGGCCATCGAAATCCGCATCGGCCAGCCCCTGCGCTTCGACCCCGAAGCATCGCCCGACGACATCACCCGCCAACTGCACAACGCCGTCGCCCAACTCCTCGCCGAACCCTAACTCCGCAGCATATTCTTAGCCAGAAAAATCACATTCGCCGGTCGTTCCGCCAGCCTCCGCATAAAGTACGGATACCACTCCGCCCCAAACGGCACATACACACGCATCCCGTACCCTTCCGCCACCAGCTGCGCCTGCAGGTCCCGCCGAATCCCATACAGCATCTGGAACTCAAAGCTCTCCCGCGCAATCCCGCGCTCCGCCACAAACTGCTTCGTCGCCGCAATCATCGCTTCATCATGCGTCGCAATCCCGTGGAACACCCCACTCCCCAGCAGCACCTGCATCAGCTTCACATAGTTCCCATCCACATCCTGCTTCTCAGGGAAAGCAATCGTAGCCGGCTCCTTGTAAGCGCCCTTGCAAAGCCGAACCCGAATACCATCCCTCAAAAGCTGCGCAATGTCCTCCGCGCTCCGAAACAAATAAGCCTGGATCACCACTCCCACATGCCCCGCAAAGCCCGGTCGCGCATGCAGCTCCCGCACCATGTCCACCGTCACCTGCGTGAACTCTGATCCCTCCATATCAATCCGGACAAACGTGCCCGCTTCCACCGCATGCTGCACCAGTTCGCCGGCAATCTCATGCGCCAGATCCTCGCTTAGTTCCAGACCCATTTGGGTCAGCTTCACGCTCACGTTGGCGTTCAGCTTCCTCGTCTCGATCTCATCCATCAGCCTGTGATAAATATCCGCGGACCGACGCGCTTCCTCCGCCGTACTCACGTTTTCGCCAAGGCTGTCCAGCGTCACCGCCATGCCTTGCTGGTTCAGGGTCTCCGCCACATGCAGCACGTCTTCCACCTGCATGCCAGCCACAAACCTTGACGACATGCGCCGTCCGATGGCAGAACTTTCAGAAAACGACCGGAGTGCGGAATTGCGGGAGAGCGCGATAAAAGCAGATCTGAGTATAGGCATCGAAATATCTAAGCAAAGAACTCAGTATTGTCGCACGACTGCGCCACCTGCGGCAGCACCACGCTTCTCTTCTAGAAACGCCCCCAGAACCCCTACTTCGGCGGAAATACCAGCGAAATCCGCTCCTCAGCCACCGTCACTTCCAGTTGCCGCGTCCCCAGCACCTCGCCATCGGCCTCCACCAGCAAGCGCGGCTGCCCCTTCCCATCCGGCAAAGGACGGCAGACCATCCGCACAATATCCTCGTAGTAAGGCCGCTTCTCTCCCGGCCTTCCGTTGCCCGGCGCAGGAACCTGATTCATCAGTGCCGCCATTACGCTGCGAAAAAAATCCACCCGCCCGCAGCGCGGAATCCACGCCAGCCGCAGCGAATCACCAAACCAGTCCCCGCCCGGCTGCCACACGTTAATCGCAGGCAAAGCCACCGCGATCGCTTCCGCCGCTTCCACCGTCAGCGTCTCTCCGGTCGTTCGCGTCATCTCCAGCAGAAATTCTTCCACCGGCTCCTTCAGCAGCAGCCTCGCTCCACCTGCAAAATACGCCGCCCTGCCGCCAATCCGCTTGCCGTTTCCCATCTGCGACAGGTTCATCAACGCCGCATGCATCCCCATCCCGGCCGCGATCAGAAAAAACCAGCTCTTTGACCGCGCATGCCCCACAGCAGCCACTTTCAGCTTGCCCAGCCGTATTTGCCGCGGCTGTCCATGCAAAAGCATTTGCGCCGCGCGGAGAGGATTCCTCGGCAAGTCCAGATTCTGCGCAATCACATTACCCGTACCGAGCGGAATCACACCCAGAGAAACTCCCCTCCCCGCAATCCCTTGCAGCACTTGGAAGACAGTTCCATCTCCGCCGCAAACCAGCACCGTGTCGTAGCCGGCTTCCACAGCCTCTGCGGCCTGCGCGCCCGCAGATGTCGCGGAAAATGTGGGCGCCACCCGCACCTCGCGCCCCTCCGCCTCATGCCCGTTCCGCAGCATCTCCTCAATCCGCGCAAAAAGTGCCCGCCGGCCCCGCGAAGCCACCAGAATCGGATTGTAAAATACAAAAATTCGCCGCATCGTTACTCACACCTTACCCGGTCAAGGTGAACATTGTGCGAATCTGCCCTCACTGTACCGTTACGGTTACCTTATCCACTTCATCACAGCTCCCATTCCGCGCCATGCGGAACCAACTTCACCGGAATCACGTACTCCTGCTTAACAGCAGCACCCGGAGGCTGCTCCCTATGGTCAAGTTTCTTCTCTGGTGTCTACTCTTCGTCTTTTGCTGGCCGCTGGCCCTGCTGGCATTGGTCCTCTACCCTCTTGTCTGGCTGCTATTGCTCCCCTTTCGACTCGTGGGTATCGCAGTAGGCGGCGCTCTCGAACTGGTCGCCGCACTCATCACTCTTCCGGCACGACTCCTTCGCGCACTCTAAATCCGAGCACCACCCTGCCCCTGCGGGCACAACGCAACCAGCGAAGAGCCTCACGGCCCAGAAGCGGCACCTCATCCGCACATAAGCTCAAAACCGCTCAATCAAAGGATTTTCCTCAGTTTTTTCCCACTCTGCGCCCACAAACTGGAGCATTTGCAATCCATCGTGCATCAAAAGTGAGTTGCTACTCGTATTAACTTAAAACGGCTATATCTGTGACTGGCTCGTTCGTCGCAGTCACATTGAGTTTCTAAAAAAAATCCTCCCGGACCTCTTCATTTATGCCTGAAGCCAAGCGTCGATTTTTGTCTGCGTCCTCCACGCGCATTGTGTCCTGCTCCCTGCTTCCGCTTCTGCTTGCAGGCTGCTCCCAAAAGCCCGCTCACACAATGCAGCAGGCCTTCGGCCCCATGCCCCTCACCGTCATAGCAGCCAAACAGCAGAACGTCCCGGTTTACGGCAAATGGGTGGGCACCCTCGCAGGCTACGTTGACGCGCAGATCTCGCCGGAAGTATCCGGCTACCTCATCCGGCAGGACTACCGCGAAGGTTCTACTGTTCACAAAGGTCAGGTTCTCTTCGAGATTGACCCACGCCCCTTTCAAGCCGACCTAGATAAAGCCAAAGGCGCGCTCCAGCAGGTTCAGGCTCAGCTCCAGCTTGCGGAAATCAATCTCCACCGCGACCGTCCGCTCGCGCAGGCCCATGCCATCGCCCAGAGCCAGCTCGATAACGATATCCAGCAGGTAGCCGCCGACAAGGCAGCCATCGTAAGCGCCAAGGCAAACGTCGAAACCGCCCAGCTCAACCTCGGCTTTACCAGGGTCCGCTCCCTCATCACCGGTATCGCAGGGCTTGCTCACACGCAGGTCGGCAATCTCGTCAGTCCCACCTCGATCCTCACCACCGTCTCCCAGGTCAACCCCATCAAGGTCTACTTCGGCATCAGCGAGCAGGAATATCTCGAGCTATCCCAGCGGGCACACGCCAGCGGCAAATCCAATCTGCTCAACAGCGGCGGCACGGTTCCTCTGCAGCTCACCCTCGCCAATAATCAGGTCTATCCCTACAAGGGCCGCATTGTTTTTGTCGATCGCGCCGTCGATCCCCAGACCGGCACCCTCAAAATCGCCGGCAGCTTCCCCAATCCCAATGGCCTGCTTCGCCCCGGGCAGTATGGCAACATCAAAGCGGAAACAATGGTCCTGCAAAACGCCATCGTAATTCCCCAGCAGGCGCTCAATGAAGTCCAGGGAACCTATGAGGTAGCGGTTGTCACTCCCGAAAACAAGATTCACATTCAACCCGTCACGCTCGGGCCTCAGGTTGGCGACATGCAGGTCATTGAGAGCGGCCTCAAACCGGGGGACAAAGTAGCTGTCGAAAGCATTGACAAGTTGCGCGAGGGCATGTCCGTCCGGCCGCAACTTGCTAAGACCGCCCCATCCGACATCGGGCAGACGCAGACTTCAGAAGGCAATTAGATTATGTCGAAATTCTTCATCCGCCGGCCCATCGTGGCCATGGTGATCTCCATTCTCATGGTCATCATGGGGACCGTCACGCTGTTTACACTGCCCACGTCGCAATACCCTGACATCGTCCCCCCTGAGATTCAAATCCGCGCCAGCTATCCCGGCGCAAATGCCAACACGCTCGCTGAGTCCGTCGCTACGCCCATTGAAGAACAGATGAACGGCGTCGACAACATGAGCTACATGACCTCCACCAGCGCCAGCAACGGCACGATGAATATGTCCGTCGACTTCCACATCGGAACCGACCCCAACATCGATCAGGTTCTAGCTCAGCTCCGCGTCAACCAGGCTCAGCCTCAACTCCCGGCTGAGGTCAACACCTCCGGCGTCACCGTGCAAAAGTCCCTGCACGCGCCCATGATGTTCCTTGCCATCAACTCGCCCCACGGCACATACAACGGCATCTTCCTGGCCAACTACGCCTACATCAACATCGTCGATCAAATCTCCCGCATCCCGGGCGTCTCTCATGTTCAGGTCTTCGGCGCGGGCCAGTATGCCATGCGCATCTGGGTCAAGCCCGCCAAGCTCGCCTCGCTCGGCATCACCGTGCCGCAAATCATTCAGGCCATCCAGACCCAGAACACCGTCAACCCCGCAGGACAAATCGGCGGCGAACCCGTCCCATCCGGCCAGCAGTTCACCTACACAGTCCAGACCCAAGGCCGACTCACCACGCCTCAGCAGTTCGGCAACATCATCCTGCGCGCCAATCCCGACGGGTCCATCGTCCGCCTCAAGGATGTCGCCAACATCACCCTCGGCGCTCAGTTCTACAACCTCCTCGCGCACTACAACGGCAAGCCGGCCGCGCTCTTGGCGGTCTATCAGCTCCCCGGCAGCAACGCCGTGGAAACTGCAAAGCGCGTCCGCGCCGAGATGGACCGTCTCTCAAAAAACTTCCCCTCGGACATGAAGTACCACATCAGCCTGGACACCACACAGGCTGTCACTGCGGGCATGCACGAGATTCTCATCACCCTCCTCGAAGCCCTCGCGCTCGTCGTGCTCGTCGTCTTTGTCTTCCTTCAGGGATGGCGCGCCACCATCATTCCCCTGCTCGCAATTCCCGTATCTCTCATCGGAACCTTCATCATCTTCCCGGCGCTCGGATTCTCCATCAACACCCTCTCGCTCTTTGGCCTCGTCCTCGCCATCGGCCTCGTCGTCGATGACGCCATCGTCGTCGTCGAAGCCGTCGAGCACCATATTGAAGAGGGCATGTCTCCCCGAGACGCCGCACGCCGCGCCATGGAACAGGTCGCCAGCCCCGTCATTGCCGTCGCCCTCATCCTGGCCGCCGTCTTCATCCCCACCGCCTTCATTCCCGGCATCACAGGACGCCTCTACCAGCAGTTCGCCGTCACCATTGCCATCTCGGTCATCTTCTCGGCCTTCAATGCGCTCACCCTCAGCCCCGCGCTCTGCGCACTCCTATTGAGGCCCAAAAAGCGCATCCGCGGACCGCTCGGCCCATTCTTCCGCGGCTTCGAGCGGCTCTTCCATCGCACCACCAACGGCTACGTATCCGCCTCCGGATTCCTCGTCCGCAAATCCGGCTTCGCTCTCATCTTCCTTGGACTCGTCGCCGGTCTCGCACTCCTCATCGGCGGCAAACTGCCGAAATCCTTCCTGCCCACCGAGGATCAGGGCTACGCTATGATCTCGCTCCAGCTCCCGCAGGGCTCATCGCTCCAGCGAACCACCGGAGCCGCCCAGCAGGTCGAAGATGCCGTCCGCAAAATTCCCGGAGTCCAAGGCATCACCTCCGTCATCGGATTCAACCTCCTCACCGTCAGCCAGACCACTTACAACGCCTTCTTCTTCGTCACCCTAAAGCCCTTTGACCAGCGGACCGCGCCCAACGAACAATTCCCCGTCATCCAGAGGCACCTGGCAAAGGCTCTCGCAGGAATCAAAAACGGCATCGCATTTTCCTTCCCGCCACCCGCCATACAAGGCGTAGGAACCTCCGGCGGTGTCACCATGGTGCTCGAAGACCGCTCCGGCGGCGACAATCCGGCCTTCCTCACCCAAAATCTCTACAAGTTCATCGGCGCACTCCAGAAGCGGCCGGAAATCGCCGTCGCCTTGCCCTCGTACCTGCCTTCTGTCCCGCAGCTCTACGTCAAAGTCGATCGCGCCAAGGTCCTCCAGCAACAGGTCAGCCTCTCGGACGTCTACCAGACCATGCAGGCCTTCATGGGCGGCTATCTCGTCAATTACTTCAACCGTTTCGGACGCCAATGGCAGACCTACGTCGAAGCCGACGGCCAATCCCGCACCAACATCGACGACATCGGCGAGTTTTACGTCCGCAGCGCCAATGGCGGCCAGGTCCCCCTCAGCGCGGTCACCTCCGTCAAACGCATCACCGGCCCCGAGTTCGACCTTCACTACAACGAGTATCCAGCCGCGCAGCTCAACATCACCGGCAAGCCCGGATACAGCTCCGGCCAGGTCATGGACGCAATCCAGCAGGTATTCAAACAGACCATGCCCCCCGGCATGGGCTACGACTACTCCGGCATGTCCTACGAAGAACAGCAGGCGACCAAAGGCATCTCTCCTGCGGCCATCTTCAGTCTTTCGCTGCTGGTCGTCTTCCTCATCCTCGCCGCTCAGTACGAAAGCTGGACCCTCCCCTTCAGCGTCCTCCTCAGCACTCCCGTCGCGGTCCTCGGCGCATTCCTCGCCCTCAGCATTCGCGGCTTTGAGAATGACGTCTTCACCCAGATCGGCCTCGTCATGCTCATCGGCCTCTCGGCGAAAAACGCCATCCTCATCGTCCAGTTCGCGCGGGAAGAATTCATGCGCGGCGAAAGCATATTCGACGCAGCCATGGGCGCGGCCCGTCTGCGCTTCCGGCCGATTATCATGACGGCCTTCGCCTTCATTCTCGGCGTGCTGCCGCTCATGTTCTCCCACGGCGCAGGCGCGGAAGCCCGTCGCATCCTCGGCACTGTCGTCGTCGGCGGCATGCTCGCTTCCACCTGCATCGCCATCTTCCTCGTGCCCGTGACATTCTCCAGTGTCGAATGGCTCATGCACCGCTTCCGAAAGGAAGGCCCTCATCATCTGGATGAGTCTCACCTGCCCGACCACGTTCGCCGTGAGGAGATCGACTAGTCATGAGCGTACGCAAACCAGCTTTCCTGCTTCTCTCCGCCGTCACGCTGCTCGCAGCCGGCTGCACGCCCGGACCCGTCTATCATCGCCCCGCCGTCAACGCGCCCGAGGCCTACCGCGCTCCCGTCGGCGTCGATTCCACGCCCGCGACAGCCACTGCCACCGCCGCCTCGCTCGGCGCCGAGCAATGGGCTGCCGTCTTCCAGGACCCCGTCCTCAAAGGGCTCATCCAGGAAGCGATCCACAACAACTACGATCTCAAAATTGCCGCGCAGCGCATCCTCGAAGCTCAGGATCAGCTCGGCATCACACGCTCTCAGCAGTTCCCCACCGTCGACGCAGCCGCCATCTACGAGCCCACCAGCTCCTTCGGCGGAAGCGGCAGCAGCTCCAGCGGAAGCGGCGGTTCCAGCTCCACCAGCAACAGCAACGGAAGCTCCAGCAAGCAGCACTATATCGGCGGCCTCAGCCTCACCGGCGCCTGGAACCTCGACTTCTGGGGCTACTACCGCCAGCAAACCGTCGCCGCCCGTGACCAGCTTCTCGCCACCGAGTGGGCCCAGAAAGTCACGCTCAGCACCGTCATTGAAGAGGTAGCCACAGCCTACTTCCAGCTCCGCACGCTCGACGCGGAACTGGCCATCACCCAGCGCACCGTACAGGCGCGGCGGCAATATCTGCAACTCACCCGCACGCTCGAGCGCGGCGGCTCAGGCACGCTGGAAGACGTGCGCCTCGCGCAGGAGTCGCTCTACCAGGCGCAGGCCGCCATTCCCACTCTGCAGCTCCAGATTGCGCAGCAGGAGAACGCCATCCGCATCCTGCTCGGGCGCAATCCCGGCCCCATCGCCCGCAGCAGTCTCAGCGTGGTCGACTGGCCCGCGCCCAAAGCGGTTCCCGCGGGCATTCCCTCGCAGTTGCTCGAGCGGCGGCCCGATATTCAGGAAGCCGAAGCCATACTGCGCGCCGACAACGCCAACATCCGCGTCGCCCGCGCCGCGCTCTTCCCGCACATTTCGCTCTCGGCCACCGGCGGAACGGCCAGCACCCACCTGGAAGATCTCTTCAACGCCGGCAGCTTCGGCTGGTACGCCAGCGGAGCGGTGGCGCAGTCTGTTTTTGAAGGCGGGCGACTGCGCGCCAACATTCACCTCACCGAGGCGCAAAAGCAGGCTGCGGTCCTCGGCTACCAGCAGACCATCAAGCAGGCCTTCGCCAGCGTTTCCGACTCGCTGATCGCCCTCAAGCGATACCGCCAGTACCGCGTGCAGGAAGAAAAGGTCGCCTTCGCCGCCAAGGATGCGACACGCCTCTCGCTCATGCGCTACCAGGCCGGAGCGGCCAGCTATCTCGAAGTCCTCACCAACGAAACCACCTACTACACCGCGCAGTTGAACCTGGCCGCGGCCCGCGAGCAGGAAGCGATCTCGTTCGTGCAGCTCTACAACTCGCTCGGCGGCGGCTGGCAATAAGTCCACCACACCGGCGCCAGTCCCATCCCACAAGCGGCCACACCCACCGGGTGGCCGCTTTTTCATGGCCGGTCGCTTCCGCGGACAATAAAAAAGCAGCCCATGGCTGCCCGTCTGCAATCGAGAATCTGAAAAAAGCGCCTATAAAAAAGCAGGAGCCCAGTTTCCCGGGCTCAACCGCTTTTGGGTGGGTGGTGTATGAATCGATATTACACGATCCTGAGGCCATGTCGAGTATTTTTTGAAAAAAAGTTTGAATTTCTTTTTCAGGTGACATCAGGCCATTCAAAAGGCCCACCCCAGCTGCGCGGGGGTGGACACCCGTCCGGATTTTTCATGGTTCCAGGAATGGCGCTTTTACGCCACCGCACCGATGGATGCGCTTCGCGCCATGGGCTGCGGGGAGCTTTCAAAAAAAATGGCGAGTTGGGCGCGCGCTCAGTAACCGGTTCGGGAGACGGCGGCTCTTGCCAACTGGCTGGGATCGGCTTCCTGGCTGGATGTTGCGGATTGCGCGGGCTTTTTGGGGATAGTGTGGACTTTCCGAACGCCTTTGCGCGCGTCTTCGATGGCCTGGGAGCGAGTCTGGGCGGCTTTCCATCCGAATGCTACCCACTTTTTGTGCTCTTCGGGGTCGGAGGGACGGAGGATAGGCGGGCGTAGGCCGGAGGGTGGTTCCTTGCCGGCGGAGAGATGGGCTTCGATGACAGCTTCGTAGTCGAGACGGTCAGCAAGGTGGCGGAGGGCCATCATTCCGGTGTCGAGGAGGGGATGCTCGGGAGTGGTTGCTTCTTCCCTAAACTGTTCCGGGCCAACCACATCGCCGTTGTCGTACTGGATATAGGCTTCGACGGGTTCGCCTTCGATGAGGCCGCCTTTGGCGAGGTTGAGGCGGGCGAGGCGGAGTCCATAAAGGAATGCGCGGGCCTCGGCGGGGGAGATTTTGCCATGGGCGAGCGAGGTGAGGACGCGGGTGAGGGTGATCTGGATGGATGCGGCGTCTTCGAGGAGGGGGATTTCGATGCCGTTTTCGGGCGGATCGGGTGGCGCGTCCTCAGAGCGTTTGGGCATGCCGTTGGGGGTACGGTGATGGAGGTGAAAGAAGCAATAATCTTCTTTCCAGACGCGATAGCCACGGCATTGAACGCCGCTGGCCCGGAGGTGCCGGCACTGTTTGGGCATGATTTTTTAGCTCCTAGTTAACGTCCCAGAAGTTGATGAAAGCAAAGGACTTGCGGAGAGGTTAGTCTCGCAAGTCCTTTAGAATCAACGGGGGATTTGCGAGGTTAATCCCCCGTTGTGACGCAAAAAAGCCCAGAAGACGGGCCGGAGTGCACGGCTGTCTTCTGAGCTCTCTAATTCTAGGTTAGCAATTTTGGGGTTAATTCCCGGCAAGATTGTTGTGGATTGTTGACGGGGGGCCGGATTTATTTTCCGGCTTTTGCAGTAGCGATAGCTTTTGCGAGAAGCGGCTCTATAAAGTTCCGAAAGCTGAGCTCGGGGGCTGGCTCCTTGTACAGTCCTTTGCGTCCCTCCGTGGCGTTGGACATGAGAAGGCATGCGCCGTCATACAGCCTTTCTCGCACGAACTTCGTGAGCAGTATCTCGTACCGCATGGCGTAGGAGGCATCTTTGAACTCGGGAAAAACATTGAAGTGGGGTTCACGGGAGCGCACGGCGCTTACCGATCCGGGTGCTTCTTCCAGCAGCATGAGATAACCCAGCCACGGTCTTGCAGAGGGCGCAAAGGCTCCCTCACGGTAGGCAGCCCACAGATCGGTTGCGCTGCCAATGGCTTCTTCCGTGCGATTATTGTAGTTGTTGCCGAAGGACCCCACTTGAGATTTGAATTCGATGCCAGCGAGCAACTGGCCGTCTGAGACAATCAGCAAATCCTACTTTTTCTCAGGGCGGTACCAACCTGGCAACTCCACCGACTTTTCGCAATAGATATCAACCCTTGGCACGCCGTTCTCGCACAAGAGATCGTGCACGAGACTGACGAAACCGTTCATTTGTGCGCCGCCGGTCACGGCCGTTCTTGCGCCCGCATCTTTGGTTCCGGTCGTAGTGCCTTGCTTTTGCGCCTGCGTGTGGCGTATCTTCCAGAAATGCCGGATGGCCTGCTGGAGACGCTTGTCCATGTCGGGATGTAAGTTCATCGACTACGACCTGCGTCGTGAATTTCAACCGTATTCCGGCTGAAGAGCGAGGAAGTCTCTTCCTCGATTCGCTTTCGTGCCATCTCGAAATAGTGGCCATCGATTTCAAACCCGATGCTATTACGCCCGGACTTGGCTGCGGCCACTGTTGTAGTGCCTGTTCCCATGAAGGGATCGAGAACTGTGTCGCCTACGAAGCTGAACATGCGCACCAGACGCTCCGCCAGTTCGGAGGGGTAGGGCGCTGGATGATGCCGAGTAGACGCTCCGGTGAGGCCCGTCCAGATTTGCTGGAACCACTCCTTATGCTGCTCGCCGGAGATGACGCTGAGCACCCTTGCCGATACGCTGGGCGTGCGGTAACCGCCGGGTTTGCGCTGCATGAGAATGAATTCAATATCGTTCTTGATGACGGAATTGGGCTCGTATGGCTTGCCCAGAAAACTGGAGCCATTCTCAACTTCGTGGACGGCATTTGAGATCTTGTGCCAGATGATGGGCGCCAAATTGTCAAATCCAATTTCTCGACAATGCTCCTGAATAGAAGCGTGCAGCGGCACAACAGTATGGCGACCGTTGTTCTTGCGCCGTGAGAGGCAAACATCACCAACAACGCAAATAACCCGCCCTCCCGGCACGAGTACACGGAAACATTGCTGCCAAACCTTATCGAGTTCCGAGAGGAAAGACTCGTATTCCGCAATGTGCCCCATTTGACCGTCCGAATCGCGATACTCCTTCAGGGTCCAGTAGGGAGGGGAGGTAAGGACAAGGTGTACAGAATCGTTGGACATGCGACTTAGGTCGAAACGCGCATCTCCGAGGTGGAGACTGTGTCTCGTTGGAATACGCTGTAAGGCATTGCCGATCAGGGTGATGAGCCGCTTGTCTTTTGCTATGCGAGGGATGTCGGTTTGGGGGTCTTTGAGCGGCAAGACCTCGGGAGGCACAAACGAAGCGAGGTCAACGGCGTTTTCGTCGTATCGGATGTTGTCGTAATCGAGGTCTTTCAGCTTCGGGCTACATGCATTGCGTGCCCATATCTTAGCAGGAACAAACTTATAGTCTTCACGAATCCTCGGATGGGGCATTACTGCGGACGCGATGCAGGCTGGGCCTCGATGCTTGAGGTTAAACGGGATTTGATAGACGACATTTTGCAGCAGTGAAGCTCAGGATGGCTGCATTCTGGAAGGAACTCACGTTTGCGGTCGTTGAGTTGATAAAACTGCAGGTTTCCCTCGACTACGCTCGGGACAGGCTCTTCGCTGCGCGCCTTTGGCGCTTCGGTCGGAATGACAATATTTTTGGGGTTTCGGGCGTTAGGGAAGCCCGGCTTTGGCCGGGCTTTTGGGTGAACTGCGGTTTCCCTCGGGTGAGCTATAGAACTGCAGGTTTCCCTCGACTACGCTCGGGACAGGCTCTCCGCTGCGCTCCTTTGGCGCTTCGGTCGGAATGACAATATTTTGGGGAACGAGGCGGTGTGGTGATTCGGTCGGAACGACAACATTTTGGGCGAACGGGGTGGTGTTGTTGCTTCTGCAGGGGAGAGAACATTCTTCTGCGGGTTGGATTGCCGGGTCTAATTATGCATTGTCATCCCGACCGGAATCCGCGAAGCGGATGGAGCGGAGGGACCTGC
>JAKATU010000032.1 GCA_021818585.1 Acidobacteriota bacterium | reverse complement strand
GATCTGACCCATATTTGCCGTCCCCAGTGCTCGCCAAGAATCTCCGGCGTATTCTCACGATACGTATAGAAATCCCCATCCAGCGCACCCAGCGTCTGCAGCGGAACCAACCCCTCCACGAACAAATCGTTCAGCTCCACAAACAGCCCATACTTCGTCGCGCTCAAAATCATCGCGTCGAAATCCTCACCCACGCGATCCCGCATAAACTTCAGCTTCTTCCACTCCATTAGTTCGCGCTCGGCCTCCGCCGCGCGCCGCTCCGTATTGCTCGTCTCCTCCGCAATCGCCTGCAGCTCCATCTCATCCAGCGGAGCAGCCTCCCGCGCCATCCCCTTCTCGCGCGCATCCGGCAGCTTCCCATGTCGCGCGCTCCGCCCGTGCGGATCACCCTCCGCCACCACCCCGTGCCCATCCACGCCCGCGGCCAGCAGCGCCTTCGCCACGCGATGCACAATCAAATCCGGATATCTCCGGATCGGCGAGGTAAAGTGCGTGTAAGTCGGAGCAGCCAGCGCAAAATGCCCCTCATTCTTCTCGCTGTACCGAGCCTGCTTCAGCGAGCGCAGCATCAGATACGCCACAATCCGCTCCTCCGGCCTGCCCGCAATCTTCTCCGCCAGCTTCTGGTACATCCGCGGACTCACCTGAATCTCCTCCGCCACTTCATGCACCCGCGCCGCCTTGCCCCGCCCGCGCTCATCCCGCCGCTCGCCGCGCGTCCTGAACTGTTTCACCGGCAAATTCCCCACGCCCAGCGAATACCCAAACGAAGCCGCCACCTCCTCAAACTCCACCACCTTGCGCGCTTCCGGCTTCTCATGGACCCGATACAGCGAAGGCGCCTCCAGATGCTCCAGCCAGCTCGCCACGCACTCATTCGCCGCCAGCATGAACTCCTCAATCAGCCGGTGCGACCATCCCCGCTCCGCGCGCGTCACACCCTGCATCACGCCCGCCTCATCAAACTCGATCACCGGCTCCGGCAAATCAAAATCAATCGAGCCGCGCCGCTCCCGCTTCCGGTTCAATATCTGCGCCAGCCGATACATCCCATCCACTTCCGCCGTTACATCCGCGCCCTCCGCCCGCACCGCCGCATCCCCGTCGATTATTCCCTGCACCTGCGTATACGTCAGCCGCCGCGCGGAGCAAATAACGCCCTCCGTCACCTCGTAGCCCAGCACCAAGCCATGCGCGTCAATCCGCATCAGGCAGCTCAGCACCAGCCGGTCTTCCTTCGGCTTCAAACTGCATATATCCGTCGAAAGCTCCTGCGGCAGCATCGGCACGGCACGATCCGGAAAATAAACAGAAGTCCCCCGCAGCCGCGCCTCCAGGTCCAGCCCGCCGCCGGGCCGCACATACTGCGCCACATCGGCAATATGCACCTGCAACTCCCAGCTCCCGTCCGCCTGCTCCCGCGCCAGCACAGCATCGTCAAAATCCCGTGCCGTTTCGCCGTCAATCGTCACAATCTTCAGCCCGCGAAAATCCCTTCGCTCGGCCACCACAGCCGCATCCAGCCGCGCCACCCTGCGCGCCTCGGCCAGCACATTCTCCGGGAAAATCCGTGGCAAATGATGCTTGCGAATCATCATCTCCACGTCCACGCCAAATGCGTCTTCCTCGCCCAGCACCTCCAGCACGCGCCCCATCGCCGGTCGCGTCGCCGTCGGCCACTCGGTAATTTCTACATCCACCACCAGCCCTTCGAGGTCTTCATACACACCCGCGCGCCGCGCTTCTTCGCCCAGCACACGATGCACACTCGCCTCCACACCCTCCGGCAGCGGCTCATCATACGGAATCACCACAACCCCGCTCATCCGCTCATCAAACGGCTTCACGTAGTGCCCATCCACCCGAGGCTCGCGCGAAATCCCATGCTTGCCCCGCCGGACATGCCCGTGACCCTCCCCATCCACATCGCCGTAGTGAAACCTCCCCACCACCGTCGGATTGCTCCGCGTCAGCACCCTCACCACGCGTCCCGCCTGCCGGTCATCCCCGGGCCGCTTTGGAAAAACCTCCACCAGCACCTGATCGCCCTGCATCGCCGTGCTCATCTCGTTCGGCGGAATGAAAATATCCCCGCCCGCCGCCACAGCCCCGTCATTCGGGCGCACAAACCCATACCCGTCCCGATGCATATCCAGCCGACCGGCCACCAGGTTCTCGCCCTGCTTCGTCACGCCGGCCAGCGCCCACTGCTCTTTGTCCACCTTCACCAGCCGACCAGCCGCCGTCAGCTTCGCAAGCTGCTCCAGCAGCAATCGCCGCTCCCGTCCGCCGCCCAGCCCAAAAATTCTCACCAGGTGCTTGTATCCCGCCCGCTGGCCCGGTGCACGCTCAATCTGCCGCAGCAACTCTTTGTCTGTCATCCTTCTCGGTTCCCTTTTCCCGCTCCGGATCAGTATCTCCCCCTGACCCTCATGATTCCCCCGCATATTTCACGGATTTCCACTTTTGCCCCGCACAGGTTTGGCTATTAAGATGCTTTCAACGATCGCAGTCGCCCTCGGCGGTTGGGCTAGAGCCCTGCTCACGCATCGCTTCCTTGTTTTTCCACCGTCTCGGGTCAACTACTCCCCCAAAGCTCCGGTGGTTGTGCCGGTAAAGTCATAAGGATAACGAAAGGATCACCCAACGATGTGGAAACCCAGTCAGACCGGCAATCAGTCTCCCAACCCCAGCACCCCCAGCCGCGAACCGGTACGCCCCACGCCGCCAGCCACTCCGGCCTATGAGCCGCCCCGCGCCGCCGCTCCTGCTGCGCCCGTCATGAGCGCCGGCGACCAGGCCACCATCGGAAAAAGCCTCGTCGTCAAAGGCGAAGTCACCGGCTCGGAATCCCTCTTCATTGACGGAAAAGTCGAAGGCTCCATCACCCTCCCCGGAAACCGCGTCACCGTCGGCCGCAACGGAAACGTCTCCGCCAACATCACCGCACGCGAAATCGTCGTCCTCGGCAAGGTCCGCGGCAACGCCAACGCCAGCGACCGCGTAGACATCCGCAGCGAAGGCTCCCTCATCGGCGATGTCTCCGCGCAGCGCATCTCCATCGAAGACGGCGCATACTTCAAGGGCGGCATCGACATCAAGAAGTCCGGCTCGGAAAAGCCCGCCAGCTCCGCCAGCGCACCGGCCACCGCAACCTCAGCCACCGCGTAAGCCCCACATTCAACCCAACCCAAAAGGCTCCAGCGCTCCCGGAGCCTTTTCTCATCTCCACCTCTGCGACCAGCCCCGCACCTCGCACATCCAAAGTTTCATGGATGCTCCCGCTCATCTCTTCTCTCCGCTCACCCTTGCCGGCATCACTCTCCCCAACCGCATCATCGTCTCGCCCATGTGCGAGTACTCCAGCGAAGCCGGCTACGCCAATGACTGGCATCTCGTCCACCTCGGCAGCCGCGCCATCGGTGGCGCAGCGCTCATCCTCACCGAGGCCACCGCCGTCTCGCCCGAAGGCCGCATCTCCCCGCAGGATCTCGGCCTCTGGAAAGACGAGCACATCGCCCCGCTCGCCCGCGTCGTCAACTTCCTCCACGCCCACGGAGCGCGCGCCGGCGTCCAGCTCGCCCACGCCGGCCGCAAGGCCAGCATGAGCCCGCCCGCTCAGCCCCACCGCGTCGTCCCACCCGCCGAAGGCGGCTGGAGCAACGTCCTCGCGCCCTCCGCCATCCCCTTCGCCGCCGACTACGCCCAGCCCCACGCACTCGACCTCGAAGGCATCGCCCGCATCAGAACCGCCTTCCGCGACGCCACCCTCCGCGCACACACCGCCGGATTCGACGTCGTCGAAATTCATGCCGCTCACGGTTACTTATTGCACGAGTTCCTATCGCCCATCAGCAATCACCGCACAGACCAGTACGGCGGCAGCTTTGAGAACCGCACCCGCCTCCTGCTTGAAATCACCACCGAGGTCCGCGCCGCATGGCCCGCGCAACTTCCGCTATTTGTGCGCATCTCGGCTACAGATTGGACACCCGGCGGCTGGAGCATCGACGAATCCGTCGAACTCGCCCGTCTCCTCAAGGCAAAAGGCGTCGATCTGCTCGACGTCTCCAGCGGCGGCAACGTCGCCACCGCGCAAATCCCCGTCGGCCCCGGCTATCAAACCGCTTTCGCCGAGCGCATCCGCCGCGAATCCGGCATCCTCACCGGCGCCGTCGGCATGATCACCGACCCCGCACAGGCCGACCACATCCTCCGCACCGGCCAGGCAGACGCCGTTCTCATCGCCCGAGAATTTCTTCGCGATCCCTACTGGCCGCTCCACGCCGCACAGGCGCTCGGCCAAAACACAACATGGCCCGTGCAATATTTACGCGCCGCGCCCAAAGGCAGCGAGCCGCGCCTGGCCATCGAAACAAAGAAATAGATGACAATCGTCACAGTATCTGACCTATACTTCCGTTAAGTGGCGGCAGGGTTTGGACGCTCCGCCCTGCCCGCGGAGTCACATGGCGAAACAGGCCTCAGAACAACGGCTCGCAGCCGTTCCAGTCATTCCGGACAAGCTCTACTTCCGCATCGGTGAGGCCGCGCGCCTGTGCGGTGTCGAAGCCTATGTCCTGCGTTTCTGGGAGAAAGAGTTCCCGCAGCTACGTCCCTCCAAGGGCGGCACCGGCCAGCGCCTCTATCGCCGGCGCGAGGTCGAGCTTGCGCTTCGCATCAAGCAGCTCGTCCATCGCGAAGGTTACACCATCGCCGGCGCGCGCCAGCAGCTCGCTCAGGAACTCAAGGAAAACCGCCGCAAGCCCCAGCCCGAGCTCATTCCCATCAGCAGCGGCAAGGCCATCGCCAAACCCTCTCAGATGGAAATGCGCCTCCAGCGCCTCCGCGTCGAACTCCGCGACCTGCACAAAATGCTCTCGACCGAGCCTTCCCCGGCCCAGCCACGCACCACCCCGGCGCGCCCACGCACCACCGAGCGCAACCGCCCGCAGGAACCGCTGCTCTTCGAATAAACGACTAAAGCAGCGCGCCCGTAGACTGAGCCCGCACGCCCGCAGGCTGATTCGCGTCGCTCTCAATCTTCCCGTACGTCATAAAGCGCTCCATCGCCTGCAGCGCGCACCCCTGCCCGCACAGGTGATACATCTCCGGGTTCTGGCTCTCCGCCGGATTCCACGGCATCAGCGTAAACCGCTTCCCCGGCCCGTCATCAAAGCAAGGAACATCCCCCAGCATCACCATCCACCACTGGTTCACTTCGCCCTTCCGCTTGCCGCAAACATCGCATGTAAAAGAAACATCCCAGACCACGGCTCAACCTCCTTACGGCTTAAACCAGAACCGGCTCTCCTACGTCATCTCATTGGATTCCAATTTACCCCGCCGGGTCTCTTCAAAAAATCCGGTTAAAGAACCTCCGCCCGCTTCAACACCTTCCGAGCCAGCCCCGTCAGCGCAAATCCCTCCAACTCCGGCACCCTCACCCACTGCATCCGCTCCGCATCACCCTTCAACGCCCGCCGCTTCACCGCGTCCAGCGCATACACCGTCACGTAATAATTCGTATTCGTAATCGCATGCCGCACCGTCATCAGCACAGCCGCATCCGGCAAACCCTCCGGAACCCCCGGCAGCTCCCACATCCCCGGCATCTGCGACTCTCTATTCCCGCGCTGCTGCAACAGCACCTCCATCTTCGCGCCCCTGCCCTTCACCATCAGCACGTATCCCACCCTCCGGCTCCGCATCGGCTTCGCAGGCCCCGTCGCATGCTCCCCCTGCGTCCGGCAATGCGTCCGCACCGGACACACCATGCACACCGGCCCCTTCGGCGTACAGACCGTCGCTCCCAGCTCCATCATCGCCTGATTAAACTCACCCGGCCTCTGACTATCCAGCAGCGTCCCCGCCGTCTCCCGAAAGATCTTCGCCGCGGCCTTCCCGCTCGCCTCCAGCAGCTCCGGACCATACATCCGCAGCAAAACCCGCTCCACATTCCCATCCACCACCGGCGCCGCCTCGCCAAAGCTGATGCTCGCCACCGCCGCCGCCGTATACTCGCCAATCCCCGGCAGCTCCCGCAGCGCCGCCGCCGTCTCCGGCATCCGCCCGCCATATTCGGACACGACCACCTTCGCCGCCTTGTGCATCATCCGCGCCCGCCGGTAATAGCCCAGCCCGCTCCACTGCGCCAGCACGGCGTCTTCCTCGGCCTCGGCCAGCGCCTCCATCGTCGGAAACACCTTCAAAAACCGATCAAAATACTCCAATACCGCCGCCACCCGCGTCTGCTGCAGCATAATCTCCGACACCCAAACCACGTAAGCATCCCGCGTCCGCCGCCAAGGCAAATCCCGCGCATTCTCGCCGTACCACCCCAGCAGCGCCGCCCGAAAATCCAGCAGATCTCCCGTCATTTCCACGCCTCATGAATCCCAATCTTCCACTAGCGTTTCTAATGGAAGAGGAGGCGACGATCAACTTGCAACCCAACCCCGTTCCAGAACTGCGCGACTTTCTCCGCAATCTGCCCAAGGCTGAGCTCCACCTCCACCTCGAAGGCACCGTCACGCCGGAAACTCTCGTCGACCTCACCCGCCAGCCCGGCCGCACACCGCTCACCCTCGATGCCGCCCGCGCCCTCTACAACTACACCGACTTCACCGGCTTCCTCATGGCCTTCAAGGCCATCTCCGAGCAGCTTCAGGCCGCCGCCGACTACGAGCTCATCACCTGGCGCATGCTCCAGGACCTCCACCGCCAGGGCGTCGTCCACGCCGAAGTCTACGTCTCCGTCGGCGTCGTCTACTACTGGCGTCGCGTCGCCTTCGAGCCGCTCTTCGAAGGCATGGAGCGCGCCCGCATCCGCGCCGAGCGCGAACTCGGCATCACCCTCTACTGGATCTTCGACGCCGTTCGCCACTTCGGTCCCGAAGCCGCCGAACCCGTCTTCCTCAAGGCCGCCGAACTCCGCGCCGCCAACCCCTCCATCATCGGCATCGGCATCGGCGGAGACGAACGCAAAACCGGCCCCGAACCCTTCCGCGAGCTCTACGCTCAGGCCGCCGCCGCCGGACTCCACCTCACCTGCCACGCCGGAGAAACCGTCGGCCCCCAAAGCATCTGGGGAGCGCTCAACATCGGCTCCGAACGCATCGGCCACGGCCTTTCCGCCATCCACGATCCCGAACTCCTCGAAATCCTCAGCACCCGCCAGATCCCCATCGAAATCTGCGTCTCCTCCAACGTCCGCACCGGCTGCTGCCCCCAGGCCTTCGACCACCCCGCCCGCGAATACTTTGACTCCGGCCTCATGATCACCCTCAACTCCGACGACCCAGCTCTCTTCGGCTCCAATCTCCTCGACGAATACCTCCTCGCCGAGCAGGCCTTCGGCTTCACCCGCGATCACCTCCGCGAACTCGCCGCCAACTCCATCGAAGCCAGCTTCCTCCCTCCCGAAACGAAACTCCTCTGGCTCAACCGCATCCAGAATTATGAATAATGCGTAATAACTAGTGCTGATCTGGCTTCCACCGCCGATACTGCTGGACAGTAGTAAAAATACGTGGGTTATCATGAACCCAAGGGGATTACCCCCGGGAGATACATGCCGTGACCGCTGCAAAAAAGGACAAATCCTGTGACAATGGCTGCCCGCTCTTCCGCTACATGGGCTGGACCTCAGTAGCCGTTGGCGTAGCAGCGCTGGGAGTCTACATCGGACGCGAACTCCGCGTCCGCTACAAGTTCAACCGCCGCACCCCCTCCGACTTCTACTCCCACGCCGGAGACGAAATCCAGACCGAGTACGGCGTAGGCATCTAGCCAAATACCGGCAACCACTCCCAAACGACCCCAAACAAAAAGCGCAGCCCCCTGCGCTTTTCGCCATTTACCCCCAACTCCCCCTCACGCTTTTGCCAAAAAATAATATTGTCATCCCGACCGGAATCCGCAAAAGCGGATGGAGCGGAGGGACCTGCAGTTTTTAACTCCCAAACAAGAAAGACACCAGAGCCGGAACACCGCGGGTGCCCCATACTTCGCCGCCTTTCGGCGAAGTGTGGGACCAGATCGGCGCAGAGCGCCGACCAAAGCGAAACCGCCGGGTGCCGGGCGCCCCATTCATGCGCGCGCCATTCGCGCACGAGTGGGGTCGAACCAACCTTCACACCCACCCGTCACTTTTACAAAGGGTCATTTCGACCGAAGCGCCAAAGGCGCGCAGCGGAGAAATCTGCGGTCAATCACCGCTCGCCCACAAGAAACTCCGCGAACGCATCTTTGAGACTGGCCTCCATCCGGCCCCACTGGGCTCGAGGAGCCTCGCTGGCTTCCTCCGACAAACTCACAATGCGCCTCAAAGCTTCCGGTGGATCAGATAGCTCGCACAGATGGATGCGGATACGGGTAGCTTCGTCAAACACGTTCGATTGCCCACCCAGCGCCCTCGCCGCGCAATCAGCCGCCAAAGCGAGCCGTGCCTCATGCTTGGAAATTGGGGCATCCACGCCCATCTCACGAAAGGCAAAGTCAATCTCCTCCGCTTGAATATCTTCCGCGCGAAGATCTCCGCGGTTCCGACTCGCCATTCCTGGAAGTTTTCTCAGCGTCGGCCCATCGTAACCCTGGTCAAGGGCATCGGCAGCAATGCCAGGCAATTTCCAGTACTGCAGATCGCCGAAGTAATACTCAGTCGCAACTCTCTTCGCGTCGATTCGCATCCCTATCAGACCCTCGATCCCCAATCATAGCGCCGGATTTCGGGGCCGGTGAGCCCACAAAAGCCTCAAACCAACCCTTAAGAGCTCTGTGGCCGTTCTCTGTGTCCTCTGTGTTCTCTGTGGTGAAAAGCTTTCTGCATGCAGCACCAGCGCCCGCCCATGCTGGATACACGACTGGCGCAACCGCAAATGAGAAGATAAACTCAGGAGTCCTCAACGGATTTGTCATGCTGAAGGTCATCTCTACCCACGTTCTTCTCCGTCAGCGCCTTCACCCCGGCCTGCTCGACCATCTCGCCCGCGCCGGAGCTCAGGGCGTCGAGATCTTCGCCGCCCGCCAGCACTTCGACTACACCAATCGTCAGGAAGTCCGCGACCTCGCCAACTGGTTCGCCTCCAACCCCATGGAACCGTTCTCCATGCACGCGCCCCTGTTCCCTGACCGCGATATGGGCCGCGGCGGCGCACCTTCCGTCAACCTGCTCCACCCGGAAAAATCCCGCCGCATCGACGCCATGGACGAGATCAAGCGCGCCCTCGAAGCCGCCGAGCAAATCCCCCTGCGCTTCCTCAATCTCCACCTCGGCGACCGCGACGAAACCTGGAACGTCCGCGCCCTCGAGCACGCCATCACCGCGCTCGAACACCTCCGCGCCTTCGCCAACCCCCTCGGCGTCAAGCTCCTCATCGAAAATCTCCAGAACGAAGTCACCCAGCCCGCACACCTCAAGGAAATCCTCACCATCGGCCACTTCAAAGACATCGGCTTCTGCTTTGACACCGGCCACGCCCGCCTCGAAGAAGGCGTCGTCGCCACCTTCGCTGAAATGCAGGATCTCGTCCGCACCGCCCACATCCACGACAACCACGGCGAAAAAGACGAGCACCTCTGGCCCGGCGACGGCACCATCGACTGGGACGAAACCATGCAGCTTCTCAAAGCCGCGCCGTTATCCCCCGCCGGCATCCTTGAAATTCATTACGCCCTCGACGAACCCATCGAAACCATCGCCGAAAAAGCCCAGCGCGCATTCGAAAAATTCTGAGCAGAGCACATCACCATGGCAAATGAAACCGAAACCGTTACAAATCCGCCCCTCGCCACCATCGCCCGCATCGGCGAGCATGAAGGCAACACCGTAACTCTCCGCGGATGGCTCTACAACCAGCGCGCCAGCGGCAAGCTGCTCTTCCCCATCTTTCGTGACGGCTCCGGAACCATCCAGGGCATCGTCCCCAAAGCCGCCGTCTCTGAGGAAGTCTTCGAGCGCATCAAGGGCCTCACCCAGGAATCCTCCGTCATCGTCACCGGCAAGGTCCGCGCCGACCAGCGCGCCCCCGGCGGCTATGAGCTCGACGTCGAAAACGTCGAAGTCCTCCAGCGCGTGCCGGAAGACGCGCCCTACCCCATCTCCCTCAAAGAGCACGGCACCGACTTCCTCATGGAGCACCGCCACCTCTGGATTCGCTCCCCGCGCCAGTCCGCCATCCTCCGCATCCGCGCGGAAATCATCAAAGCCGCGCGCGACTTTCTCGACGACAAGGGCTTCCTCCTCACCGATCCGCCCATCCTCACACCCGCCGCCTGCGAAGGCACCAGCACGCTCTTCCCCGTCGAATACTTCGGTGACGAGGCCTTCCTCACCCAGAGCGGCCAGCTTTACATCGAGAGCACCGCGCTCGCACTCGGCAAGGTCTACTCTTTCGGCCCCACCTTCCGCGCCGAAAAATCCAAAACCCGCCGCCACCTCACCGAGTTCTGGATGGTCGAGCCCGAATGGGCATTCGCCAATCTCGACGACTTAATGGGCCTCGCCGAGCAGTTCATCAGCTTCATCGTCCAGCGCGTCCTCACCCGCCGCGCCGCCGATCTTCAGGTCATCGGCCGCGACATCTCCAAACTCGAAACCATACAGGCCCCATTCCCGCGCCTCCGTTACGACGACGCCGTCCAGTTGCTCAACGAAGCCCACGCCAAAGGCCTCCTCGAGCATCCCTTCGAATACGGCAACGACTTCGGCTCGCCCGACGAAACCTACATTTCCTCCCAGTTCGACCGCCCCGTCATGGTCCACCGCTACCCCGCGGACGTCAAAGCCTTCTACATGGAGCCGGACCCCGACAACCCCAAATATGCCCTATGCGTCGATGTCCTCGCTCCCGAGGGCTACGGAGAAATCATCGGCGGCTCGCAGCGCATCTCCTCTTACGAACTCCTCAAGCAGCGGATCGAAGATCACCACCTGCCCCTCGAAGCCTTCCAGTGGTATCTTGATCTGCGTCGCTACGGCTCGGTCCCCCATTCCGGTTTCGGCATGGGCATCGAGCGCGCCGTCGCCTGGATCTGCGGCCTCGATCACGTTCGCGAAACCATCCCCTTCGCAAGAACCCTCAATCGCATGTACCCGTAACCCGGTGAATGCCATGCAACAAATATCTCCATTTGAGACGAATCATCATCCCGAATTGAATCGTCATCAAAAGACGAATTGTCATCCCGACCGAAGGCGCAAAGCGCCGCAGCGGAGGGATCTGCAGTTTCGACCCAAGATTGACAACCGCGCCTTCGGATTCAGCGTAGCCCTCGCTTTTGGTTAGCGACCCAAACCCCTGCCATACCCGGCGGAAGCATCTCCACAACCCTACCGCCAGCCGCAGACCCAAAAGCCCGGGCGCAAAAAGCGCTCCAACAGGAATCCGTCATGTCAGAAGCCACTGAGAAACTAGCAGCCGCAAAATCTCCCGTCACCGGACTCACCTCCGGCCCCATCTACACCGGCACGCAATCCCTTCCCACTCGCAAAATCCAGCTCATCGGCGTTCCCCTCGACCTCGGCGCGTCCCGCCGCGGCGTCGACATGGGCCCCTCCGCCGTACGCGTCGCCGGTCTCGAAGCACGCCTCGAAGCCCTTGGCCATCAGGTCATCGACACCGGCAACATCGACGTCGAAATCGCCGAAACCCGTCACGCCGGCGAAGAAAACGCCCGCTATCTCCGCGAAATCACCGAGACCTGCACCCGCGCCGCCTCCATCGTCTCCGGCGCGCTCGAAGAAGGCATGACCCCGCTCATCATTGGCGGCGACCACTCCGTAGCCGCAGGCAGCGTCTCCGGCGTCGCCGACTTCTACCGCAAGCAGAATCAGCGCATCGGCCTTCTCTGGATCGACGCCCACGC
>JAKATU010000071.1 GCA_021818585.1 Acidobacteriota bacterium | reverse complement strand
ATGCACTACGGCTTCCCGCTCCGCCTGTGGGCCTACCACTTTTCTGACAGCACCGCCTTGAAGCCCACGATGTCCAACGCCTGTTCGGCCACCAACTGCTGGCCTACATGATCGGAGAACTCTCACCACTTGTGGACAAATCGGAGGCATGCAGATCAGCTGGAAAACAGAGAGGCACGGCTTTTGGCCGTGCCTTGTTTAATTCTGGAGGATATTTGCTTAGGCGGTTTCTTCGCCGAGGCGGTACTTCAGGTCCTGAGCGTCGCTCCATGCGAGTCGGAGACCCTTGGAGAGGGTTCCGGTGCCCATGGCGCGCACGATGCGGATGCCGTAGTGCATGTACCAGGGAGCGCGACCGGTGGGCCAAAGCTCAGCGAGGGAGCGGATGGAGCCGTCGCGGTCGGGATGGAAGACGCGCTGATCCCAGAGCTGGGAGCCCTGCGGGAAGTCCGGGTAGTCGCGGATGGCGTCCAGGGTGGAGTTGAGGACGCGATGCTTCCAGGGCTCGGCGTACTGGGGCATGAACATGACGTGGCTGTGGCCTTCGCGAACTTCATGCACGAACTCAGTGAAGCTGGTGGCGTTGGTGAGGTTGACGTTAGCGTTGGGCTCGCATCCGTGACGGTCGCCGCCTGAGATGAGGAGCATGTTCCATTTTTCGGCGAGGCGCTTGACGCGGCGATTTTCTTCCCAGTTGCGGAGGCCGTTCAACTCGAGGGCGTGGAGGAACTGGCGGTTCTGGGAGAGGAAGTCGTGGACGCGGACTGCGGCTTTTTCGCGGCCGATGAGATAGAGGTCCCACTCGGGGTGGTTGAAGATGATGAGGATGTTGGGCAGCGCGTGGAGGGCCTCAAGAATTTCGGTGAGGCGTGGTGCGGCGGGATTTCGGGTGTACTCGGCGAGGGTCTGCATCCAGGCGCTTGCCTGATCGCTGGGCAGATTGTGAATGCCGAGGTGGAAGGCCTGGTCGCCGCCGAAGGGCGCGGTCCACTCAAGTGACATGGGGATATGGCGCGCGGAGGGGACAGTGCGCAGAAGCAGCGGGGCCTGAATGCTGTCGTGGTCCGTGATGGAAACCAGCGGAGTGAGTCCGAGCCGGTTCTGGATCTGATTGCTTTCAAGCTCGTAGGCGAGGATAGGTGTGAGCGGCGGAGTCCAGTAGGCCTTGGAGTACTGGACTGCGACGCCGTGCCCTTCCTGCGCGCCGCGCTCTGCTTTCTCGAGCCATGGACGGAGGAATGGGAATTGGCAGCCCCAGTTAGCGACGAAGTCGAGCGTCTCCCTGGACTGGTTGGTATGGCTGTGGAGAGACACACCAGTCTTGAAGCCGCGTGCGGCTTTGTTGTCTTTCCAGAAATAAGAGATTCGCTGCAGTCCGGCCATATCTCTAACCTCCGTGTGCTTCAACACCAGTATCCATGAGCGAGATGAACGGAAGATGACCGGTAAAAGAATAGGCTACGAATTTTGAGGAGGTTACCACGTGGTAATTATCTTCGAGTATGCGCAATTTCGGGGACCTCAATTTCTCCCTCGTGCCATAACTCTTCTCTTTCCAGGTGGTTATGGATTAAACCGTCTCTGAGGAGGGCGAATGCCTCTTCTGGAGTATCAGCGAATTGAAAGAGCTGGCGGTCTTTTGGAGAAATTGTGCCTTTCTGGACGAGAACGTCCAAATCGATGATCTGCTTCCAGTAAGACGCACCGTAAACGACAATGCCGATTTTTTTGGCAAGTTTATTTGTTTGCGAGAGTGTGAGGATCTCAAACATCTCGTCGAGGGTGCCGAAGCCTCCCGGAAAGACTACCAGCGCCTTTGCGAGGTAGGCAAACCAATACTTCCGCATGAAGAAATAGTGGAACTCAAAGTTGAGGGCCGGGGTGATGTAACGGTTGGGCGACTGCTCGAAGGGCAGGCGAATGTTGAGTCCGATAGACTTGCCGCCGGCTTCCCATGCGCCGCGATTGGCGGCTTCCATGATGCCGGGGCCGCCGCCGGAGGTGACGACGAAGCGATGGCGCTGGGATTTGAGGCTTATGCTCCACTCTGTGAGGAGGGCGGCGAGCTTGCGTGCATCCTCGTAGTAGCGGGCCATTTCAACGGCGGCTTCGGCGCGACGGAGGCGCAGGGGGCTGGGTTTGCCGGAGCGCGCTTCGGCCTTGCGGGCGGGCTGCTCCTCGGGTGGGGCGGGCTGCTGGGAGCCGGTATTTTCGAGGAGCTCGAGTTCACGGCAGGCGTCGTCGAGGGGTCGGAAGCGGGCCGAGCCGAAGAAGACGACCGTGTCCTGAATGCGCTCGTGGCGGAAGCGTGCGAGGGGTTCGGCGTATTCGGAGAGGATGCGGATGATGCGACCGTCGGCGTGGTTGAGGAAGTCGGGATTTTCGTAGGCCAGCGGGGCGGAAGCGAGCGGCTGAGGCTGTTTTGGTGGCATGAGCTTATCTCTCGTGGTGGATGGCCTCGGAGAGCGCGATCCAGGCATTTAAGATGCCGAGTCCGGAGATGAGGCCACGGGTGATGCCGCTGAAGGCAATTTTTGCGAGGGGGGCATAGAAGACGAGCAACCGGTTGGTGGCCCAGAAGGAGGTCCAGGGCACAACAAAGAGCAGGAGCCCCACGAAGAGCCGGACCATGACGCTGAGAAAGAATTCGACTTGGATGAGCCACAGTGGAGCCGGAGTGGAATGGGCGGCCGAGCCTTGCGAATTTTGGGTTGGATACAGGTTCGGCGGTTCAGACATAGGCTCAAGACGGGGCGGCGGTTAGCCACCCGTAAATTTCAAGCTAACACAGTGAGGAGTTGCCAGCTTTCAGCCCCCCGTTGTCAGTTGGCCGCTGAGTGGTTGCAGCCGGTCCCGGAGATTTGGCTGCCCCCGGGACTGACTGTGTGGGGTTACTGGGCGGAGACTGGTACGGTGCGCTGGGTAAGGTTCCAGGCGTGGAGGGTGAGGTGCGGGGCGGAAGTGGCGGCTGTGGGCGGGTATTGGATGGTCACTGTCTGGCTTTCGCCCGGGAGGAGTGAGACGTAGTTGTTGCTGTAGTAGGCCGGGAGGATGCGGTGACCCGAGGCGTCGTGGAGGGTGAGTTTTTGCTGGAGGACGGCGCTGGAGCCAGCGTTGTGAAGGTGGACGGTGACCTGGTCGTATTCGTTGGAGGGGTTGGGTTTTTGCCAGGAGGCCGATGCGTTGATATCGCCCTGGGGCAAACGGTCGAGGGCGCGATAGCCGCCCATGTCTGAGGCGAGCCAGTAGAGGTTGCGGGAGAGCAGCTTGCCGGAGGGTTCGGTGAGGGTGAGCTCGATGAAGGCGAGGCCGTGAGATTCGATTTGGGGAAGATCCAGATCGAAGGCGGTTACCACGCGGTTGGAGGAGCTGGCGAGTCGAGTGGATTTTGAGAAGAGCGGCTGATTGATGACCGACCAGGCGTGAACCGTAACGGTGAGCGCGGGGTGGGCGTGGAGGGTGGTGTTGACGACCTGCACGTTTCCGTTGGAGAGATCGAGCTGGACGTGGAGGGGCTGCAGAGCTTCCTTAACGCCGTAGTAGGATGCCTGGGCGCTGTAGTCGTAGTTGTAGATCTCCCACATGTTGCTGGGCCAGGAGGGATGGTCCATCCAGAGGAGGCGGCCGCTGTTGGGCTGCCAGAGATGGGCATCCATGCCTTCGAAGATGGCGCGGTAGTCGATGTAGTTGAGCATCTGGGCCTTGCGTTCGAAGTCCGGAAGGCTGGTGGGCGCGCCGAACATGGCCTGGACGGCGGCCATGAAGGGGTGGGTATCGCCGTTTCCGGACTGGTGCCAGTCGTGATAGGCCCAGACGTCGTCGATGGGCCACCGGTCGGGTTTGGGGATCCATGCCTTGAAGGACCCGAGGGTGGACATGGAGGGCGTGCCGGTTTCCATGGAGAAGCCCTGGTTGAGCAGGGTGTAGTAGAGGACAGGGTTCTGCCACTGATAGGGGCCGCTGGTCTGCAGGTTGATCTGGTTGGAGCTGCCGGTGTAATAGCGGGTACCGTCGAGGGTGCGGACGAGGGTGTCGAGGCCGGTGTTGACGATGGGTTGGGGTACGCCTTCATTGCGGCCGCACCAGGCGACGATGGAGGGGTGATTGCGGAAGTGGAGGATGGTGTCGCGGGCGTTTTTGAGGAAGAGCGCGGGGTTTTCCGGCTCGAGGTTGCTGTCCTGGGTGGATTCCCAGAAGTCGTTCCAGACCATGATGCCGTACTGGTCGGCGAGGTCATAGAAGGTCTTCTCCGTATTCTGGCCCTGCCAGTTGCGGATGATGTTGACGCCGGCACGGCGTTCGAGCTGGAAGTAAGGTTCGAGGTGGGCGCGGGAGACGTTCTTCATGGCGTCGTCCATGCCCCAGTTGCCGCCGCGGGCTGCGATGCGGACGCCATTGACCATGATGACGAGGAAGGCGCGGGTTCCGGCATAGTCAGCGGGCGCGGGACGCAAGGTGGGCGAGTGCATGCCGGTGGGCGTGACGGATTCGGCCCACTGGTGCCAGCTGTCTTTGCCTGCGGGATTGTAGAAGGGCGGGTAGGGGCTTTGCGGAGGAATCTGAAGGATGCCGCGGTGGGTGACATTGACGACGGGAGCGGCGGCTACGTCGCCGCGTGAGGGGTCGTAGATGAACTGCCGGAGCTGGCCCTGGGGTGTGATGAGGCCGAGGACGTAGCTGACTTCGCGGATGCCGAAGTGGAGGTGTTGTGTGTCCGAAACGTGGCCGTTAGTGGAGACGGTAAGGGTGAGGTGATAGAGGTTTGGCTTGCCGTATCCGTTGGGCCACCAAAGATGGGGATTGTGGATGGCCAGCTGGTGAAATTCAGCGGGCGTGAAAGAGACGGTGGTGCTGCCGGGGGCGAGGGTGACGGATTTTTTGATGGAGACGCCTTCAAACCCGGCGGCGACGGTGGCGTGGACGGGCACAGAGGAGCTGTTGGTGAGGGGGATGTTGAGGGTGACGTCGGCGAGGGTGCGGCTGGGCAGATTGGGCAGCGTGGTGATGACCTGCGGATTGCTGATGCGGACGGAGCCAGTAGCCTGCAGGATGACGGGCTGCCAGATGCCGGTGTCGCGGTCGCGGATGGCGGGAATCCAGTCCCAGCCCTCGGTGTCCATAAAGGTTGGGCCGTCGAGGACCATCATGCCGCCGTTGGCGCCGGGGCCGCCGAGGACGGACTGCTCCTGGGGGATGCCGGGATGGTAGGGCGGATCGATATGGACGAGGAGGACATTGTCGCCGGAGGGTTTGAGGTCGGCGGTGACGTTGAAGATGCCGCGGATGAATGCGCCTTTGATGGAGCCGAGGGAGTGTCCGTTGAGCCAGACGTGGGCGACGTAGTTGATGCCTTCAAAGGTGAGGGTGAACCGGCGGCCGGAGGTGTGTGAGGGCGTGGGGAATGTGGTGCGGTACCAGTAGTCCTGCTTGTTGAGGGACTCTGGTATGTCCATATTGTTGAGGCCGTAGTAGGGGTTGGGGTAGATGCCGCGGTCGACCATGGTGGTGAGGACGGTTCCGGGGACTTTCGCGGCAAGCCAGTTCCTGGTGCTGAAGGCGGGCGAGTCGATCTGGGCGGCGTTGGCGTCGACTTTGGGCGCGGCCTGGAGATACCAGTCGCCGATGGTCCAGGTGTCGCGGCCTTTGGCGGTGAGCGCGGGGCGATGGGCGGGCACGGGCTGGGCTACGGGCTTCGAGAACGGTGCTTTGCTGTGCGGCTCCAGTTGAGGGCTTTGGGGCTGGCGGTAGCCGATCCACTGGTGAGACTGGATGGGCCAGTCGTTGGAGCCGTGGAAGAAGTCCACGATGTCGAGGTGCTTGCGCTGATGCGAGAGCGCGGCGAGCTGTTCGGCGGTGAGGGCGTGGCGGAGGACGGTGAAGCCTTCAACCTTGCCGCCGTAGTGCTGGAAGCCGGCGGGCATGTGGCTGGAGGGTGCGAGCGAGATTTGCGGGGTGACGGAACCGAGAAGGAGGGTTCCGGAGCCTGCCAGAGAGCCGTCGACATAGACGCGGAAGGTGTTGTTGTCGAAGGTGGCGGCGAGGAAGTGCCAGGAGTCGGGAGCGAGGGTGATTCCAGCGGGCAGCGGGAAATCGAGGGCGTTATCCGGGCCGTCCCAGAGGATGACCTGACTGCTGGAGGCGGCGAGGAAGCGAGAGTATTCATCGCGGGTGGAACCGAGGCCGCCGATGAGCGCGGGCTGGGTGAGCGGCAGGCTGGGCTGGATCCAGGCGTACAGGGTCCAGGGCGCGCTGGCCATCTGGACGGTGTCCCGGGGTTCGATGGGGTATTCGAGGCCGATGCCGCCCTGAATAAAGATGGCGTTGTAGGGACCGTAGTGGGGCGGGTTGTTGGTGGTGGGGGTGACGTAGGTTTGCGCGAGGGCGGTGGCTGATAGCGATATCAGAATGGCGGCGGCAAGGGCGGTTCGGCGCAGGCAGGCCGGAAGAGAAAAGTTCATGGAGAGCGCTCGCTGGATGAGAAGTTTCTGCGAGGTCATTATGCAGGACTGTGGAGTGGGTATGCCAGAGAAGGTTTCGTGTTGTCTTTGGAGAGGCGAGTTCCCAATACAATGGCAGGTATGCATGAAACAGACAAGCCGAGCGCCGAAGTGCTCGCACGGGCGAAGAAGATCAAGCTGTTTTTGATGGATGTGGATGGGACGCTGACGAGCGGCGAAGTGTGCCTCGTCTCCTTGCCGGACGGCGGCGTGGGCGAGCTGAAGGCGTTTGACTCGCAGGATGGGCTGGCGCTGAAGCTGGCCAGCATCATGGGGATTGAGACGGGATTTATTACCGGTCGGCGGTCACCGGCAGTGCAGCAGCGCGCGAACGAGCTGCGCGTGCGGTTCGTGTACCTGGGGCAGGCGACGAAGACGGCTGCTTTTGAGGAATGCCTCGAGCAGGCAGGCGTGACCGAGGAAGAGACGGCGTACCTGGGCGATGATTTGCCAGATATGCCGCTGGCTCGGCGGGCTGGATTTGCCGTGGCGGTGCAGAATTCGGCTCCGGAGCTGAAGGAGATTTGCCACTACACGACGCGGGCTACGGGCGGCAGGGGTGCGGCGCGCGAGGTGGTGGAGCTGATTTTGAAGGCGCAGGGGCGTTGGGAAGAGGCGATTCCGAAGGCGTTGGCCTGAGGTGCGCTGTCCGCACGGGCGTGCGTGCGCTTTGCGCGCCATTGCTGATGGGATTCGGGGCTTTCGGTAGGGTGGTCGACTGCGGTGTTTCCGATCCCACCCTTCGCTGCGCAAAGGATGGGGCACCCGGACTAATCCTCTTGCCTTAACTGGGCAGGCGTGTGTCCTGAGGCCTTCTTCAAGGGTTTTTGGACTATACTGCCTGCCATGCTGAAGACAAGGCTTGGTTTGCTTTTGCTTTTCCTGGCGTTTGCGCCAGTTGCCCCGGCGATTGCGCAGACTGCTGTGAAGCCTCATCCGATGACGCTGAAGGATGTATTTCGCGTGAAGGATGTGGGGAACCCGAAGGTTTCTCCGGACGGGAAGTGGGTGCTGTACACCGTCACGAAGACGAGCCTGAAAAAGGACGATCATACAACGACGCTATGGATGGTGAGCTGGGATGGTAAGCAGGATATCCAGTTGACCTATGGGTACAACGGGTCTGTGAGCACGCCGGAGTGGTCGCCGGATGGGAAGTATATTTCGTTTTTGTCGGACCAGAAGGGCAAGGCGAAAGGCTCGCAGGTGTGGGTGCTGCCGCGGAGCGGCGGCGAGGCCCGGCAGTTGACGGACGTGGACAAGAAGCAGGGCGAGATTGAGGGCTACCGATGGTCGCCGGATGGAAAGCAGCTGTTGCTGACGGTGCATGTGGGCCGGATTGTGAGCGCGAATGCGTTCAACGATGCCAAGGAAAAGAAGTACATTGAGCCGATTGTGATTCAGCGCTATCTGTTCAAGCAGGATATTCGGGGCTACATTACGGCGAGCTCGCACACGTTTCTATATCTGTATGACATTGCCACGAACAAGATGCAGAAGCTGACGGTGGGCAAGAAGTTCGACGAGACCGCCGGAGTGTTTTCACCGAATGGGAAGTGGATTGCGTTTGTGAGCAATCACACGGCGGAGCCTGACCGGAACATCAACACGGATGTGTTTGTGGTGGCGGCGAAGGCGGGATCGGAGCCGAAGCAGTTGACGCACTACACGGGGGCGGACGTGGGTCCGCTGGCGTGGAGCCCGAATGGAAAGTGGATTGCTTTTTTGCGCGGCGGGCATGTGAAGTACTGGCAGTACCAGGAAGATCGGCTGGCGGTGGTTGCAGCCGATGGCAGCGGACATGCGAGAGAGTTGACGGCGGCGTTCGACCGTCCGATTCATGACCCGCAGTGGACTCCGAATGGCAAGAGCATCATTGCGCTGGTGACGGATGACCGGAATCGGTATCCGGCGAGCATTGACGTGGCGACGGACAAGGTGACGCGACTGGTGGAGACAGAGGGTGTTTCCTGGGCGCACAGCGGCAGAGATGGACACGAGGCCGTGCTGTGGACGACAGACACCATGCCGAGCGAGTTGTTTGCCTGGAGCGATGGACATATGCGGCAGTTGACGCACCAGAATGCGAAGCTGCTGAAGGATCTGGTGCTGGCCAAGGCGGAGAACATGCACGCCACGAGCAAGGATGGAACGCGCGTGGACGGGCTGATTACGCTGCCGGACGTGCCCGGAGCCAAGAAGCCGTATCCGCTGTTGTTCTGGATTCATGGCGGGCCGCAGGGGCAGGATGCGCATGCGTTTTCTCCGATGCGGCAGTTGTTTGCCGCGCGCGGTTACGCAGTGCTGAATGTGAACTATCGCGGCAGCGACGGGCGTGGGATTGCTTTCCAGAAGAAGATCTGGGGCAACTGGGGCGTTTATGAAGTACAGGACGATGAGGCCTGCGTGAACGAAGTGATCAGGGAGGGACTCGTCGATCCGAAGCGGATGGGCGTGGGCGGCTGGAGTTACGGCGCTATCTCGACGGACTTTATGATCGCCAGCACGAACGAGTTCAAGGCGGCGTCGGCAGGCGCGGGCGTTGGTGATCCGCTGGTGCTGTATGGCGTGGACGAGTACATCAACCAGTACAACTATGAACTGGGCGTGCCGTGGGAGCATTTGGCGACTTATATCAAGATCGGATATCCGTTCTTCCATGCGAACCGGATTCATACGCCGACGCTGTTCATGGGCGGGACGAGCGACTTTAATGTTCCGGTAGAGGGCGGTGAGCAGATGTACGAGGCGCTGCAGACGCTGCATGTGCCTTCAGCGCTGATTGTGTATCCGCAGCAGTGGCATGGTTTCACTCGGCCGACTTATATCCGCGACCGATATCAGTATTGGTTCAACTGGTATGACAAATGGGTGCTCGGCAAGAAGGTGAAGCTGGGGTATCGGCCCTGGGCGAATAAGGAAATGAAGAAGAAAGCGGATTGATTTGCCGCTGGAAGGAAAAAGGCCGCCGGAAAACTGGCGGCCTTTTTGCTTTGGGCGGGTGAAAGCGGGTGTGCGGGAGCGCACATTGGTGGGTGGCTCCGGGTGCTAACCTTTCAGTATCCAATCCATGTCTGATCAAAAACCATCGCAAGTTTCAGAATCCGTGGGCGGCGTGAGCGAAGAGCTCGGCGCGCGTTCGGGGTTGTTGCCGGCGTCGAGTGGGAGCCGGTTTGTGCGCGCATGCCTGCGGAGGCCGGTGGACCGGACGCCCGTATGGTTTTTGCGGCAGGCGGGGCGTTACATGCCCGAGTATATGGCGGTGCGGAAGCATCACTCGCTGCTGGAGATCTGCAAGAAGCCGGAGCTGGCTGCCGAGGTGACGATTACGGCGGCGGAGAAGCTGGATGTGGACGCGGCGATTATCTTTGCCGATCTGCTGCTGCCGCTGGAGTCGATGGGATTGCCGTTTGAGTTTCAGGCGGGCGAAGGGCCGGTGATTCACCAGCCGGTGCGGACGGCCGAGGATGTGGCGCGGCTGCGCACGGACAAGACGGGCGATTTGATTTACGTGGCGCAGGCCATTGAGAAGGTGGTGGCACACTTCAAGGATGCGCTGGGGATCATCGGGTTTACGGGTGCTCCGTTTACGCTGGCGAGCTACATGATCGAGGGCGGCGGCAGCCGGAATTACATCGAGACGAAGAAGCTGATGTATCGCCAGCCGGATGCGTGGCGGCTGCTGCTGGAGAAGCTGGCCATTGTGCTGCGTGATTATGCGCGGCAGCAGGTCGAAGGCGGCGCGGACGTGATCCAGATTTTTGACAGTTGGGTGGGCGCGCTGTGCGAGGAGGATTACCGCGAGTTTGTGCTGCCGGTGACGACGACGCTGGTGCGCGAGGTGCAGGCGATGGGTGTGCCGGTGATTTACTTTGGCGTGGATTCGGCGTCGCTGCTGCCGGCGATGAAGGAGACGGGCGCGGACGTGCTGGGGCTGGACTGGCGGACTCCGCTGGATGTTGCCTGGCGGGATCTGGATTACGGCTGCGCGGTGCAGGGGAATCTGGATCCGATTACGCTGTTTGCCGAGCCGGAGCTGATTCGTAACCGTGTGAGAAACATATTGGCCAAGGCGGGCGGACGGCCGGGGCATATCTTCAATCTGGGGCATGGCATTGCGCCGGGAACGCCGGTGGAGAACGTGCAGGCGGTGGTGAAGTTTGTCCGCGAGTATGCGCAGGAGATGCAGCATGGCTGAGCAAACGGCGATTCTGCTGCTGGCGCACGGGACTCCGGATGCGGCGGAGGAAATTCCCGAGTATTTGAAGAACGTGGTGAGCGGGCGGCCGATGCCGGATACGGTGATCGAGGAGGTTCGGCACCGGTTTGTGGCGATTGGCGGGAGTCCGTTGACAAGATTGACGATGGAGCAGGGGCGGCTGCTGGAAGCTGCGCTGGGCGTGCCGGTGTATGTGGGCATGCGGAACTGGAAGCCGTACATTGCCGATGTGGTGAAGCAGATGGTGGCCGACGGGGTGACGCGGATGGTGGCGATCTGCCTGGCTCCTCAGAACTCACGGACGAGCGTGGGGCTTTACCGGCGAGCGGTGTTTGCCGAGGCCGGGAAGCAGATGAAGATTGATTTTATTGAGGGCTGGGCGGAGGACGATTTGCTGGCTGCAGCGTTTGCGGACCGGCTGCGGGCGACGTGGGAGCCCTATTGTGCGGAGGTGGGTGAGAAGGTTTCTGTGCTGTTTACGGCGCACAGTGTTCCCTGCCGGACGGTGCAGACGCCTCTGCCCGATCCGGAGAAGCCGGATCGGCCGCCGTTGCCGGCTGATCCTTACAACTTTGAGACGAAGAAGACTGCGATGCATGTGGCGGCGAGGGTCGCGGGACTGGACAAATGGTATTTCGCATTCCAGAGCCAGGGGATGAGCGGCGGGCCGTGGATTGGCCCTTCGGTGGAGGACACGCTGACAGCGCTGCATGAGGAAGGCGTGAAGCGGGTGGTGATTCAGCCGGTGGGTTTTTTGTGCGATCACGTGGAGATTCTTTACGACATTGATGTGAGCTTTAAGGAATTTGCGGCTGGGTTGGGGATGGAGATTCGGCGTCCGGGCTCGCTGAATGATTCGGCGCTGCTGACGGCTGCGCTGAAGCATCTGGCCGAGGGTGGGTTGGAGCGGCTGAAGGCTGCAGAGACGAACGCGGAATGAAGAGAATTGCAGTTGTGGGGGGTGGCATCAGTGGCGTGACCGCGACTTGGCAACTGGCGCGGGAGCGTGCAGCCGGGCGGGCGGTAGAATGCGTGCTGTTCGAGGCTGGAGCGCGGCTGGGCGGTACGGTGGAGACGGAGCGGCGGGATGGGTTCGTGATGGAGTGTGGGCCGGACTCGTGGGTGACGGAGAAGCCGTGGGCGCGGGAGCTGGCCGGGGAATTGGGGTTGGAGGATGAGGTGATTCCGTCGCAGGACGGGATTCGGCGGACGTATTTGTTCTGGGGTGGGCGGCTGGTGGCGCTGCCGGGGTCGATGCGGATGATGGTGCCGGTGGACCTGGAGGCGATTGCGGATTCGCCTTTGTTCAGCGAGACGGCGCGGGCGGCTTATCGGCACGAGCCGGAACGGGCGGCAGAGCTGAAGGCTACGGCGCTTCCGGAGGGTCGGGATGAGAGCGTGGCGAGCTTTGTGCGGCGGCATTTTGGTGAGGAAGTGACGCGGACGGTGGCGGCTCCCCTGCTGGCCGGCGTATTTGGCGGGGATGTGGAGACGCTGAGCGTGCGGGCGGTGATGGCTCCTTTTGTGAAGATGGAGCGGGAGTATGGGAGTTTGATTGTCGCATTGCAGCAGCGGCGTGCGCAGGCAGGCGGGACACGGAGTTCGGTATTTACGACGCTGAAGCCGGGGCTGGGTACGTTCGTGGAGGCGATGGCGCAGGAAATTGCACCGGAAACGGTGCGGTTGCGGACGCCGGTTGAGGGAATATCGAGGACCGGTGGGCGGTGGCAGGTTTGGACGGCAGCGGGTGTGGAGGAGTTTGACGCGGTGTTTGTAGCGACTCCGGCGCATGCGACGCGGCGTCTGATGGAGCCAGTGGATGCCGAGGCGGCGGCGCTGCTGCACATGGATGCGAGTTCGGCAGTGGTGGTGGCGCTGGCGTTTGACGCGGAGCGGGCGCGGGAGCTGAAGATTCCGGAAGGGTTTGGATACCTGGTGCCGCCGCAGGATGCGGGTGAAGATTCGCTGCTGGCGTGCACGTTTGTGAATCAGAAGTTCAGGCATCGGGCTCCGGAGGGTGGCGTGCTGCTGCGGGCGTTCTTCGGGAGCCGGGCGGCCGGGAAGCTGATGGGGCTTGCCGATGAGGCGGTGATCGAGCGGGCGCGGGAGCAGATGGCGCTGGCTGTGGGCGAACTGCCGGAGGCGACGCACGGGCTGGTGCGGCGGTGGCCGTTGAGCCTGCCGCAGTATGCGGTGGGGCATCCGGACCGGATGCGGCAACTGGAGCAGCGGGTGGCTGAGCTGCCTGGGCTGCGGCTGCTGGGGAACGCCTACTATGGTGTGGGTTTGCCCGACCTGATGCAGCGCGCGCGGGCTGCGGCTCGGGAAGCGCTGGACTGAAGACTGAGCCTCTCAGATGGTGTGGATTTGGATTTTGCTGTGATGGAATGAACCGGCGCCTTGGGCGCGGGCTGGTGCATTTTCTATTTCAGTTTTAAAAGAGAGTATTTGCAGGGCGCTGGGCCGCCCGACAGTCCGGAAACCGGGCCACAAGAGTTTCGATGGAGTCTTTCACAAGGCAACGAAAATTTGGTGAGGCGCATGTGCGAATTGAGGTGAGGCGATTTTCCGTTTAGTATGATCTTTCGCCGGTATGTATAAACTTCGGTGCGCCAACCGAACAAACAGGGGCTAAGACGGCCGGAGAGTTCCCTGGAATTTGAAAGACGAAGCCTTTGCTGATGTGTATTGATTTGCCATAGGCAAAAGTGGACGGGTCCGGAACCGCAGCCGAGGTTCCGGAAGATCATTGCGTACCGCATTGCAGGATTCGCGAGTGCGCCTTAACCAGTGACGGGTACGCTACATCGATGTTTACGGGAATCTGTAAAGAGTTGCGTCGCATTTTTGTCGCCGTCGGCATGACTGCTGCTGTGCCGCTATCGGCGTGGGCCGAGGGAGTGCAGCCTGGAACAAACATGTTCGAGCCGGCATCGAAGCCCGCGGGTGAGATATTCGGTCTTGCGCTGCTTGTGCTATCGATCTGCGCAGGCATTTTTATCGTCGTCGGCGGAATGTTGTTATACGCCATTATCCGATATCGCCGGAAGCCGGGCGACACGTCAGAGCCTCCCCAGGTGTTTGGGAGCCTGCAGATCGAGATGGCCTGGACTGTAGTTCCGATTCTGATCGTAGTAGTGCTTTTCCTTGCGTCCGCACGGTTGATTTTTGCGATTCAGGATGCGCCACAGCCGAAGAAGTCGATTTCGATCACGCTGGTGGGCCACCAGTTCTGGTGGGAAGTCCGGTATCCGAAGTATGGGATTGTGACGGCGAACGAGATTCACGTGCCAGTGGACAAGGCTACCTATTTCAAGCTGCTTTCCGCCGATGTGGTACACAGTTTCTGGGTACCCGAGTTGGCGGGAAAGACAGATTGCATTCCCAACCATGTGAATACCACCTGGATACTGCCACGTAAGACTGGACTCTATCTTGGACAGTGCTCCCAATTCTGCGGAGCGGGACATGCGAGGATGCTGCTGCGGGTTTACGTGGATACGCCGGCGCAGTTCAAGGCCTGGATCAAGAACCAGCAGAAGCCGGCTGTGGAAGATCCGGCAGTTGCTGCAGGCCGCGAGGTATTCATGGACAACGCCTGCATGGACTGCCACGAGATCAGAGGCACGCCCGCGAATGGACGATTTGGACCCGACCTTACACACCTGGCGAGTCGCGACACCCTCGGCTCCGGTACGGTACTGAACACACCTGCCAATCTTCGGGAGTGGATCAAAGATCCAGACCACTTTAAGCCGGGAGTACTGATGCCGGCGATGCAGTTAAACAACAAGCAATTGGATGAAGTGACGGCATATCTCTGCTCACTTCGCTAGGTTTCATTGCAATGCCGGGAGCGAAGCAGCGGCACGCCAGTCCGGCAGGAGAATGGGAAGAGACGAAAACATGGCAGACCAAACTTTACCGATAGGCGGCGTGGTTGATGTCACGGAGTTGAAGGCGCCGAAGCAGACATTTCTGGAATGGCTGGCGGAGTGGTTTATCACGGTAGATCACAAGAAGCTGGGCATTCTATATGTGGTCTATGCGATGGTGTTCCTTCTTATAGGTGGGCTGGAAGCTCTGGTCATCCGACTGCAGCTGGCAATTCCCAACAACCATCTGGTTTCGCCTCAAATTTACGATGAATTGTTCACGATGCACGGCACGACCATGGTTTTCATCATGGGCATGCCGATCCTGGTCGGGCTTGCAAATTACATCGTTCCGCTGCAGATTGGCGCACGCGACATGGCGTTTCCGCGATTGAATGCATTCAGTTTCTGGATGACGGCATTCGGCGGATTGCTGATGTATTACAGCTACATCGGTGGTTTTGGTCTCTACGGAGTGGGTACGGCTCCTGATTTTGGCTGGTTTGCCTACGCACCGCTGACGTCACCAGCCTTTTCGCCGGGACGCGCCCCTGACTATTGGGCTGTAGCGCTGATTGTGATGGGATGGGGCAGCCTTGGCGCAGGCGTGAACATTATCACGACGACACTGACGATGCGCTGCAAGGGCATGACGCTGATGCGGATGCCGCTGTTCACGTGGCTGATGCTGGTGGTGAGCTTCCTGATGGTCATCGCGATTCCCTGCCTGACCGCGGCGCAGGGAATGCTGATGATTGACCGGTATATCGGAGGCCATTTCTTCGACACCCAAGCTGGCGGTTCAGCGATTTTGTGGATGCACTTCTTCTGGATCTTCGGGCATCCGGAAGTTTACATCCTTGCATTACCGGCTTTTGGGCTGGCCAGTGAAATTATTCCGGTCTTCTCGCGCAAAGCGATATTCGGATATCCAGCGATGGTGGCCGCTTCGGTTGGCATTGGGTTTTTGAGCTTTGGCGTATGGGCTCACCATATGTTTACCGTTGGGATGAGCGGCCCGACGAACACATTCTTCGTGATCGCGAGCATGCTCGTGGGTATTCCGACGGGCATCAAGATCTTTAACTGGCTGGCGACAATATGGGGCGGAAAAATATGGTTCGCGACGCCGATGCTGTTCTCGATTGCGTTTATATTCCAATTCCTGGTCGGGGGCCTGACAGGCGTGATGCTGGCCGCGGCGCCCTGGGACTGGCAACTGCATAACTCTTATTTTGTGGTGGCGCACTTCCATTACATTCTGGTTGGCGCAATTGTATTCATGGTATTCGCGGCGATCTATTACTGGTTCCCCAAGGTCACCGGCAAAATGCTGGACGAGCGTCTGGGCAAGCTGCACTTCTGGCTGTTTTTGATCGGTTTCCATCTGACCTTTGATTTCATGCACATTCCAGGAATTCTGGGCATGCCGCGCCACATTTACACCTACATGCCGAGCCGTGGTTGGGGCATGTGGAACATGATTGAAACCGTCGGCGCCTTTGTGCAGGCGATTGCCGTACTGGTCCTTGTATTCAACATCATCGTTTCACTGAGGAGCGGCAAAGAAGCAGGTAACGATCCTTGGGACGCCTGGACGCTGGAGTGGGCCACTACCTCACCGCCGCCTGCATACAATTTTGCCGTAGATCCGGTAGTAAAGAGCCGCAGGCCGTTGTGGGATCTGAAGCACCCGGAAGATCCAGATTGGAAGTACGAATAATGGCAAGTATTCCTGTTATCCAAAGTCAACAAGAGCATTTTGAAGAGTGGCAGTTGCCGGATCGCGGCAAGGTTGGAATGCTGACCTTGATTCTCGGTGAGTCGGCGCTTTTCAGCATGTTTGTGCTTGCCTATATTTTTTACATCGGTAAGAGCATCAGCGGACCGCAGCCCGCTCAGGTGCTGGATATTCCGGTCTTCATGACGATCTGCCTGTGGTCGAGCAGTTTCACGATCTGGCTGGCGGAGCGTGCCATTGAGCATGGAAAGATGAAGATTTTTGCGGGATTCTGGGCGCTGACGATTGCGCTGGGCGCGATTTTCCTGGGTGGGACAGCACTCGAATGGAAACGACTGATTTATCACGACGGGCTGACGATCACCACGAACCTGTTCGGGACAACCTTCTACTCATTGGTGGGGCTGCATGCCTCGCACGTGGTGGTTGGCCTCATCATGCTCATCACCGTCTTAATTCTTACTTTGACCGGGCACGTGAAACAGGAACATGCGCACCGGATCAAGACACTGGCCCTTTACTGGCACTTCGTGGATGCCGTGTGGGTCATAGTATTCACGGTGGTATATGTATTGGGGCGCTGAGAAATGACTGAAATTTCAAAACACTCGTCAGGGCACGGTCACGAGGGCCAGATTCATATTCCCGCAAACACGGCATGGCCTCTGGTCCTGGCTTTCGGCCTAACCCTGTCATTCGGTGGAATCCTGTTGGGCATATGGATCACGGTGTTGGGATTGCTGCTTTGCCTGATTAGTATTATCGGCTGGTTTCGAGATGTACTTCCGCACGAATCGGCGGAGTATGTTTCCGTCGAAGTGCGGCCTTTCGTGAGCGAAACAACGCGCAAGGTTGTGGATCGGATCGAGTTGCCGCTGCTGGAACATAAACCAGGGGAACTTCTGCCGCAGGCTACTCTGATCGCCGGACTCAAGGGCGGCATCTTCGGTGGCGTAGCGATGGCTGTCGTGGTAATGATCTATGGGCAGCTCATTCATGGGAGCGTATGGTACGGGGTGAATCTGCTGGGCGGCGCCGGAGTTGCTGACTGGACGAATGCGACCACAGCGCAGATCGCCGAGTTCCACTGGGGATGGTTTTTGATAGCGTTGCTGATTCATTCCACAGCATCCATTTTGATGGGCCTGATCTACGGAGCGATGCTTCCGATGTTGCCCAGCCGACCGATGCTGCTGAGTGGAATCGCAGCGCCGCTGATATGGTCCGGCCTGCTATACGCTGGGATGGGCATCATCAATCCGGCAATGAACAGCCGGATATCATGGCCATGGTTTCTGGTTTCCCAACTCGTCTTTGGGCTGGTAGCCGGATGGGTTGTGGCGCACGATGAAAACTTCAAGCGCATCCGAAAAATGCCGCTTGCGATAAGGGTCGGACTGGAGGTTCCCGGCCTCATCCAGGAAAATCACCAGGGGGAGAGCCACTGATGCGGATTCGACCCCTTGTAGCCGTAACCTGTGCCCTGGCCATCTCCATGCTGAGTGGATGCAAGAGTCTCCCGGGTTATCCCGGGCCGGCCTGGCAGCCTCCGCAGGATCAGATGAACTTTCATGCGCTGTACAAGACCAACTGCGCGGCCTGCCATGGCGCAACCGGGCAGGATGGAACTGCTGTTCCGCTGGCGAATCCGGAGTACCTGGCGCTGGTAGATGATGCGACGCTGCGCAAGGTGATCTCCGACGGCATGCCGGGCACGATGATGCCGGCGTTCGCGGAGAACGACGGGGGAACGCTGACGGACAAGCAGGTGGACGCCATTATTGCCGGGATGCGCAAGGCTTGGAGCCAGCCGAATCCGTTTGGCGGAATGACTCCTCCGGCCTATGCCCAGCCTGCGACGGGCGGCAATCCGCAGCAGGGACGGCAGGATTACATCACCTACTGCGAGTCATGCCATGAGAGCGCGCATGACAGTGTTACGAATCCAACGTATTTGGCGCTGGTGAGCGACCAGACACTGCGGACGATCATCATCGCCGGACGCCCGGACCTGAAGCAGCCGGACTGGCGCAATGACCAAGCGGGACATCCTCTGACGGATCAGGAAGTCACCGATATCGTTTCTTACCTGGGGTCGCTGCGAGTGGCATCGCCGGGTCAACCGTATCCGTCGCATCCATAGAGGGACAACGTGACTGAAGAGACCAACATGCAGAGCGAACATAGTGGGAACCTGGAGCATGCGCATGAGCAGCCGGGAGGCATGACAAAGGCTGAAATCTCCCGCCGCTGGCTGCTGATGAAGATCGGCATTGCATTTAACGGAATCGTTGGCCTGGCGCTTGCGGTACCGATTGTCGGCTACCTTTTGGGGCCGGCGAAGAAGGATTCGTATTACAAATCGTGGGTGTCGCTGGGCGATATCGAGAAGTATCCGGTGGGAACGACGCGCCTTGCGACTTACGTGAATCCCTGGCGCAGCCCGACGGACGGCCAGACGGATGACATTGCGTGCTGGGTGCGCCGGACTGGCCAGCAGCAGTTCACGGTGTTTGCGATCAACTGCGCTCACCTTGGCTGTCCGGTGCGGTGGTTTCCGCAGTCGCAGCTGTTCATGTGCCCGTGCCATGGCGGCGTTTATTACGCCAATGGAACGGTTGCCGCCGGGCCGCCGCCGCGGGGCCTGTTTAAGTACAAGAATCAGATTGTGAACGGCGAATTGCAGATTTTTGCGGGACAGATGCCTACACTGTCCAACACGGCGAAGCTGGTGACGACCATCGGGCCTTGTAAGGGAGACAGTCCATGCGCGGGTTAAATGAACTGAAGAAAGTGTACGACTGGTTCGAGATGCGCATCGGTTTCGAGAAGCCGGTAAAAGAAGCCGCGATGCATCCGGTCCCGAAGAACACCGCAAGCTGGTGGTATGTGTTTGGCAGTGCCGCGTTCACGCTGCTGATGCTGCAGGTGTTCACGGGAATTCTGCTGGCGCTGGTTTACGTGCCGTCGGCCGGGCAGGCATGGCAGAGCCTGAATTTTCTGAATCACAACCTGCCGCTGGGCTGGTACATCCGCGCGGTGCATGGATGGGGCTCGAACTTCATGGTCGCCGTTGTGCTGATCCACATGGCGCAGGTGTTCCTGTTTGGCGCGTATAAGTATCCGCGTGAATTGACATGGATGGTTGGCGTGCTGCTGCTGCTGCTGACCCTGGGCATGGCCTTCACCGGGCAGGTGATGCGCTTTGACCAGGATGCGTACTGGGGCCTCGGTATTGGCGCGATGATCACCAGTCGCATGCCGTTTATAGGCGGGCAATTAGTCCATCTGTTATTGGGCGGTCCCATCATAGGCGGGGCTACGCTTAGCCACTTCTTTGCGCTGCATGTGTTTATTATTCCGGCGGCACTGCTGGGGCTGGCAGGCCTGCACGTGTGGATGGTGCTGCGGCTTGGCATCAACGAGTGGCCGATGCCGGGTCGCGCGGTGAAGCGTGAGACCTACTTGGAGGAATACCACAAGCTGACGCACGAGGACGGCGTTCCTTTTGTGCCGGTAGCTTTGTGGAAGGACATCGTCTTTTCGAGCGGAATCATTCTCGCCGTGCTGGTTTGCGCGGCGATCTTTGGACCGCATGGCCCGACCGGCATGCCAAATCCGACGTACATTCACACCGATCCGAAGCCGGATTTCTTCTTCCTGTGGATTTATACGTCGCTGGCGTTTTTGCCGCCCTGGATGGAAACGCCGCTGCTCATCATCGGGCCGCCGATTGTCATTCTGGCGCTGCTAGGCTTCCCGCTACTGGCGTCTGAGGGTGAAAAGAGCTGGCATCGCCGCCCGGTTGCAGTGCTGGTGGTGATGATCCTGGCTGTGGGCTGGGGCGCGCTGACGGATCTTGGAACGTACACTCCGTGGAGCCCACACATGGACGCGTGGAGCTCAGACACCATTGCTCCGAAGCAGGTGGAGGCCATGAGCCCGCTGGAACGGCAGGGTGCTGTGGTTTTCCAGGATAAACAGTGCCGCAACTGCCACCAGGTGGATGGACACGGCGGCATGCGAGGACCGGCGCTGGACGATGTGGCGACTACGCTGACACGTGACCAGTTGATTCGCCAGGTTCTGCAGGGCGGCGGCAACATGCCGGCTTATGGCAAGAACCTGTCCCCGGCGGAAGTGGATGCGCTGGTGGACTACCTGGAGACGCTGCACAAGACAGGCCAGAAGCCCGCTGTGGATGAAGCGACGCAATGGACGAATCAGGCAGCCAAAACACTGCCTGCACCGCCGGTTCCGCCGATCGGCAACGCCGGAAATGCCATGACGGAGCAGCAACTGCAGGCGGAGCAGTCGGCACCCATGCAGACTCCTGCCAAGGCGCCGGCATCGGCTACGACGACTCAGGCGCAAACCAAGACGCAGGCTAAAACTCACCATGCTGTTGCGATGAATATGGCCCCTGGCGCTTGAAGTCCAGGTATTTGATTTGTAGTAGTGCCGCCGATTTCGATCGGCGGCATTTTCTTTTTTGGGATATGACACGCTGGGATGGGCGTGTGGTAACTTGGAATCGCAAATAAGGCGGGTGCATGGCGACGGACTTGAAAAAGGCAGCGAAGGAGCGGTTTGGAGAAGCGCAGAAGAGCGTGATTGAGATGAGTCGTCGCATCCATGCCTATCCTGAGGTGGGGTGGGAGGAAGAAAAAGCTTCAGCATGGCTAAGCGAATATCTGGATGCAGCGGGATTCCAGGTGGAGAAAGGCATTTGCGATCTGCCGACGGCGTTTTCTGCCCGGATCGGATCGGGACCGCTGCATATCGGGATTTGCGCGGAATACGATAGTCTGCCGGGGATAGGGCATGCCTGCGGGCACAACATTATTGCAGCGTCGGCTATTGGCGCTGCTCTTGCGGCGGCGAAGGTGGCCGACGAAGCTGGGCTTACGATTACGGTGCTGGGCACTCCCGCCGAGGAGGTCGGCGACTCCAGCGGGAAGATCCTGATGCTGGAACGCGGAGGGTTTGACGGGCTCCACGCGGCGATGATGGTGCACCCTGCACCGATGGATATGCTCAAGGCGAAGATCATCGCCGCGTCGATGTTCGATATTTGCTGCACGGGCAAAGAGTCACATGCATCGGCGTTTCCAGAAATGGGCGTAAACGCCGCGGATGCTCTGACGATCGCGCAGACCGCGATCGGGCTGCTCCGTCAGCACATTCGGTCGACGGATCGGATTCATGGCATCGTGACCCATGGGGGCGATGCCCCGAATGTAGTTCCTGCGCATACATCGGCGCGGTACATCGTACGCGCTGAAACGCTGGATCAATTGGCGGAGTTGCGTCCGAAGGTATATCGGTGCTTTGAAGCGGGCGGGCTTGCGACCGGGGCCAAGGTGGAAATTCGTGGCGGAACAAAGCCCTACGCCGAAATGCACCACCACGAGGGAATGGCGGCGCTATACCGGAAGAATTCAGCCGAGCTTGGCCGCGAATTCAAACCGCTTGGAGAACTGGATGTCCGTCCTACGGGCTCTACCGACATGGGCAATGTGTCGAGGGTGTTGCCGTCGATTCATCCGATGATTGGGATTAACTCGCTGCCGGCAGTCAACCACCAGCCGGAGTTTACGGCGCACTGCATTACGGAAGACGCAGACAAGGCGCTCATGGACGGAGCGTTGGCGATGGCCTGGACGTGCATCGACATGGCGGCAGATGCGGTGATCCGGGAGTCACTGATGGCTGCCCGGTAGCGGCGATTTTCTGGGGCCAGGAGTATACAGGCCCCTAATTCGCGGGGATAATCTGGGCGACCCAGGCGGCGATGTACGAGGCGCGAACTGCATTGTAAGCGCGAACGCGGGCGGGCATGAAGAAGCACTCGATGAAGCCGAGCAGGGTGGGAATTCCTGTCCAACTGAAGAGCAGGTAGAGGATGCCCCAGCCGGTTTCTCCGAGGTAAAAGCGGTGGATGCCGAGGCTACCGAGAAAAAGCGCGAGGAGGAAGCCGATGAACTCGTCCTTCTGGACAAGGGCCATCTGCTGGTAGAACGCAGCCTGCTGCCGCGCCGTGCCGGGGAAAACATATTGAGAGTATGAGGCCATTTGTGCAACCTCCTGGAAGCCTGCCTGATGTACGCAAAGGAGACCGGAGAGGTTCCGATAAGGTTTCATGCACTCGCGGGGACTAAAAACGGCATACTGATACAGAGATCGATTTTTGATGGCAGCCGATACCCTATCCACAAGTCGCAAGACACTTTTGGCCAGCGAGCCGTTGCTGATGTTTGCTGCGGGACTGGCGGCGCTGTACTTTGGGCGGGATATTTTTATTCCGCTGGCGATGGCGCTGACGTTGAGCTTTTTGCTGACGCCGGCGGTGATGCGGCTGGAGCGGATGCACCTGAAGCGAGGTCCTTCGGTGATCCTGGTGGTGGTGGCCGCGTTTGGCGTGCTGACGGTGATTGGCTGGGTTGTGAGCGTGCAGATGCTGAGCGTGGTGAATGCGCTGCCTAACTACCGCGACAACATTGAAAGCAAGATTAACTCGATCCATGTGCCCTCGAGCGGGCCGCTGGGGCAGGCGGTGAGCAGCATCAAGAAACTGAGCGATGATCTCTCGGGTGCGATGCCGGTACCTGCGCAACCCGCGGTGAAGCCGAGTGAGCCGCCGACCTTCCGGTACATGAATCGCAATGACCTGGAGAAAGAGATTTTGCGATTGGAGGCGCAGGCGCAGGCTCAGGCGCAGAGCAAGGGGAACAGCGCTCCCGCGCAGGTTCAGGTAGTTACCCCGCCGCAGTCGCTGCCGGCGTACCTGGGTTCGTTGCTGCTGCCGGTGGTGAAACCGCTGGGGATCTTTGCGATCGTCGTGGTGTTCACGGTCTATATGCTGTTCAAGCGGGAGGATTTGCGCAATCGTGTTTTGCTGCTGGCCGGGGAGGGCCAGATCAATGTAATGATGCGGGCGCTGAATGATGCCGGGCAGCGCATCAGCACGTACCTGATCATGAATGTGCTGGTGAATACCGCTTATGGAATTGTGATTGGACTGGGATTGAATCTGCTGCATGTTCCGAACGCGACGCTGTGGGGTGTGCTGTTCGGACTGCTACGGCTCGTGCCTTATTTCGGGGTGCTGGTGGCAGGTTCAGCGACGGTGATCTTTACGCTGGCGGTGTTCCCGGGGTGGTGGCATCCGCTGTTTGTCGTTGTGCTGTTCATTGCGACGGAGTCGCTGGTGAGCAATTTCGTGGAGCCGTGGCTGTATGGCACGCATACGGGGGTGTCTCCGCTGGCGCTACTGGTCACGGCGCTTATCTGGACGCTGCTTTGGGGCTGGGCCGGGCTGATTCTTTCAACGCCGCTGACGGTGTGTTTGATCGTGGTGGGAAGGTATCTGCCACAGTTACGATTTTTATATGTGCTCCTGGGCGAAGAGGCGGAGCTGGCTCCAGAAGCGGCATTTTACGAGCGGCTGCTGGCGATGGACCATGCATCCGCGCAGAACATTGCCGGGCGATACCTGGAAGGCAGAACGCTCGTGGACCTGTATGACTCGGTGCTGCTGCCTGCGTTGATGCTGGCCGAGCAGGATAAGAAAAAGGGCAACCTGGATGATGTGCGCAGCAGCTACCTGTACCAGAGCGTGACGGAAGTGATGGCCGAGCATGGAGACGCCAAGAATGTTTGGCCGGAGCGGTTGCAGCTTTCCGCGCAGCGGGCGACCCAGTACAAGGGCTGCCCGATTGTGTGTGTGGCGGCGCATGACGAGGCGGACGAACTGGCTGCGATGATGGTGGCGCAACTGCTGGAGCGGGCGGGACGGCACACGATGGTGCTGGCCGCATCGGCGCTGACGCCGGAGATTCTGGAGCGGCTGGGACAGGACCAGAGCACATCTGCATTGCTGAGCGCTCTGCCGCCGTTTGCCTTTGCGCATGCGCGAGGTCTTTGCCAGCAGATTCGCGAGCAGATGCCCAAGAACCGGCTGGTGGTGGGGTTGTGGGGCGCCGAGGGCGACCCTGAGGATATTCGAAGCCGGTTTGGGCGGAGCCGTCCCACGGCGATTGTGACGGATCTGGAACAGTCGCTTTTGCTATTGCTCGAGTGCCGCCCGGTGCGGATGACGGAGGCTGCGAGCGAGCCAGCCACAGCGGGATAACCTGTAGAAGACGCCAAAGAAAGTGGGCCGCTCATTGAGCGGCCCACTGCTTTTGGCATAAAGACAGTTACAGATTGGTTGGGTTGTCGACGAAGGCGCGAAGCTTGCGCGAGCGCGAGGGGTGCCGCAGCTTGCGCAGGGCCTTTGCCTCGATCTGGCGAATGCGTTCGCGGGTGACCTGGAAGCTTTGGCCTACCTCTTCGAGCGTGTGCTCGGAGCCGTCCTCAAGGCCGAAGCGCATCTTGATGACTCGCTCTTCGCGCGGCGTGAGCGTGCGCAGCACCTGCGAGGTGTACTCCTTGAGATTGACACTGATGACGGCTTCGGACGGGGATACGGCGCCGGAGTCTTCAATGAAGTCTCCGAGGTGTGAATCCTCTTCTTCACCGATGGGCGTTTCGAGGGAGATAGGCTCCTGGGCGATCTTGAGGACCTTGCGGACCTTGGCGACCGGGATGTCCATGCGCTTGGCGATCTCTTCCGAGGTTGGCTCGCGGCCGAGTTCCTGCACGAGCTGGCGCGAGGTTCGGATGAGCTTGTTGATAGTCTCGATCATGTGCACCGGGATACGGATGGTGCGCGCCTGGTCCGCGATGGCGCGGGTGATGGCCTGCCTGATCCACCAAGTGGCGTAGGTCGAGAATTTGTAACCGCGACGGTACTCAAATTTATCCACGGCCTTCATGAGGCCGATGTTGCCCTCCTGAATGAGGTCGAGAAACTGGAGTCCGCGGTTGGTGTACTTTTTGGCGATGGAGACGACCAGGCGGAGGTTGGCTTCAATGAGCTCGCGCTTGGCCTGTTCGGCGTCCATATCTCCCTGAACGATCTCGCGCTGGGTGCGCTTGAGCTCAGAGATGGTGAGGCCGGCTTCTTTCTCGAGCTGCTCAAGGTCGTTGCGGCAGTTTTTCTGCTGGCGACGATATTCCTTCTTGAGCTCTTCGCTCCTGGACTGCTCGTGCTTGGTTTCGAGTGAGCGGATCTGGCGTTCGAGCATGCGCATGGAGTCGACGGTTTTGTTGACCTTGTCGAGGAGCCGTTTGCGCTCGGGGTTGGTGTACTTGATGTCGCGCACGATGCGCGTGATGAGCACCATTTCGCGGCCGATGAGCCAGCGTAGCTTGCGCTGCTCCTTGGGCTTGCCCTTGATGCCGGCTAGTTTCTCCTGCAGGGCGGCAATCTTCTTTTGGTGCTTGACGATGTTGTCGGTACGGCTGGTGAGTTTGCGTACGCGTCCGGCGAGCACTTCTTCGGTGAGCTCTTCCTCGTCGAAGGTGACCACTTCCTTGATGTTGCGGACGCCGCGGCGGAGGTCTTCGCCGAGGGCGAGGATCTCGCGGATGACGATAGGCGAGCGCGAAACCGCCTTCATAACGCGCATCTGGCCGCGCTCAATGCGCTTAGCGATTTCGACTTCGCCTTCGCGAGTGAGCAGCGGTACGGTTCCCATTTCGCGCAGGTACATGCGAACGGGGTCGTTCGTTTTTTCCAGAGTTCCTGGAGTAAGATCGAGTTCGACGTCCTCGCCGTCTTCCTCGTCGAAGCCGTCGCTGCTGACCTTGGGACCGCCTTCGAGAATGTCGATCCCCTGGGTTCCGATGGTGTTCATCAGATCTTCGAGGTCTTCAGGCGAAGTGAGGTCGCCAGGAATCAGGTCATTTACCTCGTTATAAGTGAGGTATCCCTTTTCCTTGCCCACATCGATGAGTTTTTGAATATCCTCTTCGTACTTGTCGTCTAATGCCAAGCGGATTTATCTCCCGCAATAAAAGAGTCGGATCTGGCTAAATGAATTGGACGAAGTGCGATTGAGGCCGTCATGAGGCGTTTCCCTATGCGGACAGAGCCGCGGGATAATGGGCGCACTTTTCCCCCAGAGTTTATAGGTTATCATGCGTTGGGCAAAAGCCGTAAACACGGCGCGACTCGTGCGATGCATGCGCTGAGCCCTCCGCGATGGTGTCCGGTTACTGGACAGATTCCTAAATAATAGATGTAGGAAATATGAATTCGGTGCACCGGATGGGCGGGATTTTCCATTCCAGCCATGGAATGGGGTTTGTTGTCCTGGAATTACCATAAGTTATTTTAGATGTTATAGATAACGATGATTTTTTTGTGCGTTGAGCGAATCGGGCGGGCGGTTCGGGTGGGGACGGGCGAAAGTCGTTAATATGGATCCAGAGAAGAGTTGTGAGATGGCAGGGGTAAAGGACCGGATTTTGTGGAGGCGGATCGCCGGTGGGATGGCGGCGGCAGCGGTGGTGTGGCCGCTGTGCGCCTGCCAGTCGGTATCCCAGCCTGAGACGACTTCTCTGGTGCGGGTGGTGGACGCATCGTACAACGCGCCGGCTGTGGATGTTTATGCCGGGAAGACAGAAATAGCCCAGAACGTGACCGCCGGAATGATTACGCACTATGCGATTCTGGCGCCGGGGCCGGTGACGATTACGGTGGATGCCGCAGGCACGAATACGCCACTGGCGAAGCTGACGCCGGTTCTTGGGGCTGCGGCGCAGCGCTCTGTATATCTGACAGATGCGGGCAGCAGGTTCCGTGCGAAGCTGCTGACGGACAAGGCGGAATCGTCGCCTTTGGGGGATTTTTCAGTTCGCTTTCTGCAGGCGGCACCGACGACCGGAGCTGTCGATGTGTATTACCTGGCTCCTGACGAGACAGTGAGCGAGGCGACGCCGGTGGTGAAGGGGCTTCAACCGGGGCAGGATTCCGGCTACTTAAATTTGCCGGATGGGAAATATGCGCTGGTGGTGACGCGGGCGGGCAGCACGGAGCCGGTTTTTATGGGAAGCAGCGCAACGTACGCGGGTGGCGAGGTGCGGACGGTGCTGATTCAGGATGAACCTGCAGTGCGGCGGCAACCTTTACGGGTTGTGGTGGGCGACGACCAGAATTAGTTCGTCTGGTTAAGGTTGCGGTCCCTTTTTCTGGAGCTTTTCTATTTGGAAGTTTTTTGGTTGGCATGCGTGAGGTGTGCTGCATGGGTTAGCATTCTTGCGTGCTCGAAATGGCGAGGTCAGACCGCCGGGAATTTGTTGTGCGTGAGGAGAATAGGTTTTGATGAAGGGATTGGCAGTAGTTTTGCTGAGTTTGGCTTTCACGACAGGGGCGCAGGCCGCTCCGAGGAATCTGCATTGGGCTGGGAGTTGGGCGACCTCTCCGATGCAGGTGAGTGCAGCGGAGGTTCCACCTGCTTCGGTTTTTAAGAACACGACGTTCCGCGAGATTGTGCATCTTTCGACGGGCGGGGATTATGTGCGCGTCCGTTTGTCGAATTTGTTTGGAGCGGGGCCGATGCGAATCACGTCGGTGCATATCGCGTTGCCGGTGAGTACGACGTCATCGAAGATTGAGCCGGGTACGGACACGATGGTGACGTTTTTTGGGAAGCAGGGCGTGACGATTCCGGCGGGTGCTGCGTATGTTTCCGACCCGGTGAAGTTTGACGCGAAGCCTTTGTCGAACCTTGCGGTGAGCTTCCACATTGACGCTCCGCCTGCGCCCGAGACGTTTCACGACAATTCGAACGCGACGAGCTTCTTTGCGCATGGGGACCAGGTTTCTGCGGCGAGGCTGGCGAACGAGGTGAAGGTTGACCACTGGTACTGGCTGACGGGTGTGGAAGTGGGTACGCGGCAGCAGGATCGTTGCGTGGTGGCGTTTGGCGACTCGATTACGGATGGCTGGGAGTCGACGGTGAACGGAAACAATCGTTGGCCCGATGACCTGGCGGCGCGGTTGCAGGCGAATCCTGCGACGCGGGACGTGTGCGTGCTGAATGAAGGCATCAGCGGGAATCGCGTGCTGTTGGATGGCACGGGGCCGGCCGCGATGGCGCGACTGGATCGGGATGTGCTTTCGCAACCGGGCGTGAAGTACGTGGTGGTGCTGGAGGCGATCAACGACATTGGCCACCTGGCGCGCTCGGGCGATAAGAACCAAGCGGATGTGAACACGCTGGTAACACACCTGGAGAACGCCTACCAGGAGATTATCGACGCGGCGCATGCGCGCGGGCTGATTGTGATTGGCGCGACGCTGACGCCGTATGGCGGTTCCGGGTATGACAAGGAAGGCGGACCGATGTACCAGGCGGCGTGGCGCAAGCTGAACGCGTGGATTCGGCAGCCGGGACACTTTGACTACGTGGTGCACTTCAACAAGGCGACGGCTGATCCGAGCGATCCCTCGCGGTTTGCGCCGAATCTTGGTGCGCGGGGTCTTCTGCATCCGAATCCGGCCGGGTATCAGGCGATGGCGAATGCCTTCAATCTAAATTGGTTCACGAAGTAGCTTGAAGAGCAGAGCTACGGAATGCCCTGATTCGTGAGAGTCGGGGCATCTTTTATTGCGCGTAAGATGCGCGGAGCGGCTTGCAGGGGATATGCTGTTTGGCATGAATAAATTGATTTACCTGATGGTGCTGATCAGCGTGGGCGCGTCGGCGCAAATGCTTCCTCTTAATATGCGCTGGGTAGGCAGCTGGGCTTCGTCGCAGCAGATTCCGGAGCCGCGCAACACCCTGCCCGCGGCGGATTTGACGAATGCGACGGTACGGCAGGTGGTCCATCTTTCGCTGGGTGGGGATGAGTTACGGATACGCTTGTCGAACCAGTGGGGGACGCTGCCGCTGAGGTTTACTTCCGTCCACATTGCGCGGGCGGTTGCGCCTGGTTCTTCGCAGATTGAGGCGAAGACGGATACGGTAGTGACGTTTGGGGGCCGCGCGGAGGTGACAATTCCGGCGGGCGCGGAATATGTATCCGATCCGGTTACGTTTGATGCGGCGCCGCTGTCGAACGTGGCGATTACGTATTACCTGAAGCAGGCCCCTGCGCGGGAGACGAGCCATCCGGGTTCGCGGGCTACGACCTATTATGAGCATGGGGATCATGTTTCCGCGGCGGAGATGACCGGCGTGGGCACGGTGGATCACTGGTTTGAGTTGTCTGGCGTGGAGGTGGCTGCGCCGCGGCGCGCACGGTGCATTGTGGCGCTGGGCGACTCGATTACGGACGGGCATGCGAGCGGGACGAACAAGAATCAGAGATGGCCGGATTTTCTGGCGGCGCGGCTGCAGGCCAACCGTAAGACGCGTGATGTGTGCGTGCTGAATGAGGGAATTGGCGGCAACCGGCTGCTGCATTATGGACTTGGTCCGGCGGCGGCGGCGCGGGTTTACAGCGATGTGCTGGCGCAGCCGGGGGTGAAGTACCTGATTGTGCTGGAAGGCGTGAATGACCTGGGCGTGATGGGGCTCAAGAAGGATGTAACGCTGGCGGAGAACAAGGCGATGGTGCAGCAGATGATTCTTGCTTATGAGCAGATGATTTTTCTGGCGCACCAGCATGGGATCGAGGCGATTGGCGGGACGATCATGCCGTTCAAGGGGTCGCTGTATTACCATCCGGACGCGATGATTGAGAAGGATCGCGAAGAGATCAACGCGTGGATTCGAAAGCCTGGGCACTTTGACAAGGTGATTGATTTTTCGAAGGTGATGCAGGACCCGGCTGATCCGGAGCGGCTGAATCCGAAGTATGACTCGGGCGGGCATCTGCATCCGGGACCGGCGGGTTACAAGCATATGGCCGATGCGATTCCGTTGGGGTGGTTTGCGAAATCACCGCGCCAGGTTCACCCCAAATGAAAGCCGGTCCACCTCTCAGGCTCCCGGCTTCCCACCGTAAGCCTGTTCCTGCGATCAAAATCCAAATGGCAGAGTCGCCTCCAGGTCCATCTGCACTCCAGTAATGGGGTGCCGGAATCTCAGGAATTGCGCGTGCAGAAGATACCCTCCATCGCCCGGCAGCCCGGGATCCTTTTCGATGGGCTGGCCGGAAAAACCGTACAGCGGATCGCCCACCAGTGGATGGCCGATGGAGGCCAGATGGATTCTGATCTGATGAGGACGTCCCGAATGCAGGCTGACCATAAACGTCGTGGTGTTCGCGGAGCGGAAAATCACCCGGGCCACAGACTTCGACGGCTTGCCATCCGGGCTGGCTGCCCAAACCGAACCAATTCGCGGATGCGGCACCAGACCAATCGGCGTCACAATCTCGTAGATTTCCTGAAGCGCAACCTTCTGCGCCAGTGCCCGATAGCTCTTTTCCACTTCCGGCGTGTTCCAGTCTGCCTTCAGACGCGAAGCGGCCTGCGCTGTTTTGGCAAAAAGAACAATGCCGCTGGTGGCTCGGCCCAGCCGGTGGACTGGATTTGCATCCGGCCATCGCTCTTGCACCATGCGCAGCAGGGTGTTTTCCATGTAGCCGCCGCCGGGGAGCGTGGGCAACCCGCCGGGTTTGTTCACGGCCAGCAAATGGGCCTCATCCAACAGAACTTCAAAATGCCGTGGCGCGTCTGGCTCATTCCATGGTGGACGGTTCCAGACAAGCGTCTGGCCGGCAGCAACCAATTCGCTTCCGTTCGCAGTCACGCCATTCAGTCTGACTTCTCCGCGGTTGAGCCGCTCTTGCCAGACTTCGCGAGTGGAGTGCGAGTAAAGGCATGCCAGGTGCGAGAGCAGCGTTTGTTCTGCGTGTTCACTGCCGATCATGGAGGTGTAGGCATAGCCTCGGTTGAGCATCTGGTTTGAGTGTAAAACTCAGGCCTCAGCGCCGGGAGCTGCCTCGTCCCAAACAGCTCTTGAGGAAGACACCAAGAGCCCTCATCGTGAAATCCTGAGCGCACAATATTCATGGCTGCCCACCTCACGCCAACCCGGGCCCGCCACTGCGTTGCAAGGTGAGGGACTCACTATCGCGACAACCCCAAGGCTCGCCAGCTTGCTCTCGAGCTCCTCGCGAGAGGCCGCATCCATAGCCCAGAACTCGCTCGCATTGCCGCTCTGGTTGCCACCTTTGAAACCAATCGTTACCACGACATGCAAATGATCGAGAAACGCATAGTACACATCGAACGGATCGGCCAAAACTGCAATCTTCTCCCCGGACGACACGCCCATTTCCTTCAGATTATCTGCCACTACCTGCTGCGTCTTTCCGCTGTTGCCCGGCGGAATCAACTGCCTTCGAACCGTCTGCGAAACCACCAAGTCAGCACACAAAAGGATCGTCCCAGCGAGCAGCACACCACCGCCCAACCTCACTGCACCCAGCGGAAGTCGCGTGTACAGCTCTTCCGCCACAAGATAGACCAAAAGCACAAAAAACGGCGCCACGTAACGGGGCTTCATCGAAACGAGGCTGTACATGCAATACGCGCCCACGGCCCACGCCATCAACCACGACGCTCCCAGCTTCGGCATTCCAAACGGCTTCCGCTTCAGGTCATGCAAAATCACCGGCACGCTCAGAAGGATCAGGACCAGCAGGATCGCAAACGCGCTTCCCCGCATCGGCCCCGCCAACTGCCCCGGAACCCTCAGCAGTTGCCTGATCTGCATCCGCAGACTGAAGTGAAACTTCAGTCCCTGGTAAAAGTAACTTGGGTCGTACCACAAGGGCACGGTTCCCGGCGTGGTGTTTCCGAATGCAAAGATCGCGGGATGCCACCCCAGAACCTGCAGCGGATGGACCGGCGCTCCGGACGCTTCCGATCCCTGCGTCCACCCCGCATACATCGGGGCATTCCCCAGCACAGACCAGGCGTAATTGAGACGCCCCGATTCACCAAAAGTCAGCCTGTGCTGCCGGGCGCTCAGTATGCCGATATAAGCGCCAGCCACGGCAGCATAAACAAGCAGAGCAACCAGGATGTAACGCCTTCGCGCCCTGCCCCTGAACCACAAAAGAGCCATCAGCAAAACCAGCAAAAGCCCCAGCGGAAGCAGTGCAGCTTTTGTGAAGTAACCTGCCGCGAGCAGAAACCCCAGCCCAATCGCACTTCTCCATCCACCTCGTCCGCTCGCTAGGCGGCAGCTTGTTCCTGCCAAAGCAAGCACAATCGCCATCACCGGAATGTCCGGGGAAACCACCTCGGCCCCAATCAGCTTGATGACCGCAAATAAATACAGCGCCAACCCAAACAGCACCCTTGAGACGTCCGCAACTCGGGAAACGTTCTCTATCTTCGACTGGAGCAGATACCGCCACTCAGCCGCGAAGAATGCAAAGCAAGCCAGCCCGGCGATTGCGGAGATAGCAATCACCCCATGTGCAAGCAGCAGCGCCGGCACATGGAATGGCGAGGTGAGTTTCATCGTCAGCGCCACAAGCGCAGGCAAAAGCGGCGACCAATAGGGATGAAAGTAAGCTCCGGGATCGCCTTTCAGCATTCTCCTCGCTACATCAAGGTACGAAATGCCATCCGGGTTGATATAACTTCTCCCCTGCCATGCAGCAGCCAGAAGAGCGAGCGCCGCGAGTCCATACAGCGCCAGAACAGGCCATCTCATCCCGCGCAGCCGTAATCGGAGCAAATCAGATTCCCGATTCTCCGTCATGGCCGGTTCTGTCTTTCTTCCTTCATCATGCGCATGCGCGAAGTGAGCCAATCCCGGTCCCGATTCTATCCCGCCACTGTCGCGACCCCGCCAGACGGGAATGAAACGCCATGAACTGCAACTCAAACGTGCTTACCGCCTCCATCAGATCAAGATTACCTGCTATCTGGGACAGAGGTTATTAGCAAACTCAGGCGTGCTCAGTACGCTGCGCACAGCGCCGGACCTTATATGCACAGCCTCCCCAACGTATGGCTGGCCGCTCAACCATGTGTATTGTCAACCAATTCATAGCAAACTGGAAACGCCGTAAATAGTCTTTCCTCCGTCTGCGCTCCTGGATCGATAAGGCTCACGACCAGACAAAGAAAGCCCCGCATCCCGCGTGCCGTTTTGCCGGAGATAAATCACCCCGGTGCTCGATTGTAGAGTGGAGACGTATGCTGCATATCAGAAACATCGTCAAGATTCCTGCCTTGCCCTCCATTCTGCGCGCCCGCTACACCTGTGATTGTGGTCACATAACCCCCTTGCCTCAACATTTACTATCCGTTACGTCAACTCATTTGGCTCGATTTCGGGGACCCGAAGCTACATGCCTGCCGCGCATGGAGTTGCAATTAAGAGTCGAGTCATTGACACAGACAGTATGCAAGGTGTCAAAACGGCAAATCTGCCGACTTTGGCAAAAGGCTATGCAGGAAGACAACAGCAATCTGCAAAGACCTCTCTGGAGTTCCGTTGGCGATCCCCAATCGCCAACAATACTTCAGTAATGGAGGGAAATACCCGCCTGAAAGGTCTTTGCCATAACGGAGGTTGAAGAAGGCAAATGAAACAGTTAGTCAAAATCGCGGTCATAGCATTGCTCATTCGATGGACCATGCCCGCATGGGCGGTTCCCAGCTTCGCGCGGCAGACAGGGCTGTCCTGCAACGTCTGCCACTACGATCCACCCGAGCTGACCGCCTTTGGTCGAGCCTTCAAGCTGAATGGCTACACCCTCGTCAGCAACAAGGCAAAGCACACCATCGGCGACGGAAAGTCACTCCAGTTGCTCAATAACCTGCCCATCTCCGTCATGCTGCTCGTCTCCGACACGGCTCTGCAGACCAAACAGCCTGACACCCAGAATGGCACTGTTGAGTTTCCGCAGCAGCTAAGCCTGTTCCTCGCCTCCTCTTTGGCCCCGCACTTCGGCACCTTCGTGCAGGCCACCTATGACCACCAGAGCGACCACTTCACCATGGACAACACCGACATCCGCTATGCCAACAGCAAGCAGGTGAACGGCAAGACCCTGGCCTACGGAATCGATTTCAACAACAACCCTACCGTCGAAGACCTCTGGAACAGCACCCCTGCATGGGGATTTCCCTACATCTCCGCAGACCAGACACCCGGCTCCCTCGCCGCTCCGGTCATCGACGGAGCTCTCGCCCAGGATGTAGCCGGCATTGGCGCATATGCCATGTATAACGACCATCTCTACGGTGACGTCACGCTCTATCGCTCCGAGCATGCAGGCGGAGGAGCGCCAAATGCCGGTTCCGGCTTCAGCTACAACATTTCGGGCGTCGCACCCTACTGGCGCTTCGCCTGGCAACAGTACATGGGCAAGAACTACGTCGAAGTCGGCACCTACGGCATGTACATGAGTTCCTACCCAGGCGCAGTCAGCGGGCCTACGGACACTTACACCGACCCCGCATTCGACTTCACCGTGCAGCGTCCCTTCGGCGCCAACGCACTCACCGTACATGGCACATACATCCACGAAAGCTCTGACATGGAGGCAACCTACCAGCAGGGCGGCGTCGCCATGCCCAGTCACACACTGGACGAAGGCCGCATCAACGCTACCTACTACTGGGGCAACAAGTACAACCTCACCGGGCAATATTTCACCCTCGTCGGCAGCAATGATCCTGTTCTATACGCACCCGCGGCCGTCACCGGCAGCAACAACGCCAGTCCGGACACCACCGGATATATCATTCAAGGCAGTTACTGGCCCGTACAGAACATTGACTTCACCCTCGCATACACCGGCTTCACCAAGTTCAATGGAGCAGGCACCAATTACGACGGCTCAGGCCGCAACGCTGCAGACAACAACACCGTGTACGCTGCGGTCTGGTTCAATTACTAAACGCAGATCATGCAGGAGAATATCAACATGGAACATGGTCATCCCGCTCCCGTAAGGGAACTGGACGGCAACGTCATCGTCATCAGCAGGCGCTCCTTCTTTGGAGCCCTGCTGGGCGTTGGCGGAGTCGCGATGAGCGCACTGTTAGCGATACCCGTTCTGCGATACGTGCTCTATCCCCTCTACTCCAACAGCACCCTGTCCAAATGGTCAAAAGTCGGCCTCGTGGACTCTCTCCCAACTGCCGGCAGCCCGCCAGTCAAAAAGGAGATCACATTCCGCAAGCTGGACGGATGGCGTGAGACCGTAACCACCGAATCCGTATATGTGGAGCGCAAAGCCGATGGAACCATCCGCGTTCTCTCCGCTATCTGCCCGCACCTGGGCTGCACTGTACAGTGGCGCGCCTCGAAGGGCGAGTTCCTATGCCCATGCCACGGCAGCGTCTTCAATGAGGAGGGCAAACACATCTCCGGCCCTGCACGTCGTGGCATGGATCCGCTGCCCACAAAACAAGATCAGGGAGACTTGCTCGTTCACTTCGAGTTCTTCCGCGAAGATGTGCCAAACAGGGAAATCGTGAGCTAACCCTTACGAAGGAGATTCAATGTCACAACAGGAAAACCCCAATACCCGCTCACAAAAGCTGATGAGCTGGATCGAGAGCCGTACGGGGATGAATCTGATCCTGCGGGTTTCACTCGATGAGCCCATACCCGGAGGCGCACGCTGGGCCTATGTCTTCGGCTCCGGCCTTCTGTTCATCTTTATTTCCCAAGTCATCACCGGCATCTGCCTGGCTCTATACTACGTACCCTCCGCGCAGAATGCCCACGTCACCGTCGCCTACATCACCAAGCGCGTTGCCGCCGGTGAATTCCTCCGCAGCCTGCACGTCTACGGCGCAAGCGCCATGGTCATCGTGTTGCTATTGCACTTCCTGCAAACCTTCCTCTGGGGTGCGTACAAAGGCCGTCGCGAACTTCTCTGGATGTCGGGCGGCTTCCTGGCCATTCTCGTTCTGGCCATGGGCTTCACCGGCTACCTGCTCCCCTGGGACCAGAAAGCCTATTTCGCAACTGCCGTTGCTACAAATATCGTCTCCACCATCCCCTTCGTCGGCTCATGGATGGCCCACCTCATGCGTGGCGGCGATACCATCGGCACGCTGACCCTCTCGCGCTTTTACCTGATGCACGTCATCATTCTCCCGGCCATACTCTTCGCCTTTGTCGCCGTGCATATTTATCTGTTCCGCAAGGCGGGCGCCGCCGGCCCCATTGAAGAAGATCCGATTGAGCCCAAACTGCCGCCGGAGAGTTTCTACCCCAAGCAGGTCCTCATGGACCTCGTCTTTTCGCTCCTGCTCGTTGCCGGGCTCGGGCTGCTCTCCTACTTCATGCCCGCCACTCTTGGCCCGCGGGCCAATCCCGCTTCCACCACGTTCATCGCGCGTCCGGAATGGTACTACCTGCCATTCTTTGAATGGCTCAAGTTCTGGGAAGGCCCAGGCACGGTCTTTGGAGTCGTCATCGCTCCTGCCCTTCTGGCGTTGCTGTTCTTCCTCCTTCCATTCCTCGATCATGGCCTCGAACGTCGCCCCTGGCGGCGGCCCATCCCGCTGCTCGCCGTCTCCATCGTGCTCTGCGGAACGGTCTACCTCGGCTTCCTCAGCCAATACCAGGACATGCACAACCCAATCGTCCGCGATCAGCTCAAACAGCAGGCCGCGCAGGAGGCAGCCTACACCAAGGCTCCATTCCAGCCCTTCGTGCAGTCACCCGGCGCCATCAACCTGCTCGCTCCGGCTACGTTTGATCCAACCGTCGCCCGCGGCAAGGCACTCTTCCAGCAAAATGGCTGCTCCGGCTGCCACGGTGATCGAGGACGCGGCGCTGTTGGACCATCCCTCGTCGGCATCGGCAAAAAGTACAACCAAGCCGCTCTGGTAGCGCTCATTCATGATCCCTCCGCGGCAATGCGCAGCGCAGGCATGCCCGGCGCGCCCGACTTGCCCATCCCGCAGGTCAAGGATCTGGTCGCCTATCTCAATGCGCTCGGTACGCCCGAAGAAAACGTCCAGCCTGCCATGAACGCCCTTCCCAGCGGAGGCAGCGCATCCTCAGGCAACGCAGCTCCCTCATCCGGCGGAATACTGCAAGCTGCAGGAGCGGTATCCACTTCCGGAGCTTCTTCTGCACTCGTCGCACAAGGTCAGCAGCTCTTCCAGGCTCACACCTGTGCAGCCTGCCACGGACCAACGGCCCAGGGCTCAGCCATTGCGCCGCCACTGGCCGGCATCGGCCACTACTTCAGCGAGGCGACTTTCAGTTCCCTCATCCACCATCCCAATCCGCAGATGGCGGCCAAGGGCATGCCGCCCGCACCGCTCTCGAATAGCCAAACCCACGCACTGTGGACCTACCTCAACTCCATGCCTGTTCCGGCGCATCGCGGGCCCGGCGTTCCCGCAGTCGTCATCTTCAAGGGGATGGCGACCGCGACGGCGCATCGCTCTACTGCGGCTCCGTCAAAAACAGTTGCGGCCGCTGCTCCAGAACAACAGGAGCCCGCAGCCGCGCAGCCGCAGGAAGTAGCGGTCGCCGCCGCTGCAGGCAACATCGCGTCCGGCCGGGCCATCTTCCAGGCCCACACCTGCGCGGCCTGTCATGGACCAACTGCCCAGGGCTCAGCCATTGCGCCGCCGCTGGCCGGTATCGGCCACTACTTCTCAAAGGAAGCCTTCAGCCAGCTCATTCATCATCCCAATGCCCAGATGACGGCCAAGGGCATGCCACCCGCGCCGCTTTCTGATCAGCAGACCGATGATCTCTGGGCTTATCTCAACTCCATGCCTGTCCCGGTCCATCGCGGGCCCGGCGTTCCCGCCGTTGTCATCTTCAAGAACGCCGCAGCCAAACCCGCTCAATCCGCCACTCCAGCCCATGCCATCGCAGTGGCCCGGCCACAAGCCGACACCGGGACGCTAGCGCAACCCACATCCTCTCAACCAGCAGCCAAACCTGTCGCGCACGAGGTTGCTCTCAGCGGCCCTGCCGCGGCTGGCGAGCAAATCTTCAACTCCCACGGTTGCATCGCTTGCCATGGAGAAGGCGGCATCGGAACGCCACTCGCCATCTCCCTCATCGGCATCACAAAAACCGTCCCGCACGACCAGCTCATCGCTCTCATCCGCCAGCCCAACGCCAAAATGAAGGCAGGCGGCATGCCCACCTTCGGCTTCAACAACAACCAGTTGAACGACCTCGTAGCCTACCTCGCAACCCTCCACAAACCTGCCTCTGCAACAGCAAAGTCCGTACCGGCCGTCCAGCACCAGGCACCCCACAAACTCACGCCGCTCGAACTCGCTGGCCGCAAGGTCTACTTCCGGCAGCGTTGCTCCACCTGCCATGGTGACGGAAGCATGCAAGGCACCGCAGCCGCGCCTTCGCTCACCGCAACCGCCTCTGAGTTGCCCCCGGACATGCTCCAAAAGCTGCTCCTGCACCCCTCAGAAGCCATGCGCTCGAACGGCATGCCCGCCATCGACCTCAACAAGGCCGACATGAAGTCGCTCATCGCATTCATCCGTTCGCTTCGTTACAACCGTTAATCTTCAGGCTACCGGTGCCGTAAGCCCGGTAGCCCTCTATCCCCGCCGCGCCAGCATCCGCAACACCCTTCCCTTCACTCCGGAAAATGCCGTCTCCAGAACCATCTGCGTCGCCGGCATCTGGATTCCGCTGCTGTAAGTCGGATAAGGATCTACCGTCGAGGCAAGCTCCTTCAAACCTATCCCGCTCTGCATCGCCAGCCCGATCTCGGTAATCGCCTCGCCCGCATACTCGGCCATCATCGTCGCGCCTACCATCTCTCCCTTGCGCGTCGCATATATCTCCAGCACCTCCATGCTGTCTCCCTCGTTCACCACGCGATCCACCTTGCTCATCGGCATGCTTCGAGTCACCAGCGCATTGCCATATCGCTCCCGCGCCAGCGCCTCCGTCATTCCCACATGCACCACCTCGGGAGAAATATAGGCCACGCGCGGCATTAGCGCTAAGGCGCGCAACCTGTCCCAACTCGTCAGCTTTCACACAGGCGACGCGGAATCATTTCCATTCTTCAATGAGTGTTTCGACGCGCTTCTCTGCGAGTGCGCATTCTGTGCCTTTCCGTCCAGGCCAGTGGCCGCCGCAGAGTTCGCCCCCGTCCTGCGCCCCGCCGGCCATTCAGACTTCCATCTCAGAGCCACCGAAGCCCATGATCAGGCGCTCAGCGACATGGTCCGGCCGATTCGCACCAGGCTGCTCGCCTTCGAAATTGCCCGTGGATGAAAGAAAGTCTCAGCGCCGGAGTGGGACCTCGCAGCAGCCAAACCGGTGGCTATGGCCACCCAGGATGCCATTCGTCGGGGTCGCCTGGGATATGTCATCGTCACTGCGACAATTTCCAGATGAAATTACGTATTCTTCACACGCCAAGGTACAGATTCATCCGCCGGCAAACGCTTTGCGCAATTTTATCTGTAACTAAAAATGTCCTTATTGAGAACGGGGATTTTACCGGGCGAGCAATAAGCCAAAGGCAAGCGGAAGCAGCGGCTGTGCAGGCGGCAGATTTCGAAATTGTGGAAAAGCACGAAAGTTACAAAAAAATTACAGCCCCGTATTTAAAAGCGAAACAGTCTGGAAACGCCAGTATTCTCAGGAGGAAAACGAACTTATCACCGCCTACCGGCACACCCTCAAAAGCTCTGTTCTGCATAAATTCAAGTGCACTTGTTCGTTTTCCACAGAACTTTCCACAGCCTCCGTGTGCATCCGCAATTTACTGAGAGATGTTATCCATCTGGATAGTAAGGCTAACTACAAAATAAAAGGGACCTCCAGAGGGAGGTCCCCTTTTTTACTCAGGTTTGCCGGTCTGGGCGCTATTTACCGGAGCCAGCTTGCCCCGCCGGTGCCGGAGCAGCGGGTGGAGGTGCTGGTACACCCGACTTCACATTGTAAGCAGCAATCACGGCCTTCGTGATGTCCGCCGATTGGTCAGCCCAAAGCACCGGGCTGCCCTGCGAGCTGTCATCCAGAACAATGGTGTAACCATGTTGCTTCGCATACGCGGTCATCACGGCGCCAACCTTTTGCGCCAGGGAGTTGAACGCCGTACCCATTTCATTCCGGAAATCAGACTGCGCATCCTCAACCTGCTGGCTCAGTTCCTTTTCCTTGTCCTGGATCTCGTTGATCTTCTCCTGCTTTTGTTCCGCGGACAAAGTCTTTGCGTTCGCCTGCAAATCCTTCTTGAGCGTGTTGATCTGATCGCTCTCCTGCTTCAACTGGTCATTCTTCGGAGCAAACTTCTTCTCCAGGTTCGCGAAGTCCCGCTGGCCTTCATTGGTTCGGGCAACCGCCAACTGGAACTGAATGACCGCGATCTTCTGGGGCCCACTCATTCCGGGCGCGTTGGGAACGGAATGGCTGGTTTGTGCCATGGCGGTCATGCTAAGGCTGGAAATCAGTAAACAAACAAGTGACAACGAACGCTTCATGCGGTTTGAGAACTCCTTCAGTTCTATATGTGATTTCGCCCGCTGTGCTTGCGGAAGCCAATCATCGCTTCCCTATATTGCTTCTCCGTGGGCCAGGCGTAACCCCCAATCGAGGGCCTGAACGCATTGAGCAACGGGCCGAAGGCATTTTCAGGAACTGAGCGAATTATAGGGTTGCCCCGTGGCATCGTCAAACACTGCAGGGGCAAAGCTTTTCGGCCTCGCCCCTGCAATTTTTGCCCTAGAACGTGGTACCCACAGTCAGGCGGAATGTCTTCTTCGGTTCACGCAACTGGTAGAGCCGGATGTAGAACTCCTCTGCCAGCGCATAGGAATAATCTCCTGCCCCACCTGCCGGGAACATGCTGCGAGTAATCAGGTTAGGCCGGTTGAACTGCGTCTCCAGCCGAACCGGGTTGTACGCGTAGTACAGCCGGAACGGCGCATTGATAATCGGCACCATCACGTCCAGTTCCGCTCCCAGCGAATCGCGCGGAACGAAGTTCGTACCCGAGATGATGTTGATCCTTCTTGAAAAGGTAATCGGGAAGCCGCCCTGGCAGGAACCGTTCACCACATTCGGGCAACCGTACAGCGGTGAATCCAGCGAGGCAATGCCCTCCGGGCTCTGCTTCAACTGGCCCTTGTCCAGCGCCATGTCGACACCAAAGTCGTTAAAGAACTTGAACGCGACGCTGCGCCCGTAGATCGGAATCGTATATTCCAGGTTGTTGACAAAGGCTGTGTCGCCGCCCACCGGCGCGATACCGTAAACCGGCAGCGGCACCTGGACTGGGCCCTCGCCCGGGTTGGAAGGATTCCTGGGGACTGTCGACCCATCAGGGTTCGTCAGGTTGAACATCACCCGCGTCGGAACAAATCCATACGGCGTGCCCGTACGAATCTGGAAACCGCGCAGTTCATCGCCACCACCTTGATACATGCGGTCGAACGGCGGCGCCACATCCCCGCTGAAGCCGCGCACGTAGGAAATCTGCACGCGATAACCCAGCGTGTTGCGCCCTTGCCGATTCAGCTTGAGGCCCTTGATCGGGAAATACTGCTTCCACTCCACAACCGGACGGATGAACCGGACGCTGCCCCAGATACCCGCTACCTGCAACGCGCTTGAAAACTCGTATCCGGTATGAGGCAGGAACAGCGCATCCAGCTTGTCCTCAGACAGGCTCAGTGAAACCTCGCTCGTCAGAATCCCTTCCAGCGAATTCTGCCCCTGGATGCCGCTACGGAACGAAAGCGTCTGGAACAGGTTCTGCGACGCCTGGCTGAAAGCTGTCACCGAGGACTTGTTCCACGAATACGTAATGCCGATCCGCTTGAACGAGTGCGGCAGCTGGTAGCTGGCCGAGAGACTGTATCCCAGGCTCTTCTGGTTATAGTTCTGCAGCAGAGAGCTCGTCGCAGAGCTATAGTTGGCCGAAGGATTCCCGGTCAGAGAATAGTTCTTCGAAGCGTTGTAGTCCGTCTTGCTGTCATAAATCTGGAAGCCAATCTCCAGAGGCTTGTTCATGACGTAGGGCTCGGTAAACCCAAACGTGAAGTTCTTCTGCACCGAACCGCCGCTGGCTTGCAATGTCAGCGTCTCGCCTAGGCCGAGGAAGTTGTTCGTCTGGTAATTCAACCCGATGAACGACCCCGACAGGCCGCTCACGCCGCCGTTCAGGCCGATAGCGTTCTTGCCCTTCTCATGCACGCGGAGCAGCAAATCTACAGTGCCGTTCTGGGCATCTTCGTGCGTCTCCGAGTCCTGGTCCACCTTGAGCGGATCAAAGTAATCCAGCTGGTTCAACCGCATCAGGCTTAGCTTCCAGAGCTTGCTGTTGTAAACCTGCCCTTCCTGCAGCAGCAGCGCACGCCGAATGACGAAGTCGCGGGTCACCGTGTTGCCCCGAAACTCAATTCGCGACACATAGAACGGCTTGCCCTCGTCGATGTCGATCTTCCAGTTGATCACGTGCGTCTTCTCGTTGAAGGTCGGCGTCGGCGTAGCCACAAAGTTGATGTAGCCCAGTGTCCCGTATGCCTTGCGCAGATTCTCCAGGCCCTTTTCAAAGGCCGTGGCATCGAAAATCTGCCCCTGCTTCAAATCAAACTGAGCCCGTAGCGCCTTTGTGTTCGTCACCGCCTTGTTGCCGCTGAAGGTGATCGTCCCCAGGCGATACCGCTCGCCTTCCTCAATCGGAATATGAATATCGATCCGCTTGCCCTTCTTCGGACGGAAGGTAAACAGCGACAGGCCGGACTCATTCCGCAGATGCGTGGACGGCTCGCCCACGTTCACGCGCTCATAGCCGCGGTCGCGGTAGGCCTGCATCACGCGCTCAGCGTCTTCATCCAGCTTGCTGGCGTTATAGGTGCGCGCAAACAGGTGCTCAAAAATAATCGAGTGCGGAATCCCGATCGGACGCAGATCCACCATCGATTCCCGCAATACACGGGAGGGAACGTGCGTGTTGCCGCTGAAGGTGATCCTACCCACCTTCACCTTCGGGCCTTCCTTCACGTTAAAGGTGATGTCCACGCGCGCCGGCGGAACATTCTTGATGTCTGGCCGCACCGTCGCAAACTGGTGCCCATGTTCGGCTTCCAGTTGCCGGATAGACGTAATCGCTCCCGCAATCTGCGTCGGGTCGTACTGGTCCTCCGGCGTTAAATGGACCTTATTTTTCTTATATTGCGTCAGAATATCGGAGACCGTGATCGAATTCAGACCCTTGTAGTGGATCTCGCTGACCGTCGGCTTCTCCTTCAGATACACGTTCAGGATGATGCCCGTCGGCGTCTGCTGCTTCTGAATCGTCACATTCTCGAAGTACCCGGTGTTCCAGAGCGAGTTGAAATCCCGCTCCACCGTCAACGGATCATAAGGATCACCGACGCGGCTGAACATGCGCGCCAGCACCGTCTCACGAGGGATACGGCGCACGCCAATGATGCGAATCTCACGAATGATGTTCTGTTGCTGCTGAGCCCACGCCGAAATCGCCGTGATCGACAGCAAAAACAACACCAGCAACTGCAAATAGCGGCGATGTGAACGCAAAACCTGACTCAATTCCTTTGGGGAGCTTTCGCTTCCCTTCGTTACGGGAAAAATAGGCACACCCTCACAGCTCAAAATCGGCGGACTCTATGGAAAACCCGATTATATGTGACACAAGGGTAGTCCTGAAACCCCGGCCACAGGCTTATCCCCACCCGCGCACTCGAAACCTGCCGCTCGCGGCTCGATCCCCCTTGCTTTGGGTGGAGCTTTTCCGTTCCCAGTCTAAATGGATAACGCCATCTTTCACAGCACCCGGCTACAAGGAATCTGCAGAACGTACTTCCACAAGCACGGAATAGAACGCCGGACCGCCGCCCATATCCGCCAGATGCTGCCCCGTAAGCAGGTTTACGTTACGTCCTGAATGCGAAAGCTTATTCCAGTGCAACCGCCCGGCAACCACCCCGCGACCTACCCTTCGACTCAGTTTCGCCATCAGCTGCAGCTCGCCCCGGTCATTCCAAACCGTCACCAGCGCTCCGTCCGCAATGCCCCGCGCCTCTGCGTCCTCGGGATGCATCTCCAGCACCCCGTTAAACCCGGTCTCCAGCTTCTGGTGTCCCGGCAGGTTCGCAAAGGTGGAATTCATATAGTTGTCCGCCTTCCGCCCCAGAAACTCCAATGGATACCGCGAATCCTTATCCACACCGCCCCGCGACTCCTTCGGCGGATAAAAAGCCGGCATCGCATCCAGCCCCTGCGCCTCCAATGTCTCGGAATAAAACTCTATCTTCCCACTCGGTGTCGCAAACGGCCCCTGCGCAAACGGCAGCCACGCCCGCCCTGTCTCCTCGCTGTCCTCCGTCCCGCGCAGCCGCTGCATCGGATGCTCCTCCAGCAGCTCCAGCGTGATCCCCCGAAGCTGTTTCGGCTGCTTGCCGCCCTCATGCAGCGCCTGCCGAATCATCTCGTCCACAGAATCCCGAAAGCACGGCTCCTCAAAACCCATCCGCTGCGCCAGTTCGGCAAACACCCACGTATTCGGCCGGGACTCACCCACCGGCTCAATCGCCTGGTTCGAAAGTTGCACGTAGTAGTGCCCATACGCGCCCTGGATATCCCTCTGCTCGAGAAACGTCGTCGCCGGCAGCACAATGTCCGCGTAATCCACCGTATCGGTCAAAAACTGCTCATGGACCACAGTGAACAAATCCTCGCGAGCCAGCCCCCGCAGAACCGCCGCCTGATCCGGAGCCACCGCCGCCGGATTCGAGTTGTACACAAACATCGCCATAACGGGCTTCTCACGATCCGCCAGCGCCTGCCCCAGCAGCACCATATTCACGACTCGCCCCGGACGCCCCAGCGGGCTGCTCGCCATCAAATCCGGCCGCTCCAGCGCAGCCTTGTCCCACGGAAACCCTCCGCTCGTCGAAAGCTGCGCTCCGCCGCCACGATACTTCCACGCGCCCGTCAGCGCCGGCAGCATCAAAATCGCTCGCGCCGCCGCACCGCCGTTCTCTGACCGCTGCACGCCATAATTCATCCGGATCGCCGCCGGCTGCGTCTCCCCGTACATCCGCGCCAGCCGCTCCACATCCGCCGCCGCCACGCCGGTCGCCGCTTCCACCACCTCAGGTTCGTACTGCTTCACATGCGCGGCCAGCCGCTCAAATCCATGCGTGTTTTCGCGGATGTAAGCCTCGTCCAGCAGCCCATCCCGCACCAGCACATGCATCATCCCCAGCGCCAGCGCCGCATCCGTGCCCGGACGAATCGAAATATGCCAGTCCGCCAGCGCCGCTGTCCTTGTCTCATAAGGATCAATCACCACCAGCTTCGCGCCATTCCGACGCGCCTCTTCCACAAACGGCCACAGGTGGATATTGTTCCCGTGGATATTCGCGCCCCACGCCACAATCAGCCGCGCGTGTCGAAAATCCTCCGTATCCGTGCCCAGCTTCTGCCCGTACACCGACAGATAAGCCTCGCCGCCCGTCGTCGAGCAAATCGTCCGATCCAGCTGCGAAGCACCCAGCCGATGAAAAAACCTCCGATCCATCGACCCATAGGTCAGCAGCCCAATGCTGCCCGCATACGAGTAAGGCAGAATCGACTCCGGCCCAAACTCCGCGCTCACCGTCTTCAGCCGCGCCGCAATCTCCTCCAGCGCCTCATCCCAGCTGATCCGCTCAAAGGCGGCGAACTCCCGTCCCGGTCCCTTCGGCGCGCCCTTGCGCCGCCGCATCGGATAAAGCAGCCGGTCCGGCGCATACACCCGATCCAGATACTTCGCCACCTTGCCACACAAAAATCCCCGCGTCACCGGGTGCGCCGGGTCACCCTGCACCCGCGTCGCCTTGCCAGCCTCATCCACCGTGACCAGAACTCCACAGGAGTCAGGGCAATCATGCGAACAAACCGTATGAACCGTGCGCGTAGCCATAACCCGATTCTAGGCCCGAAACCCGCCCCGCTGAAGGCCTTTCAGAAGGCTCATCTCAATCGAAGCCCGTTCACCGGAACGGTGAATGCGCGCAGCGGAGGAACCTGCGGCTTCTTTCACACGTACAGAACCCTCGGGTGCTATATCCAAGCTCCACTTGAGTGGGAACAAATCCAACTGGGCTTGTACGCTGAACAAAGCCATGCCCACCACTCCATCGCACCGCACCAACTGGTCCGGCAACTACCGCTACCACGCGCCCAACTCATCGAGCCCCGAACCATCCCCGAGTTCCAACAAGCCGTCACCGCGGACACCCACACCAAAGCCCTCGGCTCACGCCACTCCTTTCAAGGCATCGCAGACACCCCCGGCACACAAATCTCCCTACGGCACCTCCGCGAAATCCACCTCGACGCCACAGCCCGCCAGGTCACCGTCCAGCAACTGCTCCCCGCCATCGTCATAAAACTACAGCGGCTCGCCTTTTCCCTATTTGCCATATGCTCCATCCTCCCCAACTACCATCAAAAGCTTGCTTCCCATCCTCCAACTCCGCATCTATGAGCTGATGGTTGCTCTTGCTTCATAAACAGGAAAATGCGTCGCGCCCGTTAGACAGTTATCAGTCCATTGAGACGCGGCGCATTTTTCTATTCCGAAAGAATCCCACCTGCGCGACCTGAGGTATTTAGATCGCGCAGACTGGTCTACTGCACGCATTAGAACTCCAGGCGTGCTGCGAGTTGAATGTCGCGGGAACTGTTCGCCTGGTTGCTCACTTCCCCGAAATTACTGTCGCCTACGGTCGTCTTAAGCCCGCTAAAAACAACGTTGTTGAACAGGTTGAACACGTCGGCCTGGAGCAACAGCTTGGTTGGGCCAAACACATGGAAGTGGCGACGCAGGCTGATGTCCACATCCTTGTACGCGGGACCAAACAGGTTGAGCGGCGCCGTTCGTGGAGCATTTCCATTCGTATAAGGAGTTGGAATGCTGAACGCGTTGGCGTCGATGAAGGGAATCTTCACATTCTTCGAAGTAACCCCATGCCCCCATCCACCGTTAATCCTTACAGGACCGGTGAAGCTCGGATTGACATCGGGCATGCATGTGCCCTGTCCGGGGTTGATGCAGTTTGCCGCTGTAATGGCGAGCGGCGATCCGGCATTGTAAGTAACAATTCCGGAAACCGCCCAGTCCTTCGTAACAGCCCGCGAGAACGGGTTGCTGCCAGTGAACGTCCCTTTACGGCCAAACGGCAGATTGTAAACGAAGGTGACATTCAGGTTCTGCGGAATGTCAGTGACACTCAGCGAGCGTTCCACGCGGCTGTTTAGATAACCGCTGCGGAAAGTTCCATCGTCATCGATTGCCTTGCTGAGGGTATAGTTGACGGTAAAAGTGAGCCCGTGGGTCGGCCTCTGCTGCAAGACCAGTTCCAGAGCGTTGAAGCTGGAGTTGCCTACATCACCGAACTCATCGCTCACACCCGGATATTGCGGGAACGGCTTCAACATCTGCTCAATTGTTCCAGAAAAGCTGGCGTATGGCAGAGCAATGCCTGGCATGATGGCATCTGCCGCTGCAATGTTCGTGGGTGTAGCCTGATCGGACAAGAGCGATCCCAGTGCAAGATATTTCGGAGCCATCTCATTCGACCAGTAACCACGAGCATCATGGTTTTGCGTCGGCTCAAAGTGCCCTTCGCTGCCAACGTAGGTTACGTCCACGGTCATGTTCTGGGTCAGTTTGCGTTGAATACCTACGTTCCAGTTCTCATACTCCGGAGCGCGCCCCGAGAGATAGGGATCGAGATAGGTCATCGAAGCGGACGGTGTTGTTACATTCGTCGAATAACCCGTTCCATATCCCGGATTGAAGAACGGAGCCGGGGTGTACGCCGGGAAACTGGTGTTCGCAATTCCCTGCGTCTGGTAGTAGGAGCTGTTGTTCAAATAGAACGCCGGCGCGCCGCTGGTCGTGCTTTGTGCGCTCGGGCTTGCTGTGTAACCAAGCGTCGGGGGCCCAAGCACGGAACCTCCAACACCACCGTTATGCGTATACATCATGCCCCACGCAGCGTGGAATACAGTGCCATCGTTAATGGAGTAAGCCAGGCCTAAGCGAGGCCCAAAGTTCTGCCAGTAAGTGTGGATCGGAGTTGCACACAGGCAGCTGTCCTCACCGCTTCCGGCAAATTGCAGAATGCCCAGATTCCCCGTAATGGGGTTTGTGATGGTGGGGTTAAAGAACGACATCGCGTGATTCGCCTCGCGCATGCCCGGGAACAGATCCCAGCGAAGCCCAAGATTCAGCATCAACCGATTGGTCGCGCGATAGTCATCCTGCGCCCACGCCGAGAACGGGCGGAAACGAAGTCCGGTAACATTGTGCGAATACTGGCTGAATCCGGCGCTGTTGACAGCCCCCACAAGGAAGCTAGCGTAGGAGAAGCCCGTAGATGGATTGACAGTCGTCGAGTTGGTCTTGAACTGGCCGGTCTGCGCATTGCTGTAATTCAGCGAAAGCGGAGTCGATGCGCCGGCAGCATTCAGATAGTTGGACTGGAGCCACTGCTTCTGGAAGCCAAAGTCGAACGAATGCCGACCATGCGTCCATTGCAGGTTGTCCATCGTGGTGAAAGTATTGAACGTGCTTTCATACTGGCCATCAATGCCCCACTGAGACGGAGAATTGCTCCCGCTGTACTTCACCTGAGGAAATGACTCCGCTGCCTGTCCGGTAGGCAGACCACCGATACCGGCGGAAGCACTGGACCAGTTCTTATTTCCGTACTGCGGGTTACCGTCAATATCGAAGTAACGGCCATATGCATACTTGAACTGATTTACTACAGTGGGACTGACAACATACGTGTCCTCAAAGATAATCGCCTTGGTTTTAGGGATGTAGTACTTCGCCTTGCCGTAAGGCAACGGCAAAGACGTGCCCGTTATCCCCACAGTCGACTGGCGGCCCGCAGCCACAATCACCGAGATTCTTTGCTTTGCGCTCAAATCCGCATCCAGGCGCTCGGTTGTGGACCAGTTCGAAAGCCCCGTTGTATTCCCGCCGAGGTAATTGCTGGTCAGGTCGCTGTTGGTAGGCGCCGGCAGTTCCTTCGCGAAGAATTGCGAAATGGGAGAGATCATGTTTTGCGGAATCACGTTTGCCGTGAGAGTTCCGTTCTTATCACCCATGAACTGGCTACGCGTGCATCCGTTGTTCCCGCAGACCGTCGTCGTAGGATCGTAGATGGCCGGAAGCCCGGAAGCGGTAAAGTCTCCCTGACGTTCTGCCAGCGTCGGAATCGTCACATACGATGGGCTCGCGCCTTTGGCATACCTGTAGCCGTCATAAGACGCAAACAGAAACACTTTGTTTTTCCAGATCGGACCGCCCAAAAGAATTCCATACTCGTTCTGGTGCTCTTCCGGCTTTTGCGGCACACCTGTTATCGGGTTTACCTGCGCCTTGGAGAAATAGTTCCATGTATCAAGCGCGGTATTCCTGAAGTACTCAAAAACCGAGCCGTGAATCTTATTTGAGCCTGACTTGACTACGTAGTTTTCAATTCCCTGCCCACCCAGATCTGCGGGATAACCTGAGGTTTGAACCTGAAACTGGTTGATCGCATCAAATGGAATTGCCGTCCAGACATAGCGCGGATCACCCTGCCCAGCAGGCTCCGTGAACGGAACACCGTCAATGTAAATCTCGGCGACTCCACCGGCCGGGCCGCTCCCGTTGAATATACCTGCGTTATCCGTGCTGTTATTATGCGTTACGTTGGCCTGCACACCCGGCATCAGATAGGCGAAGGCCGTCGAGATTCTCTGATCGCCATTCATCACAATGGGCAGCGCACTGTACACGTTGTTTTCCATCGTCGAACCAAGGGTTGCATTGGTCGTGTTCAGCATCGGCGGAGCGGCCGTGACGGTAACACTTTGCTCCTGCGTGCCTACCTTAAGCTTGATGTTCAGGGACACGGTTTCCAGTGCATTAACTGCAATATTTTCCTGGTTCATCGTCTGGAACCCTTTGGCAACTACCGTAACGCTGTAATTTCCTGCAGTCAGCGGGGAAAGGTTAAAGAGCCCCGCAGAAGTAGTTTTGCGAACAGTCTTCAGATTGTTGGCGGTGTTCACAGCTGTGACGATGGCTCCTGGCACCACAGCTCCAGATGGATCTGTCACAGTTCCTTGAATAGAACCGGCCCCCATCTGACCCCAGGCGCTGTTTGCGCACAACAATACGCAAACCATCGTGGTCAGCGCGATACCGTAGCAACGCATGAATTTGTTACCAATCAATCGTAGAGATCCCAACCCGACCGGCGATGACTTGCCGAAACGGACGGGGAGCAAACGCGTGTATCTCATTCTCAGCCTCCATAAAACTTCAACTTTTTGTAGGAACGTGCTTTCCCTTGGTCACACCGATTCATTTGGCATTCTTTCTGAGGTCTGACCTTATTCAGGGCCGATCAAAGGGGTATCAATGCAAAGATAGGACTGTCAAGCTTCTCGTACCGCATAAAGGTACAGAGACTGATGCGTGCATTATTTGCGCAACTATAGACCTAGATACGGGAATTTGGACCGATTTGGGTGTCAAACCTGTACAGTTTCGAGCTCGCATCGGGCCTCTCTTGTGGATCTCGAGGAGTATTGCGGCTGCGCTTTTTCCTTTACTACAAAGGAAATGTGGTCTGTCCTCTATGACTACCAGACTCAAATCCGTACCGTCCAGTGATACGGACCGGGAACATCACTGCCACCAGTAACCGAGGACTGAAAACCGGGGACTGACGACTCCCCCCTGCGGCCAGCACCGCGCAAAGCGCGCAGTCCCCCTGCGGACGGCACCTCTGTGGGGAAAGGCTTTTGAGCGCCCCAAAGTTTGCACTAATCTAGACTCAGATCATGGAATCGGCCCGAATCGACGGCAAGGACGCCGAACTCGAAGCCACGCTGGGCTACACCTTCCGCCGGCGCGACCTGCTGGTCCGCGCCCTCACCCACAGTTCGCTGGCCTACGAACAAGCCACAGCCCAGCCCCCCTCAACCCAGTCCAGGCTCCGCAGCCAGCCCAAAATCGGCGTCAAAAACCACGCCAAACCGCTCGTCAAAGTACCCGGAAAGTCGCGCCCCCAGGTCGAAGACAACGAGCAGCTCGAGTTTCTCGGCGACGCCGTCCTCGGCCTCATCGTCGCCGAAGCTCTCTACCGCGCCCACCCTGAGATGACCGAAGGCCAGCTCACCCGTCTCCGCTCCGCCCTCGTCAGCCGCAAGCACATGGCCCAGGTCGCCCAGCGCATCGAGCTCGGTCGCTACCTCCGCATGGGGCGCGGAGAAGAGCGCTCCGGCGGACGCAAAAAAGCCGCGCTCCTCGCCAACGCTGCCGAAGCCCTCATTGCCGCGGTCTACCTGGACGCCGCCACGCCCGGCACGCCTCACGATGGCATCGAAGCCACCCGCCGCGTCATCCAGGCCCACGTCATCGCACCCTCCCTGCCCGCGCTACTCCTCGAAGCCGCAACCGGGCCCAATATCGGCGACTACAAATCCACCCTTCAGGAATTCCTCCAGTCCGAGCATCGCGGCCAACCCGAGTACATCGTTACCGGCCAGACCGGACCCGACCACCGCAAGCGATTCCTCGTCGAAGTCCGCATCCCCGGCGCCACTGAAACACGCCTCGCCCGCGGCGTCGGCAACACCAAAAAGCACGCCGAGCAGGAAGCCGCCCGCCGCGCACTCCTCAAGCTCCGCGCCAAGCCTGCCCCCGCCACCACGGGAGACGCCGCGTGACCCCGCACCAGCCCACCCTCGCCGAAGTCGCCACAACGCGGCCAGCGCCAGAACAACCCTCCGAGGCCGGCCCCAATCCGCAAACCCTGCCCCAACCCCTCGCGCCATTGCCCGCCACCGCCCGAAAACCAATCCCCTACGGCCCGCTCCAGACCATGACCTCCACCGTCCGATTCCTGGTCGGCATCGTCTTCGTCTTCACCTTCATCATCCAACCCTTCCGCATCCCGTCGGCCTCCATGTACCCCACCCTCAAGGTCGGCGACTTCCTCCTCGTCAACAAGATCACCTTCGCCCGCGCCGGCCAATGGCGCTGGCTGCTCCCCTACCGCGCACCCCGCGATAAAGACATCGTCATCTTCCACTTCCCTGAGAACCCGTCCGAATACGTCGTCAAGCGTGTCATCGGCTCGCCCGGAGATTACCTCCACCTCCACAACGGCCTCGTCATCCGCGACGGACACCAGATCAACGAGCCCTACGCCACCTACCTCCCCGCCATTCCAGACCGCTTCAGAGACGACTTCCCCGCAGTCTCCTACAACTACCCCGGCGCAGACTACCACTGGTGGCTGCACATGCAGCGCTACATCCACTCCGGCAATCTCGACGTCCCCCCGCACCGCTACTTCGTCCTCGGCGACAACCGCAACGACAGCCGAGACTCCCGCTACTGGGGTTTCGTCCCCCGCCGAAACATCGTCGGACAACCTCTCCTCATATACTTCTCCCTCCGCGAGCCGTCCATCTCGGTATTTCCCTCGCTTCCGGGTGATAAACTCAACCAGAAAAGCGGTCTATTCGCCGGACTTTTCAATTTCGCCCGCTGGAACCGCGTCTTCCAGATCGTCCATTAAGTAAGAAAACAGTCGCATCTCCAGCAGCACACGCGGTCCCTCCGCGCCACGAGGTTTATGGAACAGACGGTTGAGCAGAAGCAGGCGGACCAAAAGCCGCAAACAGATGAAACCCCACTCGAAGCATTGGCCTCCATCGCAAGCGTACTGGTCATCGGTCTCTTCGTCCTCACCTTCATCTTCCAGAACTTCGTCATCCCCTCCGGATCCATGGAGAAGACCCTCCTTATCGGAGATCACGTCCTTGTGGACCGTGTCACGCTCGCACCGCCCACCAACTGGGCACGGGCCTTCATGCCCTACCGCAACGTCAAGGACGGCGACATCATCGTCTTCTACAAGCCCGGCCAGCCCAACATGTTCCTCGTCAAGCGCGTCATGGGCGTTCCCGGTGACCGCATCCACCTCATCAACGGCGTTGTCTACCGCAACGGCAAAAAGCTCAACGAGCCCTACGCCGCCATGCCCCAGCCCGGCAACTACTTCCCCTACCGTGACGACTTCCCCGATGTACCACCCGAGCCCGGCGACGAAGTCACCGCCGAGTGGGCCGTCAACATGCCCAACTACATTCATGGCGAAAACCTCGTCGTCCCCCCCGGCCACTACTTCTGCATGGGCGACAACCGCCCCGAATCTCTCGACAGCCGCTACTGGGGCTTCGTCCCCCGCCGCAACATCGTCGGTCGCCCGCTCTTTGTCTACTGGTCCTTCGAAATGCCGGCCAACGAGGAAAATAAGACCACCCTCGGCGATCACATCGCTTACTTCATCCACGAGACGCTGCACTTCTTCACGCAGACTCGCTGGAGCCGAACTTTCCACGTGGTGAAGTAACATGACCGGCCAAGCCACACGCCCACGCTGGCGCAAGACAAAAATCGCGCTTGCCGTTTTTGTCCTCCTGCTGCTCGCACTCATCGTGCCGCATTACATCAGTCTCAACGCATACCGCCGGCAAATGACGGCCAGCATCTCGCGCAGCCTCGGCCGTCAGGTGCAGATCCAGTCCATGCACCTGCGACTGCTGCCCACCCCCGGCATCGTTCTCGACAACTTCACCGTCGACTCCGACCCCGCCTTCGGCGCCGAACCCGCGCTCATCGCGCCCTCCGTCGTCGCCACCCTCCGCGTCAGCTCTCTCTGGCGCCGCCCCCTGGAAGTCAGCTCCATCAGCATGGACCGCCCCAGCGTCAACCTCGTCCGGAATGCCCAGGGCAAGTGGAACTTCTCCTCCATCCTCCTCCGCGCCGCGCAAACCCCGCACGCGCCCACCACGCAACTCCATCCCAGTGCCACGCCGCGCTTCCCTTATATTGAAATGACCCAGGCCCGCATCAACTTCAAGCAGGGCCTCCTCAAGCTGCCGTTCTCCCTTTTTGACGCCGACTTCGCCATCTGGCAGCAGTCCGCCAATCAATGGCGCGTCCGCCTCGATGCACAGCCCGTCCGCACCGATCTCGACCTCGACCTTGCCGACACAGGAACCCTCCGCCTCGACGGCTCCATCGGCCGCACCACCGACCTCGATACCCTCCCCGTCCAGCTCACCGCTTCCTGGCACGACGCACAACTCGGTCAGGCGTCCCGCCTGCTCTACGGCCAGGATCTCGGATGGCGCGGCCAGCTCAACATGGACGGATCTCTCCGCGGAACCCTCCAGAGCCTCGCCCTCAAATGGAAGATCCACATCGACGACCCCCACCGCATCGAGTTCACGCCCATCTCCTCCCCCAGCCTCAATGCTTCCTGCCAGGCCATTTATCACAACGCCTCGCTCGCCGTGGACAACCTGCTCTGCCTGCTCCCTACGCCGCCGGGGCACCTGCTCCTCACCGGTTCCATTCCCAATCTCGAGCAGCCAAACCCCTCGCTGCAACTGGAAGTCAACCACCTCCCCGCGTCATTTCTGGTCCAGCTCTTCGGCCTTGTCCGCCAGAACGCCGGTTCCGTCAGCGCCGATGGCGTCATGAACGGCGAATTCACCTACGGACCGCAACCCCCCGCGCCCGCCGCCAAATCCGCGCCCGAATCCACGACCAAAGCGCCTCGCACCCGCATCCAGATCGCCGCAAACCCGAATCCAGGCTGGCTGGGCCACGGAGAATTCGCGCCGCTCACCCTCCACATCCAGGACCTCGATCAGCCCATCGAAATCCCCCATCTCGTCGTCTACGCCGGCCCTCAGCCGCCCCCGTCAAAGCCTCAAACCCGCGCCCGCCTCACTCGCCGCGCTCACAAGACGCCTCCCGCCAAGCCAATTACCGGCCTGCCGCCCTTCCAGCTCTCCATCGCGCCCACCCAGGTTCCTCTCGGCGCCGCGACCCCGCTCACCCTCACTGGCGCACTCAATGCAAACGGCTTCCAGCTCCAGTTCACCGGACCGGCCGCCATCCCCGACCTCGCCGCCATCCATCATGAGCTCGGAGCATTCCCGCTCCAGCTCGACCGCTACTCCAGCCGTGGCCTCGCCAATCTCAATCTCACCCTCGCAGGCCCCTGGATCGCGCCGTTCAGCGAATTCGCCACGCAACCCTCCGTCACCGCCACCGGCTCCGTTCAGTTCACCGGCATTACCATCCATCCCGGCTTCCTCAGTGGCCCGGCCATCATCTCCACGGCCGACCTCACACTCACACCCCTTAACGTCACCTGGAACTCCGCTGACTTCCAGTTAGGCGCGCTCTCCGGCACATTTTCGGCCTCCTACACCACTCTCTGCCAGTCCTCCGACTGCCCCTCGCGCTTCACGCTTACTCTGCCGAACGCGCAGGTCCGGCAGCTCGTTGCCGCCTTCACCGGCTCTGACGCCCACGGAGCACTCTGGGCCGACCTCCTCGCGCACATCGACGAAGGACACCGCGACTGGCCCACCGCCTCCGGAGCCGTCTCCATCGGCGAGCTCTCCGCCGGACCATTCCTCCTGCATAAGGTCCTCGCAAATGTCACCGTATCAGGTACAAATCTGAAAATTGCCTCGCTCGATTCCGCCGCACTCGGCGGTAAACTCCACGCGCAAGGTTCCATCTTCGCCGGTGGAGATTCCCCCGCATGGCGCCTCGACCTCGCGGGCTCCGACATCGCCATTCCCAAGCTCGCCGCACTCTTCAAAGAAAAGTGGGCAGCCACCGGCTCCGCTGACTTTCAGTCCAGCTTCAACATGAACGGCTGGAGCGCCTCTGACCTCGCCGGTTCCGCCACAGGAAGCTTTACCTTCACCTGGAGTCACGGCTCCATCGGCAACATCGCCCCCTTCAACCGCTTCACCTCATGGACCGCCCACGGCGCACTCTCCAGCAACCTGCTCACCATCGCCGGAAGCACCCTCGTCAACAAGGGAAGCAAGACACCCACCTCCATCACAGGAGCTATCGGCTTCGACCGCACTCTCACTCTCAACCTGGCTTCGCCCACCCTCACCGCCACCCTCACCGGAACCCTTACCCACCCCAAACTCTCAGCATCCAGCAGCGCCCCCAAAACAAAGTAGCCGGGTACCCGAAAAAAATGTTGTCATCCCGACCGGAGGCGCGAAGCGCCGTAGCGGAGGGACCTGCAGTTCCATACTCCCCACACCCAAGCCCCTCACCATCCACTAAAATCTCCCCATGCCGCCCACCGACCCCAAAAACCCACCCTCCAGCGACCACCCCCTCCCGCTCTCCATCGAATCCTGGCTCGTCGCAGCCGGCCGCCCGCACCAGCCCGGCGAACCCCTCAACGTCCCGCTCACGCCCGCCTCCAACTTCCACCTCGGCGAAGCCCGCGTTTACGCTCGCACCGACGCCACCCCTGGCTGGGAAGCCCTCGAAGAGATTCTCGGCGGCCTCGAAGACTCCCAATCCCTGACCTTCGCCTCCGGCATGGCCGCCATCGCCGCCATCTTCGACCAGCTCCCCGCCAACGCCGCCATCGCTCTGCCCGACGACTGCTACCAGGGAGTCGTCCAACTCGCAGAAGCCGGCCAGGCCCGCCACCGCTGGACCATCCAGCGCATCCCACTCAGCGACACCGCCCGCTGGATCCAAAGCGCCAGCGCCGCCGACCTCCTCTGGCTCGAATCCCCCTCCAACCCGCTCCTTCAAGTCGCCGACCTCGACCGCATCTGCGCCGCGCCCCGCAACCCCGGCGCCATCCTCGCCGTCGACAACACCTTCGCCACCCCGCTCAACCAACGTCCGCTCGACCTCGGCGCCAACATTTCCATACAGTCCGCCACCAAGTTCATCGGCGGCCACTCTGACCTCCTGCTCGGCGTCGTCACCGCGCGCGATCCCCAACTCATCGCCGCCATCCGCGCCTCACGCGACCTCACCGGAGCCATCCCCGGCACGCTCGAAGTCTTCCTCGCCACGCGAGGCCTCCGCACCCTCGCGCTCCGCCTCGAACGCGCCCAATCCAACGCCCAGGCCCTCGCCGAACGCCTGGCCGCCCATCCCCAGGTCACTCTCACACGCTACCCCGGCCTGCCCACCCATCCCACCTACCAGGCCGCACGCCGCCAGCTCAAAAACTTCGGCACCATCGTCTCGTTCGATGTCGCAGGAGACGCCGCCACCGCCGACCGCGTCACCGCAGCCCTGCGCCTCATCCAGACCGCCACCAGTCTCGGCTCCGTCGAATCCACAATCGAGCGCCGTGCTCGCATCCCCGGCCAGCAGCACCTCCCGCCCAGCATGCTCCGCCTCAGCGTCGGCATTGAAGCCCTCGAAGACCTCTGGGCCGATCTCGACCATGCCCTCCGCGCTGCCGCTGGCTGATCCACAAATCACCCGCAAAATCACTCCCGGGACCCACTTTTCGAGATTCCTGGATGTAAGTAATCGTATTGGTTACAAATATCAAAAGGTCCCACCCAGGCAAAATCCAACACCGCCAGGCAACAACCCCGGACAACCATCCCTCTGAAGCATTTCTCCTGAAGATGTATGGTGAGTGTGGCGATTCTCCGCGCACATGCCATAGGGCGCCCTGATTCGGATGATTTTGGGCGCAAGCTGCTTGAGGTCTACGACGGAGGCAAGGGTAGCCTGTCAGAGTTGGCCGAGCGTTTCGGCGTGAGCCTGGGCTGGGCCTGGAAGGTCTCCACGCGCAGGAACGCGACACGGAAGAGAACCGCAAGCGGCGTGAAGAGTTCGTCGAGGTGATTGGCAAAATAGACCTCGACCGGTTGATCTTTCTGGATGAGAGCGGCGTCTCGACACAGATGACGCGCCTGTATGCGCGTGGCATCGGAGGCGGGCGCATTCATGAAGCGACTCCCGATGGCCGATGGAAGATCCTCACCATTCTGGGCGCCATCAGCACCC
>JAKATU010000061.1 GCA_021818585.1 Acidobacteriota bacterium | reverse complement strand
AACCTGGGCTGACCCGAAATACTTCGGCCAACTGAACCAAGGATGACTCTCCCTGATCATAAGCCTCCAAAAACTTGCAACGCAAGTCGTCCCCATAGGCTCTCGCCATACTTTGCTCGTCGCGAAGTCTCGCCATATGCAGTCTACACTATTTACTAATCTGCTCTAGAGGGGTCACCCGTAAGCTCTGAATTTAGATGAAAAGTAATATGAAAATGGAGTAGGCTGGAATTGGGGGTGAACGATGGCAGCGAGTGTGCCGGTTCCTCAGATTGCGGGTTACTCCTTTGACGTTGCGGCGAATCTGGCGGATGCGGCGGTGCGGAAGCGGCTGTCTCCGGCGGCGGTGCGGGGTTTCTTCAAGATTGTGAAGGCCTGGGGGATCCGAGACCAGGATGCGCGGGAGTTGCTGGGCGGGATTTCGGCGGCCTCGTTTTATGCGCTGAAGAAGGACGCGGAGAAGCGGGCGCTGCACAAGGTGCTGGACCAGGACCGGCTGACGCGGATTTCGTACTTGGTGGGAATTTTTAAGGCGCTGAATATTCTGTACAGCCCGAAGCTGGCGGATGCGTGGGTGATGCTGCCGAACAAGCATGCGATGTTTGGCGGTGGGACGCCGCTGGGGTACATGGTGCGGATGGGGATTCCGGGGATGGGCCAGGTGCGGCGGCTGGTGGATTCGTATCGCGGTGGGATGTGAGGCCGCCGGTACGGGAGTTCCAGTTTGCGGATACGCACCGGTTGATTCCTGCGAAGTGGAGCGAAGTGGGGACGGTGCTGGCGCGCGCGGCTGGCAGGGGTGAGGACCTGGAGTTGCTGGTGGAACTGGACGGGGCGACCAATGAGCGTCTGCTGGGAGAACAAGGTTTGGTGCATGGGGTGAGCATTTTTGAGCTGCTCTATGACGTGCCCTATGCGCGGATTGTGAATGCGGCGTTTCTGCATCCGGCGCCCTACGGCGGGCGGTTTAACAGCGGCGAGCGGGGCGCGTGGTATGCAGGCGTGGAGCGTGAGACGGCGATGGCCGAGGTGGCGGCGCGCAAGCTGCGGCAACTGGAAGATGTGGATTGGCCTGAGGAGGAAGTTGCACATTATGACGATTACCTGGCAGATTTTGAGGCGGAATTTTACGACCTGACGGGGCGGGGTAAGTACAAAGACTATCTTGCGGCGGAACCTGTGCCGGAGTGTTATGCGGTGTCGCAGTTGCTGGCGGCGGAGTTGATGGCTGAGGGGGCGAACGGAGTGGTGTATCCCAGTGTGCGGGCGCGGGGTGGAAAGTGCGTGGCTTGTTTTCGTCCGGCGCTGGTGTATCACGTGCGGCGTGGGGCTCGGCTGGAGTTTCGGCTGAAGGCCGGGCGGGCGTTTGTAAGTGGGGATGTGGTTGAGGTGGGGTAGATAGCGAGTTGTGCTTGTGGAGATGGGCAGTATTGGCCCGGATGAGGTAGAAATTCGTGGCGGCGGATAGCGATCGGCGATAAGATCGGTGCCAAGTTATGAACCACAGGAGAGCGAGAGGTGAATGAAGGCACGGGGCCGTCTTATGAAGAATGCGCGCAACTGTCTGGATATAAGAAGTGCGTAGAGCGCATTCACTTGGAGTGGGAAGGATTCCGGAAAAAGCGTGACGAGCGTCTTGTGCAGGAGCGCCGGTACGGAGAGGCTAGAGAGCCGGTTGCCGAGGGGATTCTTGAGGACCTGTTTACGAGCGTGCTGGATTGGCCGCTGGGAAATTTCAATCGGCAGGTGCAGCGCGCAGATATTGTGCTGACGGACCTGGGAATTAAGAAGCTGGTGATAGAGGCGAAGCATCCAGGAGGGCTTCGCTGGAGCCGTGGGGCGGTAGATCGGGCGCTGGACCAGGCCGAGGGTTACGCGCGCGAGCAACGGGTGCAGGTGATTGCCGTGAGTGATGGGCACATGCTTTACGCTGCAAACGTGGTGGATGGGGGGCGGCAGGACAGGATTTATGTTTCGTTGGATACCGATGAAGCTCCCGTTGATTTGTGGTGGTTGAGCATGCAGGGAATTTGGCGGGAGGCTCCTTATAAGAATGCGAGCCTGCTGCCGCCGGAGCCGAAGATTCCGATTACAGAGGGCTCCGAGGATGGTCTTCTTTTTGGCGCGGATCATCTTTTGCATCCGAAGTATCATTTGCCGGCGCAGTGTTTTGCATACGTGCCGGATGCTTCAAAGACGAGTACATGGAAGCTGCCTTATCTGCTGGCGGATGGGTCGATTGACACGAAGCGGCTGCCCAAGGCTGTGCAGTGCATTCTGAGCAATTACCGCGGTGCGAAGGTGCAGGGTATTCCGGAGGCGGCGATTCCATTGGTGCTGAAGAAACTGGCGGAGGCTGCGGAACTTGCTGGACATATGCCGCCTCGCTCGCAGAATCCGACGGATGTATATCGATTGCTGCAGGAAGCGCTGGATCAAGTGCAGGTGCAGAAATAGAGAACGGCCGCCGGTGGTGGCCGCGATGGTTGTTTAGTGATCTAGAAGGCGGGGATGCCGGTGATTTTGCTGCCGATGATGAGGGTGTGGATGTCCTGGGTGCCTTCGTAGGTTTTGACGGATTCGAGGTTCATCATGTGGCGCATGATGGGGTAGTCGTCGGTGATGCCGTTGCCGCCGAGGATGTCGCGGGCCATGCGGGCGCACTCGATGGCCATCCAGACGTTGTTGCGCTTGGCCATGGAGATATGTTCGAAGCTGACCTTGCCCGCGTCCTTGAGCTTGCCGATGTGGTGGACGAGGAGCTGGGCTTTGCTGATCTCGGTGATCATCCAGGAGAGTTTTTCCTGAATGAGCTGATGGCTGGCGATGGGCTGGTCGCGGAATTGTTTGCGTTCGAGTGCATATTTGAGCGCGGTGTCGTAGCAGGACATGGCGGCGCCGATGGCTCCCCATGCAATGCCGTAACGGGCCTGGTTGAGGCACATGAGCGGGGACTTGAGGCCGCCGGTGGCGGGCAGCAGATTGGCTGCGGGGATGTGGACGTCCTGCAATGAGAGACCGGAGGTGACGGAGGCGCGGAGGGACCATTTGCCGTGTACGTCCTTGGCCTGGAAGCCGGGGCGGTTGGTTTCAACGAGGAAGCCGCGGACCTTGTTGTTCTCGTCTTCGAGCTTGGCCCAGATGACGGCGACGTCGGCCACGGAGCCGTTGGTGATCCACATTTTTTCACCATTGAGGATATAGCCGTCAGCGGTTTTACGGGCGCGGGTGAGCATGCCGCCGGGGTTGGAGCCGAAGTTGGGTTCGGTGAGGCCGAAGCAGCCGAGTTTTTCTCCGGCGGCAAGGGCGGGGAGCCACTTTTGCTTTTGTTCTTCTGTGCCGAAGGTGTGGATGGGGTACATGACGAGCGAGGACTGGACGCTGGCGAAGCTGCGGATGCCGGAGTCTCCGCGTTCGAGCTCCTGCATGACGAGGCCGTACTCGATGTTGGACATGCCGGCGCAGCCGTATCCGTGGAGGTTGATGCCGAAGAAGCCAAGGTCGGCCATGGGCTTGATAAGCTGGCGCGGGAAGGTGCTCTCGCGATTGTGCTTTTCGATAATGGGGATGAGGTTGTCTTCGACGAAGCGGCGCGCGGTTTCGCGGACCATGCGCTCGTCTTCGTTGAGCAGGGAGTCGAAGGAGAGGAAGTCAACGCCTTGGAAGGGAAACGACATGAGGGTACTTGCTCCGTTGCGTCTGAATCAGGACTCACTAGGCTAGCAGAACGCGGCGAACGGGTGGAAGTAAGGGGGTGAAAACAGCTTGTGCCGGTGGAGCTATGCGCATGTTAGTCTGCTCGGCATGAGGAAACAGGGGTTCGTTTGGCTAAGCCTGTGCTTTGGGCTGGTTTGCGGTCTGTTTTGCCCTGCCCTGAGAGCGCAGATTACGGTCACGGTTCCGGCGAGTGGCGGTACTCCTGCGATGAACTGGTACATGGGTCTGGGCGGGACATGGCGCTTTCAGCCGGGGGATTCGCCGGAAGTGAATGGGCGGTTTTTGTGGGCGAGCCAGGAGTATAACGATTCTGGTTGGGCGAAAATGGAACTGCGGTCTTCGAGCCGAGTGATTGATCCGGTGTATGGGGGCGGGGGATACATTCGGGGATGGTCCGCGCTGGGGTATCCGAAACTTGCGGGGTACGCGTGGTATCGCGTGCAGATCCATCTGAAGCATGCGGATTCGAATTTATGGATCAAGATGCCTGACCATGTGGATGACGGTTACCAGGTATTTGCCAACGGAAAATTGATTGGAAGTTTCGGGAAGTTTACTTCCCGCGGTGTGGCGATTTACCGTTCGCGCCCAATGGATTTTGAGCTTCCCGCACCGGATGCGGGCGGCAATATTGAGTTGGCTATCCGGTTCTACCTTTCGCCTTTGTCTGCAGTGGATGCGGGGACGCACAGCACTGGAGGAATGCACGAGCTTCCTGTGATTGGATCCCACGGGACGACGGCTTTGCTGATAAAGCAAGAGACACAAGAACGGATACTGGATCAGACTTTGGTCGCTAGTGTCTCTTTTCTGATGATGCTGGCTGCGGTTGGATTTTTCTGCTTTTGGATCTACGACCGTTCTGAGAGGACCTATCTTTGGTTGATGTTCGCACTGTTCTCTGAAGCAACGGTAGAGTTTATCTTGCTGGCAGGGTTATTTTCGTTTTGGCTTACGCAGGATGAGGCAAATGCCCCGGCTTTGGTTGTGCCGTCTGTCGCGATGTTCTTCTGGCTTCTGTTCTGGGAGGATTGGTTCGGTATCTGGGATAAACGCCTGAGCCGATGGGTGCGATGGACCGGATTGGCGAGTGTATTGCTGGCAGTGGGCAGCGCGATCGTCATGGTTCGGTTAGACGCCAGCTATCGTGGCGGATATTCGGCCGCTGAAGTGTCTTTGCGGTGGGCGCAGATGAATGTATGCGTATCATTTGCGCTTGGCGCGCTGGTATTGGTGACGCTGTTCCAGGCCTACTTCAAGGACCGGGTTGGCGCGCTTATGGCGATGGTGCCGATTGTGCTGACTGTAGTCGGCTTTTACGGGACGAATCTACGGACATGGTGGAAAATTCATACGAATCATTTCTTTGCATCAGGATTGAATTTGAGGCTTGGCGACGTAGCGGGCTTTCTGCTGGTGATTGTGCTGGCGGTGCTGGTGGGGCGACGCTTTCTGGATACGAGGATCGAAGAGCAGCTCAGGAAGCAGACCATTGAGCAGGACCTGGAACAGGCGCGTGCTTTGCAGCAGCAGGTGCTGGTTCCGGAGCCGATTGAATCCGGGTCGTTTGCCGTCAAGACTGCATATTATGCGGCGCGGACGGTGGGTGGGGATTTCTTCCAGGCGGTTCCGAGACCGGATGGTTCTCTGGTGGTGGTGGTGGGCGACGTGAGCGGCAAGGGTATGGCTGCGGCGATGCTGGTGGCTGTGCTGGTAGGCGCGGCGCGGACGAAGATAGAGGAGACGAGCGATCCGGTAGAGATATTGAAGATGCTGAATGAGCGGCTGCTGGGGCGGGCGAGCGACCACTTTGCTACATGCGTGGTGGCACATTTGCGACCGGGCGGAGTGATGGTGATTGCGAATGCGGGGCATCTGCAGCCATACCGGAATGGGGTGGAGATGGAGTTGCAGGGGTCGCTTCCGCTGGGGCTGGTTGTGGGTGTGGAGTACGAAGCCGTGAGCGTGCAACTGGAAGCGGATGACTACCTGACATTTATGACAGATGGAGTTGTTGAGGCGCAGAACGCAAGCGGCGAGTTGCTTGGCTTTGAGCGTGTGGAGGCACTGGCCGGGCTGGAGCCGGAGAGCATCGCGAAGGCTGCAATGGAGTTCGGCCATGAAGACGATATTACGGTGGTGTGCGTGAGGGTCAGAGCGGGAGCAGTATTGCAGGCAGCTGAGAGGAGGGTGGGCGAAGCTACCTGAGGTATTCGCGGATGAAGGGGTCTTTGGAGTGGACGAGGTCGTGGGTGGAGCCGTCGAATACGATTTTGCCTTCGTGAAGAACGAGGAAGGTGGTGTTGGGTTCGGTTTCGCCTTTGGGGAGCGGCTCGATGCATTTGCACTCGTGGGAGTAGCGGTGGGTGGCGAGCATGAAGGCGTCCTGGAGGCGGTGGGTTACGAGCAGGGATGTGGTGTGGTAGGCGTCGCGCTGCTTGAGGACGAGTTCGATGATGGTGGTGGAGGTGATGGGGTCGAGTCCGCCGGTGGGTGAGTCGTAGAGGAGCAGGTCAGGGTTGGTGACAATGGCGCGCGCGATGGCGACACGACGGCGCATTCCACCGGATAGTTCGGAGGGGAATTTGTCGAGGGTGTGCTCGAGCTCGACGAAGCGGAGGGCTTCTGAGACGCGGCGCTCGATTTCTTCTTCGGGGATATGTTCTTCGGCAAGACGGTAGCCTACATTATCGCGAACGGTGAGGGAGTCAAAGAGAGCGCCCTCCTGAAAGACGGTTCCGACGCTGGCACGGAGAGAGAAGAGGTCGCGCTGCTTCATGTGGACGATGTCATTGCCGAAGAGGGTGATTTTGCCCGAGTCCGGCTTGAGCAGGCCGTTAGCGAGTTTGAGCAGGACGCTTTTGCCGACGCCGGCGGGGCCGAGGATGATGCGATTTTCTCCGCGATGGACGCGGAAGGAAATGTCATTGAGGACAGGCTTGCCGTCGAAGTCGATGGTGACATGGTCGAAGATGACGACGGGTTCGCGGGACGTGTCGTGGAGCGCGGGCTGAGGCTGTGTGGCAGTGGTCATCTTCCGAAGGCCGTAATGAACACCTGGGTGATGAAGAAGTCGGTGGCGATGATGATGATGGAAGCGTAAACGACGGCCTGAGTGGTGGAGCGTCCGACGCCCTGGGTGCCTCCGTGTGTGTTCATGCCGAAGAAACAGCCGATGGTGGAGATGATGAAGCCGAAGGCGATGGGCTTCATGAGACCCTCGAGCACGTCAGAAAATACCAGCGACTGATAGGCGGTGTGGAAGTACTGGGAGCTGTTCTGGCCAAGCATGGCGGCGGAGACGAATGCGCCACCGAGTATGCCGACAGCGTCGGAGACGATGGAGAGAAAGAACAGCATGACGATGGTGGAGACGATGCGGGGCATGACGAGCTTTTTGAGCGGGTCCGTGCCGAGTGCGCGCATGGCGTCGATTTGCTCGGTGACGACCATGGAGCCGAGTTCGGATGCCATGCCGGAGGCGTTGCGGCCGGAGACCATGAGGCTGGTGAGCACGGGGCCGAGTTCCTTGACCATGGCGAGGCTGACGAGCTGGCCGGTGACGGCGGTGGCGCCGAACTGGGCGAGCGTGGAGGCGCTGTTGAGCGCGAGGACGCCGCCGGTGAAAAAGCCGGTAAGGATGACGATGGGCAGGGAGCCGATGCCGATGAGATCTGCCTGCATGACAATGTCAGACCAATAAAAGGGGCGGCGGAAGATGTTGACGAGGGCACGACCGGTAAGCAGGGCGTATTCCTGCACTGAAAGAACCCAACGTTTTGCGGCGGTGTCGAGCGATGCGATAGGCATGGTTCCTGTTTTCTGCATTTTAGATGCAGCGGAAGGGGAATCGACTGCCGGCGCGCGATTTCTTCAGCCGGAATTAATCACGATTGCGTTTGCGGATCTCGATATTGAGGCGTTTGATCTTCTGATTGAGCGTGGAGAGTGGGATGCGGAACTGTTCCGCGGCTTCGGTCTGGTTCCAGTTGCAGCGCTCGAGTTTGGCCATGATGATGCGGCGTTCGATGTCTTCGAGAATTTCAAAGAGGGATGCGTCCGGGCTGTGTTCGAGGAGGCTGGTGGAATAGTTGCGCCCGGAGATGTGGCCGGGGAGCAGGTCTGGCCCGATGGTGGGCGTGGAGGACAGTACGACGCCACGCTCGATGACGTTTTCGAGCTCGCGAACATTGCCGGGCCAGTCGTAATCGACGAGGATGCGGAGAGCTTCCTGGGTGAGAGCGCGCAGTGGGAGACTGTTTTCCTCGGAAAAGCGCTTGAGGAAGTGGGTGGCGAGCAGGGGAACGTCTTCTCGGCGGCTGCGCAGGGGCGGCATCTCAATGGAGATGACGTTGAGGCGGTAGTAGAGGTCTTCGCGGAATTTGCCCTCGCGGACGGCTTGGCGGAGATCGACGTTGGTGGCGGCGATGATGCGGACGTCGACCTGGATCTCCTGCGTGCCACCGAGTTGCATGAAGCGGCGGTCCTGGAGGACGCGGAGGATTTTGGCCTGGGTGTCCATGCCCATGGTGCCGATTTCATCGAGGAACAGAGTGCCGCTGTTGGCGACCTCGAATAGGCCTTTTTTGGAGGCGATGGCGGAGGTGAATGCGCCTTTGACGTGGCCGAAGAGGGTGGATTCGAGCAGGTCAGTAGGCATGGCGCCGGTATTGACGGGCACGAAGGGTTTATCGCGGCGGGTGGAGTTGGCGTGGAGGGCTTTGGCGATGAGCTCCTTACCGGTGCCGCTTTCGCCCTGAATGAGTACGGTGGAGCGGCTGGGAGCGACCTGCGCTACGAGGTCGAAGATGCGTAGCATGGGCTCGCTTTTGCCGACGATGTTGGAGAAATTGTAGCGCTGTTTGAGGGCGCGCTTGAGCTGGATGTTTTCTTCTTCGGCTTGGTGGCGTGCGATGGCGGAGCGAATGTCCGCGAGGAGCTTTTCGTTATCCCAGGGCTTCTGGATGAAGTTTTGCGCGCCTGCGCGGATGGCGTCGATGACGTTGTCGACGGTGCCGAAGGCGGTGATCATGATGACGGGCAGGTCGGGGTGCTTCTCGCGGATGATGGCGAGGATTTCGATGCCGTTTTTGCCGGGCAGCGCGAGGTCGAGCAGGACGAGATCGTATGCGTCATGATCGATTTTTTCGATGCCGGCTTCACCGTCTGGTGCGCTTTCCACGAGATAGCCCTCGAGAGCGAGGAGGGTTTCAATGCTTTCGCGGAGGGCCGCTTCGTCGTCGATGACGAGAATTTTATGCTGCACCTGATCCGGGAATTCAGATGTGGAGTCGGGTGCCATTACGGAAGCTTCAGACATGAGCCGGTTTCCTTAAAACGGGGAATTCCAGGTAAAAGGTTGTTCCGCAACCGACTTCACTTTCGACGCGAATCTTGCCGGAATGCTCCTGGATGATGCCGTAGGTGACGGCGAGGCCGAGGCCCGTGCCGCGCCGCTGCCCTTCTTTGGGGGCGGATTTGGTAGTGAAGAATGGATCGTAGATGCGCTGGAGGTGTTCGGGAGCAATGCCTGATCCTGTATCTGTAATCGCGATGGTTACGTGTCCGTTTACGAGCGTTCGAATCTGGAGCGAGCCGCCACTTTGCATGGCGTCCTTGGCGTTGAGGAAGAGGTTGAGGAAGACCTGCTGGAGTTTTCCGGCATTGCCGAGGATGGGCGGCAGGTCGGCGGCGAGGTCAGTATCGAGCTGGATCTGCGAGGCTTTGAATTGGTGCTCGACGAGGGTGAGAGTTTCGCGTATGAGGGTATTTATGTTGGTTTCGCGGAACTCGGAGCTGCCGGTGCGCGAGAAGTTGAGGAGCCCGTTGACGATTTCAGAGGCGCGGAAGGTCTGCTGGGTGATTTTGTCGAGCAGCGGCGAGAGGCGCGCGTCGTCGCGGACCTGCTTGGAGAGCATTTGCGTGTAGTTGGAGATGACGGCGAGCGGGGTGTTGACTTCGTGTGCGACGCCTGCGGCGAGCAAGCCGATGGAGGAGAGTTTTTCCGCCTGAGAGAGTTGGGATTCGAGCTGGGTGCGGTCAGTGATGTCCTCAATGATGAGGATACGTCCGACGGTTTCAAAATCACGGGAGACGAGCGGTGCGATGGCGAGGTTGACGGTGCGGTTTTCGCCGGCCGCTGTCTGGAGACGGAATTTGTAGAAGTGATGAACGCCGGGCTGATTCTTGACGGCGAGGTATTCGCGGTAGAGGGGCTCGGGAAAAACTTCGGAGATGACGCGGCTGAGAGCTTCGACGCGCGGAAGTGCGAAGAGGACTTCCATCTGGGTGTTCCAGCTTTCGATACGGTCTTCGAGGTCAACGGCGAGGATGCCGACGTTGATGGATTCGACGATGTTTTCGTTGAATTCCTTGAGGCGTTCGAACTCGGTGATTTTTTGCTCGAGGCTGGAGTAGAGGCGTGCGTTCTGGAGCGCAATGCCGATGTAGCTGGCGAGGGATTCGAGCAGCTCCATGTCTTCACTGGAGAGGAAGTCGCCGCCTGTGGTTTTGCCGAGGCCGATGACGGCGATGGTGCGGTCCTGAACACGGCAGGGGAGATAGTAGTTGAGGTCGAGGAGGCCGACAGTGCGCTGCTCGGGGTCGGTGAGGTGGAGCGCGGCCTGGGTGTTCTCAAAGAAGATGTGGGAGCCGGCGTCGGGCTGGTCGAAGTCGAGGAAGTCGAGGTCGAGAGACTTGCCGAGCAGGGAGAATCCTGGCGGGAAGCCGTGCGCCTTGGAGAGCTCGTAGTGGCCGGGCCTGTCTGAGAGGAAGATGGCGACGCGCTCCACGAGCAGAGTGCTGGGTAGACGGTCGGCGATGGCGTTCATGAGCGCGTCGAGGTCGGTCTGGGTGCTGAGGCTGCGTCCGAAGTCAATGAGGGTGCTGCGGTAGTCGTAGCGGTGACGGTCAAAGACCTTGTCGACACGGCGCTGGATAGCGCGTTTGAGGGGATCGAAGAGCTGCGAGGTGAGGATGACGACGGCAATGAGGCCCCATCCGCCGAAGCTAGGCATGGTGCGGTGTGCTGTTTCTGCCGCGACGGCAACGACGCCGAAGTAGAGGCCGACCAGCAGCGCCGTGGCGAGGGTATAAGTGACACCGCGCTTGAAGATGAGGTCGGTGTCCATGAGGCGGTAGCGGACGATGGCCCAGCTGAAGGTGAGCGGAAGGAAGACGAGCGAGATGCCTGCCAGCTTCATGATGAGGCCGGTGACCGGCACATCTGAGAGAAACGGGATGACGTAGAGCGCAATGAAGGGGACGATCGCGATGATGGTGCCGCGGGTGAGCCACTTGAGCTGCTGGCGGCGCAGAGGCACGCGGCTGAGCTTGTAGTGGGTGTAGAGAACGATGGCAGCGATTACGTAGTAGATGGCCAGGTAGCCAAGGGCGATCTGGTCGAGGTGGTGCTTGAGGACTTCTGTGGCGACCCAGAGCTGCTGTGCGGCTACCTGCAGGCAGATGAGCAGAATGGCGGGCAGATAGACGAGCGCGATGAGGGTGCGGCGACGACGTGGACGATCCTCGGGGAAGACGATGCCGAAGTGGAGAAAGAGCGCAGGCTGTATAGCGCTGGCGGCGATGTAGCTCCAATAGACGATCTGGTCAGGGAGATCGAAAGTGCCTGTGTAGTGGAAGGCGTAAAAGACAAACGAGACCAGGCAGAAGATGTAGAAGTGGAGCGAATGGGGAGCTGTCCAGCGCCGGAAGAGGACATAAAAGCCAATGGCCAGATAGATGAGCGCGATGATGCGCAGCACCTGGTTGATACTCTGGTCCTGCTGGGTAAGGATGACGGGCACGTCGACGATGCGGATGCCGTGGCGGACCAGAGTGTAGTGTATGGTTCCGTAGACCTTGGTGCGGGCCATTTGCTCGGAGAGCGGTGCAATGCTGTGAGCGCGGATTCCGTTGACGGAGATGAGGACGTCGCCTTTGCGAATGCCAGCGAGCTGACCGGGGCTGTTATGGGCGACGTACTGGGCGACGAGACCACCCTGGCCTTCCATCCAGATAATGCCGTCTGTCGGGAACTGGGTCTGACTTTCCTGGATGAAGTTGAAAACCGAAAAATAGATCGCAGCCAGCGTGAATGCCGCCAGCAGGACTACTGAAACGCGGGTTTGCAGAGACTTCTCCATCGCGGAACCCAGGCGCTCGCGTGGATGCAGGGGGAGCGGCCTTTAACTACTATGTAGGCACGTTAACTGCCAGAACTGCTTCCATTTCCGGTGCGAGGACCTTGGTGCAGTATAACGATTCGAGTGCCTGTTTTTACAGCGACTTGCGCTCATTTGCATTGTCGTAGTTCTGGTAATGAACACGGTTACGGGCTGAGGATATACGTTTTTTGGTAGACCTGAGCTAGCTTAAAGTTATGGAAACACGAAGACGCGGGGCAAAGTACACATCTGTTTCACTTTCCTTTCGGGGGAGTTGAAGATGATCTTTGCCGGCAGTGTGGATTAGCGTACCATCAACCCATTCAAGGTACTCGCCGGAGAGCCATGCCTGAATCAATACAAAGATTTACGACCGGAGACAGGATCCAGGTGCACTAT
>JAKATU010000014.1 GCA_021818585.1 Acidobacteriota bacterium | reverse complement strand
GTGTCATGCTCCAGAGCTATGACCCCAGACGCATGGCTGCATATAGCTGCCTTGATGCCTCCACCCCGCGATGCATAAAGATCGTAAACAGGCTCTAAGACGTTAAAGCTGAAACACCTTTGACTCGGCTTCAATGGGTTTGGAACTTTCAGATATCCCTGTTATCGACCCTGAAAACAGGAACTGCTGATTCCCGATTCTGAAGATGGATGCTATCTCCATGCAGCATAAACTTTATATGTTGAATCTTTTTTCGTGCTGGAGCACTTCCAACCTTTAAACTACTTCAAGCAATAAGCCCCGCTATAGTTTCCTCGGTGCGCTTAAGATTCCATGCATGAGATGCTGCTAACTCAATGAAAACAAGGAATGTCCTCTTTTCAGTATTTCTATTTGCCGCTGCATTAACGGTCTCGGCACAGTCCTTAAGCCAACTCGGACAGGCAAACCAGGTTGGCGGAACGCAGCAATGCACGCAGGATATGGCATCAGCAGGATTGTGCCTGCCAACGGATTCCTCCAACTCGACGCTCTCCACTCAGAACCCGCAGGTAGGGTATTACTCGCCCTTCAGTTCCTCGGAGATCAACAGTCTGAATGGTTCCCTGAATTCGACCAATCCATATCCATATTCGACCAATCCATATCCATATACGACCAACACCCGAACCCCGTTTGGGCCGAACACATTCGCGGACCGGACTCAAATGATTCCGCTGCCGCCTGAACCCCTCACTGATTTTCAAAAATTTGTGGCTTCCACTACACATCAGATACTTCCTATATTTGGGGCTTCACTCTTCAGGCAGGTACCTTCCACCTTTGCCCCTCTGAACCAGGGTCCTGTGCCTTCGAATTATGTGTTGGGCCCCGGCGATCAAATCCGCATTCAAGTATGGGGCCAGGTCAACTTCTCTACATCTTTACGTATCGGTCGCACAGGCAATATTTACTTGCCGCAAGTGGGAGAAGTGCATCTCGCGGGGGTTCACGTTTCTTCACTGAACAAGGTTCTGAATCGTGCGGTCAGCCGAGTCTTCCGCAATTTCAATCTCACCGCGAGCGTCGGGCAAATCCGGTCAATACAGGTTTACGTAGTGGGCCAGGCACGCCGCTCCGGCGTTTACACCATCAGCTCTCTGAGCACGCTGACGGATGCTCTGTTCGCCAGCGGGGGACCGTCGCCCGAAGGCTCCATGCGCAATATTCAAGTGAGACGAAACGGGAAGGTCATCACTCATTTTGATCTCTACGATCTGCTTCTTCATGGAAACCGCTCCAACGATGTGCCGCTGCTCTCCGGCGATGTGATTTTCATTCCTCCGGTCGGCGAGAAGGCAGCCATTACGGGGAGTGTGAAACACCCCGCAATTTATGAACTCCGTCAGGGTGAAACCTTGGGGCAGCTGATTCAGGATGCCGGCGGCCCATCGGCCATTGCGGCCAAAACCTACATATCTATTGAGCGGATCGTGAATCACCAGGATCGCGAAGCCATGCAGGTTTCCTTTAACAGCGCCGGCCTCTCCACACCGGTCGAGAGTGGTGACCTGATAAGGATCCACGCCATTGCGCCGCTCTACAAGAACACCGTAACTCTGCGTGGAAATACGGCGAACCCCGGACGATTCGCCTGGTATCCAGGAATGCGTCTTTCTGACCTGATTCCCAATCGAGATTCTTTGGTTACGAGAAATTTTTGGTGGAAGCGAGCAAAACTTGGGCTTCCCTTGCCTCAATTTGAGCCGCTCCAGAATTATCCCCAATTGACGCAGCCAACCAGGCCCGTCGATCTTCAGTCCGGGCAAGCGGCAACCATGGAAGGGCGACTGTCGGGTCAACAGATTCAGAACCAGTTGCAGCAGCAAAACAATAGCCGAGTAATGCGTTCTGAGACAACTTCCACGCTGGCGTCACAGGCTCTCATCCGCACAGAAAACACCCTCGGCGCAACCCCTCCCCTTCACGTAAGAATACCCGCGCCCGACATCGACTGGGCCTACGCGGTGATCGAGCGACTCAATCCAAGCACGCTGCGAACGACGCTCATTCCATTTGATCTGGGCAAACTGGTGCTGGATCACGACCAGTCGCAGAATTTGCTCCTGCAGCCAGGCGATGTAGTCACTATCTTTTCGCAGGGAGACATACACGTTCCGCTTGCCCAGCAGACAAAGTTCGTACGTCTGGAAGGTGAATTCAATCACGCGGGTATCTACAGCGTGAAACCGGGTGAAACACTCCGCGAACTCGTAAAACAAGCTGGAGGGCTCACTCCTGACGCCTACCTCTATGGATCCAGCTTCACGCGCGTTTCGACAAAGTTCATACAGCAGGAACGACTGGATCAATACGTTCGCAATCTAGGCTTGGAAATACAACAGAACACTCTCAACGCCGCGAATAGCGGTCCGTCATCATCCGATAATCTCACGGCAGCAGCCAGCGCCCAGAACGACGAGAAGCAATTGCTTGCCGAGATGCAACAAATTAAGGCAACCGGTCGCATCGTCCTGAATTTGAGGCCAGACAGTAAAGGTGCTGTAAGTTTACCCAACATTATTCTTGAGGACGGAGATCAGTTCGTGGTTCCCGCCGTTCCCTCTACTGTCGAAGTAGAAGGGGCAGTTTACGATCAAAACGCCTTTCTCTATTCGTCTCGCCGACGTGTAGGTGACTATCTGAAACTTGCAGGCGGAGAAAATCGCGATGCGGATCGACGTCATGAGTTTTTGATAAGAGCAGATGGAGCGGTTGTTAGCCGGGTAGAGTCCCACACCATCTTCGGAAACAACTTCCTGTCGCTGCCCGTCTATCCCGGTGACACCATCGTTGTGCCTGAAAAGCTCTACAAACCATCCAAGCTGCTGGGAGCACTCCAGTATTCGCAACTCTTCTCTCAACTCGCTTTGGGAGCCGCCGCAATCAACGTCCTTAAGTAGAGGAATCCATAGTGGAACCATCGAGCAATTCCGTAATGAGCGCACAAAAAGAGTCCGCGCAACAAGACGATGAAATCTCTCTACTCGACCTCTTGATAGCGATTGGGCGGAAGAAAAAAATCGTGATGATCACCACCTCGGTAGTATTGGTGATAGGGCTGCTTCTGGCCTTTTTATTGCCCAAAAAGTACACGGCGGAGACAACGCTGCTCCCGCCGCAACGCCAGCACTCTCTGAGCTCAATGCTCGCTTCCAGCCTTGGCGGGCTCGCCTCCCTCGCTGGAAACAACCTGGGCATAAAGAATCCCAACGATATGTACGTAGCCATGTTCCGCAGTCAGACTGTGGAAGATGCGATGATTCGTAAATACGGATTGATGCAGGAGTACCACGCAAAGCTGCTATCGGTAGCTCGAAAGGATTTCGAGGAAAGCGCTAAAGTGGATGGCTCTTCCAAAGATGGACTGATTCACATCTCCGTAACGGATCGTAATCCCCAACGAGCTGCTCAGTTGGCCAATGGCTATGTCGCCGAGTTCCGCGATTTGTCGAATCATCTGGCAGTGACCGGCGCGGCTCAACGCCGGCTGTTTTTTCAGCAACAGATGAAAACGGCAAAGAATAACCTGACGAATGCAGAAGAAGCGTTGGTGCACACCGAAGAAAAAAGTGGAATGTTCACGATAAGCGGTCAAGCCAGGGCTTTAATTGAGACTGGCACAAATCTCAAAGCGCAAATTGCTGCCAAGGAAGTAGAGATCCAGGGGATGGAGTCGTTTGCGGCGCCGGACAATCCCAATTTAGTGCAAGCCAAACTGGAGCTCAAAGCCTTTCAGTCGCAACTGGCCAAACTGAGTGGCCAGGGAGGTGACGCAAGCGGTGAATTAATCCTGCCCAAGGGCAAAATTCCCAAAGCTGGCCTCGACTATCTCCGAAAGTACCGAGATGTGCAGTACTATCAGGCCATCTTCGACATTCTGGCCAAACAATTTGAAGTTGCAAAGCTGGATGAGGCTCGCGAGGGAGCATTGATTCAGGTCGTCGACCCCGCTATCCCTCCCGACCATAAATCCTCTCCCAAACGCGCTTTGATTCTGGCTGGAAGCCTCGCTGTGGGGCTTTTTCTGGGCATCTTTCTGGCGCTGGCAGCGGCTGGCCTGGAAAATATGGACCAGAATCCGGAAACTCGGCGACAACTACAACAGCTTAAAGACGCATTTCGAATCAGATCATTAAAGCATTGAGGAAAAATGCCGAAAATACCTATAGCGCACAATTCGATCGATCCCGCCCCTGGGACAGTGAAGCCGGGTTTTTCACTGCCCAAGTATCGGGATGGTATGACCGAGCCGGGTATTAGCGAATACGCCCCATGAGAGGAATACTCTCTTCGATAAAAAAATTCAAAACAAGCGCAACTTTTTGACTTGTAACACGCTCTGAATAGTTGAACGGAGTCCAATTTAGGTATCATAATAAGTGTGTGGAAGATTGCACCCTGACGTGATGACTGCAATGTCAAACGCTTGCACTTAAACGTTAATTTGAACCACATTACGAATACATACCTCGTCATCCTGTAAGGCGAAGGTGCCTATATAACAATTAAAAGCACCTCGTCCGTCCATAACTCCCCCCCAGACTCAAATCACAATAGACGCCAATGCCTCCTGTGCCCCAGGAGATATAGAGATGGTATGGACAAAAATCCTTCCAGAGAATTTGTTTATCAGCCGTATTTTGAACCTCCTCGATCCTGCGAGAATCAACAGCCGCAGAGGTTAAACAAAGATGACAAGATGTGGAACGTTGTGCGGATCGATAGACAAGAGGTCAGCGCCTGGGCTCTTTCCGTTACCCGCAGAGGTTTTGACATTCTTGTATCAGTTTTCGCCCTTACATTCTTTCTCCCGGTGATTGGCGCTGTAGCGGTTGCAGTTCGCTTCAGTTCGCGTGGTCCGGTTCTCTTTCAACAACAGAGGATGGGGCGACATGGACGTGTTTTCACTCTGTACAAGTTCCGCTCGATGCGGCTGGCTACAGAGCAGCTCGGTGCGATTACCGTAACCGGAGATAGCCGGATCACGAGAGTAGGCCGCCTCCTGCGGAAGTATAAACTGGACGAATTGCCTCAATTCTGGAATGTGTTACGCGGCGACATGAGCATTGTTGGGCCACGACCCAAACTTCCGCATCACGAAGGCTTACATATGCCTTTCCGTCCGGGGATCACTGGGCCCGCAACACTCGCATTTCGCTCAGAAGAAGAGCTTCTGAGCCAGATCCCATATCAACACCTCGACGCGTATTACGATCGCTTCGTTAAGCCTAGAAAAGCTGAAATCGACCTGGAGTATATGCGGACAGCCACTCTCAAAACCGACCTTGGCGTTCTTTGGCAGACCGCTGCATCGTGCATTTCCTCCACTCCAACAAAGTTCCGCGCAGATCTCCCCGAATTTAATCACACGGAGTTGGAACTGGATCATCTGGCTGCTGAAATAGCCACTGAACCCGTGCTTTCAGCGTAGGCATGCCCTTCAGATATATGGAGATCCAGCAGTATCGCTATACAACCTCCTGGATTTGGGAAACACGTACTCACCATGCGCGGATGTTGTGGCGCAGTTCGCCGGAACGCTGACTCGTCTTATAAACCGACTAATCATGATAGTGTCGTCACCGAGGCTTGCGGATTTCAGCGGCTATCTGGAGCCGCAACTGAGCGCTGAGGCATTCTAGCTCGAAATTAAGGAGATTACCCGCCAGCTAACATCGCTCAATGCGCCACAGAAGGCTCTTCGTATTGAGGCCGTCTTGCTCCAGTTTGCCCGACTTCGTCAGCCGCACTGCTTCCTACTGAAACGCAAGCGTGTACCTGCCCAGTTTTCCGTTCCTCATCTGCCGCCCCTTTCGCTATTACAACAGCTCAGCAAAGGGATACGTTTTACGCGGGCAAGGTCACATTTTCACCCCAAAAGTGCCGGAAATTACCCACCTGATTGTTATCCTGAAAGTAAGGAAATACAAAAACGGCCATAACAGGCCGTTTTTTATGCCCAGTCCCAAGCGGCGCCGGCAACTGACAATCGAGAAATATACGATTCCAATCGCATACACCGTATAAAATCGCAGGGTTAACCAGCAACCGTAAGTAATATCATCCAAAAGACTTACAAGCCTAACGTCCTGTATAGTCAAGATTCAAAGCCACTTACCACACATTAACCAAAACCCTTTAAATCGTAGGGTATGGCAAGCCGCCAGCAGGCTCTAAAATCCACCAATCCCCGCTCCCCGCACTTCTCAACCACGCCCGCAGAAGTTAAAAATAGAAGCAAGCTCCCGAACCCCCAAATCCGAACCCGGGACGTAAGGAATTGTCTTTTGAAAAAGTACCTCTTCGCTCTCTTGTCTCTCTCCCTGCTCGCTGCGCCGCTCTCCCTCTTTGCTGACACCATGACCCCGATGCAGACTGCCGCTCGCCAGCTCCAAAGCGATCTCAATCAGGCCCTCGAGCAAAGCTCCTTCAATGCCCGCCAGCGCTACTACATCAGCCAGGACGCAGCCGGCCTCGTCAAAGCCGCCGACCGCCGCGCCAACGGAAAGCGCATCAATCGCCGCGAGCTCCGCACTGATGCCCGCGAACTCCTTCAGGCCTTCGACTCAGGCAGCTTCCAGGTAGGCGACGTCTCCACCCTGAACTACGACTTCAACCAGTTCAAAAAATCCATACGGTAGAAGAGCAGCCGCTAAAGCGATTTCAGAATAACTGTCCCCGAAGCAGCAACTCTCTCGCCGATGCGGCCAGCAGGGAGCAGCGGCCCAAGAGGGCCTCAAAGTGGGCACGGCAATTCTGGAATCGCTCTGGATCTTGGCAATGAGCCATCCGCCGCCAATCATAGAACCACAACAGTTGTCATCACTTAGCTTCGGCCCCGCAACATCCGGCCAGGAGCTAAAGGCTCAGAGCTAACAGCTAGCTTTTTCCCATCGCCCGCATCAGATTCTTACCTAGAGCCACGCCCGCGCTGATCACGCCGCCAAACAGCGCCCCGGCCACCCCCGGTGTCGCCACGTCCTGCCCCGTCAGGTAAAGCCCCTTCACCGGAGTCCGCGCCTCCAGCTCCCGCAGCTGGTACCGCTCCGGCCGCGCACTCACCCCGTAAATCTCCCCGTGCGCGTAGTTGGCAAAGTGCCGCGTCGTCAGCGGAGTCGAAAGCTCCGCATGCTCCACCCGCCCGCGCACCGCCGGAACATGTTTTTCCAGCACCTCCATCAACCGTCCCGTCAGCTTCGCCTTCAGCGCCTCGTACTCCTCCTCGCGACGCTGCCAACGGCTGCCCTCCCATTTCGCAAACCACTCGTAGGGGACCATCGTGATCACCTCGACCGTGCTTTTGCCCGGGTGCCGCCGCCCAAAATCCGGGTCCTTCGCTGAAGGAAACGACAAATAAACCACCGGCAGCGGAGCATCCACATCCGCGGCAAACCGACCCACGTTCCCGTCATGGTCCAGCGATGGAAACACCCACAGATTCGCCGGATCAGTCCCCAGCTCCGCATCGCTCGCATTCAGCCCCACGTAAAGGCTCACATGGGCGGACGAAGGCCCAATCGCCGCCAGCTTCCGCCGCAGCCGCCGCGTCGACGGCAAATCCTGCGGCAGCAGCCGCTCAAACGTAGTCGCCGCGCCCGCATCGCTGAAGATCATCGGCGCGCGAAACTCCCGCCCATCCACCATCTTCACGCCCACCGCCCGCCGCCCTTGCAGCACAATCCGCTCCACCTCGGCCGCCACCACCAACTTGCCGCCCGCGCCTTCGATAATCCGCGCCATCGCCGCCGCAATCACGCCCGCACCGCCTACGGGATAAGCCGCTCCTCGCAGGTAATGCCCCCAGATCGTCGCATGAATACCAAAGCTGCTCTCGCCCGGCGGAAGCCCATAATCACCCCACTGCGCCGTCAGCACACCAGCCAGCTCCGGGCTGGCCTTCAGCTTCCTGAGCGTCTCCGCCGTAGTCCGCTTCGCAAACTTCAAATAAGACCGCCGCAGCGATCCGCCCACCAGCGGCTTCCACCAGACCGGCAGCGCCTTCTCCGCAAAAAAGTACAAACTCAGCTGATTCGCGCCCTTCACCCACTCCAGGTACTTGTCAATCGCCTTCACTTCCCCCGGAAACCACTCCACCATCTGCTGCCGCATCCGTATCGGGCCAGCAGTATAGTCAAACCGCCGTGCCGCGCCGTCCGGACCCTTGCCATCCTCCACGCAAACTCGGTCGTACACGTCCGGCATCATCTGCCACTCCACCGCGCCGCCCGTCACATGGTCAAAAGCCTTCCGCACAGCCTCGCCATGTCGCATCTGCCCGATGTAATGCAGCCCCACATCCCACTCAAAATCCGGCCGATGGAATGTATGCGTAAACCCGCCCGCCGTGTAATGTCGCTCCAGCACCAGCACCCGCTTTCCCGCATGCTTTGCCAGCATCACCGCCGTCGTCAGTCCGCCCATTCCGGAACCCACCACAATGGCGTCCCACTCATCTTCCAGTTGCGCTGTCTTGTAGGGAATCCCAGTCGCCATCTCATATCTCTCCTTGCGGGCCAAAATCTCACCCATTCTCATGCTATGGCATCTCACTGCCCAATTCCCCAGACCTCACCAGCGTCATCTCCATCTCCTCCACAATCCCTCGAAACTCTTTTCGCTGTAGTGCATCATGGATTCAGGAGCATTTCCCTTGAACGAACCCGCAACCATCCAGGAAATCCTCGACCGCACCCAGACCATCGCCGTCGTCGGCCTCGCCGACCACGAAGGCCGCGCCAGCTTCGGAGTCTCGCGTTTCATACAGAGTCAGGGCTATCGCATTCTCCCCGTCAATCCCAACATCGAGTCGTCCCTTGGCGAACCAGCCTTCCCCACCATCGAAGCCGCCGCAGCCGCCCATCCCGGCCAGATTCAGCTCGTCAACGTCTTCCGCCGTCCCGAGTACGTCCCAGAAATCGTCGCCGACATCATCCGCCTCAAAATCCCCTACCTCTGGCTGCAGGAGGGCGTCATTCACGAGCAAGCTGCCGCCAAAGCGGAAGCAGCCGGTGTCAAAGTCGTCATGGACCACTGTCTCTTCAAAGAGCGCCTCGCCCACGGCCCGCGCAAACCGTAGATTTATCCCCTCAACAGCCACTTTCCCCGGTAACCAAATTCCTCGGCAAGAGTCCTAAAATCAACCTATGCTTCCCTGCCGACCAATCCGGACCCCACGCTACGCTGCAGCCCTGTTCTCCCTGCTCATCGCCTGCGGCATGCTGCTCGCGTCCGCTCCAGCTCAGGCGCAGGCACTCAACAGCCAGCAGGACTCCGTCACTACCCAGCAGCTCACAGTCCGGCTTCTCGTCCCGCCGGTGCAACTCTACCCCGGCCAGGCCTTCAACGCAGGCCTCGAATTCCAAATCGCCCCAGGCTGGCACATCTACTGGATCAACGCCGGAGACTCCGGCGAACCACCTGCCGTCCAATGGACCCTCCCCACCGGCGTCACCGCAGGCTCGCTGCAATATCCGCCGCCCACGCGCCTGCCGCTCGGCCCCCTCATGGACTTCGGCTACCAGAACCACGTCGTCCTCCCCATCGCCTTCAAAGTCGCATCGAACTTCCATCCCAAATCAAGCCAGGTTCCCCTCACCGCCAACATCTCCTGGCTCGTCTGCCAGAACGTCTGCCTGCCCGGACAAGCAACCCTCCATATCACCCGCACTGCGCTCACCGCCGCGCCCTCCAACCCCACCATCAACACAGCCGCCCGGCAATCTATCGCTGCATTTCTGGCCAAAATGCCTCGGCCCCTGCCTCCCGACGCCATCGCCCGCTTCAAGCCCACAGCCCACGGCTTCCATCTCGCTGTCCGCCTCGGCCACAAGGTCACCCACGCAGAATTCTTTCCCCTCGACTTCACCGTCATCGCCAACGCTGCACCGCAAAAAACCACCCCCACACGCAACGGCTTCATCCTCAACCTCACCAGGGACGAAAGCCTCACCACCCCGCCCAAGCACCTCCACGGCGTGCTGGAAATCCCCGGATACCCCGCTTATCTCATCAACGCGCCCGCAGGCCCGCTGCCTACGCAACCCGCTCCCGCTTTTTCCCTCACCGCCGTCCTTGGCGCCATGGGCCTCGCGCTCCTCGGCGGAATCATCCTCAACCTCATGCCATGCGTCTTCCCTGTCCTCTTCATCAAGGGACTTGCGCTCGTGCAATCCTCCCAGCATGACCGCCGCAGCATGCGCGCACACGGCTGGATCTACACCGCAGGAATCGTTCTCTCCTTCTGGGTCATTCTCTCAGTCCTGCTCATCCTCCGTGCCGCAGGCCAGCAGCTCGGCTGGGGATTCCAGTTCCAATCCCCCGTCATGCTTGCCCTGCTGGCCATGCTCTTCTTCTTCCTGGGCCTTTCGCTCGCCGGTCAGTTTGAAATTGGCCTCAGCCTCACCAGCGTGGGCGGCGCTCTCGCGCAAAAACAGGGTTACGCTGGCAGCTTCTTCACCGGCGTTCTCGCCATGGTCGTCGCCACGCCCTGCACAGCGCCCTTCATGGGACCCGCCATCGGCTACGCCCTCGCGCACTCGGCCTTCACCAGCTTTTGCGTCTTCACCACCCTCGGCCTCGGACTCGCTCTGCCCTACCTGCTCCTCGTTTACTTCCCAGGCTGGGCACGCCTGCTCCCACGCCCCGGCGCATGGATGGAAATCCTCAAGCAGGCATTCTCCATCCCCATATTCGGAGCCGCCATCTGGCTCACATGGCTCTACGCGGAAAACGCCGGTTCAACCGCTCTGCTCACCCTGCTCGCAGCCTTCCTGCTGCTCGCCATCGCCGGATGGTTCCTCGGCCGCTGGCCCGCAAAAATCACATCGACCATCACCGCTGTGCTCGTCATCGCAGCGGCCATCGCATTGCCCTCCTACGCCGCAACTGCACTGCCGCCGCCGTCCCGGTCCAGCAGCAAATCAGCCGCACAAACCAACTGGCAGCCCTACACCCAGGCCCTGTTGCAGCAATATCTCTCGCAAGGCAAGCCCGTATTCGTCGACTTCACCGCGGATTGGTGTCTCTCCTGCCAGGTCAATCAGCGCGTCGTTCTGGACAACCCAGACGTGCAGCGCCGCCTCGCCAACAGCGGCGTCGAACTCCTCAAAGCCGACTGGACACGCCACGACCCCGCCATCACACAGGCCCTGGCCCGGCTTGGTCGCAGCGGCATTCCAACCTACGCCCTCTACTCAGGAAAACCAAACCAGCCGCCCCAGCTTCTCCCCGCCGTGCTCACGTCCGGAATCCTCCTCAACGCCCTCCATTCCCTTCCCACCACCCCTCCATCACCATCGACCACGACGGTCAGCAATTCCCAACCCAACCAGTAACCCACCACGCTACCAAAACAAAATCCCCGTTAAAACGCCCTTTTTCCCGCAGCACCAGCCACTCTTCTCACGTCTAACTCTGTAATGCTTTCCCGCACCGCATCGCTCGCCCTGCTGGTCATTCTCTCTACCTTCGCACCTGCCCATGTACGCGCTCAAACTCCCGCATCCAGCAAACTCACACCTCACCAGATCATCCGCAGGGCCGTCGATCTCCAGATCGCCAGCAACACACAAATGCCCGCTCTCCGCTTCACCTTCACCAAGACCACCCCTCGCGGTGTCTTCGTCAAAGACGTCATCCAGACCTCCGGCGGAGAAGTCTCCCGCCTCATCTCCATCAACGGTAAGCCCCTCAGCCCCGCGCGCAATGCAGAGGAGCAGCAACGCCTCACAGCTCTGCTATCGAGCCCCGAAGATCAGACACGCCATCGCCAGCATCAAATCACAGATCAGAACCGAGTCAACCACCTCATCCAGCAATTCCCCAACGCATTAACCTTCACGCCCACCGGCACTGAACCCGGCCCCTACGGCCCCATGCTCGGCTTCTCGTTTGTTCCCAACCCGCACTACTTGCCCCCGGACATCGAGGCCACCATCCTCACCGCGATCACCGGCACTGTATGGGTGGATCAATCCACCGGCCACTTCATCAAGTTCAACGCACATCTCATTCACAGCGTCCACGTCGGCTGGGGCATCGTCGCCACCTTTCAGAAAGGCGGTTCCGTCACTCTCGCCAACCAGAACATCGGCCACAACGAATGGCCCATCACCCACATGAAGCTCGACGTCGACGGCTCGGCGCTCATCTTCAAGCCCATCCACATCCACATCACCCAGGATCAGTCCGACTTCCACTTCCTTCCGCCCGGTACCACCTGGCAACACGCCGTAGCCATGCTCACCAGCGGCCGGTTCTCACCGCAACAGCAAGCTGTAACCACCACAGCTACAAAATCTTCTCATCGCTGTGAGCTGCCCCCTCCGATTAGTCCACGGGGCATGAGAGTTCTCCGATAATGTGAAGGGCCTAGTTTTCCTGTACCAAGTCTGATGTTAGTCCGCGGCTGTTTTCGGTTTCAGCCAGTATGCGGCTAGGAGGCCGTCTGAGTAAGGGGCACTAAGCGGAAGCATGGTTTGCGGGTGCGAGTCGGGCGGGAAATTGTCTGATTTGGGCGGCTGCTTCAGGTG
>JAKATU010000059.1 GCA_021818585.1 Acidobacteriota bacterium | reverse complement strand
GATCTTCCTCTCGGCTATCTTGCCCGTTGTCGTGTCCAGAATCGCAATCTGCTGAAAGCTCGGATGAAAATCACAGCCTGCAATCTGCATAGAAGGCTCCTTCAATCCCGCGCCACCGTTGGTCTCCAAATAAACCAACAATAGCTCAGGATCTCAAAGGGCCTTCCCGTTGATTCAATCAATCGGAGGTGCGAAGCACCGCAGCCGAGCAACCTGCAGTTCTCTTCAAACTTACAAAAACCCACGGGTGCCCTATTCATGCGCAGCATCATCGCGCATGAGTGGGTCCAAACACAAACCCCCAACACTTACTTCACCCCAATCAACCCCATAAACTTGCAAATCTCCCCCCGGCGTAGCCTTCCGAATCCCGCTCCACTCCGGCCCACTCGCATACAAAAAGTCCTTCCCCGAACCAATCCCGCCCAGATAAGCACCATTCCTGTAAAAAATTAGCCGAAATCACCGGCGCAGGTGTCGTTTCCGTCTTCGACCGCCAAACCTTCCGCCGCGCATTCGCAAAATCAGCCAGCCGCTGAATCTGAACCAGGTCTGTAATCGTCCGTTACGGTCCGCTCGCATTCCCAAACTTGCGGCAACTCTACCACCACGGTGTTCGCCGCCACAATCGGAGCGCACACCTTGGTCACCTTCGTCGCACGGCAACCAACCAGCAACACCAGCAGCGCCCAAGCAAAGACGCTTACCTTTCGCAGCCCCACAACATACGCAACCCACCCCACGCGCCCGCTCCCTTTATGCTGTCCTTATGAGCACATCCACCGCCCTCACCCCGCCCGTCGCCCGGGTCGAACACAAAGAAATCTCCCTCCACGGCCACACCCTCGTGGACGACTACGCATGGCTCCGCCAGAAATCCAGCCCAGAAACCATCGCCTACCTCGAAGCCGAAAACGCCTACACAGAAGCCGTCGTGGCCCCTACTCAGGACCTCCAAAAGCAGCTCTACGACGAGATGCTCTCCCACATCAAGGAAACCGACGTCTCCGTCCCCTATCTCGACCGCGGCTTCTGGTACTACACCCGTACCGAGGAAGGTCTCCAGTACCCCATCTACTGCCGCAAGCCCGCCACGCCCGGCCAGCCATTCCCCACCGACGCGCCAGAAGAAATCATCCTCGACGTCAACCAGCAGGCTCAGGGCCACGACTTCTTCGCCATCGGTGGCCTCGCCGTCTCTGACGATACCCACCTCCTCGCCTTCTCCACAGACACCACCGGCTTCCGCCAGTACACCCTCCGCGTCAAAGATCTCCGCACCGGCCAGCTACTCTCCGAATCCGCCGAGCGCACCGGCTCCATCGTCTGGGCCACCGACAACCAAACCCTCTTCTACACCGTCGAAGACCCAGAGCAGAAACGCCAGTTTCAGCTCTTCCGCCACACCATCGGCGCGCCCCACAGTGAAGACACTCTCGTCTTTGAAGAAACCGACGAGCGCTTCAACATCGGAGCCGGCCGCACCCGCGACGGCCAATTCATCGTCCTCGAAAGCGCCAGCCACACCACCAGCGAAGAGCGCTTTCTGCCAGCCGATCAGCCCACCGCAGCCTTCATTCTGATCGAGCCGCGCCGCGACAACATCGAGTACTACTCTGACCATCGCCACGGCCACTGGTACATCCGCGTGAACGACACAGGCCGCAACTTCCGCCTTGTCACCGTGCCCGTCGCCACGCCCTCACGCAATCACTGGACCGAGCTCATCCCCCACCGCGAGAACGTCATGCTCGAAGGCATCGACCTCTTCTCCACCTTCTCCGTCGCCTTCGAGCGCCGCAACGGTCTCGAGCATCTCCGCGTCCTCCGCTTTCCCGGCAACGGCCCCACCCTCGGCGAGTCCCGCGAAATCGCATTCCCCGAGCCCGCCTACACCGCCCATCCCCACATCAACCGCGGCTTTGACACCACAGACTACCGCTACAGCTACCAGTCCCTCGTCACCCCAGGCTCCGTATACGAGTACAGCCTCAACACCGGCGAATCCATCCTCCTTAAGCAGCAGGAAGTGCCCGGCGGATTCGACCGCACCCGCTACCACTCCGAGCGCCTCTTCGCCACCGCAGCCGACGGCGTCCAGGTTCCCGTCTCGCTCGTCTACCGCAAAGACAAATTCGAGCCCGGCAAAAATCCCCTCTGGGTTTACGGCTACGGCTCCTATGGATACCCGCTCCCCATCGGCTTCAACAGCAACCGCCTCAGCCTGCTCGACCGCGGAGTAGTCCTCGCCTACGCCCACATTCGCGGCGGTGGAGACATGGGCAAGCCCTGGCACGACGCCGGCCGCCTCATGCAAAAGCGCAACACGTTCACCGATTTTGTAACTGTTACTGAGCACTTACTCGCCACCGACTTCGGAGACCCCGCACGAGTCTCCGCAGAAGGCGGCAGCGCCGGCGGCCTGCTCATGGGCGTCATCACCAACCTGCGCCCCACGCTCTTCCGCGCCATCATCTCTCACGTCCCCTTCGTCGACGTCATGAACACCATGCTCGATGCCACCCTCCCGCTCACGGTCCCCGAATACGAAGAGTGGGGCAATCCCAACGAGCCCGAAGCCTTCGAGTACATGCTCAGCTACTCGCCGTACGACAATCTAAAGCCCGGCAAGTACCCGGCCATCCTCGTCAAGACCTCGCTCAACGATAGCCAGGTCATGTACTGGGAACCTGCCAAGTACGTCGCCAAACTCCGCACACTCAAGTCGCCCGACGACCGCCCGCTCCTGCTCCACACCAACATGGCCGCAGGACACGGCGGAGCCTCCGGCCGCTACGACTACCTCAAGGAAATCGCCTTCGACTACGCTTTCCTCCTCCGAGAACTAAACGCAGTCTGAAATCCGATCGACAACACTCAAACAAAAGCTGCGGTCCCCAGTTGTAATCCGCTGACGCTTTATCAACTGGCAACTGGGGACTGACAGTTGGCAGCTTTCCCACCTCAAGTAACAGAAAATTAACCCCCCCGCCAACGCCCAGCACGATACAACAGATATGTTGCGGATTGGTAAACGCCCGACCCCCTCCAATCGCGCGTATCCTGAACGAAAATTCAAAGAGGCGACGTGAATATTCCATTTCTTCCCGCGCAGCGCCGGTTTCGCGCACCCATCTTCACTCTCTGCCTGGCTCTCGGCATCAATTCCATGGCCATGGCCGCACCCGCCGCAAAACCACAGCCCAAGGCCCCTCCGCACGCGGTCCAGGTTGCCGTCCAGCCCACTTACAGCCCCCGGTTTATCGCCAATCTACGCAAGCACATCAAGCACGTGTTCGTCATTTATCAGGAGAACCGCTCCTTCGACTCCTACTTTGGAACATTCCCCGGTGCCGATAATCTCGCCACCGCTCAGGCCCGTGCACACGGGTTCCGGCAGTGGGACGCCATCGGCAAAACCTGGATCAAGCCCTTCCCGCTCCGCGCCGCCGACTCCTCGGACATTGACCACTCGCGCCATGCCCTCCTCACCAAGACAGACCACGGCAAAATGGACGACTACGTCGGCTTTGAGGAACATCACCTCACTGTCGTCAAACTAGCCAGCCCGATTTTCGCCCGGCAGATGGGCGCGCTCACCATGGCCCACGAAGACTGCCACACCATCCCCTTCCTCTGGATGTACGCCCATCGCTTCACCCTCTATGACCACATTTTCCAGGCCATGTACGGTCCATCCACACCCGGCAACATTGACCTCATCGCCGCCCAGACCGGACAGACCCAGGCCGCTCGTCATCCCAGTGAAGCCTTCAAGTCCAGCTATGCCACCGGCGAACCTGTCGTCAACGACTACAACCCTCCCTTCGGCCCCTACGCTTTCCACTACCAGGTCATTGAGCCTCACCAGCTCGACCAGACCTACGCCACCCTCATGCTCACCCTCAAGGGCCGCAAAGCGACCGAGGCAAAGTTCGACAACGACGACATCAAGAAAGACATCAACGAGTTGGTCAAGCTCAACCACAAGTCCGTTCCCTGGGCCTGGTATCAGGAGGGCTTCGGCGACGGCAAGGGTGACAACCACCCCGCCTACATCCCCCACCACAACGCCCCGCAATACTTCGGCTACATCCGCAAGAGCCCCGAAATGTGGGCCGGCGAGCACGATCTCCTCGACTTCTTCACCGCCATAAAAAACCGCAATCTCCCTGCAAAGAGCGTCGTATTCATCAAGGGCGGCATGAAAAACCCCTTCGGCTGGAAACCCGCCGACCAGGCCGCCTCTTACATCCTCGGCGACGACGACCACCCCGGCTACTCCGACTCTCAACTCTCTGAATCTCTCGTAGCCAAGGTCATCGATACCATAGCCCGCAGCCCCTACTGGAAGAGCTCCGTCATCATCATCACCTGGGACGACTCCGGAGGCTTCTACGATCACGTCCCGCCGCCAGCCTTCGAGCAGTGCCCGGACAAGAAGCCCTGCGGAGACGGACCCCGCGTTCCACTGCTTCTGATCTCGCCCTACTCAAAAAATCACGCCATCGTCTCCAACCCTGGAGATACTGCCTCCTTCGCCAAATTCCTCGACGTGCTCTATAACCTGCCCGCCATGTCTTCCCTGCCGGACGAAAAACCCTACATGCCCGAAGGCCCCCGCGACGCCAACCCGCGCATCACCAACCTGCTCGGCGGCTTCAGCGCAGCCCGCCTTGCCGGAACGGAAGCCATCGTTCCCGCCTCGCAGGCCATCATCCCCGACAAGGACATCGACACCTTTCCGCCGCCCATGACCTGCAAGCAGACCGGCGTTACGCCCGTCGCCGTCCCCGGCGGCTGGACCAAGCCACCAAAATTCTTCACCAACCCACTTCCCTAAACAAGAAAGCCCACACCCTGCCGCCATGGCATCGGTGTGGGCTTTTTTCATTCCCCTACTGCACGGGATGCAGCATCCCATCCGACCAATGCACCGCCTCCATCAGGTGCTGCAACAGTGTTCCAAGGTTGAGGGCTCTTCTCACCGCAATCCGGTCGCACACATCCCAATCCCCGCGCTCCTGGCTCTCAATCCATCGCAGCAGCCAGCCCTCCTCGCTGGTTTTGCCCAGCAACACGTCGCGAATCTCTTTTCGCAGGCATATATTCGCGAGCGCATTCTCCATCTCAACCTGCATCATCGCCGGCAGCAGACTGAATAATCCAATCAGATACTGCTCCGTCGAGTTATAACCCGCATCCGCGGCGCTCAGCTCGCAGAACCGCGCCCGCACCAGCGCCATACGCAGCGCCTCTCGCGCATGAGTCGGACAGAGCCCCACCGCAATTGCCGCCACCGCCAGCTTGCGAAATCTCGTCTCGCCCACCGCGATCATCGCCATCTCCACCAGCGGCTCCATGCCCGGTCGCCACTCAAAATCATCCAGCGCCAGCTGATACCCCTGCGACTTCAGCGCACGGCAGCTCTTCACCAGCTTCGGCGTCGGCTCAATCGTCTCCAGCAACTCCAGCACCGTCGTCTCCGGCGCAGACATCTCCGCCAGCCCGCTCGTCAGCGTCTCCTCAGTGCAATTGATAAACGCCGCCAGCCCGCCCGTAAGCCGCTTCAAATCAAACAGCAGCAGGTTGTCCAGCATCGTCCGGGTCGCCTGCTCCCCATCCCCTCTGAATGCAGACCACAGCCCATCCCGATACAGCAGCTCGTATCCGGTCGCGCGGCCCCGCCTGTCCAGAATCGGCTGACGCGCAACATACCGCAGACCCGCTTCCGGCAAGCTCGCCTCCGGCACCGGCAAACCCACAAGGCTCTCCATCGAATTCGCTGTCGCCAAGTCCAACTCCCTTCCGGGCGTAGATCTCCGTAAGGTTCCACATAACGGCTATCGGCGAAGAGGCAGGGAATCTTGAATCGAAATCACCAGACTGCCCACTTCCACCCTCCCGTTTGCATACAATATTATCAGCCATGTCCGCGCCCAACGCCGCCAACAGCGACGCAACCAATACCCGCATCTTCGGCAGAACTCGCCTTCTTCTGCTCTCCGTAATCGGCATCCTGCTCGCCCTCGCCATCGCCTTCTCATGGCTTACCCGCGGAGCCACCGCGCAACTCGCCTTCCTTCGCTCCCAGCAATCCTCCGGCAGCAAATCCATCGTCAGCACTCAACCCTGGCAAACCGCACACTCCCTCGCTGCCACCGCCGCCACCTATCAGGAAGCCCAGTACGCACGCGAAGCCGAACAGCTCGCCGACCACGAAGTCGACCAGGCCTTCGCCGCCGCGCTCCGCTCCGCCGATCTCCAGATGCGCCACCGCGTCCTTACCGGCAAGGCCCTCGCGCTCTCCCAGCGCGTCGCTCAGCTCCAGCAGGAGATCGCTCAGGATCAAGCCACCGTCGCACGCCTCAAAGCGCAAACCGCCACCCCCGCTACGTCCGCAAAAGCCCTTGCGTCCTCCGCCGCCGGCAGTGACGCTCTCCAGGTCGCCCAGGCCCAGCTCGGCCTCGACACCGACGAGCTCTCCGACACTCAGCGAGCCCTCGACCGCGCCACCGGAAACCTCAGTGTCCGCATCAAGGATGAGCTCGCCGCGCATGAAGCCTCCATGCGCAAATACGACGCCGAAGAAGCCACCAACACGCCCCTGGCACTCAATCAGGTCAAAAACCCGGGCACCCTCGCAGGACGACTACAGATCTGGCTGCGCCAGCGTTCCCGCCTCACCCAGCTCCAGGAGGCCCGCGCCCAGGCCCTCCAAGACGCACAAAAACTCACTGCCCAGTACAACCGGCTGGAAGCGACGGCCAACGCCGCCGCATCATCCGCCGGCTCCGCCACACTCGCCCAGCTTCAGGACCGCCGCGCGCAACGCCAGATTCTCTCCATCGATGAAGACCGTATCCAGACCAACCAGCAGCTCGCGCGCGTTTACGCCAAATGGAACGATCAGGTCCTGCTCCAGCGCAACATCGTCGCCCACCTCATCCTCGAATCCCTCGAAGCCATCCTTGCCGTACTCCTCTGCATGATCCTGGCAGACGCCCTCTTCCACCATCTCATGTCACTCCCCACGCTCGACCGCCGCCAGACGCAGACTCTTCGCACCGTCCTCGAAGTCAGCATTCAGGTCATCGGACTGCTCCTCATTGCTCTCATCATCTTTGGGACACCTCACCAGACCGCAACCATCCTAGGACTCGTCACCGCCGCTCTCACGATCTCCCTGCAGGACTACTTACTCGCCTTCCTCGGATGGTTCATGCTCGCCGGCAAAAATGGCATCCACGTCGGCGACGTCGTCGAAATCAACTCCGTCAACGGGGAAGTCATCGAAATCGGCCTGCTTACCACTACCATGCTCGAAACCACCGGGCTCAAGGAAAACGGCAAGCCCACGGGACGCCGCGTCTCATTCCTTAACAGCTTCGCCATCCGCGGACAGTACTTCAACTTCTCCACAGAAGGCCAGTGGATGTGGGATGAAATCACCGCCAGCGTCCCCTCCGATACAGACATTCACTCCGTTGCCGAAATCCTCGAAAAAACCATCCGCAAGGAAACTGCCGAGAGCGCCCAACACGCTGAGCGCGAATGGAACCGCAATCTGCCTGCTTCCAGCCTCAAACGCATCAGCGCCGCACCCACTATCACCATGAGTCCCTCCTCCACCGGCATCGAACTCCGCTTTCGCTACGTCACCAGCGCCCTCAATAGATATGAGGTTCGTGATCGCCTCAATCAACACATCATAGAGACGCTCAAAAACCAGAAAAACATCACACCACCCCCGACAACTGCACCTGCAAACCCATGAATCGCCACCAGCACTGGGAAAACGTCCACACCGACAAACCCGCTGATCAGGTCAGTTGGTTCGCGCCCCATCTCGAAGTCTCCCTCAGGTTCATCGACAAACTCGCCCTGCCCACCTCTGCCAGCATCATCGACATCGGCGCTGGCCAGTCCACCCTCCCCGACGATCTGCTGACCCGTGGTTACCGCAACCTCACCCTGCTCGACATCTCCCCAGCCGCACTCCAGGCCACCCGCCATCGCCTCGGCGCGCGCGTCCACTCCATTCAATTCATTACCGCCGATATCACCTCAGCAACCCTGCCCCAAGCCCAGTTTGATCTCTGGCACGATCGCGCCGTCTTCCACTTCCTCACCGCCCCCGGAGACCGGGCCGAATACCGGCAGCGCCTGCAACAATCCCTCAAACCGGGCGGACACCTGATCCTCGCCACCTTCGGCCCGCAAGGCCCCACCCGCTGCAGCAACCTGGACGTCCTCCGCTACGACGCTCCCACCCTCCAGCGCGAACTCGGCTCACCCTTCCGCCTCATCGAACCCGCAACTCAACTGCACCAAACCCCGTCCGGAGCCACCCAGCAGTTTCTCTACTGCCACTTTCAGTTCAACGCGCCCACGCCGTAAGCCCGCCGTCCACAATCATCGAGTGTCCGGTCACGTAGCTGGCTGCGTTGCTGCAAAGCCACACCACCGCCTCTGCGGCTTCTCGCGGCTCGCCAATCCGGCCCGTCGGAACCTGCGCGGCAAACCCATCAAAGGTCTTCCGGATCCGTTCCTCATCCCCATCCACCATCCGGCTCACCGCACCCCGCAGCAGCTCCGTATCAAAACCACCCGCCACCAGCGCGTTCACTCGAATCTTTTTCGCCGCATACTCCTGCGCCGCGCTCTTCGTCAGCGCCAGAATCCCCGCCTTCGACATCGAATACAAAGCTGCCATCGCCGCCCCGCCCAGCCCGTTCACGGACGAAGTATTCACAATCGCACCCCCCACCGGATGCTGCTTCTCCATCTGCTCCAGTTCATACTTCATGCACAGCCACACGCTCTTCAGGTTTGCCGCCACCTCTGCGTCAAAATCCGCCTCCGAATGGTCCCCCACCCGCGTAATCCGTCCGCCCACCGCCGCATTATTCACCGCATAGTCCAGTCGCCCTAAGGTCTCCACCGTCCGCCCAACCAGGTTCTGCACCTGCTCAGCCTTGGAAACATCCGTCTGCACAAAAAACGCCTGTCCCCCACTTTTCTTGATCTTCTTCTCCGCTGCCCGTCCCCGCTCGGCTCCCCGAGCCGCAATCACCACATGAGCACCCGCCTTCGCAAACAGCTCCGCCGCCGCCAACCCAATCCCAACGCTGCCGCCCGCCACAATCACCACTTTCCCCTGCATGGATTCATTCATCCCATATCCTCCATCCCCATCGGTTAAGCGCCCACTACGGCGACTTCTGCGGGCTCTATTTTTATGTGTGCCCCATTATCTCCCTAAATCAGCGCATTCCGCCTCCGGCAAGCCGCCCTCATCCGCCCTGCTGCGAGTCCTTCCCTCGCGGTGATATCCTTCCCGCATTCCTGACTCATCCGTTTTTCCAAGACCATAAATCGTTCCACCCAACGCGCACGCCTCACAGGAGCTCCGTAGATGAAGTTTTCCCGCTGGCCCTTCGCCATTCTCGCTCTCACCCTCTGCCTCGGCCTCAGCCCAGCCGCGTCAGCCGCCGTACCCGCCACATCCCCGGCCAAAGCCTTCTACCTGCACCCCGGCGACCGCGTCCTCTTCTATGGAGACAGCATAACCGAGCAGCGCTACTACCCCGTCGCCGTCGAAACATACGTCCGAACCCGCTACCCCAATCTCCACGTCAAATTCGTCGACTCTGCCGTAGGCGGCGCCCGCGTCACCGGAAACTGGGCCGTCCACTCCGAAGCCCAAAGCCTCCAACGCGACGTCTACCCCTTCCATCCCACCGTGGTCACCATCATGCTCGGGATGAACGACGCCATGTATCGCCCCTTCGACCAGTCCATCTTCGACACCTACACAAGGGGCTACACCTACATCGTCACCCAGCTCCAAAAGCATCTCCCCGGCGTCAAAATCGTTCTCATCCAACCCTCACCCTGGGACGACGTAACCCACAAACCCTCCTGGTTCAACAACCCCGACCACCTCCCCGGCGGATACAACGACACCCTCCTCCGCTACTGCGCCTTCGTCCGCAAACTCGGCGCCGAGCACCACTTCATGGTCGTCAACTTCAACACCCCCATCGTCGATCTACTCAAGCAAGCCGAAGCATTCGACCCCACTCTCGCCAAAAAGCTCATCCCCGGCCGCATCCATCCCGGAGCCTCCACCCAGCTCTTCATGGCCCAGCTTCTCCTCAAGGCCTGGCACGCGCCCGCCACCGTCTCCACCGTCTCCATTGATGCCCAAACCCACCACATTCAGGGCACCGACAACACCCACGTTACCGGCCTCATCGTCACTCCCACCCGCATCTCCTGGAACCAGTCCGACAAGTCCCTCCCATACCCCATCATGACCCTCCACTCCACCAGGTGGCCGCAGTTCCCGCCCGACCCATTCCTCTCCTACCCCACCGATCTCTATTGGAAGCTCCCCCCGCTCACCGGCGACAAGCTCAACCCTGTCGCCCAGCTCGTCACCCAGGACACCCACATGTACCAGCGCCTCGACGCCGAAACCCTCCAGATCTCCGGGCTCACCGGCAACGCCTACACCCTCAACATTGACGGCGCACCCATCGGCACCTTCACCGCAGGCCAGCTCTCGCAGGGTATCAACCTCGCCCGCTACCAGACCCCCATGATGGATCAGGCCGACAAAGTCCTCACCGCTGTCTGGCATGAAGAAGACCTCCGCTTTTACGAGTGGCGCGCCGTCCAGGTCGCCCTCCGCGACGACCACTACCCCGGCGTCCAGGCCGCCGCCCGCCCGCTCATCGCCGCCATCCTCCGCCAGAAAGCCCACCAGGCCCTGCGCGAACAAACCCTCGCCCAGCCTATCCCCCACCACTACACCCTTACCCTCCAAACCCCAACCCAGCCCTGAAAACCGCAAACCAGACCACCCCAGCCATTCCCACCCGTCTCCGCCGGAGTGTAGATTCACTCAAACCTATTATCAGGAGCCCTCATGCAATCCTCCCAAATCCCGCTCCAGCCCGCCTTTGTTCAGAGATTGACCCAGGAATGGATCGCCGCATGGAACTCCCATGACATCGACCGCATCCTCGCCCACTACGCGCCTGATGTCATCCTCACCTCTCCCGTCGCCATGCGCCTCCTCGAAAACGACGGCAACGTGCGCGGCATCGACGCCCTCCGCGCCTACTTCACTCTTGGCCTTCAGGCCTACCCCGAAGCCCGCTTCGAACTCATCGAAGCCCTCTACGGAATCGAAACCATTGTCCTCTACTACCGCAACCAGCTCCGCGACGGACGCACCGCCGAAGCCATGCTCTTCAACGCTGAAGGCAAAGTCGCCCGCGTCTGGGCCAACTACTCCCACTAACTCCCATTCCAAAACCCAGCCAGCCCATCCCCCCGTATGCTTTAATGTTGCCGTATGCCAACCCCAAGCCGAGAAATCCGCCTCGCCAGCCGCCCCCACGGTGAACCCACACTGGATAACTTCTCCTTCGCCACCGTCCAGCTCCCCGACCCCCAACCCGGCGAACTCCTCGTCCGCAACCTCTGCATGTCCGTTGACCCCTACATGCGCGGCCGCATGAACGACGCCAAATCCTACGTTCCGCCCTTCCAGATTGGCAAACCGCTCGAAGGCAGCGCCGTCGGCAAAGTCATCCTCTCGCATGACAAATCCATCCCCGAAGGAGCGCACGTTCTCAGCATGTACGGCTGGCGCGAGGCCTTCGTCGCACCCGCCTCCGTCCTTCGCGTCGTCGACACCGCGCTCGCCCCACCCTCCGCCTGGCTCGGCATCCTCGGCATCACGGGACTCACCGCCTGGGTCGGCCTCTTCCGCATCGCCGCCCTCAAACCCGGCGAAACCGTCTTCGTCTCCGGAGGCGCGGGAGCCGTCGGCACCGCCGTCTGCCAGTTCGCCAAAATGCACGGCTGCCGCGTCCTCGCCAGCGCCGGCTCCGAGGACAAGCTCGAATACCTCCGCAACCAGCTCCACGTCGACTACGCCTTCAACTACCGCGACGGCGACCCCCTCGAGCACCTCAAAAAGGGCGCGCCCGAAGGCATCCATGTCTACTTCGACAACACCGGCGGGCCCCAGCTCGAAGCCGCGCTCTACGCCCTCAACAACCACGGCCGAGTTGTCATGTGCGGCGGAATCTCCGGCTACAACCAACCCGTACCCGGCCCGCGCAACCTCATGCTCACCATCGGCAAGCGCCTCCGCCTCGAAGGCTTCATCGTCTCGGACTACCTCAACGAAATCCCCGCCTTCCTCGCCGAAGCCATCCCCGCCCTCAAAGCCGGAAAACTCCTCAACCAGGAAACCATCGTCGAAGGTCTCGACGCCGCACCCGCTGCCCTGCTCGACATCCTCCACTCCGGAGCCACCAACATAGGCAAAATGGTCATTAAACTAACCGACTAAGACAAAGTTCAGCAAGCTAGTGTAGTGCGTCATTCAGATGGCCGATTATTCCGAGCGGTGCGAGCGCGCTTGACTTTCTCCAGGATGTCAGCGGCCTTGGCGGTCCAGATGAAGGGCTTCAGGCTTTCGTTGTGTCGGTCGATGTAGTCGCCGATGGCGGTGATGAGTTGTTCGAGGTCTTTGAAGACTCCTCGGCGGATGCGTTTGTCGGTCAGATCGCGGAAGAAGCGTTCGATCATGTTCAGCCACGAGGCCGAGGTCGGCGTGAAGTGAAGATGGAATCGCTTGTGGCGTTTGAGCCAGCGCTCCACTTTGGGATGCTTATGTGTGGCGTAGTTGTCGCAGATGATGTGGACCTGTTTGTCGGCGGGTGGCCCACTCAAGCGTGCTTGAGTGGGGGACAGAATGACTTAAGCGAAAACCGCGTCATGCAGTCGAGAGCAGAAATCCTGCACCGCATCTAGACATCGACGGGTGGTGTCCAGAATCTTTCGCACTTTCGATCTTCTGTGTAGCTGAGGAAGGTTGTTGGGTTGAGGTTGTTTGCCTCTGGCCCCATGGGGCCAGAGGCAAAGCCGATCAGGCAATGGCCACGACTTCGGCCAGCCGGTTCATCTGCAGATAGCGTTTCGTACCCCATTTTGTTGCGGCGACATGCCGCAGGCGAGCGGCCACCAGCATCAGCGCCGATTGGCCGTCGGGAAATGCGCCCA
>JAKATU010000033.1 GCA_021818585.1 Acidobacteriota bacterium | reverse complement strand
CACTGTCTTACCAAGATCGATACCAATGGTCGCAAGTTGCATGGCGGAACTCCTCCTTTATTCCTGCACTTATACCCAAAAATCCTCGTCGGGGATAAGCGGCGGCGGACCATCCCATTACCTCTGAAGAACTCCCCAATCCAGGACTATCGCGGGTAATGTGGATTGAGGGAGCAGACCACGTTAGGCAGCAGATGACGTTGGCCCATCAGGCAGGTTTTGAGCGCTATTCGAAGAAGACGCGGCGCGAGCAGTTTCTGGAAGAGATGGATGCGGTGATGCCGTGGGCAGAGCTGCTGGCGCTGGTCAAGCCGCACTACTCGAAGGGTGAGATGGGCCGGAAGCCTGTGGGTCTTGCGATCATGCTGCGGGTTTACTTTTTACAGCAGTGGTTTGCGTTGTCGGATCCCGGGGTAGAAGATGCGCTGTATGAATAACCGGTGCTGCGCCGCTTCGCCGGTATCGATCTGGGCCGCGCACCAGCTCCGGACGAGACGACCATCTTGAACTTCCGCCACCTGCTCGAAGAACACGAGTTATGCGGCCAGATGCTGGATGCGGTGAATCTGCATCTGGCGGCAAGGGCATCCGCATCACCACCGGGGCGATCGTGGACGCGACGATCATCCATGCTCCGTCATCGACCAGGAACGAGAGCAAGCAGCGCGATAAGGAAGGTCTGGGGTGATGCCGGAAATCAAGGGCCAGGCCGAGGCGATTCATCAAGCCGCGCCCGGAGCGCAGTGTCTCCGGCGGAGGACAGATGAGCCTTCGCCGGACGAAATAACATCGCGGATCACCGCTCAATCTGCTTCGTTGGTGCGATAACGAAGCAAAGACAACCCGGCACCCTTATAACTCGCTGTTCTTCAGAGGTTCCCCAAGAGAATAGATGCGGCAATAGAGATAAAAGCAGACCACATGTCTCGCATGTCGGCATCGCCGACGATACAGGTCAAGTTCAAACTTCTCAATGAGCGAGGCTGGTATGGACAATCCTCCCCGTCGTATTTCGCTAGGGGTGAAGAATCGGCGCAAAGCGCCGACCGCCTAAACCCGAGGCATCATCCCACCCGGAGGCGCGCCGCCCATCGGGAACCACATCTCCTCCGAAGCATTCAGCATCCGCGAAAACTCCGCAATCTTCACCCAGTACACCATCCAGAGCACAAACCCGGCCAGTCCCGCCAGCCCCGCCATCACTCTCACCACCGGAATAAACCCTGCAATCGAGCACAGGCACATCGCCAGCCCCACTTGCTTGCCCGGCTCCTGCGGCGCGTTCGCCATCCCCCGCGCGCGAAACTCATTCCCCAGCGAAGCCGACAGCGCCATCACCACAAAAAACTGCCACACCAGGTTCACCACCGGAATCAGCAGCAGCCACACCAGCTCAGGGCGCATGGTTCGCAACTGCGGCGAGCACTTCAGCAAGGCTCTCGAAAGCGTCAGCACGTAGAACATACCCACAATCAGGGCCGTCAGCGCTACGGTCAGCCCGGCAAAAACCCACATCAACATCGTCGAATGCATTGCAACCTCCGCATGCCTCAGATTTTCGGCGGAAGTATACGGCTTTCCACACTGAGTTGGATGCGCTGCATACCGCCACCCGCCAATGTGCCGGGAATTACGGGCAAAATTGATATCCTGAATTTAGGGAAAGAAAAAGGCGTGCCTCAAGCACGCCTTTTTCCATGCAGCCAGTCTTAGAACGTTAACATGCTTCAAGGAATCAACAACTTACCCACAAAAACAAGAGATACGGACCCATCGTTAAAGGGTTAACCTATCCCATAAAATCAACAACTTACCCACAAAAACAAGGGATATGGACCCATCGTTAAAGGGTTAACCTATCCCATAAAATCAACGACTTACCCACAAAAAAGTGGGGTACCTCGAACGCTCTTTTTTTAACATCCGTCCGCACCACCAGGAGGGTGCCCCATCCAGGCTCCGCTTGGGCGGGACAGGAAAATCTCCAAAGAGGAATGGCGCGCAGAGCGCGCCCCCGCCCGTGCGGCCAGCACTAGCGCATGCCGTTTAGTAGCGAGCCCACAATGCCGCCGACCGCGCCCGCTTCCATGGACTGCGCATTCCCACTGCTCATCAGATAAGGTTGCAGCGCATTGGCCAGCTTCGGCAGAGGAAGCGTCTGCAGCCAAACCCGTCCCGGGCCCGAAAGCGCAGCCAGAAAGATGCCGTCCCCGCCGAAGATCATATTCTTGATCCCCGGCACCCGCATGATCTGGAACGACACCGAAGCTTCAAACGCGCCCACATGCCCCGGATGCACCCGCAGCAGTTCGCCCGGCTGCAGGTCCTTGATCACCACCTCACCGGAAAGCTCCAGCCACGCATGCCCGTAGCCGCCCACCTTCTGCAGCAAAAACCCGTCGCCGCCAAAGATGCCCGCACCCAGCGACTGCTGGAAGCCCACGCCCAGCGTCACCTGGTCGGTAGCGCACAGAAACCCACTGCGGTGAATGTAAAACTCGCGTCCCTGCCCCACCTCGACCGGAACAATATGCCCCGGAACCTTCGTCGCAAACGCCACTTCGCCCGTCGCGCCCACCGCCCGGTACTCGGTCATGAACAGCGATCCGCCGCCGGCAACCCGCTTCAGCGCGCCAAAGATGCCGCCGCCCCCGCCCATCTGCGTATGCGTCTGCAACTGGATCGATGCGGACATCCACGACAACTCGCCCGACTCGGAGATAATCCCCTCATTCGGCTGCAATAAAAACTCAATCGCGGGCATCGTCGTGCCCAGAATACGGCTCTGCATGTCTCACTCCTTATGGCGGCCAGTATAACCGGCCTCGATTCCAATACGCCTGCGGAAACCGCCCGGTTCCCGCACGAACCAAAAAGCAAAGCGGCCGATCGCCCGGCCGCCTGCATCGTATCGAGCGAACTCGCTACCGCTTCTTCGCCGCCTTCTTCGCGGCGCGCTTCGCGGCCAGCTCCCGCATCTCCCGGCCCATCTTGGACTTGTTCATAATGAACTGCTGGGCCACGCCAATGACGTTGCCGCCCGCCCAGTACAAAGCTACGCCGGAGCCTATATTCCACATCATGAACCCGAAGATCGCCGGCAGCATGAACGCCATCATACGTTGCTGCTTCGGGTCCACGCCCGGAGAAGGCGTAAAAAACTGCACAAGGAACATCGATAGGATCACGAAGATTGGCAGTATGTGATACGGGTCCGGAGCCGAAAGATCCGGCAGCCACAGCCAGTGCGCATGCCGCAGCGCGATCGTCCCCTCCAGCATCTCGTAAAAGCCAATCAGCAGCGGATACTGCAGCAGCATGGGCAGGCACCCGGCGAACATGTTGATGCCCTCCCGCTTCTGCAGGTCCATCATCTCCTGGTTCATCTCCTGCTTGCGCGGGTCCGTCGCCTTGTACTTGGCATACTTCGCCTTGATCGCATCCATCTGCGGCTGAATCCGCATCATCGCCAGCGACTTCTTCATCATCGTGAGGCGCGTCGGCCACATCAGCGAGTAGAAGATCACCGTCATCAGCAGAATCGCCCAGCCCCAGTTGCGGATGCCGTGGTCATGGAAGAACTGCAGCAACAGAAACATCGGCTTGGAAATCCAGCCCCACCAGCTGCTGTAATTCACCACGCCTTCCAGGTTGTAATGGTCCGCGGTCTGGATGGTCTTGAGAATGCCGGACGCCTTCGGGCCCACAAACAGCCGGTCATGAATCTCACCCGTAGTGCTGCCCACCGCCGCGCCCAGAACAGAAACCTGGTTCTTCTTGGCCTTGCTGTCCGGCTTCGCCCCGTTCACCGGCAGTTCCATCGCATGATGCAAGGTCACCAGCAGCGCATTGTCAGGATTCTGCGGCAGGAAAATGCTCGCGAAGTAAAGATCGCCGACGCCCGCATAGTCCAGCGGCCCGTGGATCGTATCGCCGCCGGAGACCTTCTTCGGCAGAATCTGCTTTACTTCCGGTCCGCCAAGAATATGAAACCCGGTCTTCGCGCCGGTCTCCATGTCAATCTGCGCGCTCGCGTACTGCGGCAACGTCTCCTGGTCGCCAAATCCGGAAGGCCAAGCGAGCAGCGTCGTCACCGGCTGGCCATTATCCGTCACCCTCACGTCCGCCTTGAGCACATAGCTGTTCTCAAAGTGGAAGGTCTTGTGAATCGTCAGCCCGCCTGCCGAGTACACAAAGCTCACCGTCGCCGGAGCCTGCAGCGTGCCCGTCGCCGAAGGCTTGTACAGAACGCTGTTCAGCTGCGGCGTCAACTGCTGGTCGTAGGAGTAAAGCGATAGCGGGTAACCGAACTGCTTCGCCGCCGCCTGGTTCACCAGGTCCAGCGCCTTGGTCTGCGCGTCATTCGTGTACTTCTTCAGAACCCACGACGTAACCACGCCGCCCTTGTTCGAAAACGTCACACGGTACAAAGGGCTCTCGATGACAGTCGTTGTCTCGCTCGCAGCCTCAATCGCAGGCGTGGCGGGAGCAGCCGGCTTGCCCGCTTTTGCGGTGGTCCCCGCAGCACCGGGCTCGGAAGAAGAAGCCGGAACAGCCGCGCCCTTTTGAGCCGTCTGCTGGCTGGCGGCAGCCGGAGCGTGCTTCTGCGCTACGGACTCATTCCTGGTCCTGAAGTACTGCAGGCCAAGGAAAATCGCAAGAAACATCACTGCGTAAAACAGCAGCATCCGTGAATCGGGGCCGCCCTGTTGATTTGGGTTCTGTATTTCTGGCAAGACTACCTTTTCCTGACGGTCTGAATAAGAGTGATAAAAAACTGATACCTATATGTTAACGGTCCACGGGCCTTCGCGGTTCCATAACACCGCAATTCCGCCCGCAACCAGCCCGAATTCGCACAGATTTCATAGCGAATCGACCTCATTTCCCCTCAGCCAACCCGCTCACTTGAGTTTTCCAGCCACTCCCTGCCCCTGCCGCCTCGCCGGAACCGGATCAAACCCACCCTTGCTGAACGGATGGCAGCGCAGCAGCCGCAGCAGCGCCATCCATCCCCCGCGTAGCCAGCCCCACTCTGCAACGGCAATCGCCGCATACTCTGAGCACGTTGGCTGAAACCGGCAACCGCCCGGCGCGAGCGCATGCAGCGCAGGAGAAATCGCGCTGCGATAGAAAAACAGCAACCCTCCCGCGAGCTTTTCGCGAAGCTTCACCCGCCCGCACCCTCCGCAATGTTCTTTGCGGCAGCATCGGCCCGCTGCTTCGCAAGCCGCTCCGCAATGCGGACAAAAACCGCACCCACTTCCGCATCCAGAAGGCTGAAGTCCATCGTCATCACGCTTTTTCTGGGATGCAGCACAACATCCACACCCGGCGGCAGCGCCTCCAGATGCCTGCGCACCGCCTCACGCATGCGCCGCTTGATCCGGTTGCGCTCCACAGCCTTGCCAAGCACGCGCCCCGCCGTAAGCCCAACCCGCGCAGCTTGATCCGCTACAGCATCCGGCTGCGCAGAAAAAAAATAGGTCATTGACGCGGAAAACTGCTTCCGGCTGCCTGCGTAAACACACTGATAATCGCTGTGCCGGCGCAAACGGAAGTCGATCCAGGCTCGCGCCCCCGGATACTTCGCCCGGCCTTTGGTTGCTTGCGTCATCGCCTTTCCGTAAACAGGGAAAAGGCAGCGATCCGGATGGAGCCGCTGCCTTCGAAATACCGTGAAAGTGTGGAGACCGTCACAGACCTGCTGGTCCGGTCCTTCTGCTAGTCGCGGTAGCTGGCGCTAACTGCGACGCGATGACGGCCCTTCGCGCGACGGCGGGAAAGCACGGCGGCGCCGCTCTTGGTCTTCATGCGACTACGAAAGCCGTGCACCTTGGCACGACGGCGGCGGTTCGGTTGAAATGTGCGCTTTGGCATGGGAAACGCGCTCCTGAATCTTGATTCGTCTCAGCTCTCGGCTGGAACTTTTGCGTTCGCGGCTACTGTGTCTCTAAACAGCGAATGCTGACAGTATTTAAGTATAGCCTGAACCGCCCTCCAGTCCAACCTATTTCCCGCTCATACAGTAATTCGCCCCGCCATGCAGCACTTTCTCAACCCGCATCCGCCATCCTCGCGCCATCCTTCACCACGAATGGTGCAACCTGCGCACCTAGCACATTCCCGCTTCAGAAACCACATACAAACCGCTCTCGAAGTGTGCTAGTATCGGCTCCGTTCAGGTTTAATTTTTAAGATGCCTTGCGGCTGTTAAAAAGGATTCAGACCCAACGCCGAGACATAGAAACTCGGCATTCATTCCGGCCAGTGATCAGTACAACTCCGCCCGCTGTTTCCACAGCCAGGCGTAGTATGTGCATTTCCGAAAGCCGAAATCGGTTTGCTTCCCTCCAACTTCGCAGGCAGGTTTGTAAGGAAGCCGAATGTCCTCATTCCCCACCGCGCCAGTCGTTCCGCAGAACCCATGGGTTCAAATCCTCGGAGCGCTTGAGAAGAAAGTGAACCGGCAATCGTATGACACATGGCTCAAGCCCACTCGCTTCAGCCACGTCAAGGATCGCATCCTCGTCGTCCGCATTCCCACCACCGATTTCCGCTACATCGCAGACCGCTACGACGACCTCATCCGCGAAGCCATCGAGAATCTCGAGCTCGAATTCGACGACGTCAGCTACGTCACTCCCGAAGAGGACCCCACGCTCACCCGCGCCCGCGAGGACGGCGGATTTGCGCCCGCACCCGCGCACGCGCCCAACGTCACCAACAACCACACCGCACCGGCTGCTCCACGCTCCACTCCCCGGCTCACGCCGCCAGGCGCGCAGCAGCGCTTTGACTGGTCCACTGCCGCTCAGCTCAACCCTCGCTATACCTTTGACGCTTTCGTCATCGGCACCGGAAACCAGTTTGCCCGCGCCGCGGCGGAAGCCGTCGCCGAGCGGCCCTCGCGCGCCTACAATCCTCTGTTCCTCTACGGCGGCGTCGGTATGGGTAAAACCCACCTCATGCACGCCATCGGTCACGAGGTAAAGCTGCGCAATCCCGGCGCATCCATCTGCTACGTCTCCGTGGAGAAGTTCACCAATGAGATGATCAGTTCCCTGCGCTATGACAAGATGACTAGCTTCCGCGACCGCTTCCGCTCCGTCGATCTGCTGCTCATCGACGACATCCAGTTCCTATCGCAAAAGGAGCGCACCCAGGAAGAGTTCTTCCATACCTTCAACGCGCTGCACGAAAACATGAAGCAGATCGTCATCGCCTCGGATCGCCCGCCCAAGGAACTGCCCGAGATTGAAGACCGCCTGCGCTCGCGCTTCGAGTGGGGCCTCATCGCAGACATTCAGCCGCCCGACCTCGAAACCAAGGTCGCCATTCTCCAGAAGAAGGCAGAAAGCGAGCACATCGCGCTGCCCACCGATGTCGCGCTCTTCATCGCCTCCAACGTCCGCACCAACGTGCGTGAGCTCGAAGGCGCACTCACCCGGCTCTTCGCCTGGTGCCAGCTCAACAGCGTTGAGATCACTCTACCCACCGCGCAGCAGTGCCTCAAGCAGTTCATCGATCACCAGGTTCGCAAAATCACCATTGAAGCCATCCAGCGCGCCGTCGCCGAGCAGTTCGGCATGCGCGTCCTCGAGCTCAAGCAGAAGAACAACTCCCGCGCCGTCGTCGTGCCCCGCCAGATCGCCATGTATCTCGCCAAGCAGATGACCGAGGCCTCGCTGCCGGAAATCGGCCGCCAGTTCGGCGGAAAGCATCACACCACCGTCATGCACTCCATCGCAAAAATCGACGAACTCCGTCGCAGCGACAAGAACCTCAACAGCACCCTCAACAAGCTGCAGGAAACCCTCAACAGCTAGCAGCGCAAAGCATCAACGCTTCACCCAGCGCGTAGGCCAAGGCCTCCGCGCTTTCGCCTTTTTCCGCCACACTCCGTTCTGAGCAGCGGATCAATCTGAAATTCAAGGTTCAGGGCTAAAAAAACCTTCACGAGAAAAGCCCACCCCCAGTGCGCTACGCCATAGACGATTCCCACGATCGCGCAAACGCCGAACAGGATCTTCAATCGATCCGGAAGCTTGTCATAGACCCGGTCGCAGGCCCTTGAGAGGTATCCCATGCCGGCGATATTCTCACGACCAGGAATTGCACTTCCACACTTTCCACGCGGAGTCAGCGCCGAGGAATGACGTCTGGCGTGCGCTCGGCAACCACCCGCGAATCCGCAATCTGCAATTTTCCACGAACGCAAATGCTTGACATCTGCCCCTCCACCCTGTTTCCATCATGGGCGGATCCGATAGAGACTCCTGAAGCACTTTAGACAATCCTTTGTCTCTACCATTTTGCATTTCCATTTCGCGCCGTCCGCACTCAAGGAGCTTCCATGAAGAAACCCGTCGCCCGCCTCCTGCTTTCGCTCGCCCTGCCCATCGCCACCGCCGTCTTCGCCTCTGCGCAGCAACTGCCTCCGGCGCAGGAGTGGCTCAGCACCGCCAGCCGCTCCGCGCTCTTCGCGCATCAGTCCCAGCCGCTCGACTTTTCCTCGCCGTCCAACACGCTGCCTGTCATCGAGGTCAATGACATGCAGCACTATCAGTCCATGGTCGGCTTCGGCTGCGCGCTCACCGGCGGCAGCGCCCGCCTCATCATGCAGATGAGCCCCGCCGACCGCATCGCGCTCCTCAAGCACCTCTTCGCCAAAACCGGCAATGGAATCCACATCAGCTTCCTCCGCGTCAGCATCGGCTCGTCCGACATGAACACCCATCCCTACACCTATGACGACCTCCCAGCGGGCGATTCTGATCCCGGCCTCGTCCACTTCAGCCTCGCGCCGGATGCACACACCGTGCTTCCCGTCCTCAAGCAAATCCTTGCCATCAACCCCGACGTAAGAATCCTCGGCTCGCCCTGGTCCGCGCCCGCATGGATGAAAACCGACGACAGCCTCAAGGGCGGCCATCTCAAAATAGCCGACTACCCCATCTACGCCCGCTACTTCGTAAAGTACATCCAGGCCATGCAGGCCCATGGCATCCAGCTCTACGCCATCACTGTGCAAAACGAGCCGCTCAATCCCAAAAACACCCCCAGCATGGTCATGTTCGCCAACGAAGAAGATGCCTTCCTCGCGCACAGCCTCATCCCCGCATTCCACAAGGCCGGCATCCACACCCGCATCTGGCTTTACGATCACAACCCCGACGTACCCTCCTACCCGCTTTCCATCCTCGCCGATCCCGCCGTCAGCCCTTACGTCGATGGAACAGCCTTCCACCTCTACGGCGGCCATCCATCCACGCTCACCAGGGTCCACAATCAGTACCCGAATAAAAACATCTACATGACCGAGCAGTCCATCACCAGCCCGCACACCGGCCCGCTGCCCATCGCCGAGGCCATCCACCACGTGCTCATCGGTTCCACCCGTAACTGGAGCCGCCTCGTCCTGCTCTGGAATCTCGCCGCCAACCCCAGCGACGGCCCGCATACCAACAACGGAGGCTGCACGTCATGCCAGGGAGCGCTCACGCTCGACGGCAACCAAGTCACGAGCAACCTCGCGTATTACGCCATGGCGCACTTCGCCCGCTTCGTTCCGCCGGGTTCCATCCGCATCGGCTCCACCCAGCATGAGCAGCTCTTCACCGTCGCCTTCCTCACGCCCGCCGGACACATTGTTCTCGTCGTCTCCAACACCGGCAACTTCCCCAGGGCATTCAACGTGAAGTACCACAGCCGCTGGTTCACCTCCACGCTGCCCGAGGAATCCGCCGCCACCTACGTCTGGTAAACCAACCGTTTCGCCTCCATTACCGCGGGACTTCCAACCTGAAGTCCCGCATCTTTTTCGATCCCCACGAATCCAAAGTCCAAGGTGCGACAATAAGAGCTGTCACGCATCCTCCATCCAATCTTCACGTCGGAGTCTTCCATTCATGGCGCAGTCCACTGTCGCTTCAGGGCCAAAGCCCGCCCTGAGCGACCACGACTTCGATTTCGAGCACTGGACCCCAAGGTTCAATCCCTGGATCATCACCTTCACCGTCACCCTGGCCACCTTCATGGAGGCCCTCGATTCCAGCATTGCCAACGTCGCGCTCCCGCACATTGCCGGTGGCCTCGGCTCCAGCGAAGTAGAATCCACCTGGGTCCTGACCTCCTACATCGTCGCCAACGCCATCGTGCTGCCCATCAGCGGCTGGATCTCTAATCGCATCGGCCGCAAACGCTTTTACATGTCGTGCGTGGTTACCTTTACCTTGTTTTCGTTTCTCTGCGGACTCGCCACTTCGCTGACCATGCTGGTTCTCTTCCGCATCTTCCAGGGCGCGGCCGGAGGCGGACTGCAGCCCAGCGAGCGCGCCATCCTCGCCGACACCTTCGCGCCGGAAAAGCGCAGCGTCGCATTCTCGCTCTACGGCATGGCCGTCGTCTTCGCGCCGGCCATCGGTCCCACCATCGGCGGCTGGATCACCGACAACTACACTTGGCGATGGATATTCTTCCTCAACATCCCCATCGGCATCATCTCCCTGCTGCTTACCAGCCGCATCGTCGAAGACCCGCCCTACCTCAAGCGCCGCAAAAAAGCAGGCTCCGTCGACGGCATCGGCCTCGGCCTGCTCGCGCTCACCATCGGTTGCGCGCAAATGGTCTTCGACAAGGGCCAGCAGGATAACTGGTTCAGCTCCCACCTCATCGTCGCCTGCACCGCAATCGCCATCGTCGGCCTCATCCTCTTCCTCTACCGGGAAATGCACGTCGAGCACCCCATCGTCGACCTCTCCCTCTATCGAAAACGCAACTTCGCCATGACGCAGATCGTCATGCTGCTCATCGGCGCGGCACTTTACTCCACCACCGTCCTCATTCCGCAGTTTCTGCAGGAACTCCTCGGCTACACCGCCACGCAGGCCGGCCTGGCGCTATCCATCGGCGGCTTCGTGCTCATCGTCCTCTTCCCCGTCGTGGGCTTCCTCGGGCAAAAGCTCGACCCCCGGCTCATGATCACCATGGGCTTCATTACCCTCACCTTCGGCATCTGGCGCATCGGCAACCTCAACCTCGGCATCAGCTTCATGGACGCGGCAAGCTGGCGCGCCATCATGGTCATCGGCATGCCGTTCCTATTCGTCCCCATCAGCATCATGTCCTACGTCGGCATTCCCAAGGAAAAAAACAACGAAGTCTCCGGCCTCACCGCGCTTGCGCGCAACCTTGGCGGCAGCATTGGCATTTCCTTCATCACCACCATGCTCACTCGCAGAACCGACGTGCACCAGACCTATCTTTCAGCTCACGTCAACGCCTCATCGTCCAACTATCAGTCTCTGCACAACGGCATCGCCGGCTTCCTCGCCCGGGCCGGAGCAGGCGCCAGCAACGCAGGCCACGCCGCCTCCGCGCAAATTTACGCCATCATGCACCAGCAGGCCCGCACCCTCGCCTACGTGGACACGGTCCACGTTCTCGTCCTCCTCACCGCCTGCCTCATCCCCATCGGCTACCTCATGAAGAAGCCCCGCTTCCGCAAGCCTACTGAGCCCGCCGAATAAATCCCCGGCATCTCATCTTCGATACAATCCAGTTGCCTTCGATTTCACCCACGGTGGCCCGAGAGATGTTCGAGAGCGTAGCCCAACTCGATAATCACCGCTTCACGCGCAAACGCGCGACCACCCTCTTCCGCGGCCTCTTCGACCCCGCCTTTGGCGACGACAACCACCACGTCGCGCGCTGGCTCTTTCTCCGCGCGCTCGCGCTCATCTACTTCTCGGCCTTCTATTCGCTACTCTTCCAGATTCGTGGCCTCATCGGCCCACGCGGCCTGCTGCCCGCCGATCAATACCTGCCGCAAGTCACCCAGGCTTTCGGCGGAATCCTGCGCTATTGGTACGCGCCCACGTTGCTGTGGCTCTCCGCCGGACCGCACATGCTCATGGCCCTCTGCTGGGTCGGCCTCGCGGCATCCGTCCTCGCTGTCTTCAATCTCTGGACGCGGCTCAACTTCTTCATCTGCTTCGTCTGCTATCTCTCGTTCATTGGCGCCGCGCAGGCCTTTTCCGCTTATCAGTCCGACGGCATGCTCCTCGCCGCCGGCTTCCTCGTCCTCTTCCTGGCTCCGCGCGGATTTCTCCCCGGCTGGGGACTTCGCTCCACGCCCATCCGTGCCGCGCGACTGCTGCTGCTCTGGGAGTGGTTCCGCATCTACTTCGAATCCGGCATCGTAAAGCTCGGCAGCGGTGACCCCACATGGCGCAACTTCACCGCGATGTACCACTACTACCAGAACGGCCCCCTTCCCACATGGATCGGCTGGTATATCGAGCACCTGCCCCACTGGTTCCAGAAAGCCACCGCCGGCGCCACGCTTGTTATGGAGCTGGGCCTCGTCTTCCTCGCCTTTCTGCCACGCCGCTGGCGCATCGCCTGCTTCTGCATCGTCACCGCGTGGCAGACCGGTGTTATCCTCACCGCCAATTACGGATTCCTCAACTACCTTGTGCTCGCCCTCGGCATTCTCCTGCTCGAAGACCGTACCCTCCTGCGCTTCATCCCTGCTCGTTGGCGCAAAGCATTCCAGCCTCCGCGAACCGCAACGGAACCCGCGCCAGCAGCCTCCGAAATTGCACCAGCAGACGAACCGGAAACCAATCACGAGCCGGATGAAATCGAAACACCAGCAACCCGCCCGCCAAGCTGGCAATCCCATCTCCGCACCCTGCGCCTCGGCGTCGTAGCCTTCATGCTCTGCTGGATCTTCTATGCCACCACCCTGCCACTGCTGCAGCTCTTCTGGAGCGGCATCCCGCTGCCCGAGCAGCCCGTCTATGCGCTTGCGCCCTTCCGCATCGCCAACCGCTACGGTCTCTTCGCCGTCATGACGCCCGCCCGCTACCTCATCGAATTCCAGGGCTCAGACGACGGGACAAACTGGAAGCCTTACCACTACCGCTACCAGCCGCAGAAGCTCCACCAGCCGCCCGGCATCTACGCGCCCTACCAGCCCCGCTTTGACTGGAACATGTGGTTCGCCTCGCTCGGTAACTGGCGGCATTACCAGTTTGTCCTCAACTGCGAAGCGCGCCTGCTCCTGCAGAGCCCGTCCGTGCTCCGGCTCTTCGCCGCCAATCCATTCCCCAACGGCCCAAAATACGTCCGTACCATCGTCTGGCAATACTGGTTCAGCACTCCTGAAGAAAAGCGCACCCAGGGCCTCTGGTGGACGCGCAAACCCCTCGGCTACTACGCCCCGCCGCTCGAATTAACCCCCAGCGGCCACGTCGCGCTCTTCCAAACCGACATCACCCCATCCACGCCCGATCAGTGAGTCTTCCCCTGCCTTTAGAAATCCCCATCGACCGTTAGAATCTGTCCACAAACTGCTGGATGAATAGAGTGAGTTATATGCACAAGGGCGGGATATTTCTACTGTTGGATCATGTATCGGAGTGATCTGAGCGATAGCCAGTGGGCTCGATTGGAGCCATTGT
>JAKATU010000053.1 GCA_021818585.1 Acidobacteriota bacterium | reverse complement strand
TGCTGCGGTACTTGTGGTCCTTCACTACCCCGACGATCGTCATCTGATACGGGAAGTGTACGGGTCCAATGCTATGTCCCAGTGGATTCTGATTCGGCAGGAAGCGCTTCGCAAACTCCTCGTTGATGATGCCGACGTGCGGCGACGTTGCGTTATCTGAATCCGTAAAATCGCGACCCTGGAGCACAGGTACGCCGAGCGTGTGGAAGAAATCCGGTCCGACCACATTGCTTCGCACTGTTCTGGATGTGCCGTTTGCTACGTCGGGCAGTTTGCCGTCCACATTCATATCGCTGTTGTCCGACGAACCCGATCCAACGCGTTCCTCCATGATGGTCACGGATTCCACGCCTGGCAGAACACGCAGATTGCTCATCAATTCCTGGTAGAAGGCAACACCTTGGGGCGCAGAGGCGATATTTGGCTTTAGTTCAAAGACGACGAGGCCCTTGGTTGAAAACCCCAGCGGAGTATTCTCGAGATTACGCAGCGTGCGAATCAACAAGCCAGCGCCGACCAGCAGAACTACGCACAACGCCATCTGGAACGCGACAATGATCTTGCCGGTGCGGGTCATTCCGGCATCCGATCTTGAGATCGCGGTCGAGCGCTTCATTGCCAGTTCCGCACCTCCGGCAATCGCCACGCGAAACGGTGCCAGGCCGAACAGAACCGCGGCAAACGCCAGCACACCCAGGGTGAACAGCAGCACGGTTCTATCTGGGGCCAGGCTCGACTGAATCTGTGCCCAGGCCGCGAGAGCCCTCGTTGCATATACGGCAAAGACCCAGGCAAGTATGCCTCCCATCGATACCAGCAGTAGGCTCTCAGTCAGCAATTGCCGAAACAACTCCCCGCGTCCGGCACCCAGCGCGAGCCGCATGGAGAATTCGCGCTGCCGCGTCGCATTCCGCGCCATCAGCAGCATCACGACGTTGCTGAGAGCACTCAGCAGAACTAGCCCCACCATCGCCATCAGCATCCGCAGTGGCTTACCGTACTCTGCGTCGTAGCCGGGGAAGCCCTTTGCATCCACCAGGCTGAGTGTGGGTTTCCTCTCCCCGGACTGCGGATTTCCGAGCCCAATATATGCGGCCCTCTGAAATGAGAACTGTAGTTGCGCAACCGCCTGCACCTTGCTCGCGCCGGGAGCAAGGCGTCCAAGCAGCCGCAGACACCACCAACTGGGATTGTCAATGTAGGTTTTGCCATTTTGAGGAGGACTTCCCCACGCATTCAGTTCTGCGCGGCTCTGCAACGGAATCCAGAAATCGGTCGAACGGCCCGCCTCGACACCCTCAAAGCCTTCTGCCGAGACTCCCACGATGGTTGTGGGAACACCGTTCACATACAGGGTTTTCCCCAATACATCCGGGTTTCGTCCGAAGCGCCGCGTCCAGTAGTTGTAGCTGATCACGGCAATGGGCGCATGGTCAGTCTCGTCCTGTTCGCTAAAACCGCGCCCGCAGGCTAGTTTCACGCCCAGGCCAGAGAAGAAGGCGCCGCTCACCATGTCGCCATCCGCCTCCTCCGGCTCTGTTCCGTAGCGGACAGCAACCTTGAAGCTGGACAAAGGCACATAGGCGATCACCCGTGACAGGCTGCGGCCTTGCCGTCGCAGCGCATCGTACACCGGGTACGAGAACGTTGCAGTCGAGTCGATGGTGCCCGTCCCACGAGGTGAGTTGGAAGTCCTCAAATACACCAAACGCTGCGGATCGGTCACCGGCAGCGAGCGCAGCAGCACCGCATTCATTACGCTGAACACGGCGGTGTTCGCGCTCATCCCCAGTGCCAGCGTCAGGATTACCGTCGCTGCAAATCCCGGGTTCTGGCGTATCAGGCGCAGCCCGAAGCGCAAGTCGCGCAGCAGTTTATCCAGCCACACCCATCGACCTTTGATATAAAAGCGTTCCTGCGCAACACTTACATTGCCGAACTCACGCCGCGCCTTGGACCGCGCCTCATCTTCGCTCAAGCCTTCTCGCTTCAGATCGTCGGCTTCGAGTTCCAGATGCGCCTTGATCTCTTCCGCAAAATCCTCTGTACTGCGCTTGCGATGGAACATGCCTATGCCTCCTCGCCGCTTGGTCCGATGCTGCTGTCGAGAATCAATCCCATCGCCCGCGCCAGCCTGCGCCACTCGCTGGTCTTCTCGACGAGATGCTCGCGCCCTTTCGGCGTCAACGAGTAAAACCGCGCCTTGCGGTTGTTCTCGCTCACACCCCAGTTCGCCCGAATCCACTTCTTGTCCTCCAGCCGCTGCAAGGCGAGATAGAGCGAGCCGTGGTCGACAAAAAACACTTCTTCCGACTGGCGTTGAATCGATCGCGCCACGCCCTGCCCATGACACGGTCCCAGCACAAGCGTCTTAAGAATCAGCAGGTCCAGCGTCCCCTGCAACAATGCGATGCGGTCGTCTTTACTCTCTCGGGTAGTCATTCGACCCAAGTATGGCTCCGTTTGGGTCGGATGTCAACCCAAACGGAAATTGTGGATGATGCTCGGTGACCACTATCCATGCAATCGCGTATTTGCGCAGCTTATTCCGGCAACAAAAACACGAAGCCCGCGAGGACCTTTAGCACATTGCCAAAAACGCAGGTATGTTTTTGTTTTCAGTCGATT
>JAKATU010000076.1 GCA_021818585.1 Acidobacteriota bacterium | reverse complement strand
CGGAGTGCGCGAAAGAATCGAGGCGGCAGGAGCCCAACTGCTTTACCTGCCGCCGTACTCGCCGGACTTGAACCCGATCGAAAAGGCCTGGGCCAAGCTCAAGCAACTGCTCCGCGCCGCCAAAGCGAGGACCAAAGAAGCCCTCGATCAGGCCATCACTCAGGTACTGCCGCTACTCACCGCCGAAGACGCCAAAGCTTGGTTCAGGCTCCCATTTCATGCTCTACAGAAATAGGAGACATGCTCTAAGTATCTGGGCGGTCGCAATGCGTTCAGGGATAGTTCTGGTTGTGGGTGGCGACCAGCGGTGTGATGTTGTGCTGGATGAGGGAGCGGTTGAAGGCGGGTAGTTCTGTCTGCATGAGGTGGTTGTAGGCGGTGGTGGCGGCGGCGAGTTTCTGCTCGAAATGGGTGGTGAGGGTGTATTGGGTGTCGGTGGGCGGGTAGGGCGTGCCACCGGCCACGTCGCCTGCGCCGGAGCCGATTTCAGAGTTGAGCCAGAGGAGTCCGTAGTAGATTTTGTAGGCGGACATGTAGGTTTTGTCGTCGTCGATGGTGAGCGCTTTGGAGATCATCTGGTACTCGACCTTTTGCAGGTCGGCGTTCATGCTTTGCGCGGAGGCGAGCATGGTTTTGTTGCCGTGGCTCTTGAGCATGGCTTCGATGACGGCGAGTTGCTTCCGCATCCATTCGAGTTGATTGATCATGGCGGAGACGTGGTTGACGTCGCCGATGATGCGCTCCTGGAGCTTCACGGAGGCTTCAATGCCGGCCTGGGTGGTGTGGAAGTTGGGGTCGGCGAGGATGGTGACGGGCGCGTTGTAGCTTGCGCCGTCTACTGTGAGCTTTGCGGTGTATTGGCCGGGCGCGGCCATGGGGGTGGGCAACTGCCACATACCCCAATGGGTGATGGGGAGCCAGCTTTTGCCGCGGAAGCGGGATTCCGTGAAGAGCTGGGGATCCTGCGGTGGCGCGTTGCGCAGTTTGACCTGATGCGGAGCGGTGTAGTGCATATTCCACGGGAGGCGGTTGAGGCCTGCGTGGGCGGTGGCGGTGAGGGTGCGGACGAGTTTGCCGGATTCGCTGGTGATGGTTATTTTGATGGGCTTCTTTGGCGCTGATTTGAGCCCGAAGGTGAAGTAGATGCGCTCGAAGTGGGGCAGACGGTAGGTGGCGCGCGGCGTGAAGAAGCGCACGGTAGCGGTGGACTGGGCGCGGGCCATCTGTTCGAGCGGGGAGATGTCGTCGAGGATGTAGATGCCGCGACCGTAGGTGGAGAGGACGAGGTCGTGGAAGCGTTTTTGCACTACAGTCCAGGTGACGGGTGACGGCGGGAGGTTGGCGCGGAGGCGCGTCCATTTGTTACCGCGATTGAGCGAGTAGTAGAGGGCGTTGCCGGTTCCGGCGAAGAGCAGGCCGGGCTGGTTGGGATCTTCAGAGACGTTGCGCACCCAGGCGAGCGGGCTGTGGGGGAGTGTGGCGTCGATGCGGGTGAAGGTTTTGCCGTAGTTGGTTGTCTTGAGGATGTAGGGTGCCCGGTTATCCATGAGGTGGTAGTCGATCGAGATGTAGGCGGTGCCGGGATGGAAGAAAGAGGGTTGGATGGAGGTGATTTCTCCCCAAGCGGGAATGTGCATGTTGGCGGAGACGTCGTTCCAGTGCCGGCCGCCGTCGGGGGTGTACCAGAGTTTGCCGTCGTTGGTGCCTGCCCAGATGAGGCCCTGTTTGACGGTGGAGGGCGCGATGGCGAAGACGACTTCTCCGTAAAACTGGCCGAGGTTGTCCGGTATGAGGCCGCCGGAGGAGACGATGTACTTGGGATTGCGGGTGGAGAGGTCGGGGCTGATGACGCTCCAGCTTTGGCCGCCGTTGCTAGTTTTGAAGATGACCTGACAGCCGTAGTAGACGGTGTTGTTGTGGAAGGGATCGATGGCGATGGGTGGCGTCCAGTGGCAGCGGTATTTGACCTGATTGGGCGCGGCGTCGAGGGTGTGGCGCCAGGGGCTGACGGAGCGGGCGGTGTTGGTGAGAGCGTTCCAGCGGGTGACCTCGTTGCCGTAGCAGGTGGCCCAGACGATGTTGGGATCGGAGGTATCGGGGAGGGTGAAGCCGGATTCGCAGCCACCCATGCCGTAGTTGGAGCCGGCATGGGGATCGGTGTCGCTGACGGGGATGCTGGGGAAGCGCATGGTGGTTGCGTCCTGCATGTTGGTGTAGACGCGGTAGGGGATCTGGTCATCGACGGCGACGTGGTACATCTGGCCGACGGGGAGGGTGATATAGCGCATGCCGCGGCCGCCGGTGGTGGTGAGGTCGATGCCTTCGTCGAAGGTAATGGCGAAGTGTTTGGGATTTTTGGGGTCCCACCAGATGCCGTGATTGTCTCCGCCCCAGGCGGTGGCTTTGAAGGAGTGTCCGCCGTCGCGTGAGATGGAGAGGCTGCTGTTGGCGACGAGGATTTCGTCCTCATTTGTGGGCGAGACGGCGATGGTGCCATAGTAGGGCGCGCGACCGATGAGGGTGCGGTCGTAGGTGGTGCGCTGCCAGTTTTCTCCGCCATCGTTTGAGCGCCAGAAGGAGCCCTGACCGTCGGTTTCCATGAGGGCGTAAACGCGGTTGGAGTCAGTGGGTGCGACGGCTACGCTGACTTTGCCGATGGGGGAGTGGGGCAGTCCGTGGCCGGTGATGTGCTGCCATGTTACGCCGCTGTCGCGCGAGACGTAGATGCCGCTGCCAGGGCCTCCGCTGAACTGACCCCAGGTGTGCATGACGACCTGCCATGTTCCGGCGAAGAGAGTGCGGGGATTGTTGGGATCGAAGGTGAGGCTGGAGCAGCCAGTGTTTTCATTGACGAAGAGAACGCGTGTCCAGGATTTGCCGCCGTCGTTGGTGCGGAAGACGCCGCGATTTTGCTGCGGGCCGGTGATGCGGCCTTCCGCGCAGACGTAAACGTCGTTAGGATTGCGGGGGTTGATGAGGACTTTGGCGATGCGTCCGGTTTTGACGAGGCCCATGTGCTGCCAAGTTTTGCCTGCATCAGTGGACTTGTAGACGCCGTTGCCTGGGACGCTCATGTCCCGGATGGGGTAGGGATCGCCGGTGCCGACCCAGATGACGTTTGGATCGGAGGGAGCGATGGCGATGGAGCCGATGGCGGCGGCGGATTCGTGGTCGAAGATGGGGGTCCAGTCATTGGCACCGTCAGTGGACTTGAAGATACCGCCGGAGGCCGCGCCTGCGTAATAGATGTTGTTGTTGCCGGGGATGCCTGCGAAGGCGGAGACGCGATTGCCGATGGCCGGACCAATGAAGCGGAAGTGGAAGCCCCTGGTGCTTTGAGCGCGGGATTGCCGCGCGAGCGCGGGCAAGGCTGTGGCGAGCAGGGTGAAGGCGCAGGCGAAGAGTGCGGCTATAGGCTTTTTCATTGTTAATCCCATGCTTATGGAATGGTCGTTCGTGTGCGTGGGCGGATTGTACACTATGGCGGATACAAATCTGAGGGGTGGCGTACGGTTGGGCGAGCTTGCAGGTCAGGAAGAGATGGGATCGCGGGTGAAGTTACCGTCGATGAGACGCCAGATGTGGAGCGGGTTTTTGTCTTTGAGCTCTTCAGGCAGGGCGGATGGCGGGAAGTTTTGATAGCAGACGGGTCGGGCGAAGCGGAAGATTGCCTGGCTACCGACGGAGGTGAATCGGCTGTCTGCGGTTGCCGGATAGGGGCCGCCATGGACCATGGCGTGGCAAACTTCCACGCCGGTAGGGAAGCCGTTGAAGAGGATGCGACCAGCTTTTCGCTCCAGGATTTCAAGGAGGCCGGGAATGGAGAGGAGATCGGACTCAGTGGCGTGGAGGGATGCTGTGAGCTGGCCTTCGAGTGCTTGGGCCAGAGCGAGGAGTTGGTTGCGGCTGGTGTAGCGTACGAGGACGGTGGTGGGTCCGAAGAGTTCGTGGGCGAGTTCGGGGTGAGCGAGCAGGGCTTCTCCGGTGGTCTGGAGCAGCGTGGGTGCGGCACGGAAGCCAGGCTCGGCTGCGATGGGAGCTTCGGCGAGGATTTGCATGTGGGGATGAGATCTGCGCTGCGCGAGCCCGGAGTGGAAGCTGCCGCAGATGCCCTCGGTGAGCATGACAGCGCCGGAGCCCTGGCGGGTGCGGATTTGCAGCTCTTCCGCGAAGGCGTCACCGTCTGTGCCGGTAGGGAGAAAGACGAGTCCTGGCTTGGTGCAGAACTGGCCGACGCCGAGGGTGAAGGAATCGAAGAGACTGGCGGCGATGGCTGGGGCGTGTTTAGCGAGAGCTTGAGGCAGGATGATGAGCGGATTGGTGCTGCTCATCTCGGTGAAACAGGGGATGGGATCAGGGCGCGCGGCGGCGAGGTCTATGAGAGCGCGGCCGGCGCTTAGCGAGCCGGTGAAGCCGACGGCCTTGATTGAGGGATGCTGTACGAGAGCGGTGGCTATGGAGGTTCCAGCGTCGAAGAGCAAGGCAAAGACGCCGACGGGCAGGTTGCAGGCAGCAGCGGCACGAGTGATGACATACGCGACGAGTTCGCTGGTTCCGGGATGGGCTGGATGGGCTTTGACGATGACGGGGTTGCCGGCGGCGAGTGCGGAGGCTGTGTCTCCACCAGCGACTGAGAACGCGAGCGGAAAGTTGCTGGCGCCGAAGACGACGACGGGGCCGAGCGGGCGGAGCATGGAGCGAATGTCTGCGCGTGGGAGAGGTTTGCGGTCGGGGAGCGCGGGGTCAATGCGGGCCTGTACCCAGGAGCCTTCTTCGGCGAGAGTGGCGAAGAGGCGGAGCTGGTCTGCGGTGCGGCCAAGCTCGCCTTTGAGGCGGGGGATGTGCAGGCCGGACTCGATGTGCGCGCGCTGGACGAGTTCCTCCGCGATGGATTCGAGGCCGGTGGCGATCGCGCGGAGGAATTCGGCTTTGGCGGCGCCCGAGAGTTTGGCGTAAACGGGGAAGGCTTCCGCAGCGAGGTTTGCGGCTGTGTGAGCGTCTTCGAGCGAAGCGGAATGGAAGACGGGATCGAGGTGCTCGCCGGTGGCGGGATTGACGGCAGAAAATGCGGCGCCGGAGCCGGACTGTACGGCTGCGCCGATGATGGAGTGACCTTGAAGCATGGGGTGTTCTCTCTGGGGCTGGTTTTAGAGCATTTGTCCTATTACTGTGAACTTTCCGGATGCAACGCGGTGCAGCTTTTCTTGACGGAAAAGCTGCCTACGCATGCTCTCTTCGATCTGCACCTATAGGGAAAATGCTCTGGCGTTGGAGTGACGGGCGGGTTGCGAGAGCTTGCTGTACGGTGGCACGAGCTTCTTCGAGTTCTGAGCCGGTGAGCTCAAGGCGTGGACCGCGAACGCGCGCACTGCCCATGTCGATTTCCTGCTGCACGAATTTGATGAGCTGGATGAATTTGGGGACGGTGTCCATGCGAAGCAGCGGCAGGAACCAGCGATAGAGAGCGAAGGCGGCGGCCTTGTCTCCGCTGGAAGCGAGGTTGAAAAGCTGGACGGATTCCGCGGGGAATGCGTTGACGAGGCCCGCGACCCAGCCGGTGGCGCCGGCGTAGATGCCTTCGACGATGGCGTCATCGACGCCGACGAAGATGGAGGGCTTGCTGGTGAGAGCGCGAATGGCGGTGATGCGGCGGACGTCAGTGCTGGATTCCTTGACGGCGTTGAGGTTAGGAAATTCGTTGGCTAGCTCGGCGATGTGCGCGGGGAGAAAGTCCGTGCCGTAGGAGACGGGATTGTTGTAGAGCATGCAGGAGAGCGATGTGGCCTGGAAGACCTGACCGAGGTAGGTTTTCATCTCGAGCCAATCGCCTTTGTAAACGTATGGCGGTAGGACCATGAGGCCGCTGCAACCCGCGTCGGCCGCGGCTTTGGCGAGGTTGACGGACTCGGATGTGGAGAGCGATGAGATGGCTGCTACGACAGGAGCGCGGTTGCCTGCGGTGTTAACCATATTGCGTAGGATGGCGATTTTTTCCGGCGTGGAGAGCGTGGCCGCTTCCCCGAGGGAGCCGAGCATGATGAGGCCGGAGCATCCCTGATCGATCATCCAGATGGCGTGCCTTGCCATGAAAGCGTGGTCGATCTGGAGGTGTTGATCGAAGCAGGTTGTCATGGCGGGCATGACGCCTTTCCATTGCATGTGTGTTCTCCTTATATTGCGGTGCTTAATTCTTGTGATGCGGGATCTTCAGCCTGCGCGAGCGTTTGAAGTCGGACGGGCAGGATGGGCGGGCGGACGGATTCGGAGGGCCATCCGTAGAGGAATTCGGTTGCTGTTCCGCAGACCCGGCCCTGGCATGAGCCCATTCCGCAGCGGGTGTGCAGTTTGGCGCTGCGCCATGAGGAATGGGACACGAGGTGGGAGTGGGGAACGTCTTCACACCGGCAGACGAGGGTGGATGGCGCGGGCAGACGGCGCAGTTCGGGCCGCAGGGCGAAGGCGCGCTGCATGGCTGAGGCGAAGCGCAGGGATTTGCTTCGCGCTGCGGAGAGCTGCTGTGCGGCGGTGGACTGGCCGGTGGCAGAGTACCCAGCGATGGTGCCTTCGAGGATGGATTTTTCGAGGCCGCCGATGCCGGTGATTTCTCCAGCGGCGTAGATGCCGGGGATGGAGGTTTGCTGCGTCGTATCGACTTTAACGAAGCCGTTGCTCTGCGAGCAGCCGAGTAGGGATGGGAGTTCGATGTTGGGGACGAGATGGAAGCCGCAGGCGAGGTAGTCGCAAGGAATGATGTAGCGGCGGGCTCCATCCGTAACAGTGATGGTTTCGAGTTGAGATTGGCCGCGTGCGATGGCGGGCCACCAGCCCGCGCGGTAGGGTACGGTGAGGAGCTGCAGGCGGTATTGAAGGGCCTGTGAGAGCTTTTCAGTATTTGTAATTACTCCTTTTGCAAATGGAAGGAGTTGCCGGAGCGGTGCCTGCTCGCAGATGCAGATGACGCGCGCGTGATGCTTTTTTAGGTAGGCGGCGACGACGATGAGGAGTGGTCCACTACCTGCGATAACGATGCGCTTGCCGGTGATGGGCAGGCCGGATTTGACCATGTTCTGCAGCGCGCCCGCGCCCATGATGTTGGGGAGGGTCCAGCCGGGAAAGGGCAGAAATCGTTCGCGGGCTCCGGTGGCGAGGATGAGCTTTTTGTAGTGGAGTGTGTGGAGGCCGTTTCCGGCTTCCGCCTGGAGTGTGCCTGGGGATGGTGCGTGAAAGACGCGGAGGTCGTGGAGTCGGGTAATGGGCGAGTGCTGAATGCGTTGGTACCAGTGCGCAGCGGGATCGGAAACGTCTGCTGCGAAAGAGTTGCGCCAGATCTGACCGCCAAGGGTTGGGTTTTCATCGACGATAGCCACGCTGGTGTGGGGTGCTGCGGCAGCAGAGGCAGCGGCGATGCCGGCTGGACCTCCGCCGAGAATGAGGACATCGTAATTGTGCGTGTGTGCGTTACACAATGGTTTGCACCTCCATGCCCGGGGTGCAGAGGACCTGGCAGGCTAGGCGATTTGCTATGCCATTGATGGTGACGCGGCACTCATAACAGATCCCCATAGCGCAGAGTGGGCCGCGGGGCTGGCCGGAGACAGAGGTGCGGCATGGCTGGCCGAGGATATTGAGCGCGACGGCGACGGTTGCGCCAGATGGAACCTGAAGCTGTTGGCCATTGACGGTTAGCGTGAGGGTCTCAGGCATGGGCGTTCTCCGGTTGAGGCGTGAACGAGCGCGCGGGCAGGTAGGGTTCGATGGGGATGAACGGATTTGTGCCGGTGAGGATGGCGCGGAGCAGCCTGCCGGTGGCGAGGGCTGTGGTGATGCCGAGCCCTTCATGTCCGGTGGCGAGATAGAGCGTGGGATCGGCATGGTGCGGTCCGATGAGGGGCAATTTGTCCGGCGTGGCGGCGCGGAAGCCGGTCCAGGTGCGGATTACCGAGAGGTGGTCGAGGGCGGGTATGTAGGCGCGGGCCTGTTGCAGCATGCGCTGGAGGATGTCGTAATCGATGGAGTTGCTTATTGCATTGTACTGGCGCGAGGAGCCGATGAGGACCTGGCCGGTTTTTCGAGGCTGCACGTTGAAGGCAACGCAGTCGGTGGTGCCGGAGCCTGCGCTGCGGACGTAGCCGAGTTCGACGAGTTGACGACGGGCGAAGCCGGGAGCGCGATCTGTGATGACGAGATGACCCTTGCGAGGATGAACGGGCAGGCCGGGGGTGATGGATGCGGCGGAGGCTCCGAGCGCGTTGATGATGCGCAGCGCGGCGATGGTTCCGCCGGAGTCAAGACGGACTTTGCCTTCGGCGGCGTGGGTGGCGGCGTGGGGGATGATAGTTGCTCCGGATTGCAATGCATGTTGCAACAAGTAATCTGCAGCGGATGGAGGATAGAGAACGGCGTCAGACGGGACTAGAAGTCCGCCAGCGAGGCCGGGGCGCAGATTGGGTTCTTCGCGTAGCAGGGCGGCTGTGTCAAGGGTGCGAACGGGGATGCCGTGGGCGGTGTAAAGGGCTTGCTTGCGCGCGACTTCTTCCATTTCCCGGGAGTGCGTTGCGACCCAGATGGTGCCTGTGGTCTCGTATTCGACAGCGGCGGGGAGCTTTGGGGCTAGCGCGTCCCATAGTTGCTGTGAGTGATGGGTGAGTGCAAGCTGTGCGGGGGAATCGTCCATCACGACGATGTGGCCCATGCCCGCGCCGGTGGCGCCTCCGCCGATTACACCGGGTTCGACGATGGCGACACGCATGCCTGCCTGCGCGAGTTCCATGGCGCAGGCCGCTCCGACGATGCCAGCGCCGAGGATGATCGCGTCATACGCAGGAGTCATGTAGGGATTCCGGAAACGAAAGGATCGGAGGGTTCGAGGATCAATTTGATTTCCGCGGTGATGTGGGCGATGCCGGTAATGCTGGGGTAGACCGAGTTATCGCGGACTTCAACGCTGCCCTCGAAAATGCTGCCAAGGATTCCTTCCTGCCGCCAGATCTGGCCGGGCTGGAGTTTGCCGTCGGCATGAAGGCAGGCCAACTTTGCTGAGGTTCCGGTTCCGCAAGGGGAGCGGTCATAGGCCTTGCCCGGGCAGAGGACAAAATTACGGCTGTCTGCCTGCGGACTACTGGGTGCACCGAAGAGCTCGATATGGTCAATGACGCTGCCGTCATCGCCGCAGATTTTGGCTGACTCCAGTGCCTGCCGGATAGCCCAGGTGAAATGCGTGAGGCTATCGGTATTTTGGAGGGAAAGCTGCTCCTGGTGATCTTCAACGAGAAAAAACCAGTTTCCGCCCCAGGCAATATCTCCGATGACGGTGCCGTAGCCGGGGACCTGCACGGGAACTCGAACGGCAGTACGATAGCTGCGGACATTTTTGAGAGTGACGGCTCCGTTGGGATGCAGGGTGGCCTCGACGGGGCCGACAGGTGTGTCGATCCAGTGCTCGCCGGGTTGAATGAAGCCCATATAGGCCAGGGTGGCGATGACGCCGATGGTTCCGTGGCCGCACATGCCGAGGTAGCCGACGTTGTTGAAGTAGATGACACCAATGCTGCATCGGGAATCGTCAGGTTCGCATAGGAGTGCGCCGACGAGGACATCCGAGCCGCGTGGTTCGTTGACTACGGTGGAGCGGAAGTGGTCGAAGTGGGTGCGGAGGCGTTCCAACCTTGCAGCGAGCGGCCCGGACCCGAGGTCTGGAGCGCCGGAAGTGACCAGCCGGGTCGGCTCGCCCGCGGTATGAGAATCGATGGCCTGAATGCATTGGCGAGTGTACATAATCTTGGAAGACTCCGACTTATGTCTACCACATTGGATACATTCTTGTCTTCGAGAAAATGCTTGATTGGTGTGCTGAGAAATCGGTGTGTAGGTATGATTCCGTGCGCATGACTATGAAAGCGAATATACTTCTCAACGGTGGCGTTAATACAGCCAAACTGGATTGTTATCGTTATGGCGAATGTGTCTTCCAAGCCGGGTCGTAAGCCGACAGTCAAGAAAGCGGCGGCGCAACATGGCGCTGGCCTGCAGACTGTCTTTCAGCAGGTGCGGGAGTTGATTGTGCACGGGAGGCTCTCGCCGGGCACGTGGATTGTGGAGGCCGACCTGGCGCAGCGCTTGGGCATGAGCCGGACGCCGGTGCGCGGCGCGCTGCAATGGCTGCAGCGTGAAGGCTACGTGATCGAACAGAAGAATGTGAGCAAGTCGCGGATGATTGTGGCTCCGCTGACGAAGGAAGATGCGAGTGAGCTTTATGCCATTGTGGGCCACCTTGAGGGACTGGCAGGGCGGCGCACGGCGGGGCTGCCGAAGTATGAGCGCACGGAAATCATTCGCGCACTGCGAAAGCTGAACGCGGGTTTGAAGTCGATCAGCAGGGATCACGCGGGCCGGGCAGGGGATATTTTCGATCTGGATATGACGTTTCACTCAACGGTGGTGAAAGCGAGCGCTGGGCCGCGGCTGATGGCTCTGTACAACGCGGTGAAGCCGCAGACGGAGCGATACTGGCGGCTGTATGCGAGCTCGATTATCAACGATCTGCATAACAGCGTGGTGGAACACGAAGAGATTATCGACGCGATCCAGGATGGGGATGTGGACCGTGTGGAGACGGCTCTGCAACTGAACTGGAGCAACGGCGCGCTGCGGCTGAGCAAGGTAATCGAATTGTTTGGGGAGCGCGGCACCTGGTAGAAAAATTGCGCATACGGGCGCATTGTGGGGATCTGAGGGGTGAGCGGCCCCGAGCGGACAACTCGGGCGTTTAGTAAACGATCTGAAATTTAGAGCGGAAGGCGTTACTTCTTGATATTGCCCCGCATTATTACGTGCACAATATTACATCGGAAATTGTATTTAATTGTGAGGCTCCGTATGCCGGAGCCTGCGTTTGATATTGTCGCCTGAATGAGGAGAAACCGATGCTGAAGCGAATGGAATGCGTGAGTGTGCTCGTGATGCTGGTGGTGATGTTTTCGGTTGCGAGCCTCAGCTAGGCACTGCGTTTGAAATATGAGAGGGTGGCGACGTTGGGCAAACTGTATGTAAGCCTGGCGCTGAAAATGCCGGGGAAAGGGCATTGGGTTGAGGATACGGACAGCTTCTGGTACGGAAAGACGATGGAGGGTGGCTACGCGTTCGTGCTGGTCGATGCGGCGAAAGGGACGTGCGGGTCAGCATCCAACCATGCGAAGCTGGCTGTGGCATATAACAAGGCGAGGGGCGATGATGTGAAGCTGCTAAAGGTTCCGTTTGAGGAGTTTGGTTATGGCGAGGATCGCAAAAACATTGAGTTTGCGGCGGACGGATTGCATTGGAAGTATAGTCTTGACAGCTACGTATGCAAGAATAATGGCAAGGACGTGCAGTGGTGGCAGGAGCCGCAATAGGGTTCGCCGAAGAATGATCCGTCGGATTTATTGAAGTCGCCGAATGGGGAATGGGAAGCGTTTATCCAGAATTTCAATGTGTATGTGCGGCAGAAGGGCAGCAAACACGTAATCGCGCTAAGCACGGATGGCTCGATGGGGAACTTTTACTACCGTCCGTCGCTGGGAGGGTCGCCGAATTCGGAGGAGTTGGTGGCTTATCGCATCCGCCCGAGATTTCACTGGCGGATTTATTACATGCAGGCAGCGCCAGCCGATCAGTTGCAGCCAACCCTTTCATACATTGAGTATTGAAGGCGGGAGACGAACTGGATTAACCGCAGCCGGTTCTGTTCGACCTAGCCGCGAGGAAGGAAATCAAAATCAGCAATGCGCTGTTTCCGAACCCGTTTAGCCTGTCGCACGAGAAGTGGTGGAAAGACAGCCGCGGATTTACGTTTTAATACCTGAAACACGGGAAGCAGGTGTTACGCACCATAAACGTAAACGCGAAGAGGGGTAAGCCGTGGGTGCAGATCAACGAAACCAGCAAGACCTTCATTGATTACACGAGCCTCGGTGACGATCAATACAGTTCGGAATGGACCTACCGGCATGACATTCATGACGGGAAGGAAATTTTCTGGATGTCAGAAGCGGATGGTTGGCCGCACCTTTACCTATACAACAGGATGACGCTAAGCTTGAAAACAGGATCAAAAGCGAGTCCTGGGTGGTGCGCTACGTGAATTATGTCGACGCGGCGAAGCGGCAGATTTACTTAGAAGCCAGCGGGATGGATCCCAAGGTAGACTCTTACTGGGTGTACGGATACCGGATCAACTTTGATGGCACGGGATTGAAGAATCTGACACCGGAGGCGGGGAATCACCAGATTAACTTCTCGAAGGACGGGAAGTATTACGTGGATACGTGGTCAACGGTGAGTAAGGCACCGACAATGATGCTGAATCAGACTTCCGGCAACGAAGCTGTGATGCACCTTGAGCATGGGGATATTCCGAAGCCGCTTGCAGCGGGTTGGAGGCCGCCGATTGTGTTCCACACCGCGGGAAACGCAGATCTGGGCGTGATTCATCCGCCGCTAGACCTGGATCCGTACAAGAAATATCCGGTGGTCGAGGACATTTACGAGGGGCCACAGGATTCGTTCGTGCCACATACGTTTTCGACACGATTCGAACCGCTGACAGCGCTGGGATTTGCGGTGGCTCAGATCGACGGGATGGGACGAACAATCGCGGTAAGGCATTCCGGAGCTTGATCTGGAAGAACCTGAAGGATGCGGGCTTCCCGGGCCGGATTCTGTGGCACAAGGCGGCAGCAAGAAGTATCCTTGGTATGACATTTCGCATGGAGTGGGTATCTTTGGGACATCGGCGAGCGGGCAGGATACGCTGAGCGCACTGCTGTTTACCCCAAACTTCTACACGGTGGGTATGGCGAACAACGGGTGCTATGACAACCGGATGGAGAAAATGTGGTGGAACGAGCTATGGATGGGCTGACCGATCGGGCCGCAGTATGCGGCTTCGTCGGACGTGGTGAATGCGTACCGGCTGAAGGGCAAACTGCTGCTGTTCGTTGGTGGGATGGATCATTACGTGGATCCCTCGTCGACGCTGCAGGTGGTGAATGCCCTGATTACGGCGAACAAGGATTTCAGCCTGTTGGAGGTTTCCAACGGGGACAACGGCGTGGGCATTGCATATGCCTATGTGCAGCGGAAACTGGAGGACTTCTTTGTGCGGTATATGCTGCACGAGCTGCCTCCGGATTGGAATCGCGATCCGGGAAAGTGGTTTAAGCCGGGCCGGGGGCCGCGCAGCAATACAGATAATCATAGCAGTGACAACCTGGCATGGAGTTACAGCTGATCGGCCTCGTTATTCCTGAACCGGTTGAGATGTTCGTCTTCGACCGAATCTAACCGATTGAAGAGGAGGATTTGGATGCGGAAGAAGCGGTTCAGTGTGGAGCAGATGATTGGCGTGTTGAAGCAGGCGCAGGTTGGAGTTCCTGTGGCGGAGGTGATCCGGAAGGCGGAGATCAGCGAGCAGACATTCTACCGATGGAAGGCGAAGTACGCCGGCCTCGAGGTGGACGAAGTTCGTAAGATGGCTCAGTTACAAGAAGAGAACCTGCGTTTGAAGCAGCTTGTTGCAGAGCTAAGGAAGCTCTGCGCAGGTAGCTGACCCGGAGAGATTGGTCGTAGCGGTGTTTTCCTGGCAGTTTTCAGAGCGGATTTTTGCATCATTGTGGGTTAATGCTTGTCTCTGAAGGCCTTTTCTCGGCCCCCAGACACACTACGCCCCGAGCCGGACCAGCCGTTTGCGGTGCTGGTAGAGATTCACCAGCGCGAAGGCGGCCAGCAGCCACTCGTGATTTTTCTTCAGGCCGCGATAGCGCGCTTTTGTAAATCCAAACACCCGCTTCAGGATGCGGAAGGGCCACTCCAC
>JAKATU010000077.1 GCA_021818585.1 Acidobacteriota bacterium | reverse complement strand
CAGACGAACTGCCTCAAGCTTGAACTCGTACGTGTAGGTATTCCTCGGTATTCGCTCCATCTGATCCGCTCCTTCGATATCTTCTCAGAGCGCTATATGGAGTACGTTTTCCGGGGGCAAGGTCACCCCGCCCGGTTCAGAATGTCAGCCTTGTCCCCGGTCCGTATCCCCAAAAATGGCGTTTACGACTCCCTACTTATTTGTGGGTATGTTGTTGATTTGATGGGATAGGTTAACCCTCTAAGAATGGGATGTCCCCGGTGTTTTTGTGGGGATATGGTTGATTCTATTGGATAGGTTAAGGTCTTAACTGCGAGTTATGGGAAAAGGCGCGCTCCTGGCGCGCCTTTTTGTTGTTCCCTAATTCCAGTTTACCAATTTGAGGGTTAATTTCCGGCAGATTGGGGCTGGTCCGTTTGGAGTACGGGGATTGCGGGTCAGGCGAAGTCGCTGCGTTGCAAAATGGCTTGCGACAGGAAGAGGCATGCGAGGACCAATGCCGCGCGGATGAGGGTTGCTGGTTGCCAGGGTGCGAGGCCGAGTAATGGAGTGCCGGCCTGATGCGCGAGATGGGGAATGAGGGATGGAAGGTGAATGGTGTGGCTGTAGTCATGCACGATGGCGCCGAGGATGGGGTAGGCGACGAGACAGCCGCCGGCGAAGATGGCTCCACGACCGTGCTGGGTGATGATGGTGAAGCAGTAGGTGATGCCGTAGATGAGTCCGCTGACCGCGAGGCTGGCCGCGCACAGGACTACCGTGTAGGCGAGCAGCTCCTGAGTGTTGGTGGCGAGGCCGAGGTCACCGCGAAAGCGATAGACCTGCGTGGCGTAGAGCAGATTGATGAGGAGGATGATGACGAGGAGTTCGCCGATGCCGATGGTCCAGTCGGCGAGGATGAAGCGGGCCCTTTGGCGCGGGCGTGTGAGGATGAAGTTTCCTGAGCCTTCGCCAAGGTTGTGGCCAATGCCCCTGCCGCCGAGCAGCCAGGCCATGAGCGCAAGGGGCAGCAACTGCGGATAGAACCAGAGTCCCGCGCTTTTGGGGATGGACAACATGGGCATGAGGGCATTGTGTTCGGTATGGGTTTGCAGGACGCCATTACCGTTGGAGACCGTATGGGTGATGGTGATGTGCGGCGGCGCTGCTTGCATTACGGCGACGAAGGCCAGCAGGATACAGGCCAGGGCTATGCCGAAGATCCATCTGGATTCATGCCAGGACTTCCACAGGTACATGATTGGACTCCTTTCCGGCGACTGCGAGGAAGGTTTCCTGCAGGTTCATGGTTTCAATATCGAGGATGGTTGCGCCCTGGGCGGTGAGCTCCGCGGCGAAGGCTTCGGCCTGGGAGCGGACAACGTATTCGGCGGTGTCGCCGGAGATGCGGCAGGTGAGGATGGTTTCTCCGGCGGTGGGAAGGTTTTGGCCTACGGTTCGGATGCGGCGGAAGGAGCCGCGAATGTCGTCGAGGCGGGCTTCGAGCTTGAGTGAGCCGGAGTCGATGATGCCGATCCAGTCGGCGACGCGCTCGACCTCGGATAAATGATGCGAGGAGAGCAGGAGGGTGCGGCCGGTTCCGGCGAAGTCTTCAACGAGGACGCGAAGAAGCTGGTCGGTGACGACGGGATCGAGGCCAGCGGTGGGCTCGTCGAGAATGAGCAGTTCGGGGTCCTGCGCGAGTGCGAGCAGGAGGCAGAGCTTGGTTTTGTTGCCCATGGACAGGCGATGAAAGCGCTGGCGCATGGGGACTTCCAGCACCTCGGCGTAGCGGCCTGCGCGCTCCCGGGACCAGTTGGGAAAGAAGCCGCGATTGAAGCGCAGGAGCTGGTCGCCGGTCATCCACGGGATGAGGGTTTTCTCAATGACGAAGCCGGTGCGGTTGAGGATGGCGACGGTGTCTTTTTGCGGGTCGAGGCCTAATACGGCTGCGACGCCCGAGGTGGGTTTGGCGAGGCCGGCGAGGATGCGGAGGGTGGTGGTTTTGCCGGCTCCGTTGCGACCGAGAAAGCCGTAGATGGAGCCGTGCGGCACCTGCATGTTGAGATTGTCAACGGCATGGAGGGACCGGTAGTGCTTGGAGAGCGCGTTGGTTTGCACGGCGAGGTCAGTCATGGGAGTTCTCCGTGGCGGAATGGGTGAGGCTTTTGAATGAGTTTTCCAGCAGATCGATGGCGTCGGACGGCGCGAGGCGCATCTGGGTGGCCTCGACGGCGAGCTGATCGGCGAGTGGCTTGAGACGCCGGATTTTTTCCTTGTAGAGCAGGCCGGAGGTCTGGCTGTTAACGTAGCAACCGCCGCCGGGGACGGTGCGCAGTACACCGTCGCGTTCGAGATTCTGATAGGCGCGGGCGACGGTGTTGGGGTTGACGCGCAGCTCCGCAGCGAGCTTGCGTACGGGCGGTAATGCGTCGCCCTCGCGCAGCAGGCGGGCTGCGATGGACTGTTTGACCTGCGCCTCGATCTGGAGGTAGATGGGAACGCCGGAGCCGTGATGTACGCGGAAAATCATTTGTATTAGTACGGTAATACAATTTGGCGTAATGTCAACCGTTATTTTGCGAGGAGGAAAAGATGCGGGGATGGGCTGGTTGCGGCGGGGCGGAAAGGGCGGATTCGGCTCTGGTGGGCATTTGGTTTTGTCAAGGGGCGATGGTAAGTGCGTCGACCGTTTGTTTTCAGGCGATTCCCTTGAGGGTTCGCGGTACAATTCGGGGTTCGGAACTGCGGCCAGCTAGACGGTGCTATCCGAAATCCATTGCTTGAAAGCGAGAATCTCACCATGTCCAGAGCGCGTTTTGCTGTGCTGCTTTCGTTATTTGCCCTTGTTTTGCCGGGAGGGATGGCGGCGCAGTTGTCGCCGGTTCAGCTTGCGAGCGCAGTGAGCTGGCGCAGCGTGGGGCCTTATTCGGGCGGGCGTGTGACGACGGTGGCCGGGATAGCGACGGAACCGAATGTGTTTTATATGGGCACGGCGGGCGGGGGTGTTTGGAAGACGACGGATTATGGGCAGCACTGGAAGAACATCTCCGACAAGGACTTCAAGGTTGGGAGCATCGGAGCGATGGCGATTGCGCCGTCGAATCCGAAGGTGATCTACGTGGGCACTGGCGATTCTGCTCCGCGCAATACGGTGCTTACGGGCGCGGGGATGTACAAGTCGACCGATGGGGGCAAGACGTGGAGATTTATCGGGCTGGGTTCGACGCACATTATCAGCAAGATCCTGGTGGATCCGAAGAATCCCGATGTAGTGTACGTGGCGGCGCTGGGGCATTTGTTTGGGCCGAATGCGGAGCGGGGCGTATTTAAGAGCACGGACGGCGGCAAGACGTGGAAGAAGATTCTGTACGTGAATGACGGGACGGGCGCGATCAGCATGGCGATGGACTCCGAGAACGCGGATGTGGTGTACGCAACGATGTGGCAGGTCTCGCGGACGCACTGGACTTTCTCGAGCGGCGGGCCGGGGAGCGGGATTTACAAGACGACGGACGGCGGGGCGAATTGGGTGAATATTTCGCACCGGGCGGGGTTGCCGACGGGGATCTTCGGGATGGAAGGGATTGCTGTGGCGCCGAGCGATCCGAAGGTGGTGTATGCACTGATCCAGGCGGATTACAAGGGGCAGGCGGGTGGATTGTTTCGGTCAGAAGACGGCGGGCAGAGCTGGAAGCTGATGAACAACAGCATGGAGATCACGCAGCGGGCGTTTTATTACATGCAGGTGTTCGTGGACCCGAAGGATCCGAATACGATTTACCTGCCGAATACGGGGCTGTTTGTTTCGCATGACGGGGGCAAGACGCTGAAGCCGCTGCATCCTCCGCATGGGGATAACCATGTGCTGTGGATCAATCCGGAGAACCCGAAGCTGTTTATTGAAGGCAATGACGGTGGGGCGACGGTGACGCTGAACGGGGGCAAGTCGTGGAGCTCGGAGGACAACCAGCCGACGGGGCAGTTTTATCACGCGAACCTGGACAACCAGTTTCCGTTCCATATTTATGGCGCGCAGCAGGATCGCGGGTCGATGGATGGGCCCAGCGCGGTGGATGGCGGTGCGATTCCGGCGGTGTGGACGAACATTTTGGGCGGGGAGATGAGCTGGGTAGTTCCGACGCCGGGAGAGCCGTGGGTGACGTATGGGAGCGGGTACTACAGCATGGAGTGGAGGGAGAATCGGCGGACGGGGCTGATGACGAATGTGAGCCCGTGGCCCTCGTACCGTTTTGGGCTGGCGGGATCGAAGCTCAAGTACCGGTATGGGTGGATTCATCATCCGGTGGTGTTTGCGTCGGGGAAACCGGATGAGTTGCTGATGGGCGCGAATGTGCTGTTTGAGACGAGGGATGAGGGGATTCACTGGAAGGCGATCAGTCCGGACCTGACGCGTAATGACAAGAGCAAGCAGCAGCGGCCGGGAGGCCCGATCAGCGCGGACGTGACGGGCGAGGAGATGTTCGACACGATTTCTTCGATTGCTGTTTCTCCGCTGATGAATGATGTGATCTGGACGGGCTCGGATGACGGGCTGGTGCATGTGACGACGGATGGTGGCGGGCACTGGAGCGAGGTTCGTCCGCCGATGCTGCCGAAGTGGTCGACGATTACGTGCATTGAGGCTTCGCATACGGATGCGGGGACGGCGTATGTTTCAGCGAGCCGGTATGACTGGGATGATTTTCATCCGTACGTGTACAAGACGACGGATTATGGGAAGCACTGGACGGAGATCACGAAGGGTCTACCGGACGATGAGTATGTGGAGAGCGTGCGGCAGGATCCTGCGGACGCAAATCTGCTGCTGGCGGGCACGAGCGAGACGGTTTACATGAGCCTGGACGGCGGGGCGATGTGGCAGCCGCTGAGCTTGAATTTGCCGGCGGTGCGGGTGAGCGATGTGGAGATTCAGCCGGAGCAGCATGCGGTGGTGCTGGCTACGTTTGGACGGGGCTTCTGGGTGATGGATGATCTGCAGTTTCTGGAGCAGTTGAGCGGGGCGAAGGTGGAGAGCGGAAGTGCGTATCTGTTCCGACCGCAGCAGGCGTGGCTGACGACACGCGGGGGTGGATACGGATCGCGGGGGATTGGCGGCGAGAACCTGGCTCCGGGCGCGACGGTGATCTTCCATCTGCCGGCGGACTATGACGGGAAGACGCCGGTGACGCTGAGCTTTACGGATGGGAGCGGGAAGCTGGTGAGGAGCTTTGCTCTGCACCTGAAGAAGAAGGCGAAGGCGAAGAAGGAGACGGAGCCGAGCAATCCAGCGGTGGCGCGGAAGATGGCGGAGGAGAAGCTGACTGCGGTTGGGCCGGGGATGAATCACTTCCAGTGGAATTTGCGGTATCCGGATGCGGCGGATGTGAAGGGCGTGTTCAACTCGGGATTTTCCGCGGCTGTGCCAGTGGGGCCGATGGTGATGCCGGGGACGTATACGGTGACACTGCGCTACGGGCACATGAAGCAGATGGAGCCGCTGGTTGTGAAGCTGGATCCGCGGCTGAAGACGACGCGGGCGGAGCTGGAGCAGCGGTTTGATTTGCTGATGCAACTGCAAGCGACACTGAACCGGCTGGATATGAACCTGAATGATGCGATAGACGCGCGCGATGCGCTGAAGAAGGACGCGGCGAAAGGGGGAGCGGGTGTGAAGGCTGTGCGCGCGGCGATGGACAAGCTGGATGGCGACATTGATTCGCTGGTAGATCTGAAGATTCAGTCGGATGAGGGCGCACTGGTGTATCCGCCGCGTCTGCGCTCGTGGCTGACTTCGATTTCGAGGCAGATTGCGATGGCGCTGGTAGCTCCTACGCCTGCGATGGTGCAGGTGGCGCATGACTACATGAACGATGCGGATGAGGGAGTAGCTCGCCTGCAGGCGGATGTGGCTGCCGCGAACAAGGTGCTGCATCACTGAGGTGCGGACGGATGATGGAAGTGCGCGCGGGGACCTGGAATATGGTTCCCGCTGCATGTTTGTGAATGGGATGGCGCGCTGGAAGCTTGCGCGGCGAGAAACTGTGGCGGCGATTTTTCCGTCTCTCTTTGTGAACTCCTTACCATGTGTGCTGAGGCGTGGCGAGCGGCCTGTGGCGGTTGTGGGAATCATGCGATCTTCAGGCTGAAAGGTAGATTCTGTTCTTTTATGTGCAAGACGTTTTGTTTATGTTGCGGACGTCTGTGGGCAAGGCGTTTTGTGGTGCTGCTGGTTTTGCTGGTGACAAGCGGCGGTTTTGCGGCGCGCGCGCAGGATGCGAATGGCGCGCTGCGCGGGCGGGTGGAGGATTTGACCCGGGCGCGGGTTCCGGGAGCAAGCGTGGTTGCGGTTGAGGCGGGGACATCGCTATCCCGCGCGGCTGTGAGTGATGGTCGGGGTGAGTTTTTGATTCCGGGGTTGCCCGCGGGGAGCTACCGGGTGACGGTGACGGCGAAGGGATTTGCTTCGGCTTCTTCCACCGTGAACGTGACAATCGGCTACGTGGCGACGCTGCGGGTGAGGCTGCATCCCAAGGCGGCGCGGGAGACGGTGCGGGTGCATGCGGCGGCTTCTTCGATTACCGAGCAGGGGATGGACACGACGAGCGCGGTGAATGGCGGGGTGGTGACAGGGAATGATCTGGAGACGTTTCCGCTGCCGGCGCGGAGCTTTGCGAATATGGCGTATCTGGTTCCGGGGACGGAGCCGGTTGAGCCCTCTGATCCTACGAAGGCGCGGATTACGGCGGTTTCCACGGGCGGGAGTTCGGGGCTGAACAACGAATTGTCCGTGGATGGGGCGGACGATTCGGATGACTGGATTGGCGGGTTCCTCCAGAATTTTTCGCCGGATGACATACAAGAGTTTGCGGTTCGAACGTCGAACGAGCCAGCGGACACGGGCTGGACGACGGCGGGGTCTGTGGTGATTACGACCAAGCATGGGACGAACCACTGGCACGGCGATGCGGCCTTTTATGAGCGGGCGGCGGCGCTGAACGCCCGGTTTCCGATTGAGAATCCGGCGGAGACGTGTACGAACGGGGTTTGCGTGCATAACCCGAAGCAGCCGTTTTCCCGGCAGAATTATGTGGGGACGCTGGGTGGTCCGGTGGTGCGAAACCGGGCCTGGTTTTTTGCTTCAGTGGAGCATGTGCATGAGCGCGCGAGTGTTGCTTACAGCCCGGCGAGCACGGAGCAGTTCACGGCTCTGAGCGCGCTGGCGGCGCAGGGGGCGATTCCGGGAGTGGGGTCGATTGCCGTTCCGGAGACGGTGCCTGTTCCGTTTGGCGATTACTTAAGCTCGCTGCGGCTGGACTGGAAGCAGTCGGCGCGGTCGCACTGGTTTATGCGCGTGTCGCAGGATTCGTATTTGACGCGGAATGCGCTGGTGGCGCAGGGGGCGTTGCCTTCGACGGGGCTGACGACGCACAACAACTACTGGAATACGGTAGTGGGCAATACGTTTGCGTTTGATTCGAAGTGGGTGGGAAACCTGGTGACGGCGGCGAGTTTGCTGCACCTGACTCAGACGCGGAACTCGCATCTTGGGTTTGCGCTGGCGTTTCCGTTCAGCTCGACGGCGCTGACGGTGAGCGGGTTTGAGACGTTTGGCGATAACCAGTTTGCGACGCCGATTACGTTATTTCCGGATTTGCGGAACCAGGAGAAGTATCAACTGCGGTATGACGTGACGCATGCGGCGGGACGGCATGCTCCGCAGTTTGGGGTGGATTTTATCCATGAGCCGGTGCTGGACGGGGCGTTTGCGTCGAATGCGGAGGAGTTGATTCAGTATCCGTACAACCCGGTTTGCTACGTGGACCCGACGGGCGCGGAGTGCGGCGGGATGACGACTCCGCTGCCATTTTATTTTGTCAGTCCGGGGTCGCAGTGTGATCCTGCGCCGAGTGCGGGTTCGGGGATTACGTGCAAATATACTCCGGCGAGAGATGGGCATTTTTCGCAGAATATTCAGCGGTTGGCGTTGTATGGGCAGGACTCGTGGCATGTGACGTCACAACTGACGCTGAACTATGGGCTGCGGTACCAGGCGAGCTTTGGACTGTTTGCGGCATCGGGACGGAGCCAGCGGGAGAATGCTGCGTATACGACGCTGCAGGCGCTGGGGATTCCGATTGCGGATGGAATACCGAAGGATGACCGGCACCAGGTGGCTCCGCGGATTGGGCTGGCCTGGGCGCTGGGGCGGAGCCAGAAGACGGTGCTGCGCGCGGGGTTCGGGCTGTTTTACGACGACCTGGCGCAGAATGGCTGGGCTACGGCTTTCCAGGCGGTGAATGATGGGAATGCGACGAGTGGAAGCTGCATGCTGACGGGTGGTCCCGGGAATTATGCGCTGAAGGGGACTGGGTGTTTGCAGGGCGGTGCGGCGGCTACGGGGAATGTGATTGGCGCGCATTACAAGACGCCGTATGCGGTGCATGTGACGGCGGGCGTGGAGCGGCAACTGAGCCGGCAGTGGATGGCAAGTGCGACGTATGTGCATGAGCAGGGGAACCACGGGTATCGGGCGTTTCCATACACGAGCGGCTCGACGCTGGTGACGCCGCTGATTCCGGCGGGCGACCCGAGTTACGCGGCGGACCAGGCGGCGGTGGTGCCGAATGTGAATGTGTTCCGGTCGGATAACCGATCCAGCTTCAACGCGCTGATGCTGCACCTGCAGGGGAATACGCGGAGGGTGAGTTTTATTGCGAACTACCAGCTTGCGAAGGCGATGACGTGGGGCTGCGTGCTGGGCGAGCTGTTTGATTATGTGGACGGGGTTTGCGTGGCGCAGAGCGGGCCGCATGCGGGGCAGCTGGATGCATTTGGTCCGGGGGATTATGGGCCGAGCGGAGAAGATGTGCGGAACCGTCTGGTGCTGGCGGGGACGCTGCATGCTCCGGGCGGGATTGAACTGAGCGGGCTTTCGCAGATGGAGAGCGCTCGTCCGTTCACGATTACGACGGCGAATAACTCAGGGCGGATCTGGGTGAATGGGAAGTACACGAGTCTGGATGCGTTTCGGGGAACGCCTTACCTGCAGACGGATTTGCGGGTGGCGCGACCGTTCAGGGTGCGGCGGGTGGAGGTGAATCCGTTTGTGGAGTTCTTCAATATATTCAACCGGAATAATCCGGGCGCGAACTTTGCTGTGAATGTGGCGCAATTGCCGGTTCCGGCGGCGGAGATGCAGCCGGATGGAAATGGCATCACGAACCTGACGAGTGTTTGCGCGAATGCGGACTGCTCCGAGACGAAGCCGATTACGAGTTTGAAGCAACTGGAGATTCCGGAGGGTGCGTTTGGGGATTTCTTTGGACCGGGGACTACGGTGGGGATTCCGTTTGCAGCGCAGGTTGGAGTTCGGGCTACGTTTTAGGATGAAATGGCATAGCGATGATTGAGCCGTCTTTGATTCGTATTCCTGCCGGTTGGTTTTTGATGGGGTCGGAGATTGGGCAGGATTTGGAGGGCCCGGTGCATCGGGTGTGGGTGGATGGTTTTGCGATGGCGGCGACGCAGGTGACGGTGGCGGAGTATGGGCGGTTTCTGACGGCGACGGGACGTGAGGCTCCGCCGAAGTGGGGCGATGCGGAGTTTGCGGATTTGCGGCAGCCGGTGGTGGCGGTTTCGTGGTTTGACGCGGTGGCTTATTGCGAGTGGCTTTCGGGGGTGACGGGGGCGCGGTATCGGCTGCCTACGGAGGCCGAGTGGGAGCGGGCGGCTCGCGGCGGCTTGGAGGGGAAGTTGTTTCCGTGGGGCGATGAGCCGCCGATGACGCGGCGGGATTATGCGACGCGCTGGCAGGCGGGGCCGGAGCGGGTGGGGCAGTCGGAGCCGAATGGGTACGGGCTGTTTGAGATGTGCGAGAACGTGCATGAGTGGTGCAGCGACTGGTTCGATCCGGAGTATTACCGGGTGTCGCCGGAGCGGAATCCGAGGGGGCCGGAGGAGGGTGCGCGGAAGGCTTCGCGTGGGGGATCGTGGCGGCACCAGATTAAGATTTCGCGATGCTCGGGGCGGTCCAGTATTCCGCCGGAGTTTGCGTATGCGGATTATGGGTTTCGGGTGGTTTGTGGGTTGGGGTGATGGTGTGAGTTGTTTTGGGATATCCGATCCGAGGGTTGCTTGGACTTGGGAAGCGATTTGAGCAGTTCACTCATCGTTTTGGTGGGTCTCTGAAATCTTTCATTCCTCCAGATGTAGGTCTATCCACAGTTCATTGAGAAGACTCTCGGTATATTCGAACCTCACTCCCCTTCGGCTCGCAATACCAGAGTATTGTTGTGTCGCCTTCGCATCTAGGGCGCCCTTTTCGTATCTTTGGGTGTGCCAGCAGAGAAGGTCGGCTAATTGAAGAGGTACACAGTTTTTGTCAGCGGAGCTTAAATTTCCGAGCATCGAGACCAATTCTGGATGACCGTTCGCATTGCACGCCTCCTCCATGCCTACGTAGAACTCTTTGATGTGATTGGTGAGATCCCCATTTTGCTCGACGATGAAGTCGATTCTTTCTGCGCCCGGCCTATGTTGTTGGCAAAACAAAATGGATGCGTAGGCGTAGCTTGTGAATGCTAGATGATCGGGTACGAATTTCTTTTTCGCGCCGCTCGTTAGCATCACCTTTTTCTTGTAGGTGTCATATAGATGCCCTGAATTGATCGTCATCCCGATAGGGGTAAGGCTCGGCCAGTCGGCAATGATTTGAAATGCCTCTTCCACGCGATGCGCGGCATCCGAATCACTGATACCGTGTTCCTGACGCCATCGAGGAGATCTGATGTCCGTCATATGCAAATGGCTAATGGTTGGTGGACCATTCAAGACTTTTCTTTCCCATTCTTCGGAAAGGGAAGCCCAATCGTCCAACGGCGCCAAAAAACCGCAACGCATGAAAGGGTCGCGGTGGGTCGCTCCAGTGCTCTCATCCGATGCAGCTACAAAAATTGCCAAGTCTTTCTCCTGTCGCAGATCCGTAGAAAAGAAAACCTGCTAAAACTTCGCCAAAATTATTCATAATGTTCTCGTGGTAGAAGCGTTATCGCCTGTTGCATGATTTGCCGATGTCATGTCCTCGGCTTAGCTGACTTGATTATGGATCGCTTTGGTGACTCAGCCCAAGTAAAGCGATGGCATCCTTAGCGAGCGAATGGTTCGTCTGGCAAATTCCTCGGATCAGCCCCTGGGCCGTTCGTGGGTGGGGTGAAGGGTTTTGCGGGTCTAGACGGATAGAACCGCAGGTCCTTCGACTACGTTTGGCGCGTGGGCGCGCCAAACTTCGCTCAGGATGACAAATATAACGTAAATAAAAGTAAACAATAAAGATAAAATTTTGATATTATCTGTACGGGTCCTGCACAACAACGAGGATTCAATGACTTGCGAGAAAAGTCTGCACGGAATCTGCACAGAACCGCGAGGCGGACATGGCGTTTGTCACCGAAAAAGAGGAGTTGAAGCCGGGCCTCATCATCTTCCGGCGCGGCGACGTGGATCACCGCATGTGGTATTGCCGCATGAAGATGCCGAAGGCCGACCGCTACAAGACGGTTTCGCTCAAAACAACTGACAAAGAAGCGGCGCGGGAACGCGCCTTCGATCAAGACGCGGATGTACGGTTCCGCATCAAGCATGATGTTCCCGTCTTCAACCGCCCCTTCCGCGAAGTAGGCAGAGAATACCTGCTGACCCAGGAAGCGCGGGCACAACGTGGAGAGATCAGCAAGGCGCGGCCTAAGAAGATTCGCGCCATCATTGAAGGCACGTTAGACAAATACGTAGGTTCGACACAGGTTCACCTTATTGGGGATGAGCTTTGGGGCGGCTATCCAACTCATCTCTTCGGACACCGGTTCTGATTTGCCGCTGCCCCGCTGGGGCGTTCTTCGCGGCAAATCTTCGCGCACGAGCCGCCGCTGGCGGATGTACTTCGTGCGCTTTGATGGACTCCACGATACGTAAAGAATTTACCTTCGGCGACCGTTCGGAGATAAGCTTTACAGCAAAGAGGAACTGGTTGCAGAGATGGGAGCTGCGTTTCTATCTGCCATCTCTGGCACTGCCAACCGATCACACCGACCGCAACACCACCTCATCCATCCAGAACTGGATTGAAAAGCTAGAAGAGCATAACCGCCTCATCGTTATGCCGTCGCCAACGCGCAGAGAGCCGTAGACCTGATCCTCGGTAGCACGTTGGAGGAAGAGAACGAAACAACCGAAAATGCTGGGGATGCGCTGCCAACGGCATCCCCAGCAACCTTTTGTGGCGAATCCCATTCCCGCGATTGCATGCTGTGTTCAGTTCTGAGTAGGGGGATACCTTTTCATAGGCTGTCAAGAAACCTCATCAGCTCTCGATCATCGCGCCACCGTTTTTGCCTCGCTTTGGACTAAGCTTATCGAGTTGCGTCCGAAATCGCTCTGGAGTCAGACGTAGATAACGTTCCGATACGCTGAGGTCATGCTGTCCCATATAGACCGAAAGCGCCGGAATCATTCGCCCCATGTCCGCGCCGTGCTTGAACCATGCAGTTAATCGGTGGACAGCGAAGGTATATCGCAGATCTTGCATTCGTGGCTGATAGCGGGCTCCGTCATTGCGGGCGATGCCCGCTTTCTTACGCACCTTCTGGAAAGTCTTGCTCGCCGTGCTTGCTTTTATCTGTGACCCATTCTTGGTTAGAAAAAATTGCGGATCTCTCACTGCCTCTTGTTGATGGTGCGCTCGATGGTACTGCAGCAATATCTCGTACAGATCAGAGCCAATCGGAATCTCGCGCGTACAGCGGGCGGCACTACTGTGAAGAGTGATTCGTCTCCTGCGAAAGTCCACGTCACGGCGCTCCAGTTGAACTGCTTCGCTGAGGCCTGCGCCAGTTCCATAGAGAAACAGAAGCAAAGTGCGAAAGGTGCGAGGGCCGATCACAGAGTTCAAGTCTCGTTGAGTGATTCCGGCTGCTACCAGCAGCCGCCGGATTTCAGATCGCGAATAAACGTAGGGGACAAATGTCTGTGCGGGAAAACGCCGTGGTGGAGGCAACGGCAGCCCATAGATCTCGTTACGGGCCTTCCAGTAGCAAAAGAACTGGCGCAGGACACAATATTTGTTGTACCAAGTTGCAGCGTTGGTGAGCGGACCGTCGAGAAAAGGGGCGACCTGGCTGACACGGATTCGATTCAGAGGCACATTCCCAAGGCTTCGGTAAAGGGAACGCAGGCTTTGCGCACCTTTCATCCATGGCGCGCCTTCAGATTGTCTCGCCTCGATATAGACTTCGATTCCTTCCTGTAGCTTCATCTCAATCCGACCATGCGAAAAGCGGCAACCTTGCGAAGGGCGGCGATGTCGCACTTTGCATAGATACCAACAGATTTCGTGTTGCGGTGTCCCAGAAAGTCCGCGATTTCTTTAAGAGATGACCCTTTCTGGAGCAGCCGGGTTGCACATGCGTGACGTAAAGCGTGAGGCCCCTGATGACGGAGCTCTATTCCAAGTGCTTGCAACCGCCTCGATACAGTCCTCCACAGGGTGGTGTGTTGGAGTGGACCCCAAGGCCGTCGTTCTCCAAGAAAGACGTGCCGATCATCGACACGCGGTCGGACATATCGAAGATATTTAAGAATCGCCTCCCCCACTTCGTATTGGATCGGATATTGCTGAGTGCCACCATGCTTGGCGCGCCGAATGGTGAAGACTTCACTCTGCCAATCAAAATCCTCCAGACGCAGGTTGATGACCTCGCTCGCGCGCAATCCGTAGACCGTGAACAGAAGTAGGAGCGCCCTGGCGCGAATATGCTCTGGGTCATTCCCTTCGGTCAGTTTGAGCAGCTGGTGGACCTGCGTCCACGTTGGTCCCGTGGGGCGCGGCTCGTTTTTGGGAATACGGGGAATGCGGATGGTGAGTGCGAGATTCTGCACACACCATCCACGCATTTCAGCAAAACGGAAGAAACTGCGCAATGCCTTGCATTCGTTGGCAATACCGCGGGGCCTGCGTCCTTCTGCACGTTTCGCGGCAACGAACTTGTCAATGTCGGCCAAGGAAACCGTTTCCATATTCCCGCCTTGGGCCGCAAGCCAAGTCAAGAAGCCTTGGGCACGGTTCGAATAGCCGCGAGCCGTCGCTGCGGCGAGGCCATAAGTAGATCGCAGGGCTTCAGAGAATGAGTGCGTCTGTTCGTGGAAAGGAGGGGCTGGTGACAGCGCCAATTTGCCATTGAACCGAAACCATGCAGAGACATACTTGATAAAGGATCGTGGGGAGCCATATTGGCTGTGGCCGGGATCTCGAAATGGACCTCGATACTCAGCCCAGACTTCCGCCGCTTTTCTATCTCTTGCTTGTGGACGACTCGAAGCTCATGTAAGTCGAGGATTTGAATGGCGTGGAGCATGTAACTGGCCGCACTGGTCAAGGTGCGGTGGCTATAGCCCTCTTCGAAGATCGG
>JAKATU010000092.1 GCA_021818585.1 Acidobacteriota bacterium | reverse complement strand
GCCATTGATATCGCGGTTCAAATCAAACTGCAGCGTAATCGATGTGCTGCCCAACGAACTCGAAGAAGTCATCTCCGTCAGTCCCGCGATATGTCCAAACTGCCTCTCCAGTGGCGTTGCGACGGAAGAAGCCATCACTTCGGCGCTGGCACCGGGTAGATTCGCACCTACGTTGATGGTTGGAAAATCGACCTGCGGCAGCGGCGAAACCGGAAGCACGGAGTATCCGATCGCGCCGGCAATAGCTACAGCTATCGTGAGCAACGTGGTCGCAATCGGCCGCTTAATAAATGGAGCGGAAAGGTTCATAACCGTCCCTGCCCATAATCCGCCTCGGACGAAGTTGAATTTTCACGTTTGCCCGCGAGACGCTTTCCAACCTTGTCGAAAAAGATGTAGATGACCGGAGTGGTATACAGCGTGAGAATCTGGCTCAGCAGCAGGCCGCCAACCATTGCGATTCCAAGCGGGCGGCGCAACTCAGAGCCGTATCCAGTACCGGCAGCCAGGGGGATGCCAGCCAGCAGCGCCGCCATAGTGGTCATCATGATCGGACGAAAGCGCAGCAGACAGGCCTCGTAGATTGCATCGGCCGAGTTCTTGCCTCTCAGTCGCTCGGCTTCGAGGGCGAAATCGACAATCAGAATGCCGTTTTTCTGGACAATGCCGATGAGAAGAATAATGCCAATGATCGCGACAACATTCAGATTCTGACGAAATACCATCAGCGCCAGCAGCGCACCCACGCCTGCCGAGGGAAGCGTCGAGAGAATCGTGATCGGATGAATGAAGCTCTCGTACAGTACGCCAAGCACAATATAGACGACGACCAATGCCGCGAGAATCAGAAGCGCTTCATTTGACAAAGAGTTGACGAAGGAAGCTGCCGTGCCTTCCCACGTCGACTGCAGGCTTGCGGGGAAATGCATGCTCGCGACCGTTTTGTCCACTTCCTGAATTGCATTTCCCAAAGCAGCATGGGGGGCAAGATTGAATGAGACGGTTACGGACGGGAACTGGTCCTGATGATTGATGGAAAGCGCTTCCGGAACCTCACTGACCGTGGAGAACGCGCTGAGCGGCACAGCATTTGCCGGGATCGAACTCGTAAGAGTGTTTGAACTTGTCGCGGCATTGGCGCCGATGTTGGACAAAACCGTCGATGGCGGGCTGAGCGCGTTCGAGCCGGGGGTATAGAGAACTGAAGTAGTCAAGGCATTCGATCCGGCAGAACTCGATGCCGAGGCAGAAAACGTGGTGGCGGCAGCGGCGCCACTGGCTCCTGAGGAGATGTTCGATTGTACGTACAGGTTACTCAGATTGGATGGATGCTCCCGCCACTCCGGCGAGGTCTCCAAGATGACGTGGTACTGATTGAGCGAGGTGTAGAGCGTATTGATCTGGCGCTGCCCGAATGCATCGTAGAGAATGTTATCGACCGTAGCCGGCGCAATCCCCAACCGGGATGCGGTGACACGATTGATGTCCACTCGAATGGCGAGCCCACCATTCTGTTGATCGGTGGCCACATCTTCCAGGTCGGGCAATTTCTTCAGCTTCGCTACAAACCGGTTTGCCCACGAGTTCAATTCCGCGATGTTCGGATCTTCCAATGTGAACTGGTATTGCGTACGGCTGACGCGGTCGTCCACGGAAATATCCTGCACGGGCTGCATGTAGAGGTGGATTCCCTGCACGCCGGCCAGACTTTTTTGCAGGCGACGAATGACACCGGACGCGCTCAGACTGCGATCTCCGATCGGCTTGAGATTGATGGAGATGCGCCCGCTGTTCAGAGTCGTATTGATTCCGTCCACGCCGATGAACGATGAGAGGCTTTTTACATCAGGATCCTTCAGGATGACCGCGTCCAGTTCCTGCTGCTTCTTTGCCATTGCATCGAAGGAAATGGTTTGCGGAGCCTGGGATATGCCCTGAATGACACCGGTGTCCTGCGTTGGAAAGAACCCTTTGGGGATCACGATATAGAGATAGATCGTAAGTACCAGAGTTCCCGCGGCAACCAGCATGGTGAGTGTTTGAAAGCGCAGAATCACCTTCAAGGTGCGTCCATAAAAATCAATCAGCGCGTCAAATCCGCGCTCCGATGCCTTGTAGAACCTGCCATGCTGCGCGGCGGGATCGTAGCGCAGGATGCGGGAGCACATCATCGGCGTGAGCGTGAGTGAAACCACGGCCGAGATGATGATAGTTACAGCGAGCGTGACCGCGAACTCCCGGAAGAGCCTGCCAACTACATTCCCCATAAACAACAGAGGGATGAGCACAGCGATGAGCGACACTGTCAGCGAAAGGATGGTAAAGCCAATCTGCCCAGCCCCTTTGAGAGCTGCTTCGAGCGGAGGATACCCCTCTTCGAGGAAGCGCGAGATGTTTTCGATCATCACGATGGCATCGTCAACGACAAAGCCGGTTGAAATCGTGAGAGCCATCAGCGATAAGTTGTCGATGCTGTAACCCAGCAGGTACATCGCCGCACAGGTACCCACCAGTGACAGTGGAACGGCCACGAATGGAATGATCGTGGCATAAAAACTACGCAGAAACAGGAAGATGACCATCACAACCAGCGCTACGGTGAGCAACAGTTCAAATTTCACATCGTTAACCGATGCCTGGATGCTGGTGGTGAGGTTGGTGAGTTCGCGAATCTGAATGCCTGCTGGAAGAGTTGCCTCGAGTCTCGGCAGGATGTTCTGAATACTTTGAACGACCGCTATGGTGTTCGCGCCCGGTTGCCGCTGGATGTTGAGGATGATCGCCGGCTGCTGGTTCATCCATGCGGCCTGGTTGGAATTCTCAACACCATTGACGACCTTGCCGACATCTCTCAGCAGGACGGGCGCACCATGGTTATAAGCAATGACGACGTTTCTGTACTGATCAGCCTTGGTGAGCTGGTCATTGGAGTCAATCTGATAATCCAGGCGCGGACCGTCGAAATTGCCCTTGGCAGCATTCACACTGGTTTGCGTGAGTGCTGTGCGGACGGCTTCGAGGCTTATTCCGTAGGAAGCGAGCTTGGTGGGATTCACCTGAATCCGAACCGCAGGCTTCTGGCCGCCGGTAATGCTGACGAGTCCGACGCCGGATAGCTGGGAGATCTTGGGAACCAGTCGCGTGTCGATGAGGTCTTCGACCTGGGAAAGCGGCATGGTGTTGGAGGTGATGCCGAGGGTCAGAACGGGCGCGTCCGCGGGGTTGGACTTGCTGTAGACGGGCGGTGCCGGCAGGTTGGCAGGCAGGAAGCTTTGAGCAGAGTTGATTGCCGCCTGGACTTCCTGCTCTGCCACGTCGATGTTCAACGCAAGGTTGAACTGCATGACGATGACAGAGATTCCACCGGCACTCGTGGACGTCATCTGGCTGAGGCCCTGCATCTCGCCAAACTGGCGTTCGAGCGGAGCCGTAATTGTAGTGCTCACCACATCCGGGTTGGCTCCGGGATAAAACGTGACCACCTGAATGGTAGGGTAGTCGACCTGCGGCAGAGCGGAGACGGGCAACTGGAAGTACGCGACGATTCCGGCGAGCAGAATCGCGGCCATCAGCAGCGAAGTTGCAACGGGCCGCAGGATGAATGGGCGCGACGGGCTCACTGGGCGTTGCTCGCGTGGTTTGCCGACAGCCCTTGCGCCGAGATGACGCGAACCTCTGCGCCGTTACGCAACTTCTGGAAGCTGCTGTCGGCAAGTACGTCACCGGGCTGGAGTCCTTGTACGGCCGTCACGCCATCGTTGGATATGCCGGTCGTCACGTCGTGCATGACTGCGTGCAAGCCTTTTGCTGACTTCTGGATGAGATAGACGAACGACTCCTGGCCATTGTGCTGGACGGAGGAGTCGGGAACCAGGATCTGATTTTTGAGTGTCTTGACGAGCAGGCGGGCATTCACAAACTCGTTGGGATAGAGCTCGCCCTTGGTGTTGTTGTACGTGGCACGGAGTTTGATGGTGCCGGTGGTGGTGTCGATCTGATTGTCGTACGAGGTTACTTTGCCGTCCGCGATCTTTCGCGTGTCATTACTGTTCCAGGCCTCGAGCGTCAGGCCTACGCCATGGTCGGGGCGGGCAAAGACCTCAGCGAGATCATTGGCAGAGATGCTGGCTACCACCGTGATGGGGTTTACGGTGGTCAGAATGACCAACGGGGTGGCGTTGTTCGCTGTAACCAGATTTCCGGGATCGATGACGCGGAGGCCGACACGGCCAGCCATGGGGGCTACGATGTGGCAGTAACCGAGCTGCACCCTGTCGTAAGCGAGGACGCCCTGGTCGTACTTGACGGTGCCCTTGTCCTGGGCCACTTTCTCCTGCTGATCCTCAAGGGTTTGCAGCGGAATGGCGTTGTGCGACCAGGCTTGCTGGTAGCGGGCCAGATCCATTTTGGACTGAGACAGGACACCCTGATCACGCTCAAGATTACCTTCCGCCTCGGTAACCTGAGCCTGGTACTGGCGGGGGTCGATTTCCACCAACGGCTGGCCTTTGCGTACGAACTGGCCTTCGCGGTAGTACACAGCCGTAACGACGCCGGTGACCTGCGAGGAGATGGAGACGGTGTGGAGCGCGGTGACGGTGCCGAGGGCGTTGAGGTAGACGCCGATGTCGCCCTTTTTGGCGGTGGTGGTGGTGAGGGTGACCGGGCCACCGAAGGCCATGCCCGGCGTGGAGGGCTTTTGGGCACCGCGATGGAGCGCGCCATAGAAGACGGCGCCGATAAGGATGAGGAGGATGAGCCACGGCCAGACGGCCTTCTTTTTGGGCGTCTGTTGTGTGGCCATAGACAGGCGTTGGTCTGCGGAGTTTGGCGTGTGCTCGTCCATAGTCTCGGGTGCGCTGGACGCCGGTGAGGCGTGCTTGCGGATTGATGATCGGTTATCGAGTTTAGCACCGCGGGGGCTGTGCGGGTTTCACGGTCCGGGTACGCCTGGGGGTTGAGGCAAAGGGTTTTCCAATCACGCAATGACACGTGCATGGGATTCCATACGGGCACAGTTATGGATAGCTGATAGACGGCAGGGCTGGGCTGGAAGTTTCAAGAGCGGAGGGCTTGACGGGCATGGTGGAGTAAGCTGAGGGGACAGGATGAGAGCGATGCAAACGGCAGAGTCGGGGACGGTTTATCTGACGGGAGCGGGTCCGGGTGATCCGGATTTGCTGACGGTGCGGGCTCGTGACCTACTGGCGACAGCGGACGTGATTCTGCATGACGGACTGGTGGTGGACGAGATCCTGGAACTGGCCAGCCCGACGGCGCTGGTGGAGAGCGTGGCCAAGCGGGCGGGCGTAAAGACGATCACGCAGGAGCAGATTGTGGAGCGGATGATCCGCGAGGCCCGGGAGGGCCAGTCCGTGGTGCGGCTGAAGGTGGGCGACCCGATGCTGTTCGGCCGTGGGGCGGAAGAGATTACGGCGCTGTCGGCTGCGGGGATTCCCTTTGAAATTGTGCCGGGGGTGACGGCGGCGCTGGCGGCGGCGGCGGCGCTGGCCTGTCCACTGACTTCGCGGGAGGCCTCGTCGGCGGTCGTGATGCTCTCCGGGCACCGGTCAGAAGAAGGACGCTCGCTGGTTGTGCCGGGCGGTTTTGCCGAAGCGACGCTTGCGATTTACATGCCTGGTTCAGACTATGCGGCGCTGGCTCGCGACCTGGCGGAGCACGGCATTCCGGACGGGACGGCCTGCGCGGTGGTTTCGCAGTGCAGCCTGCCGGGACAACAGTTGATTCGATTGACGGTGGGCGAGCTGCCGACGCATTCTGCTCTGCCTGCGCCGGCGCTGGTGCTGGTGGGCAAGGTGTTGGACTCTTAAGGGCTGGAAGCTAGGCGCTGGATGAACTGCCGGATACTGAGACGGCGGGCGACTTTGTGGCATTCGACGAGGACGGCGGCGCCAGGCTGGCTAGCAGGAGATGGTGCTCGTCGTAAATGGACAGGACTTTTCGGGCGCGTTCGGGGTCGGTGGACCAGCGCTCGGAGACGAGTTGCACGAACTGCTCGGGATTTGCGGCCTGGAGAGCATGCGCGTAGGCGGGAAACTCGGAGCTGAGAGCGCGCAGGATTTCCATGCGTCCGGCAAAGGCGGCGGCCCAGTCGGGAAATTTGACCCAGAATGCGTCGACGATCATCCAGCGGCCGTGGAGGTATTCGCGGGTGGGCAGAGCGAGGGTGCCAATCCCTTCATTGCGGCCATGGTCCTGTTTTTGACCGAAGAGGTTGTTGGCGACGCGGGCGAGACGTGAAAGCCCCCAGCCGGATTCGAGTGCAGCCTCACAGGCCGCCATTTCGGGAAAGACATGACCACCCTGGCGGGCAGCGGTGACGGCCCGGGTGAGAAAGTCGGATTGCAGGGACACGGTTAGCTCTCCTCATTTTGCGTGGATGTTGTTGATTTTGTTGGGTGAGTTAATGTCTTCGTTTTGAGGATTGAGTCTTTTGCATGTTTCGGGTGGCCATGGGTACCAGAGGGTCTCACGGATGATAAAAGGGTCGGCGCTTTGCTCCGAATCCCACGTCCTCTTCGCGGACGCATGGCGCCCATGTGATCCGGACGAGGCGGATGTTTCAAAAAAAAGCGTTTACGACTCCCTCCTTTTTTGCGGGTAAGTTGTTGATTTTATGGGATAGGTTAACCCCTTAGCGGTGGGTGCTTACCCGTTGTTTTTGTGGGGATGTTGTTGATTTCATTGGACAGGTTAAGGTTCTAACAAGTGTTCAAACGGAAAAAAGGCGTGCCGGAGCACGCCTTTTTCTTTGTCTCTACTTACAGAATAGCAATTTCAGGGTAAATTCCCGGCACATTTGTGCCCATACCTGTGTCCATATCTTTTGATCTTCCGGCTAAGTGGCAAAACGAGCAGTAATTCACAGGAATTTGTAGCACTTTGTGGTCAAAATGACGTCTTTACGTCATCTACATGAGGACGCACTTATAAGGGACTGAGAGATAACGAAAAATCTTGATGACAGACGAAAAGAAATTGGGTTGGGTGAGCTTTAGGGTGGGTTCCCGCTATAGAAGAAGCAGACCAGAGCGGCGGCGGAGCTGGATGGCTTCCCTACTGGTTTGTATGGCTGTTGCCGGCGCGTTGGGTTGCGGGCAGTTGCAGGCGCAGGTAACTGGGATGGCGGGAGGAACCGCTGCCGCCGATCCCCTGCCGGAGGCACCGCTGAATGCGAGTATCAGCGGCACAGTGACGGATGAGCAGGGGGACGTGATTCCCGGCGCGACGGTGATATTGCGAGGCCCGGAGGGCAAGCGAATGGTCACGACGGGGGACCAGGGCGGATTTGCCTTCAATGATCTGAAACCGGGCGGGCCTTACCGGCTGACGGTGGAGTGCACGGATTGCCTGCCATGGGGTTCCAATGACATCACGCTGAAGCCGGGGCAGTTTCTGGAACGGGACGATATTCACCTGCGGCTCTCCGGCGGAACTGTCTCCGTAGTGGTGACGCCGAAGACCGAGTTGCAGATTGCAACCGAGCAGGTGCATGCGGAAGAGCATCAGCGGGTGCTGGGTGTGATTCCTAATTTTTATGTGAGCTATGATCCGCAGGCGGCGCCGCTTTCGTGGGGCTTGAAGTACAAGCTGGCCTTGAGGACGGCGATGGACCCGGTGACGATAGCCGGGGCGCTGTTTATTGCAGGAATTGACCAGGCAGGCGGAACACCCGACTACGGCGGCGGGGTGGGAGGCTACGCCAAGCGCTTTGGCGACGAGTATGCGAGCGGGTTTACGGATGTCGTGGCAGGAGGCGCGGTGCTGCCCGCTCTGCTGCACCAGGATCCCCGTTACTTTTACAAGGGAGCGGGCACGCGGCGGGCTCGCCTGATGCATGCGATTGCAGGGGCGTTTTTGTGCCGCGGAGACAACGGCAAAAGGCAGATCAACTACTCGAGCATGGGAGGGGATCTGATATCGGGAGGGCTCTCAAACCTTTACCTGCCGCAGGAAGATCGTGGCCTGGGGATTACGTTTGAGGGATTCGGGATTGCGACGGCCGGGCACGTTACGGTGGATGTTCTGCAGGAGTTTTTCCTGAACCGGCTGACGAAGCGCGGCAAGGCGAAGTAAGCGGCAAAGGCAGGGTCAGTCGACGGCGAGCGAGGACGTAGCGGCGTGCAGGGAGAGCGCGACGCGATTGTCCACGCCCACCTTGGACATGAGCTTTTTGATGTAGGCCTTGACGGTGCGCTCTTCAATCCCGAGGGTTTGTGCGATTTCGCGATTGGAGCGCGCGGCTACGAGCAGGCGGAGGACCTGCTGCTCTCGCTCAGTGAAACGGTGATTGTGGCGGCGCACGGGCTTGGTGGAGAACTGCAGCATGCGATCGACAAAGAGCGAGAGCACGCGGCGCGGCGCCCAGATGGAGCCGCTGTGGACAATTTGGATGGCCTGGAGGAGCTGCTCGGGCTGTGCCGTTTCTTCGACATAGCCCTTGGCTCCGACGGCCAGGGCGTCTATGACGGTTTCGTCGTCGCCGAGCATGCCGACGACGATGAGCTTGAGATCGGGACGCTGCGCGCGCAGGCAGGACATGCGGTCAAAGTGCGGCGGATTGGTGAGGCCGAAGAGGACGAAGGTGATCGAGTGATCGGCGAGGACTTCGTCAATGCTGACGACGCGCACGGTGATCTGCGTCTCCGCCTCGAGGATGGAGCGCAGACCTGTAACACGCAGCGGCTCAAAGTTGACGAGGCCGATGGTTAACGCTTCGCCGCTCTTCAGATTCAGGGGCATTAGTAAGTTCTATAACTTAGGCAGCACGATACCCTGCTGCTTCTGGTATTTTCCTTTTCTATCAGCGTAACTGATTTGACAGGGCTCGTCGCCCTTGAAGAAGAGAATCTGGCAGAGACCCTCGTTAGCGTATACGCGCGCGGGGAGCGGGGTTGTGTTGGATATCTCCAAAGTCACATAGCCTTCCCACTCGGGTTCGAAGGGCGTGACGTTGACGATGATTCCGCAGCGCGCATAAGTGGACTTACCGACGCAGATCGTAAGGACATTGCGGGGGATACGAAAGTACTCAATAGAACGGGCCAAGGCGAAACTATTGGGGGGAACGATGACGGAGTCTGCCTCGACGGAGACGAAAGAGCGCTCGTCGAAGTTTTTGGGGTCGATAACGGCGCTGTTGACGTTGGTGAAGATTTTGAACTCGTTTGAGACACGAAGGTCGTAACCGTAAGAGGAGAGGCCGTAGGAGATGACACCCTCACGGACCTGCTTTTCACTGAACGGCTCGATCATGCCCTTGAGGGCCTGCTCACGGATCCAACGATCACTCTGGATAGACATGCTGCTCCCATGCCGCAAAAAGCGACGAAAAAATAAAAAAATGTCCTAAAAGCTGCATCTTACGGGAGTGAGAACGGGTTGACAATGTTGCGGGCGTATTCCCGGCGGGAAGGTTGGCGGAGAAAGCGTACTGCTGCTGTTAGCGGATGGCATGCCATTGAAGACAAAGGACTTCCGTTTTATGCCAACTAGCGGTAGCATCGTTGCATAGAAGGACTGGTTCCAACGAGGTGCTGAATTGATCAAGCAGGACATTATCCATCGAGTGATTGAACGTACCGGCCTGCCGCGCAACAAGGCCGAGCATGCCGTGGACACGGTCTTTGAAAGTCTGAAGAACGCGCTGGCCGAGGGACAGCGGATTGAGCTGCGCGGTTTTGGCGTGTTCAATGTGCGGCCACGAAAGACTGGCATTGGGCGGAATCCGCGGACCGGGACTGAGGTTTCGATCGCGCCGGGACGCGCGGTGCGCTTCAAGCCGGGCAAGGAACTGCACATCCTGGACTCGTAAGAAATTGAGTTCGAGGCTGTGGTGAAGATATGCCCTCTGGATAACAGCGGGCTATTTGCCCATGCCGCGCGGATGTGTGAATTTTCGTGCTTTCGGGGCAAAAACACGTTGCGGCGTGCGCTCACCGTGCTAGTATGCGGGCAAAAGTAAAGATGGAACGAGCGGAGGCTGTCGCTTGGGCACGAGTGAAAAAGCGCGGTTCGCACACCGTTTGACAGAGACAGGACGATACGAGAGCATCTGCCTTCGGTGCTTCAGGACGATTGGTGGCGCGACACTGGAACCGGGGTTGGCGTCGCTGGAAGCTGCCCATACCTGTGCGGAAGAGGACCTGATCCAGTTGCATGTGCGGATGGGACCGGAGCCTGCGCGGTTCGAGGATCAGAAAAAGCATTCGGCCTGAGGCGCGGACGGATCGGAAATGAGAACGGCATGGCGAGAGCCATGCCTTTTACTTTGGAGTAAGAGCGGCGGAGTTAGTCGAGCACTTCGGGGTGGATGCTGATGTCTTTGACGCCCTGGGCTTTTTTCTCCCAATATTTGCGGACCCAGGCTTCGAAGCTTTTTCCGGCGGCGGTGTCGCGCCCGCTGAAGTGGAGGGCGGCGATCTCGGCGTAGGGAATGGTGAGCTTGGCGCGTTCGCTGGAGGGTATGATGCGGACGGCGGAGTCAGAGAGAGTGGCGCCGTTGCGGCGGTCGAAGATGTAGCCGGTGACCTGTGAGCCGTCCTTGCGGGTGATGGTGACGTCACCGCGGTAGTCAAAAGCTTTTTCGAGGGCGATGCGGATTTCCTCGTCGGAGGCGAGGGTGGGAATCCAGCCTTCGAGGTTTTCGCGCTCGCGGCCAGCTGCGATTTCGAGTTCGTCGGGGTTCGGATGGGCCAGGTCCGGCTTGTTTTGTACCTGCTGCTCTGTCGGCATAGCTTCTAGTCTCCTGAGACGGTCTGCATGGGAGTTTCCGCAGGCTTGTCGATCTGCACGAGTGGCTGGGCGTGCGCGGGCTTCCACTCGTTGAGCATGTTCTGGGCGTCGGGGTCGGGGTAGAGCGACGGGAACATGTACTTCTTTGCGGTGACGAGGAAGCCTTTCAGGGAGCTGAAGTTGTAATCGACAGCGGTGGCCTCGTGACCGGAGTGGACCATGCAGTTGGCGCAACGGGGATTGCCGCTTTTGGCGCCGTAGTTCTCCCAGTTGGTGGACTCCATGAGCTCTTCGAAGGTGTCTGCGTAGCCGTCCTGGAGGAGATAGCAGGGCTTCTGCCAGCCGAAGATGGAGAAGGTTGGCATGCCCCAGGGGGTGCACTCGAAATTCAGCTTGCCCATGAGGAACTCGGAAAAGAGCGGATGAGTGTTGAACTGCCAGCTCTTTTTGCGGTTGGAGAGGATCATGCGGAAGAGCTTGCGGGAGCGGGCTTTGCCGAGGAAATGGTTCTGGTCCGGAGCCTTGTCATAGGTGTAGCCGGGCGAGACCATCATGCTTTCGACGCCGGCGGCCATGAGTTCGTCGAAGTGAGCGCGGACGGAGTTGGGATCGGCGCCGTCGAAGAGGGTGGTGTTGGTGGTGACGCGGAAGCCGGCGGCGACGGCGGCATGTATGCCTTCCATGGCCATGTCATAACCGCCCTCGCGGCAGACGGAGAAGTCGTGGTGCTCGCGCTGGCCGTCCACATGGACGGAGAACGAAAGATACTTGCTCGGCTTGAAGAGGTGAAGCTTTTCCTTGAGCAGCAGCGCGTTGGTGCACATGTAGACGTACTTTTTGCGCGCTACGAGGCCGGCTACGATCTCCGGCATTTGGGGATGGAGCAGCGGCTCGCCGCCAGGAATGGAGACCATGGGCGCGCCACACTCATCGACTGCCCGGAAACACTCTTCGGGGGTGAGGTCCTGCTTGAGGATGTGGGCAGGGTATTGGATTTTTCCGCAGCCGGCGCAGGCAAGATTGCAGCGAAAGAGCGGCTCGAGCATGAGCACGAGCGGATAGCGCTTGCGTCCCTTGAGCTTCTGCTTGAGCACGTATGTTGCAACGGTCCATGCCTGTGAAATGGGAACACCCATCTACAAAATCCTCCGCTTGGTTACTCTGCGCGCTCCATGGCCTTTTCATAATTGGTGAGGGCCAGGAGCGCGAAATAATCTCGATAAAGGTGATACGCCAGGTAAAAGACCCGGGGGAAACCGGTGCCGGTGTAGAGGGCCTGACGCGTAACGTTAGAGCCCATGCTCTCATCCCATCCACCAGAGGGCAACTGGTGGCTTAGTAACCATTTGATGCCCTTGGCGACCGAATCGCTGCGATTATCTCCGGCAGAAAGCAGGCCGAGGATGGCCCATGCGGTCTGGGATGGGGTGCTGGGACCAATGCCGCGGGTGTTGGGGTCGTCGTAACTGCCGCAGGTTTCTCCCCAGCCGCCGTCGGCGTTCTGCACGGAGCGAATCCACTCGGCGGCCTGCTGGATTTGCGGCTCGTGATTCCAGACGCCCATGGCTTCGAGGCCGCGCAGGACGAGGAAGGTTCCGTAAATGTAGTTGACGCCCCAGCGTCCGAACCAGCTTCCGTCCGGCTCCTGCTCGCTGAAGATGAACTTGATGGCCTTTTCGACGCGCTTGTCCTTGCGGGTGTAGCCGTAAGTGGCCAGCGTTTCGAGGATGCGGCCGGTGATGTCGACTGTCGGCGGATCGAGCATGGCATTGTGGTCCGCGAAGGGGACGTGCTGGAAGATCATCTTCGTATTGTCTTTGTCGAAGCTGGCCCAGCCGCCGTTGCGGCACTGCATGGAAAAGATCCAGTCGATGGCGCGCTGGCAGACGTCGTACTGGTAGCGCTCGCGGGGATTGTCCACCTTGTTGAGCGCGAGCAGGACCTGTCCGGAGTCGTCCACGTCTGGATAGAACTCGTTGTTGAACTCGAAGTACCAGCCGCCAGGCTGCGCTTTGCGGTTTTTAACGGCCCAGTCGCCCTTGTGGCGGACTTCCTTGGAGAGCAGCCAGTCGACGGCCTTGAGCATGCGGGGGTCGTTGCGCTCGACTCCGGCTTCGCCGAGGGCGAAGACGGCCTGGGCGGTATCCCACACGGGAGAGACGCAGGGCTGCATCCGGAAGGTGGGCTCGGAGTAGTGCTCGTTGCCTTCGGGCACATCGATGCCGAGGCGCTCAAACTCGTCGATGGCGCGCAGCATCTGGGGATCGTCGAGCGAGTAACCGAGGCAGCGCAGCGCGATGATGGCGTTGAGCATGGCCGGATAGATGGCGCCCAGGCCGTCGCTCATCTCGAAGCGCTCGATCATCCATTTTTCCGCTTTTTTAAGCGCGATGGTGCGAAGCGGGCGAATGTGCACGCGCTCGAACCAATGGGTCATGCGGTCGATGAAGATGAAGAAGTTGCGCCAGCTGATTTTGCGCTTGCGGTCCCAGCGCAGCTTGAGATTGGAGTTTTCTCGGCCGCCGACGAAGAGCTCGTCGATTCCCTGCTCCGGCGCGATCTTTTTGAAGGGCTTCTTTGCATACGCGATGGAAAGCGGCACGAGAATGGCGCGGGACCAGGAGGAGATCTCGTAGATATTGAAGTAGAACCACCTGGGGAACAGGACGATTTCCGGCGGGATGGCTGGAACGGCGTCGTAGTCATACTGGCCGAGCGCGCAGAGGTAAATCTTGGTGAAGGTATTGCACTCGATGACGCCGCCGTTCGAAAGTATCCACTCGCGTGCTTTGGCGAGGACGGGATCGTCCTGGCTCATGCCCATGAGCTTGCCGGCGGAGTAGCACTTGACGGCGAGGCTGATGTTGCCGGGCCCGCCGGGATAGAGGCTCCAGCTTCCATCTTCGTTCTGGTAGCGGAGAATCTCGGTCATGGCGCGGCGCATTTTGCCCGCGTCGCCGGTGCCGAGCAGGACGTGGAGGAAGATGTAGTCGGCCTCGAGCATGGGATCGGCTTCGAGTTCGCCACACCACCATCCGTCCGGATGCTGAAGTGAAAACAGGTGATCTTTGGCGCGCTGGATGGCGGTCTTGACGTCCTGCATGGCCGCGTCGAGGCGACCGAATTTTAATGCCGCGGTACGAGGGGCAGTTCCGGCGGGGGGTGTACCCTGTCCGCCCTGACTTGCCGTTTTTGCAGTGCTCATGCTTCCTTGGCGCCTTCCGGTAGAAGTCTGAAACAGCGTTAGACTGCCGCAGGGGAGGAGGGCGCGGACTGAATAGCCTGCACAATTTCAGGAGGCAGGCCGAACCGGACGTTCTCCGGCATCACTTCCACTTCTTCCACCTGGCCGAAACCTTTGGAGCGCAGGTAGTTTACGACGTCTTCGACGAGCACCTCGGGGGCCGAGGCCCCGGCGGTGACGGCTACGTTGGCCACGCCTTCGAGCCACTCGGGGTGGATCGTGGACGAGTTTTCGATGAGATAGCCCTTCGTTCCCAGGTTGCGGGAGACCTCGACAAGGCGGTTGGAGTTGGAACTGTTGTTTGATCCAACGACGAGAACCAGATCCGCCGAATGCGCGACATTCTTGACGGCAACCTGACGATTCTCCGTTGCGTAGCAGATGTCCTGCGAGTGCGGGCCGACGATCCTGGGAAACTTCTTCTTGAGGGCGTCGATCATGTCTCGCGCTTCGTCAAGCGAGAGGGTGGTCTGAGTGAGATAGGCCACGCGATCGGGATCTGGAACTTCGAGGGCCTCCACTTCAGCGGCGCTGGAAACGACGGTGGTCACATCAGGCGCTTCCCCGAGGGTGCCTTCAATCTCTTCGTGGTCGCGATGGCCGATAAGCACGAGCGAGTAGCCCTGCCTGGCGAACTTGATGGCCTCGACGTGCACCTTGGTGACGAGCGGGCAGGTGGCGTCAATGACGCGGAGCTTGCGCTGTTTGGACTGCTCCCGGACGGCGGGCGAGACGCCATGGGCGCTATAGATAACGCGGCTGCCCTGGGGGACTTCATCGATATCCTCGACGAAGATGGCGCCTTTTTCAGCCAGTTCGTTGACCACAAACCGGTTGTGAACGATCTCCTTGCGCACATAGATAGGCGCGCCGAAGGTTTCGAGCGCGATGCGGACAATGTCAACGGCGCGGACTACGCCCGCGCAGAATCCGCGGGGTTTGAGCAGGAGAACTTTGCGCTCGGAGGCATTGCCAGCCGTGGTATCGGGAGAGTGCTGATCGGTGTGTACGGTCACCCTATAAGTATATCGTGGAGCGCTGCATTCAGAGCATTTTTCAGCATTTTCCGGGTTGCCTGATGAGGCAAATGATCGGGCTAACTCCCCTTGAATCAGTCAAAGACCTACGCATTCGGGAAACGGGCGGACATATTGCTGATTTCACTTGGATTTGTGGGCAGCTTGTGCCCCACCTGAATGAAGTGCGAGCATGCTTGCCATGAATGATCAGGAAGAGGATTTGGCTCGAAAGCGGAAATTCGTTTTGTCGGGCTGGGCACAGGTGGTTGCAATCGTCATTGTGATTCTTTTGGGTTTCTATGCGGCCAACCATCCGCACCATCTTTCAAGCGATGTCATCAAGTTTCTTTTGAGCCCTTAGCACCTTGGGAACTGTTTTGCTTGTTACGATGCCTGAGACAGAAAAAGCCCCGGTACGTGACCGGGGCTTCTGGTTGAAGTAATTTTTCCGTTACTGCGCTGTGAGTTGCGCGGCAACGCGCTCGGTGACAAAGGCTTCGACGGTGTCGCCTACCTGGATGTCGGCGGTGTTGAGACCAACACCGCACTCCATGCCGTTGGTAACTTCCTTGGCATCGTCCTTGAAGCGCTTGAGCGAGGTGAGCTTGCCCTTGAAGATCTGCTCGCCATCGCGCATGAGGCGGATGTCCGCGTCGCGTCGGAGGATACCGTCGAGGACGCGGCAACCGGCGATGGTGCCCACCTTGGGAATGCGGAAAACGTTGAGGACTTCTGCCTTGCCGAGGTAGTTCTCCTTGAAGACGGGTTCGAGGAGACCGAGCATGGCCTTGTGAATCTCCTCCTGCAACTCGTAGATGATGGAGTGCAGCCGGATTTCGACATTTTCCTGCTCGGCGAGGTCGGCGGCCTTGCGCTCGGGCTTGACGTTGAAGCCGATGATGATGGCATTTGACGCGGAGGCGAGGAGGACATCGCTTTCTGTGATGGCGCCCACGCCGGAGCGGATGACCTTGATGCGCACCTTTTCAGTGGACATCTTCTGGAGCGAGTCGGCGAGGACTTCCACCGAACCGGTGACGTCGCCCTTGAGGATGAGCGGCAGGTCTTTGACGCCGGCCTGCTTGATCTGTTCGGCCAGGCCTTCGAGCGAGACGCGGGAGGACTTGGCGAGCTGCGCTTCGCGCTCCTTCATCTGGCGGTACTGAGCGATGCCCTTGGCCTTGTCCCGATCGGCGACGACCAGGAAGGTATCACCGGCATCAGGCATGCTTTCGAGACCGAGGATTTCAACCGGGGTGGATGGACCGGCTTCTTCGATGGCGCGTCCGCGATCGTCGAACATGGCGCGGATTTTGCCGAAGGTGTTGCCGACGATGAAGCTGTCCTGCGCACGGAGCGTGCCGTTCTGCACGAGCACGGTGGCGACGGAGCCGCGACCGCGATCGAGCTTGGCTTCAATGACGGTTCCGACGGCGGAGCGGCCGGGCTGCGCCTTGAGGTTGCCGAGGTCGGCGGTGAGGCAGATCATTTCGAGAAGCAGATCGAGGTTCAGGCGTTGCTTGGCCGAGACGTCGACGAAGACCGTATCGCCACCCCATGCTTCGGGGACGAGGCCGCGGTCGCCGAGCTGCTTCTTGACGCGGTCGGGCTGCGCTTCGGGCTTGTCGATCTTGTTGACGGCGACGATGATGGGCACACCTGCCGCCCTGGCGTGGTCGACAGCCTCCAGGGTCTGAGGCATGACGCCGTCGTCTGCCGCGACGACGATGACGACGATATCCGTGACCTTGGCGCCGCGGGCACGCATGCGGGTGAAGGCCTCGTGACCGGGCGTATCGAGGAAGACGATCTCGCGGCCAAAGGCGGGCGAATCCTGCTTGCCGATGCGGACCTTGTACGCGCCGATGTGCTGGGTGATGCCGCCGGCTTCGCCGCCTGCGACGTCGGTTTCGCGAATCGCGTCGAGGAGCGAGGTTTTGCCGTGGTCGACGTGACCCATGACGGTGACGACCGGAGGCCGGGCGACTTCGAGCTCGTCAGGATTTTCCTGGGCGAGCATGGTTTCGAGGGCCTCGTTGGCGAGCTCGTCCTCAAAAGTAATGAAGTTGGTGTCGGCGCCGAACTGGCGTGCGACATCCTTGACGAGGTCGGCGTCGAGAGACTGGTTTACGGTGACCATGACGCCGCGCATGAGCAGCGTGGCGATGAGGTCTTTGCCGCGAACTTCGAGCTTCTCGGCGAGGTCCTTGACGCTGATGCCCTCGGTCACGGTGATGGTGCGCGTGATCGGAAGTGGCTCGGAGGGAACCTGTGCTCCGCCGAAACGAGACGGCGGAGCAAAGCCCTTCATCGGACCTTCCTTGGTCTTGGGGTACTGATTGTTGCGGCCGCGGCGCTGCTGCGCGCCGGGGCGCTGCGCGCGGGGTGCGTCGCCTGGAGGCGGAACGAGACCTGCGCCTACGCCACCGCCGGCACCTGCGCCGGGACGGGGACCACCAAAACCACCACCGGGACGCTGGCCAAAGCCGGGACGACCGCCGGGTCCGCCGAATCCGGGACGACCTCCCGGGCCGCCGGGACCACTGCGGGTGGGATGCATGGGACGGCGTCCACTGGGACCGGATTGCGTACGCTGGCCTGGGCCACCGCCGGGACGACGATCAAAAATGGGCTTGCCGCGCTGGATTCCACCGGGGCCGGAGGCGGGTGCGTCGGATCCTGCAGAACCTGGAGGCGCTTTGTAGACGGGCCGCGGTCCGGTCTGCGGCATGATGACGCGACGCTGTGGCTGAGCCGCGGCCGCTGGCACGGGCGCTTCCGCGGCGGGCGCGGCTGGAGCCGGGGCGGCAACGGGAGCTTCTGGCTGAGTCGGCGCAGCGGCGACTACGGGCGCAGACGCAGGCGCGGCGGGTTTCTCTGCCACGTGAGGCTCGGGCGCAGCCGGAGGGTTGACGACCAAAGGTGTTTCCGGAGCGACGCCGAGTGGCTGTTTGGGCTCAGCGTGCGCAGCCTGCGGCGGTGGCGGAGCCGCGACGACAGCACGCGCGGGCGGCCTGGCGGCGATGGCCGGCTTGGACTGCTGGGACGGCGTGATAATGTTGGGCGCCTGGCGCGGCTGCGGCACGATGCGGCGCGGCGCAGGCATATTGTGCCGCTGGGGCGCGGCTGCGGCCGGCTTATGCGCTTCGGGCCGAGCTGGCGGCGCGGCTGGCTTGTGCGCGGCTGGCGGGGTTACGGCAACGGAGGGAGCGGCAGGCGGGCGCGCCACAACGGCGGTCTCCTGCTCCTTGCGCTCCTGAATGGCCTTGAGCACGTCGCCGGGTTTGGAGACGCGGGACCAGTCGATTTTTGGCCGTGGCTCTTCCTGCCTGGATGCGGAGGACGATGCTCCTCCACGGCTGCCGCGCTTGATAAGAGCGCGCACTCTCTCGGCCTCATCCGGCTCAATCGAGCTGGAGTGGGTCTTCTTCTCGGTGACACCGATATCTCTCAGCGCTTCCAAAATAGCTCTGCTCTTAACTTCCAGTTCACGCGCCAGATCGTTGATTCGAACTTTACTCATCCGCCCCTTAAGTCTTCCGACTGTTTACCCGCGCGCTCAGATCGTCATACAGAACCTCTCGAACGCGGGATCGTCTTTGTTTATTATCCCCGGAATCGCATGGAATTGCGCGCTCATCTCAGGGACACTATCGTTTCGTTGTGACGGGCAGGGCGCATTACGCACCCTTCTCCCCGTCGGCTTCCAATTCTTCCGGATCCGCTAATGCTTCTTCGTCCACCTGGCCCGGCTCGACGCCTTCGGCGTGCGGCTGGTGCGCGGCGATGATTTCGCTTACGTCCTCGGAGCCGGCGTTCATGGGTTCGGCCCCATCGGATTCCGTTTCCGAGCCGGATTCCGTGTATTCGTCGATGGCTTCCTCGGCCATCCGGCTGTGAACGACGCCGGAGTTGTCTTCCCGCGGCAGTTCACTTCCCTCCTGCGTGAGATCCTGCTGGAGGCCGGCGATTTGCTCGGCGGTTTCGGCGTCGGCTTGCGCTTTCTTCTGCTTGATTTCTTCCTCGGAAGGCGCGGGCGCGGCCGGACGCTCTTCGCCGGGCTCGTACTGGCCGAAGTAATGGCGGACGGCGACACTGATCTTTTCGAGTGTCTTTTCGCCGATTCCGGGGATCTCTTCGAGTTGCTCGGGGGTCATGTCGGCCAGCGCTTCGACGCTGGTGACACCGGCGTTGACGAGCTTCTGAATGATGGGCTCGCCGAGTTCCCTGACCTCTTCAATGGCGGTGTTCGCGCCGGAGAATCCGCCCATCTGCTGTTCGAGCTCGATGCGCTTTTCTTCTTCGCTCTTGATGTCGATCTTCCAGCCGAGCAGCTTGGCGGCGAGGCGGACATTCTGCCCCTTTTTGCCGATGGCGAGCGAGAGCTGGGTATCATCGACGATGACTTCGAGCTGCTTTTCCGCGAGGTCTGTGATGCTGACGCGGCTGACCTTGGCCGGCTGCAGTGCGCGCTCTGCGAAGGTGGTGACTTCTTCGCTGAACTCGATGATGTCGATTTTTTCTCCGCGCAGCTCACGAATGATGGACTGCACGCGCATGCCCTTCATGCCGACGCATGCGCCGACTGGGTCCACGTCCTTGTCGCGGGACACGACAGCGATCTTGGTGCGCTCGCCGGCTTCTCGCGCAATGGCGCGGATGGAGACGGTACCATCGTAAATCTCGGGGACTTCACCCTGGAAGAGGCTCTGCACCAGCTCCGGCGCGGCGCGGGAGACGATGACCTGCGGTCCCTTGGCGGCGCGGTCGACGCGCAGCAGAACGACACGAACGCGCTCGCCGACGGCGAACTGCTCGAGGCGGGACTGCTCGCGGCGGGGCATGCGGGCCTCGGCCTTGCCGAGGTCGAAGATGACGTCCTGCATTTCAACACGCTTGACGGTCGCGGTGAGGATTTCTCCGATGCGATGCGCGTACTCGTTGAATACAGTGTCGCGCTCGGCTTCACGAACCTTCTGAAAGATGACCTGCTTGGCGATCTGCGCGGCGATGCGGCCCAGTACATCGGTGGGCTTGTAGAAGCGGATTTCGCCGCCGACTTCGACGCCGGGCGCGAGCTGGCGCGCTTCTTCGAGCGTGATCTGGTTGAGCGGGTCTTCAATTTCTTCCGCAGAGGCTACAACGGACTTGTAAATGTAAGCGCGGATTTCGCCCGATTCGCGATCCAGCTCGGCGCGCATGTTCTCCTGCGTCTTGTATGCCTTGCGGGTGGCGAGAGCGATAGCATCCTCAACCGCGCCGACAACGATCTCAGGATCGATGCCTTTGTCGCGACTGAGCGCCTCAATGCTTTGGTACAGAACACTTGCCATGTATTTCTCTCAATCCAATCAGCTAAAACAGCTTTGTTACGGTCTCTGACGGGCCGCACTCGCGGCGGCATCCGGACAGAGGCCTAAAATTCCGGGACCAGGTTCGCCTTTTCGACGTTGGCCAGATCAATCTGAACGGCCACCTCGGCCGCTTTCTTCTGCTTTCCCTTGCCCTGCTTGACTGCGGTGAGATCGAGCCTGAGGGAATTGCCCTCGATCGCGGTGAGCCTTCCTTGCCAGTGCCGGTTGCCGTTCACCGGTTCGAAGGTTCGCATCTTGACCAGGCTGCCCATGAACCGCTCATAATCTTCCCGGCTGGTCAAGCGCCGGTCGAGCCCGGGTGAGGATACTTCCAGCGTGTACTCCGCGGTGCCGGGCATGAGGTCTTCCACATCGAGCAGCGTTCCAAAGTCGGTGCTGAAGACGTGGCAGTCGTCGTGCGTGATGCCGGCCAGATGCACCGGATTGAGGTTGGCCGGCAGCGGCTCCTCAGAGTCCCCGCCGGCGGGCTGACCGGAGGCTAACTTTTCGGCCAGTCTGGCTCGTTCTGCAGCGTTCTTCTCGATAAAGATGCGCAAGAGACGGTGCTTTGCGCCGCCCTGAAACTCGATATCGACGACATCGAGGCCGTGCGAAGCAGCGACGCGCTGGGCCGCCGAGCGAATCTGATCGAGATCAAAGGCCATAACATTTCAGCAAATAAAAAGTGGGCTCTCGCCCACTCCACCTCCGCGCCAACTACCTACGCGCCGGTTGAACCTGTCCGCTTTTATAGAGTACGCCCGTATGAGCAACTTTTCAAACGCCAAGCGTCCACAGCCGCATGACAGAGGTAACTCGGGACGCGGCCGGGGGCTGCTTTTACCAAAGCAGCTTAGCGGCCAGCTGCACCTGCCGGGCCGTGGTGGAGGTGCTGGTGATGACGCCGGCGGTAGGCGAGAGGCCGGAGGGCGTGAAGACAATGAGGTTGGGCGTGTTAAAGTTGGCGCGGTTGAGCAGGTTGAAGATTTCCACGCGGAACTGCAGGTACAGGCTGCCGTGAAGGGTGGTGTTCTTGAGGGTGGAGAAATCCCAGGTGGCGAGGCCGGGGCCGCTGAGCGAGTCTCGTCCGAGGTTGCCATAGAAACCGCTGTTGGGTGGCGGCGCGAGGAAGGCCGCGGGATTAAACCACTGGCTGGGCTTGCCCGGGATGATCTGACCGTGAAAATCAGGATTGACGAAGGGGCGGACGGGGTTGGTGCCGTCTCCATTATTGGACGGGTTGTAGCTGAGCTGGGGAGTAAAGGGGAAACCGGATTGGAGGGTCACGATGGATGTGGCTGTCCATCCGGAGATGAGTTTGTTGGCGAGTCCGTGGAGGTGGGCGAAGTAGTGCTGACCATAGCCGAAGGGAAGTTGGTTGAGCGCGTCGAGGGTGGCAACGTTGCGAACGTCGTAGGTAGCCGGGCCCCAGTCGGCGTGTAAATGAAATGGATTGGATACGAGGCCGGGGGCATTGCCGGAGGCAGTTGCATTGAGAGAGTCGCCATCGTCCAGCGCCTTGGACCAGGTGTAGACGCCGCGCAGCAGGAGGCCGTGGCTGAGGCGGTGGTGGAAGTCGAGCTGGAGGGCGTTGTAGGAACTGGTTCCGAGCGAGAACCAGGCCCAGGCAGCCCCGAGCTCCGGGTTGGCGAGCGGCGATCCGGGCGGGATGTAATCGGCGCCGGCGGGAATGGAGGAACCGGCAATCGGAGCAGGAAAATTTGCCGGATAGGTAACCGGGCATGACGCGGATGGACAGATGGCCGGGGTGGGCTCGTTGTCGTCCAGACTGAGCATCTCGTGATCGCCGTACGAGCCGATGTAGGCCACAGAAAAGTAGGTGTTGGGCGTAAGCTGCTGGTCGACTCGGAGTGTCCAGGAGGTGAGAGTCGGGGTCTTCATGTCGGGCTGGATGCCCGCTGGCGCAATTTTTGCCCCGGACGGAAGCGTGCTGGAGGACACGGGAAGGCTGGCTACCGACAGATTGAGCGCGTGATAGGTGGGATTGAAGGGCGCGTTCTGGTCGAGACGATAGCCGAGGGCGTCCTGCATGTCGTTGTAGACGCCAAAACCGGCGTGGACAACTGTTCCGGCCATCGGCTGCCATGCCAGACCGATGCGTGGCTGAGGAAGAAATCCGGCCTTGTTGGCCGTGAAGATGGAGCGACCGATATGCGGCTGAGTCTGGAGCACGCCGTTCTGGAAAACAAAATTGGCTGCGCGGTTGTGGGCTTCGTTCCAGCCATTGGTGAAGCCGTCGCGGAAGCCGAGCGATGCGGTGAGATGGGGGGTAAGGCGGATGAGATCCTGCGCGTACCAGGCGCCCATCAGCATGCGCCAGTTCATCTCAGTAGGAGCGGGATCGTATCCGAGATTTGCGATCTTTCCCTGCAGAAATTGCTGGAGGCCCGCGAAAACGGCCTGTCCAGCCTGGAGCAGAGCCAGGTCTTCATTCGACTCCAAAGGCTGCATCCACACGCCGGCGGAGATGTTCTGGTGACCGTGGGTGAGGGTGATGCGGTCCTGATAGGTGAAGAGATTGCGTGCAATGTGGAGGTTGGTGCCGACATTGCTTCCGGCGAGGCTGATTTGCGCGGCAGGGTTGGCGGCGGCGCTGCCTCCGACAACAATTTGCCCCACAACGTGATTCGCGACAAAGCCGGGAACGCCGGCAGCGGACGTTCCCGGAGTAGGCTCGCCGGTGTAGTAGTAGTAGGCACGCGAGAAGCCGACGCGGGCGACGTTGACCATGGATGGAGAAAAGACGTGGGTTTCTTCGAGGCTGGCGACGTGTTCTGTGAGGTTTTCCAGGTCGGTGCTGTAGAGATTGGCGCTGGTGGGGGTGAGGTCGGAGCTGGCGTCAACGGTGTAAACGGCGCTGAGGGTATCGTGCCGGGAGAAGATGCGGTCCAGACGCGCGGTTCCAAAGTCGTCGTCGATGACCTGCAGCGGGCTGTTGAATGCCTCGGAGATGCCGCCAAAGTCTGGCGCGCCGGCGCTGGGTGCGGGCCAGAGATCCAGCAGGGATGCAACACCTGGAGCCACGCCGACGTTGACGAATCCGGAAGCCGGGCAGGGATTGGGTGTGGGGCTGACGAGTTTGCAGGGGAGCAGGCCGCTGCGGGCGTTGGCGTCCGGGACGAGATCGACGCCTGTTTGATGGAGATGCTGGCGGAAGCCCTCGTAGTTGGCGAAGAGGAAGGTTTTGTTGCGCTGGAGCGGACCGCCGAGGGCGACACCGAACTGGTTGCGCTGGAAGGGCGGAGCAGAGCCTCTGTCAAAGTAATTGGGCGCGTCGAGGGCGTTGTTGCGGAGGAACTCATAAACACTGCCGTGGAAGTGGTTGGTGCCGCTCTGAGTGACGATGAGGACCTGTGCGCCGGGGCGCTTGCCGTATTCCGCGCCGTAGTTGTCGCGAAGAACGTTGAACTCGCGGACGGCATCGACGCCGAGCAACTGCTGACTGGTTCCGCCGGGCTGCATGTTGACCTCGGCGGCGCCGGTGAACTCGACGCCGTTGAGCAGGTAGAGGTTCTGCTGGGGGCGATTGCCTGAGACGGCGAAGTTGTTGCCCACGGTGGAGTTGGAGACGCCGATTCCGCCGGTCTTTTGCGAGGTGTAGTTGACGATGCCGGGGTCGAGTGTCATGAGCTGATCGTAACTGCGACCGTTGAGAGGCAGATTACGGACCTGGCGCGGGCCAACGAGGCCGGAGACGTCCGAGGTGGTGAGGCTGACGGGGGATGCGTCGGCGCGCACGAAGATTTGCTGGCGGACGCTGCCGATGGGGAGGGTGAGATTGGCGGTGACGGACTGGTTGACGGCGAGGCGGATGCCGGTGCGGATTTCCCGCGCGAAACCGGATTTGCGGGCGGTGATGCGATAGCTGCCGGCAGGCAGGGAGAGGACCTGGTACTGGCCGTTGCGGGAGGTGACGGTGGTACGGGTGGCGTTGGTGCTGCGGTTCTGGAGAGTGATGAGTGCGCCGGGGATGGCGGCGCCGGAGGGGTCTGTAACTCTGCCCTGAATGCTCGCGGAGACCTGGGCGGCGGCTTGCGGCACGGAGATGACAGGCGTGAGGAAGAACACGGACGCGAGTGCAAGGAGACGGATGGAACGGCGCGGGCAGGACAGGCGGTGGACGAGCATGCCGAGATGTTCTCCAGAGGATGACGGCTAATGGGTGAGATCCAAGGGCTTCCGCGGGACGATGAGGCGGCCATTGGATGGGGCACGAAAAAATACGATGTAGTACGTCTGTAATCATTATAATCATACGATTTTTTCGATTTAATGAGGATAAAAACAGCATGCGTGGGCGAGATCGCTCTTTGGGCGGGCGAAGTCGCGAAGGGGATGGGGGAGCGATCTGCGATAACTGCTAGCGGCGGTGGAGGATGTTGCTACCGAAGCGGAAGGTTGGGCCTACGGAATAGCGGACGGTCCAGTTGCCGTTGAGCAGGTCGTTGAAGAGGGTCCAGTAGACGAGGTCCATCTGGGTTCGGATGGCGAAGTGTGGGGTGAGGTTCCAGTCGATGCCTCCGCCGAAGCCATAAAAGCCCTGCCAGTCGGTTTTTTGGCCGGAGGGCGCGAGCTGGTGGGAAATGGCGACGGCGAAGGGATCAGCGGGGTTGGGATGGGGAGTGGCGGTCTGGTGAACGGCGCCGAGCGACGGTCGTGCGAATAGGGTGATCCAATTCCAGCGGCGGCAGGAGAACTGCGGACCGGCGGCGAAGGTCTGAGTGGTGGAGTCTGTCGGGACCGAGAGCATGTAGCCGGGCGGCAGTTGATGGGCTGCTTCGAGGGTGGCGATTTCCTGCTCGATCTGGGCGGCCAGCGAGGGCTTGAGCATGCTGGGGGTGAGCGAACTGTGGCCGGAGACGTAGGCAAAGTCAAAACCGGTGGCGAGCCAGCTTCTCCAGTTAATGCCGGCCTGGAAGTTGTAACCGCGTTCGGTGAGGTTGAGGTGGGGAATACTGAAGGCGGTGAATCCACTGTAGAGGTCGTAGCGATCGATCTGGGTTTGCTGCCCGCAGGCGGGAGTGACCAGCGCGATGACTGCGAGAACAGTCATGAAACAGAAGAACCGAACCATTCGCGGAGTGCGACGCATGGTGGCCTCTTTCCGCGGCGCGCGCCTGACCCGTGACAGCAGCCAAAGTGGGCCGCAACTGTGTAGTGAAGACGCAGATTGTGCACGATTGTCAAGGAAAGATGCGTGACAGGGTGTGATTTTGGTCACTGCCGTGCGGACTGGACGAGCGGTTATTTTGCGATGGACTTGCCAAGCCCCTACAATATGGCAAAGCTGGTTCTGCCTACCTGCCCTTAACTGCGTAGCCCCCGACAGCTTGACGACTCAAGATTATGATTGACGGACCTATTCCCGAAGCGCTGACATTTGATGATGTGCTGTTGGTACCTGCCTACAGCGAAGTTGTTCCTGCCCTGGTTCGGACGGACACCCAGGTGACGAAGCGGATTGGGCTGAACACGCCTTTGCTGAGCGCGGCGATGGATACCGTGACCGAGTCGCGGCTGGCGATTGCGATGGCCATCTAGGGCGGCATCGGCATTGTGCACCGGAACCTGACGGTGGAAGAGCAGGCGGGCGAGATCGACAAGGTGAAACGGTCGGAGAGCGGCATGATCGTGGATCCCGTGACGATGGAGCCGGAGCAGTTGATTTCCGACGCACTGGATGTTATGCGGCGCTACAAGATCAGCGGCGTGCCGGTGACGCGGAACAAGAAGCTGGTGGGCATCCTGACGAATCGCGACCTGCGGTTCGAGACGCGCACGGACGTTCCGATCAGCGAGGTGATGACGAAGGCAAACCTCATCACGGTGCCGGTGGGCACCACGCTGGAGCAGGCCGAGGAGATTCTGCACCAGCACAGGGTGGAAAAGCTGCTGGTGGTGAACGACCAGTACGAGCTGAGGGGCCTGATCACGGTCAAGGACATCCAGAAAAAACTGAAGTATCCCAATGCGTCGAAAGATGAGCAGGGACGGCTGCGCGTGGGCGGCGCCATAGGCGCAACGGGCGACTATATGGAGCGCGCGGCGGAGATGGTGAAGAATCGCGTAGATGTGCTGTCGATTGATTCGGCGCATGGGCACTCGTCACGGGTGCTGGAAGCGATTCGCGAGGTGAAGAAGCGGTTTCCGGAAGTGGACCTGCTTGCCGGCAACGTAGCCACCTACGAGGGCGCGAAGGCTTTGATTGAAGCGGGCGCGGATGGCGTGAAGGTGGGCATCGGGCCGGGTTCGATTTGCACCACGCGCATGGTGACGGGCGCGGGCATGCCGCAGATTACCGCGATTATGGAAGCGACGCGCGCCGGACGCGAGATGGGCGTGCCGATTATTGCCGATGGCGGCATCAAGTATTCGGGCGACATTGTGAAGGCCATTGCCGCGGGCGCGAGTGCGGTGATGATCGGCTCGCTGTTTGCGGGCGTGGATGAGAGCCCGGGTGAGACGATTCTGTACCAGGGCCGGTCGTTCAAGGCATATCGCGGCATGGGCTCACTGAGCGCCATGGCGCAGGGCTCGGGCGAGCGGTACTTCCAGGGACCGAGCGACGCCGTGGACAACTCCAGTACGGAAGGCGTGGTGGCACGGGAGCGCAGCAACCAGAACCGGCTGGCGAAGTTTGTGCCGGAGGGCATTGAGGGACGAGTTCCCTACCGTGGACCGCTGGAAGCGAATGTGTACCAGCTTGTGGGAGGGCTTCGCTCCGGCATGGGCTACCTTGGCTGCGCGACGATTGAAGAGATGCACCGGAAGGCGAAGTTTGTGCGGATCTCCGGCGCGGGGCTGCGTGAAAGCCACGTACATGATGTGATCATTACGCGCGAGGCTCCGAACTATCGCACGGAGTAGCGATGCGAACAGAAATTTTCGAATAAGAGACGGGTGGCCGCAGCCACCCGTTTTGCTTTTGCGGAGAGCGACCGAAGCCGGTTCAGGTGCAGTTGACAGATGCGCCTGGGAGGACGATGCTAGAGAGTTTTCTTTCGGGAGTATTTACGCATGGCTGGCACGACCCATCCAACCGCATCGCATAGCAAGCTGACTGTTGCTGAACCTTACCTGATCCAGCAGGACTGCGCCGCTTACACGCCCGAGCAGCACGGCGTATGGCGGGAACTGGTGAACCGCCGTATGCCGCAGCTCAAAGAGCATGCCTGCCAGGAGTATCTGGCGGGCTTTGAGCAGATTGGGCTTCAGGCGGATTCGATTCCGGACCTGGCGAAGGTGAATGCGCGGCTGGAGCCGCTGACGGGCTGGAATGCGACGCCGGTGAGCGGCTTTCTTCCGCCGGATGCGTTCTTTGAGATGCTGGCGGCGCGGCGTTTTCCGACGACGACTTACATTCGCGGCCGCGAGTCGATGGAATATACACCGGAGCCGGACATCTTCCATGATGTGCTGGGGCACGTGCCGATGCATGCGCACCCGGTGTTTGCGGATTTTCTTGAGCACTACGGCAAAGTGTGCGCGACGGTGATGGGCGACAAGGACAAGCTGGAGCGGATGGGCCGGCTGTTCTGGTTCACGGTGGAGTTTGGGGTGATTCGGCAGGATGGCGGGATCAAACTGTATGGCAGCGGGCTGATCTCATCGCATGGCGAGGCGAGATACGTGATCGAAGGCGGACCGGAGATTCGGGACTTTAACCTGGAGCAGGTTCTGGAGCAGGAGTTCAAGGTTTCGGAGATGCAGAAGGTGCTTTACGCGGTGGAGTCGTTTGATCAGATTTATGAGGCGGCGAAGGAAGCTGAGGCTCGGCTTTGCCGGTAGGGGCGATCACAGATTTTGATAATCTCGCAGATCCCAAATACCCCTCAATGAATCAATGCGGGCTGCCTGTGATGACGATTGTTCTCGCTAAAGAAATCGACGATCTTTGCTACCAGTTCGTCGCGAACTTTACGGGCTACAAATGTTCGATGGCGCCACATCAAGGTCCTGCGCATTGAGGACCAGCGCTGGAATGTCATCCCGTAAAGCTCGCCAGTTTGAGCGTCAAAGCGCACAAGAACCTGGCCGGGGAAACCAACGAGGTCTCCCATCTCCCTCACTTCAACTTCGGCATTTTCCGAGGGCTTGGCAACGTCTACATGCGCCACGTCCGTATTCCGCCTGTAAGTAAATATCAAGTCGTTATTCATTGGCGCTTCCAGATGACTTTACCTTTCGGAAGATTAGATGCGTCGGCCGCGTAGTAGGTACTTATGACCCGCGCTTCCCAAAATTTTCTTACTTTTACCGCGACCACCAAAAAGTCCTTGTTTCCACACTTGATGTCGTAGATTGCGTTCTCTGATCTTGCGGCCCTATTCTCTCGCACTTCCAGCGGAAACGAGAAGCTCGCCTTCAGCGTTTCGATTAAAAACATCTCATCGAAATGCAGCCGACCAATGTGGTCCCTCCATGTCTGCTTATCAAGATAGACGGCACGACCTTTCCAGTCTCTCAATTCGAGGGCTATATCTTTTTTCGGCGGCTTACCCACGGTGCGACTGAGTTTATCGGGTAAGGCTATTGAATACAACTAATTAAAAGACTCTCCGCACCAAATTTCATGCAAACCTCCCTCGACGCGAAGCTGCATCACTACCACTCGATCAAAAGCATTTCGCAGCAGAAGCCGGGGCCCATGGCGGCGAGGATGCTCTTTGTGCCGGACGCTGGGCGCTGGTGCTTCATGACATCATCAAGGACGACCAGGACCGAGGCTGAGGAGAGATTGCCGACGCGGCGGAGCGCTTCCCAGGAGACGGTGAGCGAACCACGCTCCATGCCGAGTGCATCTTCAGAGGCTTCGAGCACCTTGGGGCCGCCGTTGTGCATGAGCCAGCAGCCAATGTCTTCGCGGGTGAGGTTGTGCGCGGCGAGGAAGAGATCGACATCGCGGCCCAGGTTCTGGCGGACGACGTTGGGGACTTCCGGCGAGAGGACGATCTGAAAGCCGCGCTCGGAGATATCCCAGCCCATGACGGATTCGGTTTCGGGGTAGAAGACCTGGGCGTGGTCGAGGATGCGCGGCGATGCGGCGGCGTGAGCGGTCTGGTCGCCGGCGACGAGCACGGCGGCGGCGCCGTCTCCGAAGAGGCCGGTGGAGATGAGATTGGCGACGGAGAGGTCTTCGCGCTGCCAGGTAAGCGAGCAGAGTTCGACAGCGAGCAGGACGGCGTACTGGTCTGGATAGGCTTTGACGTAGTCCGCGGCGCGGGCGAGACCGGCGGCTCCGGCGACGCAGCCGAGGCCGAAGAGCGGGTTGCGGCGGATACGCTGCGAGAGGTTGAGGCGGTTGACGAGGCGTGCATCAATGGATGGGCTGGCGACGCCTGTGACGGAGACGAAAAAGATGGCGCCGATTTGCGAGCGCTCGATGCCGGACTGCTCGATGAGGCACTCGATGGAGCGCTCGCCGAGGTCGAGGGCGGTTTCGATCCAGACGTTGTTGGCCTTGCCCCATGTGTCGAGAGCGCGATAGTCGGCAAGGGGGCGCGAGAAGTAGCGGCCATCGACACCGGTGCGCGAGTGCAGGCGATCGAGGATCGCCGTGTCGAGCGAGCCCTGCCAGTAGCTGGCGAGTTCGTCGGCGATCTGCTTCTGGGTGAAGTAGTGGGGCGGGAATGCGGTTGAGGTCGTCAGGATTCTCATGCTTGGCTGGCTACGATGTTATCCCCTTCGTTGAGCGCGCATCACCCGGGGTGCCGGAATGGCAACGGCAGGTTTTGCTTTGATGAACAGGATAAGGGACTTGACTCCATGGCTGGGCATTGATGATTCTGTCTACAGGGGCGGTGGAGTTCGCCTCAACCCAACCGCTGCCGGTTCCGGCAGCCAATGACTCCTGACACTTTACGACGATGCTTGCCGCGCTAGCGGCCTGAAGTGCCAAGGAGGATATTCAAACCGTATGAAATATTTATGGATTGCGCTTGGCGGAGCGCTTGGCGCCATTGTCCGCTACGCGGTGGGAGTGTGGATTTATGAGCGTGTGGGAACACGCTTTCCTTACGGCACACTGGTGATAAACGTAACAGGCTGCTTTTTGATCGGCCTGACGCTGGCCATTCTGGATGCTCACCTGGACCTGAACCCTGCGTGGCGATACACGATTCCGATAGGGTTTATCGGCGCTTATACAACCTTCTCGACCTTTGAGTACGAGACGCTGCATGCGATGCAGAATGGGCAGGCAGCGACGGCATTCCTGTACTTTGGCGCCAGCCTGGTGATGGGCTTTGTGGGCGTGTGGCTGGGGATGCAGTGCGGGCGGGTGTTCGCGTAGGGTGCATTCGACTCTTCGCCGTAACTGGTAACGTAGGCTGCGACGGGAAACCGTGTTAGGGTAGCGTCAATTATGTTTCGCCGGTCTACCTCATTTGTTTTTACGCTGATTGTGGCGGTGGTTGTTTTTTCGATTTTATGGAGCAGGGATTCGCGGCTCCATCACTACAGCGATCATGGCTATCGCTATTCCGGGCATGGATGGCGCGGCGATTATGGAAGCCGCTCCGACTGGAAAGAGCATGAGCAGCAGTATTGCGCTCAGTTCCATGTGACCTATACTTCAGAGTATTTTGCTCACTGGCGGCGTCCCCGGGCTGGGAGCTGTTCGACGCAGATGCGGGATGGATATCCGGTTCCTGATCCGCGCTGTACGCCGGGCGGCATCAACCCGAGCGTAACGGTGGCTTTGCTCCGGAATCCCGCGTGGCGAACCGGTTGTATTCGCAACCAGCAGAGCAGCGAGAAGAAGAAACACAAGGCCTACAGGTGGTACTCGCTTCGCGATCCGCGAGGGAACTACGGGGATACGCAGGTTTGCGAACTGGACCACCTGGTACCGCTGGAGTTGGGCGGAGCGGATGGGATGGGAAATATCTGGCCGGAGTGCGGGCCTTCGGGGGTTTCGCTACAGGGCCGTTACTTCAAGATCAAGGATCGGGTGGAGGATTACCTGGCTTACGAGGTGAAGGCGGGCAAGATGCCGCTGGCCGCGGCGCAGCATGGGATTGCGGAAAACTGGACGCAATACCTGGACGCGGCGAATCGTTACTGCGCGGCTACGGGTGGATGCGGTTGATGCCGGAATTCGGGACTGGCCGTTGGATTCCTGCGGCCTTTTGTGCGGCTTCGACTGTCTGGGCGATGAGGGTCGCGATGGTCATGGGACCGACTCCGCCGGGGACGGGCGTGTAGGCGGAGCAGCGGTCGATGGCACGGGATAGCTCGACGTCGCCGACGCCTCCGGGGTGGTAGCCGGCATCGACGATGACCGCTCCTTCGCGAATCCAGTCGGCCTTGATGAACTCGGGCTTGCCGACGGCGCCGACGAGGATCTCTGCGCGGCTGACAACTTCAGCCAGATTTTTGGTGCGGGAATGGCAGATGGTGACCGTGGCGTTGGCGCCGAGGAGCATCATCGCCATGGGCTTGCCGAGGATGGGGCTGCGTCCGACGACGACGGCTTCCCTGCCCTCCATGGGAATGTTGTAGTGGCGAAGCAAGCGCATGATGCCGCCGGGCGTGGCGGAACCATAGACGTGTTCGCCCATGGCCATGAGGCCGAAGCCGAGAGCGGTGACACCGTCAACATCTTTGGTGAGGGCGATGCGGTCGAAGCAGGCGCGCTCGTCGATCTGCCCGGGGACGGGGTGCTGAAGCAGGATGCCGTGGACGCGGGGGTCGGCGTTGAGCTCGTCGATTTTGGCGAGCAGATCTTCGGTGGTGGTCTCTTCGGGGAGATGCACGGCGAGCGAGTCCATGCCAACGCGGCGGCAGGCGTTGCCTTTCATGCGCACGTAGGTGGCCGATGCGGGATCAGCTCCGACGAGGATGGTGGCGAGGATGGGGGTTTCGCCGGTTTTTGCGCGAAGCGCTTCGACGCGAGGCAGGAGTTCGGATTCCATCTGCCTGGCGTAGGCTTTGCCGTCGAGAACGAGAGCTGACATGCAGATAGTGTAATCGGTGCTGACCGCACGGGCGCCCGCGCCTTTGTCGCATTTTTGTCTCCGCGCTCAGGGGCAGAGCACGTATCGCGAGCGGTTATTCGGCTTCCGCAAGGCTGGCCTGGTGGCGGAGATCGGCGCCGCGAATCCAGAAGATGACATCGGTGGCGATGTTGGTGGCGTGGTCGGAGATGCGCTCGAGACTGCGGGCCACCATGATGGCGAGCAGCGCGTGTGCGGCTCGGTCAGGCGAGTTCTGGATGAACTCGATAAGAGAGGCCTGGGATTCACGGTTGAGGTCGTCGACCTCGTCGTCCATGGCAATGACGTTTTCGGCAATCTGTGCATCGCCGTCGAGGAGGGACAACACGGCGGTGCGGATCATTCTGGCGGCGAGTGTGCCCATGCGGGCGATGTCTGCGGGAAGCGCAGGGCGGTTTTGCGCGACGAGTTCTTCTGTACGGCGGGCGATGCTGACAGCCTGGTCGCCGATGCGCTCGAGATCGCCGTTGATTTTGATGACGGCGAGGATGAAACGGAGATCGACGGCCATGGGCTGCTCTTTGGCGAGAAGGTCATAGGCCATTTCATCCACTTCGCGCTGGGCGAGATTGATGGCGGTTTCATTTTTGCGCACATACTGGCACAGATCGAGGTCGGAGTTGATGTAGGCATCTACAGCCGACTCGACGGCCTGCTGGGCCAGCGCGGCCATGGCGAGGAGGCGATCTTTGAGGTCTGCAAGCTGCTGATGAAAGTGAATGCGCGGCAAAAGAGTTCCCCTGTCTCTTCCATATTGCAACAGGGAGTGTGACAGCGGGGCGAAAATCGGATGAATCGAGACAGAAGCGAAATCGCCGGATGTAACAGAAAAGCGGCGCGAGGGACTTTCGCGCAAGCAGGATTTGGAGTAGGCTCACGGCCATGCGGAAGGTAGCCGGGATACTGCTGTTGGCGCTGGCTCTAGTGGGTCAAGGGTGGGCCAGGCAAAAGTGGGTGGAGGTGAGCAGTCCGCACTTCAGGATTTTGACGGATGCGGGCCAGGCCGAGGGCGTGGCGCTGGCCTCGCATTTTGAAAAGATGCGCGAGACATTTTCGGCGCTGCTCGGTGCTCATCCGGCGGACGTGGCTCCGATGCTGGTGGTTGCGTTGCGGAACGGTAAGGAGTTTCGCGAGATAGAGCCGACGGCTTACCTGGGCAAGGGCAAGCTGGACCTGGCCGGATACTTTGTGTGGCGAGGACCGCGGACTTACATTCTGCTGCGGCTGGACGGGGACGGGCCGCATCCTTATGCGACTGTGTACCACGAGTACACGCACTACCTGCTGCGCGATGACTACACCTGGATGCCGCTGTGGCTGAATGAGGGACTGGCGGAGTTTTACCAGAACACGTATATTCACGCCGGCGAAGTGGACCTGGGGCAGCCGGACGTGAATGATTTGATGTACCTGCGGACGCACAGTTTGATTCCGGTGGCGACGCTGGTGCAGATTACGGCGAGCTCGCCCTACTATCACGAAGAGCAAAAGGGCACGATTTTTTATGCGGAGTCCTGGGCGCTGGTGCACTACCTCATTGTGACGGATCGCCGGCATGGAACAGAGATACTGGGAACATATGAGCACGACTTGAAGGCGCGGCAGGATTCTCTGACGGCGGCGCGCGATGCGTTTGGGAGCCTGCGCAAGATGGACAGGAGCCTGAAGGACTATCTGAATCGCCTGGAGTATGCGTACTTTCGACTGAACCTGAAGACGAAGGTGGACGAAAAGGCGTTTGTGACGCGGGAGGTTCCGGAGACGGAAGCCAATGCGATTCGCGCGGGCGTGCTGGTGGATAACCATCGCATGAACGCTGCGCGAGCGCTGCTGAAGCAGGTGCTGGCGGAGGATCCGAACAGTCCGATGGGCAATCAGATGATGGGCTATCTGGAGATGCGCGCGGGAAATCTACGAGCCGCGGAGAACTGGTATGCCGGAGCGCTGAAGCTTGCTCCCGGCGGCTACCTGGCGAACTACCGGTTTGCCGAATGCGCGATGCGCAATGGAGATTCCGCGGAAGACGCGCAGGTGGAAGCGAGCCTGAAGAAGTCGATTGCGCTGAATCCGCGATTCGCGGCGGCGTATGACCTGCTGGCGCAGTTTTACGACATTCATAAAGTGCATGAGCACGCCGCTCACATGCTGGAGGCGCAGGCTATCTCCATGGAGCCGGACAATGTGCAGTATCGACTGGACGCGGCGGCAGGGCTGGCGAATCACCAGGACTTTGACAACGCGCTGCGCGTGCTGGAGGCCGCGCGGCATGTGGCGCGGAACCATGCGGCGATGGCGATGATTGAGGAAGAGACGGCGCGGATAGAGGACCAGAAGACCATGATGGCGCGCGCGCAGAGTGAAGAAGCGACGATGCAGCATGAGCAGGTGGCGATGGGCAGTGCTCGGACTGCTTATACAGGGGAGGGCACGGGCCGTAAGCAGATTGCGGGCCCGATGCCTCCTACGGTGGTGAGCAAGGCAGGATCAGCGCCAGTAGTGAGCCTGGTTGAGAAGACACCGCACTTCCCTGCCGGGCCGCCTACGGGCGCGAAGCACACGGTGGCGGGCGTGGTGACGCAGGTGAATTGCTACTATCCCACGATGCTGGTGCTGACGCTGGATGCAGGCGGAAAGAACCTGACGCTCTACCGGGACAATTTTTACCACGTGACGTATTCCGCAGTGGGCGTGCAGATCAAGGGTGCATTGAATCCATGCACGGACCTGGTGGGCAAGCGTGCGCAGATTTCATATGCGGCGGTGAACGATCCGAAGGCTGCGGGACAGATTTTGACGGTGCGGTTGGTGAAGTAGGAATGGGTGATGGGATCGCACAATGCCGTTTCACACATTTTTTACAAGGCTTCTGCTATCCATAGTCCTGTTTGCGTCATCGGAACGAAAAGGGGGTGCGGTTTGTGGTTCCATGCCCCTTTGCCAGTTGTTACGGTTTGGCGTTAGTTTATAGGGTCGCAGTGGGATTTGGACGTAAACCGGCCCGCTGGCGAACAATCTGTGGAGTGTGAAGTTATGTCTACCCTGGTCCATCCTGAAGTGCAGACTACGAAAGATTATCTGCCCTTGAACGGCACCGATTACGTGGAGTTTTACGTTGGCAACGCGCGGCAGGCCGCTTACTTTTACCGCATGGCGTTTGGCTTCAGCCTGGTGGCGTATGCCGGCCCGGAGACGGGCGTGCGGGATCGCGCGTCATACGTGCTGCAGCAGGGCAAGATCCGGTTTGTGCTGACGACGCCGCTGCGTCCGGACGGGGAGATTGCGGCGCACGTGCATCTGCACGGTGACGGCGTGCGCGACGTGGCGCTGTGGGTGGATGACGCGCGGCAGGCATGGAAGGAAACAACCCGGCGCGGCGCGAGAAGCGTTCGCGAGCCGATGGAGCTGAAGGATGAGTTCGGCGTGGTGAAGATGTCGTCGATTGCAGCTTACGGAGACACGATCCATACATTCGTGGAGCGCAGTGACTACCACGGCGCGTTCATGCCGGGCTATCGGGCTGAGGTGGGGATGAGCGGCGTCGATCCGCTGGCGCGACCGGTGGGCCTGAAGTATGTGGATCACATGGTGGGCAACGTGGGCTGGAATGAGATGAACCGCTGGGTGGATTATTACGCGGATATCCTGGGATTTTCGCTCTACCAGCACTTTGACGATAAGGATATTTCGACGGAGTACTCGGCGCTGATGTCGAAGGTGATGGCCAACGGCAACGGGCGGGTGAAGTTCCCCATCAACGAGCCGGCCGAGGGACGCAGGAAGTCACAGATTGAGGAGTACCTGGAGTTTTATCACGGGCCAGGCGTGCAGCATGTAGCGATGGCGACGGATGACATTCTGGAAACGGTCGGCAAGCTGCAGGATCAGGGCGTGGCTTTTCTTAAGGTCCCGCACACCTATTACACCGAGCTGGAAGGCCGCGTGGGCAGGATTGATGAGCCGATTGAGGAGTTGGAGAAGCTGGGCATCCTGGTGGATCGCGACGACGAAGGCTACATGCTGCAGATATTTACCAAGCCGGTGGAAGACAGACCGACGCTGTTTTACGAGATCATCCAGCGCAAGGGCAGCCGGAGCTTTGGCAAGGGGAACTTCAAGGCTTTGTTTGAGGCGATTGAACGCGAGCAGGAGCTTAGGGGCAATTTGTAGATCATTCTTCCCCATAAGATGACAAAAGCCGCTCCATTCAGGAGCGGCTTTTTGTTGCGTGCGATTGAGCTTTAGTTTGCGACGGCGACTTCGCGGTCGACAGGGGTGAATTCGAGCTCGATGAGGCCGTTGTCGATGTGGAGCGAGACGTCCTTGAGAGACTCGACGATCCAGTCAGCGGCGGCGAGGCTCTCGATGGAGTGCGAGAAGAGCGTGGCGAGAACTTTGCATCCGGCGGCATGGCCGGCTTTGGTTCCGGAGGCGGCGTCTTCGATGACGAGGCAGTCGGCAGGCGCGAGGCCGAGGAGTTCCGCGCCTTTGAGGTAAGGTTCGGGGTGGGGCTTGCCGTTGGCGACGAGGTCGGCGGTGATGAAGCGCTCGGGGGCGGGAATGCCTCCGTGCTGGAGGCGGACGCGGGCGAGGCGCTCAGTAGCCGAGGTGACGACGGTCCAGGAACCGACGGGGAGATTGGCCAGAAATTCGGGGACGCCGGGGAGGATTTCCAGCCCCTCTTTGTCCTCGACTTCGAGGTCTTCAATGCGCTGGAGGCCGGCTTGTGCTTCGATGTCCGGACGCAGGAAGCGAACGGTGTCAAGGGCTCGGCAGCCGTGTGCCGTGCGGATGGCGAGTTCGGGGTCTACGCCGTACTCGATGGCCCAGCGCTGCCAACTGCGCTCGACTGAGCCGAGGGAGCTGACGAGGACGCCGTCCATGTCAAAAAGAATGCCGCGAATTTGGACCTTCAGAGTTTTCACCTGCAAAAGAGATGCGCTGCGCCCCCGAAGAGGCGCAGCGGATGGGATAGAGAAAGCACGATGCCGCTCTTAGAGCGTTGCGAAAAAGGCCTTCATGCGGTCGACGCCTTCTTCCACGTCGGCGTGTGCGATGGCGTAGGTGAGGCGGATGTGGTCGTTGGTGCCGAAGGCCTCGCCGGGAACGCTGACGACGTGGGCCTCATGGAGCAGGCGCGAGGCGAGTTCCATGGCGGTCTTTGCGCCGGGGCGACCGAGGTAGGCGCTGACGTTGGGATACACGTAGAACGCACCTTCCGGCCTGGTGCAGGTGATGCCGGGGATTTCTGCCAGACGGGTGAGGATGCGGTCGCGCAGCTTGATGTAGTCTGCGCGCATCTCTGCAACGCACTCCTGCGAATCGGCAACAGCAGCCAGAGACGCCTTTTGCACCATCGACGTAGTGGACGAGGTGGACTGGCTCTGCAGCTTGCTCATGGCCGAGATGACGAGCTTGGGGCCCAGAGCGTAGCCTGCGCGCCAGCCGGTCATGGCATAGGTTTTGGAGAGCGAGCCGAGGACGATGACGTGTTCTTTGGCTTCGGTGAAGGACGCTCCACTGATGAGCTCGCCGGTGTAGTTGAGGTAGATATAGCACTCGTCGAGCAGGACGAAGATGTTGCGCTCGTGCGCGAGGCGGACGATGCGTTCGAGGTCTGATTTGGAGACGACGGAGCCGGCCGGGTTGGACGGCGAATTGAGGATGATGGCCTTGGTGCGCGGCGTGATGGCAGCCTCGATAGCGTCTGCGGTGATGCGGAAGTTTTCCTTCTCGTCGGTGGGCAGGTAGACGACCTTGCCGCCGGCGTACTGGATGATGTCCTTGAAGGAAACCCAGTAGGGGACGGGCAGGATGACTTCGTCGCCGTGGTCGACGAGCACCTGGATGGCGTTGAAGAGCGCGAGCTTGCCGCCTGTGGTGAATACGCATTCGTCCTGCATGTAGCTGGTGGCGAAGTCGGCGGCGTGGCGCTCGACGATGGCTTTGCGCAGCTCGGGAATGCCGTCGACTACGGTGTAGCGGGAGAAGTTGTCCTGGATGGCCCGGATGGCGGCATCCTTGATGTGCTGTGGAGTGGAGAAGTGGGGCTCGCCGGCGCCAAAGTTGACAAGCTTGTGGCCCTGGGCGCGCAGCTTGGCGGCCTCGGCGGTGACTGCCATGGTGGCAGAAACCTCGATGCGGCCGATGCGGTCGGTGAGGACGCTGGTAGCAGTAGTGGACATGAGTTTATTTTTTCAGATTTTGGGCGCTGCCGGGGAGGATTTGTACGGAAAAGGTCTGGGATACGGTCGAGAGGGTGTTATGCCTTACTGCGGGCCTTCATGCGCTCGATGACGAAGGGCGGAACCAGGCCTTCGACGGAGCCGCCCAGCTCAAAGACCTGCTTGACGAGCCGTGAGCTGACGAAGGAGTACTTGGCGTCGGGCACGAGGAAGATGGTTTCGACTTCGGGCGCGAGGCGGCGGTTCATGAGCGCCATCTGGAACTCGTATTCGTAATCGCTGATGGCGCGAATGCCGCGGAGGACGGCGTGGGCCTGCTGCTGGCGGGCGAAGTCGACGAGGAGGCCGTCAAAGGTGGCGACAGATACGTTGCCAAACTGGCGGACACCCTCGGTGAGCATGTTGAAGCGCTCGACCTCGGTGAAGAGCGGGCTTTTGGAGGCGTTCTGGAGGATGGCGACGACGAGATGATCGAAGAGCTTGGAGCCGCGCGCGATGAGGTCGAGGTGTCCGTTGGTGACGGGATCGAAGCTGCCGGGATAGATGGCTTTGACGGTGTGCACAGCAAAGTGATTGTAGCTGAGTGAGGGAAGTGATGGGACCGCGAGGTGACTCCATGCAAAACAAAAGGCAGGCCGCCAGGCCTGCCTTTTGAGTCGAATTTGCAGGTTGTGCGTTATCCGCGGCGGAAGGTTTTTACGGCGTCCTTGGCGTCGGCGGCGCCGTTGGGCGGCACGACAGGAACTTCTGCCGGGGGCACATTGGCGGTGGTGATGCCGAGCTTCTGGCGGAGCTGGGTGTCGATCTGCGAGAAGGTGTCGCGGTTATCTTTGAGGAATTTGCGAACATTCTCGCGGCCCTGGCCGATGCGGTCTCCCGAGTAGCTGTACCAGGCGCCGGATTTCTCGACGATCTCGTGGTTTACGGCGAGATCGAGCACATCGCCCTCACGGGAGATGCCTTCGCCGTAGAGGATGTCGAATTCGGCCTCGCGAAAGGGCGCGGCGACCTTGTTCTTGACGATCTTGACACGGGTGCGGGCGCCGACAACGCTCTCACCTTCCTTGACGGCGGCGATGCGGCGGATATCGACGCGAACCGAAGAGTAGAACTTGAGGGCGCGGCCGCCGGTGGTGGTCTCCGGGTTGCCGAACATAACGCCGATCTTCTCGCGAATCTGATTGATGAAGATGAGGCAGGTGCGGGATTTGGAGACGGTTCCGGTGAGCTTGCGGAGGGCCTGCGACATGAGGCGAGCCTGCAAACCGACGTGGGAGTCGCCCATTTCGCCGTCGAGTTCGGCCTTGGGAACGAGCGCGGCGACGGAGTCGACGACAAGAACGTCAATGGCGCCGGAGCGGACCAGAGCCTCTGTGATTTCGAGGGCCTGCTCGCCGTAGTCGGGCTGCGAGACGAGTAGGTTGTCGACATCGACGCCAAGTTTTTGCGCATAGACGGGGTCGAGCGCGTGTTCGGCATCGACGAAGGCCGCCATGCCGCCTGCCTTCTGGGCTTCGGCGATGATCTGGAGGGTGATGGTGGTTTTGCCGGAGGATTCCGGGCCAAAGACTTCCACGACGCGGCCACGGGGCACGCCGCCGACGCCGAGTGCGGCGTCGAAGGAGATGGAGCCGGTCGAGATGGTCGAGATGGGCACCACGGCTTCCTTGCTGCCGAGGCGCATGATGGACCCCTTGCCGAACTGCTTTTCAATTTGCGAGAGCGCGAGTTCTACTGCGCGTGCACGATCATCAGCCACGTTACAACTCCATTTCCTTGCGGCGCACCGGGCGCCGGTGCCACGGTCTGGGGCGCTTGCAAGCGCCGGAACCTTAAATTACCGTCTGTGACGGCAGGAGAAAGTTAAGCGAAGTTTACCACTGGCAACGCCGGGGATGCAGGGGATGTGGAAAACGTGCTTACGGTGGTAACAATCAGCGCTTGAGCAGGTCAATCGGGCCGTCCGGGTCATGGACTCGGAAGTGCTCGGCCAGGGCCGGGTGACTGCGCTGGACGGCGAGGTACATCTCCCAGGCGACGCGGCGGTAGGAGAAATGGCCCTGCGGAGCTGAGCGCAGTTCGGAGATGTAGAGCGCCTCGGCGAAGTCCATTTTGAAGAGCGCGCGGGTACACGTGCCGAGCGGTAGGACGTAGGGCGCGGCGGCGGCTGTTTCCGCAATCGGGCTGGAGGCCAGATCGGCGTAGAGCGTGTGCGCGGAGTCCAGCGACTGCCGGTAAATGGGGGCCAGATCGGCGGTGAGGCCTTCGGGCTCGGCATAGCCGTGGAGCGAGGTGAAGTCCTGCAGAATCTGGGTGCAGCGGCGGTGGCGATGCATGTCGCGGAATCCGCCTATGTCCATGAGGATGTCAAAGCGGAGGGACTGGCCTGCTGAGAATTCGCGGAGGAGTTCATCGTGGCGCCCGCGATGGCGGATACCGATGGTGATGATTTCCAACGAGCGTGCCTCGCCGAGGGATGCCATAGCATCGCGCAACTGCCGGTAGGAGTAGTGGGAGTTGGCATAGAGAAGCGTGGCCGCAATTTCGACTTCAAGGGACTCGGATTTTTCAACGAGGTCGACAAGGGGCGCGGCGGCGATGGGCGTTTTGCCCATGATTTCCTCGGCTGCCTGGCGCAGATCGCGGCGGGACTCCTGCTGATAGAAGCTGGGGGACGCATACTTGACGAGCGTGGGCGCGGGGCGGGTTTCGCGCAGGAGCACGTCGCGGCATTCGTCGGCGAGTTCGGGGTCGGCCTCAATGATGCGCTGCTGCAGACCGGCGAGATCCTGGCGGTTGACGCACCAGGCGGGGCTGGCGGCGGCTTCGCGCAGGCGCTCGCCGAGGTTCTGGACCTCGGGCGCGGCGTGGCTGAGCAGGCGGGAGATCTGGTTTTCAAGGGTACGGGCGTTGACGATCTGGCCGAGCGAGGTGTTGGTGGCCAGCGGCAGCAGGTAGCGGGCCACGTCAAAGGCTCGGGCGCGAAGGGTTCGGGTGTACGCTTCCGGCTTCATCTCCTCCGGGCAAGGAACCTGACCGCAGAGGGCTTCGAGCATGCTGTCGGCTACCTTGTGATAGGCGGCAAAGCTGGCTTCAATGGACGCGGTGTAGCGACCGGGGGATTCGGAATCCGGGCCGAAGGTGGGCAGATACCAGCCGGATTTGCGGAAGTTCTGGTAGCGGGTGGAGCGCTCCTGGCCGTCCCAGCGCTGCTCATCGACGAGCACGATGGCGGCGAGCAGCGAGAGGCGCTCGATGGCGAAGGCGATGTGGGCGAGATCGGCGATGGAGCGATGGCCGTACTGAAAGTAAAAAGTGTTGAGGAATTGCTCGGCGCGCTGGTTGCTGATCTCCTTGAGCGACTCTTTCATGGAGAGCGCTGAGCGCGAGTAGCGGGCCATGGCGTAGGCGAGCACTTCAGGGTCAGCACCGTGGACGGCAAAGACCTCGGTGTGATTCTGGCTGTGCTCTGGAGCTTCGTTCTGCGGAAGCGTAGCGGGGGCTGACTGGAGGTCTGGCATCTCCCGCTAAGGATAAGCCATTCAGGGTGAAAACAGATGTGGGATTCGCCACACTTTCCGTTCCGCGCTGGAAAATCTGGCTTAGGATATAGGGGTTGCGTTCCCGGAGATTTTTGAACGGCTGGCAGAAGAGCGGTATGAGCAAGTTAGAACAGCGGATTTCCGACGGTTCTTCCCCCCTGGGACGGCAGAGCGCAGAGCTTGCCGGGGGACGATCCGCGCGGGCGGTCCAGTTCTCGGGCCGCGACTGGGGCCCGCTGCTGTCTGCGACGGGGCATCGGCCCTGGCCGCTGCCTGACCGTCCGTGGACGATGCAGCAGCGATGGAATGACCTGCTGTTCGCGCACTGGCCGGTTCCGGCGGCGGAGATGGGGGCGCTGCTGCCCTCGACGCTCTCGGTGGATACCTACGACGGATCGGCGTGGGTCGGGGTAGTTCCCTTCTGGATGGACCAGGTGCGATACCGGGGACTGCCGGCGATTCCGGGGGCGAACCGGTTTCCTGAACTGAATTTGCGAACTTACGTGCGCGACCGGACGAAGAATACGCCGGGGGTCTACTTTTTTTCGCTGGATGCGGCGAATCCGTTTGCGGTGGCGGTGGCGCGGATGTTCTTCAAGCTGCCTTATTACTGGGCTTCGATGTCGATTGAGCCGGAGCAGCCGGGGAGCCCGACGGGGTGGTTCCGGTACACGAGCGAGCGGCGGATGACGGAGCGTCCGGTGAAGTTTGAGGCGCGCTACCGGAGCCTCGGCAAACCGGCGGACAAGGCGCAGATTGAGTACTTCCTGACGGAGCGCTACGCGCTGTTTACCGCGGACCACGAGGGTGAGTTGTTTCAGGGGAATATCCACCACATGCCGTGGCCGCTGGAGCAGGCCGAGGCGGAGTTCAGCAGCAATGAGCTGCCGGAGGCGCATGGCATCCGATTGCCGGACACGAAGCCGCTGCTGCACTACAGCCGCGAGCTACTGGTATATGTGTGGGACCTGGAGCCGGTGCCGGTGCTGAACAAGCTGCGGCAGGGCGCGGCGGTTCCGGTGCCCAAGCCCCTGTAGGCGCGGTGGTGGGGGCGGCGCGGAGCGGGCTTCTATAATCACCCAGAGGAAAAGAGATATGACGCAGAGTCTGGAAGGAAAAAATGCGCTGGTGACCGGCGCTTCACAGGGAATTGGGCGCGCATGCGCGCTGGCGCTGGCCAAGGCAGGCGCGAAGGTCGGCATCGCCGCGCGCAATGCCGGGAAGCTGCAGGCCGTGGCCGCGGAGATCGCCGCGGCGGGCGGCGCGGCGGAGACGTTTGTGCTGGATGTAAGCAGCGAAGAGTCGATCAAGGCAGTGGCCAAGGAAGCGCTGGCGCGGCTCGGCACGGTGCACATCCTGGTGAATAATGCCGGAATTACGCGTGACATGCTGCTGCTGCGGATGAAGCGCAGTGATTGGGACGATGTGCTGCAGACCAACCTGACGGGCACGTTTTTGCTGACGCAGGCGCTGGTGAGCGGGATGATGAAGGCTCGCTGGGGACGGATCATCAACATCTCCAGCGTAGTGGGTGAGACCGGGCAGGCCGGGCAGGCGAATTACTCGGCCAGCAAGGCGGGGATGATCGGCTTTACCAAGTCTGTGGCCCGAGAGTTGGCCTCACGCGGCATTACGGCAAATGCGGTAGCTCCGGGGTATATTGAGACGGCGATGACGGCGGTGCTCGATGAGAAGCAGCGCGATGCGATGCTGGGGCAGATTCCGCTGGGACGGCCAGGCACGGACGACGACATAGCCGCTGCGGTGCGGTTTCTGGCATCGGATGAGGCCGGATACATTACCGGGCATGTGCTGGATGTGAACGGCGGCATGTACATGTGAGTGCTTGCCGCACGGGCAATCGTGCCTTCGGCGCCTGATCTCACTGACTACAGCAATAGCTGGCGATGAAATCGCCAGCTATTTTGCTTCCACGAGGGATTCCTGAGCCGGCCGCATCTTCTGGACGCGGAGGATGTGGAAGAGGACGATCCAGAGCAAAATGCAGATGCTGCCGCTGACGAGCGCATCGGCGGCGAAGGCTCCGGCGACACCGTGCCAGTCAAATCCCTTGCCATCGATGACTTCCATGTAGACGATGGGCAGATTGAGGAAGTTGGTGAGGAGTGCGAAGGTGGTTGCGGCGAGTGGATTTCCTTTGCCGATGACCTGAAAGATGATGGCGTAAGCCGTGGTGAAGGCGGCGGCCTGGAAGATGTTTTCGCCGAGGAAGGCTAAGCCGTAAGTGCCGGGCACACGCGGCAGCAGAAGCAGGCTGAGTGTGAAGCAGGCTCCGAGTATGCCGACGGCGAGGTACATGGGGCGCAGCGGGAATTTTTTGGCGATAGGCGGGATGAGGAAACTGCCGATAACGCCAGCCACCATTCCGCCGACGCCGCCAAAGAAGCTGACCATGGCGGGGCTGGCGTGGAAGTCCTTGCCCCAGCCGCCGAGGGTGTTGGTGAGCGCGAAGGAGGCCGACGGCAGGGTGAACATGAGCAGCGCGATGAGCACTTGGCGGCGCTTGAAGAGGGATACCACTTCCCTGCCGAAGCGAAGAAAGCTTTCGCTGGCGATCACGTCATCGGGTGGAGGCGCGGGGATGAAAAAGAAGGTGAGCATGGGCGCGAGGAAGATGACAAAAACGAGCAGCGCCGCGACATGGGGAGAAAAGTGCTGCACGAGATAGCCGGAAAGCAGGACGCCGAGGCCTCCGCTGCAGATGTTGAAGACGGTATTCCATGCGCCGAGTTTGCTGTTCTGGTCTTTGTCGATGAGCGCGCCCGTCCACCCGCCAACGGCCGCGCCAAACAAGGCGAGCGAGAGATAGCCGATGGTCATGACGAGCTCAATTTCGGTCTGCGAGGTGTGGTGCAGCACGGTCAAGGCGGTGGCGCAGACGGCGAGCAAGCCAAAGACAAGCGCATAAGTGCGGCGACGGAATCGGATGTCGAGAAACGGCGCGAGCACGAAGACCCAGAAGCCGGGCGAGGTGATGATGGCAACGGCTGTTGCGATGTGTCCACCGGGAACCCGCAGCGCGGCGAGCATTTGCGGCAGGGTGACGATGATGAAGCCGGCAGTCATGCCGAAGGTGGCGATGGGGATACTGAGCACCCATGGCGGAGGAACGCGGCGGGCGGCGCTCATAGGCGGACTCCGCGGCGAGCATTAGAACAAGACAGTGCAGTCGAGGCAGAAAAGCAGAAATGTACCAATGAGACGATCCTCCAGGCTGGTTGTTAGACGCGCGACACAGGAAAGTTTGCCATCCGCGTCAGGAACACAAAACAGCGACGGTTGAGGATAACAACGATTCCCTGCTTTTGGCATGGGGGAAGACGTTTTGTTTCAGGCTGACTTCATCACCTTTTGTGGTGAAGCAAACAGCCATTTGCGCAGCACGATGGCGAGGAAGATACAGGCGGCGATGCTGAGAAGCGAGTCGGAGAGGAATGCGCCTGTCACTCCGGCCCAGTCGTAGCTGTGACCGTCGATAAATTCCATGTAATCGATGGGAAAACTGACAGCCGAGAATAGCAGACCAAAGATGGTGGAAGCGAGCGGATTGTCTGGCCCGATGATTTCGTAAATGATGGCAATGGCAGTGGCAACGGCTGCTGCCTGAAGGCCTGTTTCTCCATAGAAGGCAAGGCCGAAGGTCCAGGGCGTGCGCGGCAGGAGCAGCAGGCTGAGAGTAAACGCTGCGCCTACCACTCCAATGGCGAGATAGAGCGGGCGCAGCGGAATTTTCCTGGCCAGCGGCGGCACGATGGCGCATCCCACGATTCCGCACAGCACACTGCCGATGCCAGTTACCGTGCTGACGAATGCCGGACTGGCGTGAAAGGCATTGGCCCAGCCAGCCAGCGCGTTGGTAAGAGCGAACGAAGCCGAGGGAAATGTGAACAGGGGCAGAGCAATTAGGACTTCCCGGCGTTTGAAGAGCGATGCGATTTCCCGCGCAAAACGAGCGAAGCTTTCACTGGCAAGCGTGTCATCGGGTGGTGGTGCGGGAATCAGCGGGAAGACCACCATTGGAATCGCGAAAACGGCGAAGACGCATATTGCGGCGTGCACCGGAGCAAGGTACTGCGTGAGGTAACCGTTCAGCAGGATTCCGGCACCGCCTCCGCCAAAGTTGAAGACCGTGTTCCATGCGCCGAGTTTGCTGTCCTGATCTTTCTGGATGAGTGCGCCTGTCCAGCCGCCAATGGCAAAGTTGTAGAGGCCAAGGAACAGGATGCCGGCGACCATGACGACTTCAACAACGGCCAGATTCGAGTGATCGAAGACGGTGAAGCCGGCGGCGCAGGCGGCGAGTATTCCGAAAACGAGCGCATAGGTGCGGCGGCGAAAGCGGACATCAAGAACCGGGCCCACGAGAAAGACCCAGAAGGCCGGCGAGGTGACAATCGCGACAGCAACGGCGATATGGCCACCGGGAACGGCATCGGCGGCAAGCATCTGCGGCAGGGTAACCACGGCGAAGCCGAATATCATGCCGTAGGTGATTACGGGGAGACTAAGAATCCAGAGAGCGGGGATTTTGCGCTGGGTGGTCAAGCGAGGGCGTCCTTTGTTCGCTGATGAATTCGCAACTTATGCATGCTCCTTGATCGGCTGCGACGCGAAGAGCCACTTTCGCAAGACGATAGCGAGGAAGATACAGGCGGTCATGCCGAGGCCGGCATCGACGGCGAAGCTGCCGACGAGACCACCGCGATCGTAGCCCCAGCCGTCTGCGATTCCCATGTAGATGATGGGCAGATTCATGACTGCGATGAGCACCGTGTAGGTGGTTGCCGCCAGCGGATTGTCAGGACCGATGATTTCAAAAATAATTCCGTTTGCGGCGGTGAAGGCGAGCGCCTGGAAGACGATTTCTCCGGTAAAGACCACGCCGTAGGTCCAGGGTTCGCGCGGCAGTAGAAGCGAACTGAGCGTGAAGGATGCGCCGACGATTCCTATGTAGATGTAGAGCGGGCGCAGGGGAATCTTCTTTGCCAGCAGCGGGACGAGGAAGCTGCCGACGACTCCGGCCAGCATGGAGCCGACTCCTGACAGGAGGCTCACGGTATTGGGGCTTGCGTGATAGTCATTTCCGATGCCGGCGAGAACATTGGTCAGCGCGAAGGACGCCGAGGGAAGCACGAAGATCGCCAGACCGATCAAAACCTCCTGACGCTTGAGCAGTGAAAATATCTCTCGAAAGAAGCGTCCGAAGCTCTCGCCGGCGAGGACTTTGTCCGGTGGCGGAGCGGGAATAAAAAGAAAAAAGACCATGGGGAGCAGCAGAATGACGCCAATAAAAGCGGCTGCGACAACAGGCGAAGAATGCAGGACGATGCGGCCGCCAAGAATGATAACGAGCCCTCCAGCGCCAACGTTTCCGACATTGAACCAGGTGCCGAGAATACTGTCCTGCTGCTTGTCGATGAGGCTGCCCATCCAGCCGCCGACGGCGCCCTGGTAGAAGCTGGCTGCCGTGAAGCCGGAGAACATCAGGACCACCACCATGAGCGGATCGCTGTGGCGCAGGATGGCGAACGCAGTTGCAAGAGCGGTGAGAACTCCAAAGATGAGTGCGTAAGTGCGCCGGCGGAATCGAACGTCCAGCATGGGCGAAAGGAAACTGACAAAGAAGAGAGGCGAGATGATGGAGGAGGTAATGGCGGCGATGTGACCACCTGAGACGCCATCGGCGGCGAGAAGCTGAGGCATGGTGACCACCGAAAAGCCACCCATCATGCCAAACGTGGCATTCGTAAGCCCCATCATCCAGATGGGCGCCCGTTTGCGGGTGGCGGATGGAGTTTCAGTCATGATACGCACCCACCGGCAGAGTTGGGACAGGATAACGCAGCGGCTCAGGGAAAGAAGTTGCCATACGCTCTTCTACAGGAATTTGTGAGGGTTGCAAACGAAGAAAATCCTCTGGAGGGTCGAACCTAGAGTGGTTCCTGAGAAGAAAAATTCGATTTTGTTCGTCAGATCACATGCAAATCGGGCAAAGTTGTGGCATGCTTTGGGCGAACTGATGCCCTGGGCACGGAGCTTGACGATGAAGACACTTACTCAAGTAGTGACAACAGCGGTAGCTGCGGTGTTGCTTTTCCCCGCCACGATGTTTGCCATGGGCCCGCGCCCGGTGACCTATATGAGCGATGGCCACGCAGTACACGGCCTGCTGTATGAACCTGCCGGGAAGGGCGTGCATCCGGCGATTGTGGTGGTGCATGAGTGGTGGGGCCTGAACGCATGGGTGAAAGAGCAGGCGCAGGAGCTGGCCAACGAGGGATACGTGGCGCTGGCCGTGGACCTGTACGGCGGCAAGGTGACTACGAATCCCGCAGTAGCCCGGCAACTGGACATGGGGCTCGACCCGAAAGTGGCCACGGCCAACGTGGTGGCGGCGGCGAAATATCTGGCAGCGCAGAAGAATGTGAATGCGAAGCGCATTGGCGCGGTGGGCTGGTGCATGGGCGGCGGCTATGCTGCGCTGCTGGCGGTGCATGATCCTGATTTGCGGGCGGTGGCCATTAACTACGGCGAGCTGCCGACCAGCCGCGCGGAGCTGGCCCGGATTCATGCGGCGGTGCTGGGCATTTTTGGAGGCAAGGACCCGGTAGTGACTCCGCAATCGGTGAGCGCCTTTGAGAAGACCATGCACTCCCTGCATAAGCAGATTGAAGTGAAGACATACGCCGATGCCGGGCATGCCTTTGAGAATGAAAACGACCATCCTGGCTACCGAGCGGCGGACGCCAGGAACGCGCAGGCGAGGATGCGTGCGTTTTTCGCAAGAGAGTTGAAAGAGTAGTGACAAGAAAACAAACGGAAGTCTGAACACCTTGAGGAGGACGACCTGAACGTCGGAAGAGCGGCGCGCACGAATCGAAGACAAAAAAGTCGCAAAGAATCTGAATTTTTTCTTGCATGCCGCTATCGGGCATGTTAACTATGCAGGCAACACCCTGTTGCAAATCTAAGTCGATTTGCAGTGGGGGGAAAGTGCAGGATCAGGCAAGATGGTAAATATCGGTACAACAATCCGTGGTTATCGACTGCAAAAAGGCTTGTCGCAGGGGGATATTGAGAAGCGGACCGGCCTTTTACGTTGTTATCTCTCCCGGGTAGAAAACGGACATACGGTTCCCTCTCTGGATACGCTCTCGAAGATCGCCTCGGCGCTCGATCTTCCGCTGGCACAGTTTTTTGCCGAGGACTCGCTTGGCCGCGAACTGAACACGCAGAAACTTACCGATGATGAGCTGCGCTTTTTGACGCAGATCCGCCGGTACTCGTCAAATTTGAATGACAGCGACCGCAAGCTGCTGCTGGCGATGGTGAAGAAGTTTGCGGCAACGGCAGTGAAGTAGCTTCCCGGCCCTGCATCAAGAACTGGCCGCGGCAGAGTGAATCGGGCCTCTGCCGTGCCTGGTTTTTTTCCAGCCTATGAATGCGGCAGTTTCCCGCTATCCTGCCGGTGGGACTGTGCCCATACGAAACGAATAGACTCCGTAAGCGAGCAGCATCACCACAAAAGCCATAACTGCAATGGCGACGCGGCGGCGCACCAGGAAGGATCTGGGATCTGCGCCGATACGCGGAACCATGGGAAGCCCCATGAGAATTCCGCAGACGAAGCCGCCCAGGTGGGCATAATTGTCGATCTGGATGAAAAAGTGCATCAAGTCTGCGCCGGCGCCGAAGATGAAGTTGAGAATAGCGAAGTAGATAACGCTGCGGCGGAGCTTGGTGAGCTCGAACTGCGGGATGGGCAGAAGCGGCGACTTGAGCAGGACGATGATGACACCTGCAATGCCAAAGATGGCGCCAGAAGCTCCCATGCTGACTACGTGGATGGAATTGAAGCCCGCGCTGAGGAGATCTCCTGCGAGGCCAGTGAGAATGTAGACGGCCACGATGCCGAGCGGGCCCAGCAGCGGCTCGCCGAGCAGGCCAAGGTTCCACAGGCACCACATGTTGCCGGCGATGTGAATGATGCCGGCGTGGACAAACATGGCGGTGAAAAGACGCCACCATTGACCGTAGGCAAAGACAAGGATTCCGTTATCTGCACCCCAGCGCGCCAGGTCGACGGTGGTCGGCGACCACCACGAGACTCCGGAAAAACACATCGCGAGGTAAACCAGGCAGTTAATGCCAACCAGGGTATAGGTGGCTGGGGCCATGGCCCAATGGCTGCGCCGACGCGTTGGCGGCGGCGTGTAGGCGCGCTGGGGTGGGGCCTCGTAGTAGAACTCGGGCTGCGGCGCAGGCTGCCGGCCCGGAGGGATGATCTCGGGCGGCTGGCTGCGATCCATTCGATAACTATGACCTGTCGCTCGATCCATAGGGGGTTCTATGAGTAGAGTACCTTCGATGGCTGCCGGTGGACAATCGGCGGTGCCGGGGCAATCTCCCTTACAATTCTAGTTTCGGCGCATAAAAATCTCGTAAGGAAGAAAAGGAGAGAGAAGTGGACGGCTGGAAAAAAGTACGGCGCGCACTGCTGAGCGTAACGGATAAGACCGGGCTGGTGGAGTTTGCCCGGAAGCTGGCGGCACAGGATGTAGACCTGATTTCAACCGGAGGCACGGCGCGCGTGCTGCGAGAAGCGGGGTTGAAGGTGCGGGATATCTCGGATCTGACGGGGTTTCCCGAGATGCTGGACGGGCGCGTGAAGACGCTGCACCCGAAGGTGCACGGCGGCATTCTGTACATTCGCGATAATGCCGAGCACAAAGCCGCGGTAGAGGCGCATGGGATTGAGCCGATCGATATGGTGGTGGTGAACCTGTACGCCTTTGAGGCGACGGCGGCCAAGCCGGGCGTGACGGTGGGTCACCTGATCGAAAATATTGATATTGGCGGGCCCTCGATGGTGCGCTCCGCGGCAAAGAATTTTGAGGATGTGGCCGTAGTGACCGCAGCAGCCGACTATGCCGCGCTGGCCGAAGAGTTGGATGCGCATAACGGCGCACTGAGCCGCGAGACCCGCTGGCGGCTGGCGAAGCAGGCTTTTGCCACGACGGCGGCCTATGACACGGCGATTGCGAACACGCTGGAGCGGATTGCGTCGCCGGAGGCCGAGGCAGCGGTGGATCTGGGCGATCCGTTGAAGGCGGAGTTTCCGGCTGCGCTGCGGATCAACTATCCGCTGGCGATGCCGCTGCGGTATGGGGAGAATCCGCATCAGAAAGCGGCGCTGTACAGCAACGGCAGCGGCACGGGCATTGCCGGAGCGAAGCAGTTGCAGGGCAAGGAGCTGAGCTACAACAACCTGGTGGATCTGGATGCGTGTTGGGAGCTGGCTCAGGATTTTGAAGAGCCGATGGTGGCGATCATCAAGCATACCAACCCCTGCGGCGCTGCACGGGCTGAAACCGTGGTGGAGGCTTACCGCAAAGCGCTGTCAACCGATCCGGTGTCTGCCTTTGGCAGCGTGATCGGCATCAATCGCGTGGTGGATGGCGAAGCCGCCGAGGAGATTGCCAAGCTGTTTGTGGAGGCCATTGCGGCACCTGGATTTACAGACGAAGCCAAGGAACGGTTTGCGGCGAAGAAGAACCTGCGGCTGGTGGAAGTGACTCCGGCTACGGCGGGCCGTGTGATGCGGCAGGTTTCCGGCGGCATGCTGCTGCAGGATGCCGATACGGGTCGCGTGACGGCGGGCGAGCTGAAAGTAGCAACAAAGCGCGCCCCGACCGATGACGAGCTGACTTCCCTGCTCTTCGCATGGAAGGTGTGTAAACACGTAAAGTCGAACGCCATTGTGTACGCGCGCGACAACCAGACAGTGGGCGTGGGCGCGGGCCAGATGAGCCGCGTGGATGCGGCGAAGTTTGGCGCAATGAAGGCGATTCTGCCGATGACCGGCTGCGTGGCGGCGTCGGACGCATTCTTCCCGTTCCCCGATGGCCTGGAGACGGTAGTCTCCGCCGGAGCGACGGCGGTGATTCAGCCGGGCGGCTCGGTGCGGGACGCCGAGGTGATTGAGGCTGCGGACCGGCTGGGCATCGCGATGGTGTTTACCGGCATGCGGCACTTCAAGCACTGAGACTGCTGCATGGCTTTGGATGGCAGAACAGAAACCCCGCACCGGCTGGTGCGGGGTTTCTGTTTCCGTCGGCATTAGACGTCGAGGCATCATGACAGCTCCGCTAGTAAGATGAAGCTGTGGCCACACAACGTTTTCAGAATCCCGCAACTATGCAGACACAGGATCGGACGATGCATTGGAGAAACTACCTGATGCTGGTGGTGATGATCATGGCCATGCCCTTTGGCAACGTGATGCTTGGCGAAGGCATGAAGCATGTGGGAACGCTGGCGATATGGCCTCCGGGGGCGATGTTGATGACCGGGGTGCATATTTTTTCTTCGCTGTTTGTGTGGATTGGCCTGGGCTCGCTGCTGACGTGGTTTGTGTCTTCGATGCTGGTGCTTTCGTGGGCGGACTACAGCTATGTGCAGCCGGCGACTTCGTTGGGCTACGGCGTGACGGCGCTGCTGAGCTGGCTCTTGCTGGGCGAGCATGTATCTTTGCTGGCGTGGGCGGGGATTGCGATCATCTGCCTCGGCGTGTTCGTGGTAGGCAGGACGAATCCGCAAACGACCACGCCGAAGAGCCTGCCGATGGATCTGGTGGAACCGCAGGTGAGCGAAGCAGATGCGGCGGGGGTGAACTAGGTGCTGAAGAATTTCATTTTGTTTACGCTGCTGGTGGTGGCCGGGACGGGCGGCGAGCTTTGCGTTTCGCGCGCGATGAAGAATGTGGGCGAAGTGAAGAGCATTCGCCCCAGGGAGATTTTGCGCGTGGTGCTACGTGGCCTGTTGGAGCCGTGGATGTGGATTGGCGTACTACTGATGGCCTCGGGATTTTTCGCGCTGCTCGGCGCGCTGGCCGAACTGCCGGTGAGCTTTGTGGTGCCGGTAACGGCGCTGAGCTATGTGATCGGCGTGGTGGGCGGAGTCACGTTTCTCAAAGAACACGTTACGCCGCAGCGCTGGATTGGTGTGGCGCTGGTGGCGCTGGGCGTGACACTGGTGATCCTGGGCAGGCACTAAGCGATGGCGAACGATGCAATGGATCGGCACAAGGTTTTTCTGCGGCGCGCGATTGCGCTGGCGGTGAAGAATGTAGAGACTGGCAACGGCGGTCCATTTGGCGCGGTGATTGTGCGCGAAGGCGAAGTGGTGGCCGAGGCGGGCAACTCCGTATTTACTGCGAATGATCCGACGGCGCACGCCGAGGTGAACGCGATTCGCGCGGCGTGCAGAAAGCTGGGAGCGTTCCGGCTGGATGGCTGCACGCTTTACACCAGCTCAGAACCTTGCCCGATGTGCCTGGCGGCATGCTACTGGGCGCATCTGGATCAGATTTTTTACGCGGCCAATGCGGAGGATGCGGCGCGGGCGGGCTTTGACGATGCATTTCTGTATCGCGAGCTAGCGTTGCCGGTAGGCGAGCGTACGCTGCCTGCGAAGGAGTTGCTGCGCGAGGAAGCGCAGGTGAGTTTTGCCGCATGGGACGAGAGCCCGTACAAGCAGCCTTACTGATGCGCGGTGGACGCACTGGCGGCAGTGCCGGGAATGTGATCGCGGTAGCAGCTCCAGTGATCTGTAATCGTATCGATGACAATATGGCCTACGGCGTAGTCGGATTCCAATGCGGGCAGTAAAGCTCCAAACAGACCGGAGCGCTGCGCGACGAGGCTTTGCGCTGGAGTGAGGCCGGTGGGTTGCTGGTCGTAGTTGCTCACGGTGCGGAGCACGAGCACGCGCGCGAGATTGACGCGGCCAGCGTGGCAAAGAAACGCAGGCGCCCGCAGGGTGCCTGAGTCTTCCATGGCGGAGACGACGAAGTTGCCCATGCATCCATTCGCGAGCCGTGCCAGTAGGTGGAGGAGGACAGTTCGTCTCCGATGGGGACAAACGGCGGACGGCGCGCGGCTGTCTGGGAGAAGTGATCCCGATGGTTGGCAGGATGGGGCTGTCCTCAAGGTGAATGTTGCGAGTCAGATCGAAGGCTCACTGCGTGAGGCCCGGGTTGAGCAAGACGACTTGATCGTAGTTGCTCACCGCGGGCTGCTGGTAAGGGAATGACTTGCCGAGCGGCACGAAGCCGGTGGACCAGTTGCATGGAATCTGGCGGGCGTCGATTTCATACGCCAACGCGCCGTTGACGACCGCCGCACCCATACGGCGGGACCGAACGAAGTGTCCGCTGGGTCGCCGCCGGCAACACCGTCGATGAGCCAGTAGGCATGCGTGAGGTTGAAGCGGGGGTCGAGGCCGAGCGCCATGATGCTGGCCGTCGCCTTGGCTGTGCCAACGCCGGTGAGGATACCGAGCACACCATGCGGGTTCATGCGCACGGGCACGTCACCACCAGGCAGCGGATAAACGTGCGTGAGGTGCTCGCGTTTTATCCAGAGGTGAAATTGGACGGGGGTGTTGGTGGCTCCGTTGCCTCTTTGCCACATGGTGACGATGACGACGCGAACAGGAATGTGCGAGGGCTGCGCGAACGACGAAATCGAAAAGCAACCAAGAAGACAAAGAGCCAGATAGCAGCGGCGCATGCGCACTCCGGATGGATCTGGGAAGAATTCCTGGATGAACGGCAAGAGCATAAAGGCTGCATGAACTTTGTGTTTTGATTCAGCGGCTATGCGTGAGCGCGGTGATGAGCTCGGCCCATTTTGGCCAGCCTGCGAGCAGTTCGGTGCGCGAGCCGCTATCGTAGTCCTCGTAGTCGAAGCCGGGGCTGACGGTGCAGCCCAGCAGCGCCCAGCTTCCGCCGGGAACGAGGCGCGAGCCTTGCCATATCTCGCGTTCGACAACGACCTGCGGGCGCTCACCGGCGGCAAGGTCGTGACCGAGGATGACGCGGCGGCCTTCGCCGCTGGGTGAGAGTTGCAGCATTTCGACGGGGTCGCCTGCGTAGTGATGAAAGACCTCGTCGCTTCGGAGACGATGCATTTCGCTGAAGGTCTCCGGCTCCAGCAAGTAGTAGATGGCCGTGGCGGTGCGACGCAGATTGGTGTAGCGGCCAGGCGCAAAGCTCGCCGGGCCGAGGAATTCATTGGCTGCCCAGGTCTGGATAAACCATCCGCCCTCGCGCGGGTGAGGCGTGAGGCCGAGTTGCTGCTTGATTTCTTCGGCGGTCATAAAAAATCTCCTTCCGGATTTTGCTGCGATATTCTGGACGAACCGCTGACCATTCTGCGATTTGTTGAGGGGCCCATCTGCCGATGCGCACCCGCCTGGAACGCTATTTCCGCTTTGAAGAGCATCGCACAAACTGGCGCACCGAGGTGCTGGCCGGATTCACGACCTTCATCACGATGGCCTACATCATCTTTGTAAACCCGGCGATTTTGTCGCAGACGGGCATGCCGCTGGCCGCGGTGACAGCGGCGACGTGCCTGTGCGCAGCGTTTGGATCAATGGTGATGGGGGCTTTTGCGAATTATCCGCTGGCGCTGGCGCCGGGCATGGGCCTGAATGCGTACTTTACCTACACGGTGGTGATGGGCATGGGAGTGCCGTGGCAGACGGCGCTGGGCGCGGTGTTTTTGTCGGGCGTGATCTTTTTTTGCTGCTCACCTATACGGGCATTCGCCAGCTACTGCTGGAGGCGATTCCCTACCAGTTGCACGCGGCGGTTTCCGGCGGCATCGGATTGTTCATTGCATTCATTGGGTTGCGCAACGCGGGGCTGATTGTGCCCAGCGCGGCCACCACGGTGACGTTGGGAAATCTGCACGCGCCGACTCCGCTGCTGGCACTGTTTGGAATTTTGCTGATCAGCGTGCTGCAGGCGTACCGCGTAAAGGCGGCCATGCTGATTGGCGTGCTGGGCACGATGGTCGCGGGCGCAGCGCTGGGGCAGGTGCACTGGAAGTCGGAAGCGTTCTCGCTGCACTCTCTGGCGGGAACAGCCATGCATCTGAATGTGCGCGGGGCGCTGCACTTGAAGGTACTGGAGATTATCTTCGTGTTTTTGTTTGTCGATTTGTTCGACAACATCGGAACGCTGGTCGCGGTGACGGACCGCGCCGGGCTGATTGCCGAAGACCATTCGATTCCGCGGCTGAGCCGGATATTTTTTGCCGACGCCGGCAGCACGGTGGTGGGCGCGCTGATGGGCACGAGCACCGTGACGAGCTACATTGAATTTGGCGCGGGCGTGGCCGCGGGCGGCCGCACCGGCGTGACTGCGATTGCGACGGGAACGCTGTTTGTGCTAGCGCTATTTGTGGCTCCACTGGTTGGGCCGATTCCGGATTTTTCCACTTCTCCGGCGCTGATTCTTGTGGGTGTGCTGATGCTGGGCGGCGTGGCGAAGATTGAGTGGGGCGATCCGGCTATCGCCGTGCCTGCGTTTCTTACGCTGGTGGCGATTCCGTTGACGTATTCCATTGCGACAGGGCTGAGCCTCGGGCTGATTTCTTTTGCCACGCTGGAGATTTTCACCGGAAAGGCGCAGCGAAAGCATTGGATGCTGTACGTTCTGGCGATCCTGTTTGTGCTGCGATTTGTTTACCTGTCACAGGGGTAGTTTCCGGTCGCCCCTGTGAATCGCGCACCGGGGTTTTATGCCTCCCCCCTTGCGTCCTCATGGGTCTGCTGCTAGGACATAGCTATTGCTGCACGCCAAGTTGAGGGTCAGCATGACGCCGTCATGTTTACGGCCCAGGCAAAACAAGGACAGAATTGCGCGATGCGGAAAAGACAGGCACACAACAAACAGAATTTCGGGCAGCGGAGCGCGGCGTTCGCATGGCCCTGCAAGCTGGCTTGTCCTGAGCGCTGGTTGAATCTTCAGGAGAATGCGCTATGAGCCCCCATCGCCTGATGCCGCCCTATAACCGTTTGATGACGGAGTATAACCTGGACGGCGCATTCGACGAGATGTTCATGGAGTCCGGAGAGCCCAGGGCGCATTACTCCGAACTGTTGAAGGCGTTTCTCGCCATGCCCGGGGAGGAGCGCGAGGCTCGCAAACATTCTGCCGATGTGTCGTTCCTGACCGAAGGAATCACCTTTACGGTTTACGGACGCGACGAAGGCACGGAAAAGATTTTCCCTTATGATCTGCTGCCGCGCATCATCACGAATACGGAATGGCAACGCATTGAGGAGGGTTTGCAGCAGCGCATCACGGCGCTGAATCTCTTTCTTCGCGATGTGTATCACGAAGGCAAAATATTGCAGGACGGCATCGTGCCGCGCGAGATCGTATACACCTGCCGACATTTTCGGCGCGAAATGCGCGGGCTGCAGGTGCCGCGGAATATTTACATCGCAGTGACGGGCTCTGATCTGTTGCGGCTTGAAAGCGGCGAGTTCGTAGTGCTGGAAGATAACCTGCGCGTGCCGAGCGGAGTCTCATACATGCTGACGAACCGGCGGGCGTTGAAGCGGACGCTCCCTAACTTATTCCGCAAATACAGGGTGCGCCCGATCGATCATTATGCGCAGGCGTTGCTGAGCACGCTGCGCTCACTGGCTCCTGACGGCAGGCCGGAGCCGACGATTGTGGTTCTAACGCCGGGCCCATACAACTCCGCCTATTTTGAGCACACCTACCTGGCGCGGCAGATGGGCATTGAACTGGTGGAGGGTCGCGATCTGCTGGTGCATAACAATCTCGTCTATATGCGCACCACCGATGGGCTGCGGCGCGTGGATGTAATTTACCGGCGCGTGGATGACGACTTCAGCGATCCGCTTGCTTTTCGCGCGGATTCGACGCTGGGAGTTGCGGGGTTGCTGAATGCGTATCGGGCGGGAAATGTATCCATTGCGAATGCATTTGGCACGGGCCTGGCCGACGACAAGGCACTGTACGCCTACGTGCCTGCGATCATTCGCTATTACCTGGGGGAAGATCCCCTGTTGAACAACGTGGAGACCTACCTGCTCACCGATGACAGGCAGCGGGCTCACGTACTGGCGAATCTTGAAAAGATGGTCGTCAAGCCGGTGGGAGAGTCCGGCGGTTACGGGATGCTGGTCGGCCCGCAGAGCACGGCGGAGCAACGCGCACAGTTCCGGGAGGCAATTGAGGCGAGCCCGAGGAACTTTATCGCTCAGCCAACGCTGACATTTTCCCGCGCGCCCTGCCTGTTTGAAGAACGCATTGAACCGCGTCACGTTGACCTGCGTCCTTACATTCTTTACGGCGATCAAATTCAGATTGTGCCGGGCGGACTGACGCGGGTTGCGCTGCAAAAGGGCTCACTGGTTGTGAATTCTTCTCAAGGTGGCGGCAGCAAAGACACCTGGGTACTGGACGGATAACGATGCTTTCCCGTGTGGCCGACAGCATGTATTGGATTGGGCGCTACCTGGAGCGCGCGGAGAACACGCTGCGCATTCTGGACGTGAACATGAACCTGATGCTCGAGGGATCTTCCACGGGCAGCGAAACACGCTGGCGACGGGTGCTCCGCGCCTTCAGCGCTCCGGCAGGGGTGGACGAGCGCGACAGTGACCTGACGATTGAATCGCTCACATTCGATTTGAATAATCGGGCGTCGATCGCCTCGTGCGTGGCAGCGGCCAGGGAAAATGCGCGGCAGGTGCGGGATGAAATCAGCAGCGAGCAGTGGCAGAAGCTGAACAGTCTCTATCACCGGTTGAGCGGCATGCAGACGAAGCAGCAGCGCCCTATGCTCTCGGACGCCATGCAAACCATCCTGGACGGCATTTATCTTTTTCAGGGCGTAACGGATACCACCATGACGCATGGCGAGGGCTGGCAGTTTATCCGCACGGGGCGGTTTATGGAGCGAGCCGTGCAGACGGCCACGCTGCTGGAACTGTACTACCACGAGCTTTACCTGCAACGGGATCTGCTGCAGGAGTCGGCGCAGTACCTGGAGTGGGTGGGCCTGCTGCGCAGTTGCGGCGCCTTTGAGTGTTACTGCACCACTTATACCGCGGATCTGACGCCGGAGCGGATACTGGAATTTCTGCTGCTGAATCGCAAATTTCCTCATTCACTGTGGTACTCCGTGAATGCGATTGTGGAAGCGCTGGCGGGAATTGAAAACGACAGCCGACGCACCAGGGCAGACGAACTCTCGCGCCGCGCAGGGAGGCTACGGGCCATGCTCAGCTTTGCGCAGATTGGAGAGATCATCGAGCAGGATGCCGGAGTGTACCTGCGACAGATACTGAACCAGTGCCGGATGATCCAGGAGCTTACTTACCGGCTTTACATCAGCTATTCGATTGATACGACGCTGACCATGTAAGGAGGCACATGCGATTTTATTCGATACGCCATCTCACCCGCTTCCATTACTCGAACCCGATCTGCGAGACGCTGATGGAAACGCGCATGCATCCGCGAACGGACCCGAACCAGCGCTGCCTGCATTTTGCCTTGTCGGTGAGCCCGCGCTGCCAGGTATTTGCTTATCGCGACCATCTTGGCAACAGCGTGCATCACTTCGATATTCCAGTGGACCACAAGACGCTGGTGATCATCGCGGACTCACTCATCGAGATGCAGACGATTGCTCCAGCACCGGACCGGCTTGACCCGGCGGACTGGCAGTTGCTGGATGAGATGGTTTCGCACGGCGACTATTGGGAGATGCTGCTGCCCAGCCACTTTACGCGGCCCACGCCCCGGCTGCGGGCGCTTGCGCACCAACTGGAGGTAGTACGGCGGGACGACCCACTGAGCCTGCTGCGTGATATCAACTCGCGGCTGCATGATTTCTTCTCCTACGCACCGGAGAGCACCCGCGTGGACTCGCTGATTGACGAGGCAATTGAGCAACGCAAGGGAGTTTGTCAGGACTATGCTCACACCATGATCGCGCTCGTTCGCGGGCTGGGAATTCCGTGCCGGTATGTGAGCGGATACCAGCATCACCGCCGCGAGGTGGAGCATCAGGAGCCGCTGGCTTCGCATGCCTGGGTGGAAGCATTCCTTCCGCATCTGGGATGGGTGAGTTTTGACCCGACAAACAACCTGCTGGTACACGAATCGCATATTCGCACGGCCATCGGCAGGGATTATGCGGATGTTCCACCCACGCGCGGCATCTACCGGGGAAACAGCGCGGAAGAGCTTCATGTAGCGGTACAGGTGCATGAACACGAGACTGCTCCGTCCATTGACCAGAACTGGCAGCTTCCCGAGGACTGGTCGATTCACATTGAGCGCGCTCAGGAGCCGTTGCCGCAGGCGTCGCCGTTGCAACAGATGCAGCAACTCGAGCAGCAACAACAGCAGCAGTAGAGAGTCAAGACGCCAGGCTAGTGCTTCTTGCCGCGACGCATGTCTTCCATGAGGATGATGGCTTCGGCGATTTCGCGCAGTGGCTTGCGGCGCTGCCGGCTCTGCTTTTGCAGCGCAAGATAGGCGGCCTCTTCATCCACACCGAGCTCGCGCTGCAGGATGCCCTTGGCGCGCTCCATCAGCTTGCGGGTTTCCAGCTGATTGGCGAGCTGTATCTTCTCGTATTCCATGCGGGCCAGTTCCACCTCTGCGCCGACGAGGTAGCCGAGGAGCGAGATGAGGCGAATTTCGCGCTGGCTGTGATGATGCGGCTCCTCATGCTGCATGTTGATGACGCCGACCAGCTTGCCGCGACAGAGGATAGGAACAGAGAGAAAAGCCTCGTACCGGTCTTCGGGCAGGTTGGCGAAGCGCTCGAAGCGCGGGTCTGCCGGGGCGTTGGCGGGGATGGCGACATGCTGCTTGTTTGTCGCAACCCAGCCGGTGATTCCCTTGCCCAGCGGAATGTGTACCTGGTCGATGAGGTCGGAATGGGGATTTTGCGATGCGCGCAGAACCAGTTGGCTGTGGTCGAGCACGTAGATGAAACATGAGTCGCAGCGCATGGTGTCGCTGACCAGCTCGATGATGCGCTGGAGAACCACATGGAGCGGGTCCGTTGCGGCGATGCGGCTGCCGATTTCGTGCAATAGATCGATGTCGCTGATAGTGTCTTCCTGCGCTTCCTGCCTGAGTCTTACAGCCAAGGGAACTCCATACTTCATCGAAAAATTCTGTCACGACAACCGATGAAGAAAAGATAAGGACCGGAAGCGAAACTGGCAAGGGGCGCGGCCAGATGCCGGAATTTGACCTCACTTTACGATGGGCATGCGATTGTTCCATGGCTTATTTCAGAAAAAGGCCGTCATCCGAATGGGATGACGGCCTTGAGGTCCGGCGTGGTTAAGCGTTGTAAGTGGTAGAGGATACACGGCCTCCGCGACCTGTCCAGTTGGTGTGGAAGAACTCGCCGCGGGGACGGTCAACGCGCTCGTAGGTGTGCGCGCCAAAGAAGTCGCGCTGGGCCTGGAGCAGGTTGGCGGGCAGGCGCTCGGTGCGGTAGCCGTCAAAGAACGCCAGCGCGGTCGAGAAAGCCGGCGCGGGCACGCCGAGCTCAATAGAGTGCGCCAGAGCCTTGCGCCAGGAGGCCTGGTAGTGATTGAGAGCTTCGGCAAAGAAGCTGTCCAGCAGCAGGTTTTCCAGCTGCGGGTTGCGGTCGTAGGCCTCCTTGATGCGGCCGAGGAACTGGCTGCGGATAATGCAGCCTCCACGCCACATGAGGGCGATGCCGCCCATGTTGAGGTGCCAGCCGTGCTCCCTGGCAGCCTCGCGCAGCAGCATGTAACCCTGCGCGTAGGAGATGATCTTGGAGCAGTAAAGCGCGCGGCGCACGTCCTCGATGAACTGCTGCCGGTCTGCCACAACAGGCTTGGCGCCCGGGCCGTTCAGCACCCTGGAAGCGTGAACGCGCTCGGTCTTGAGCGCCGAGAGGCAGCGGGCAAATACGGCTTCGCCAATGAGGGTGACCGGCATGCCGAGATCGAGCGCGCTGGTTGCGGTCCACTTGCCGGTTCCCTTCTGGCCGGCGGCGTCGAGTATCTTGTCGAGCAACGGCTGGCCGTCCTCGTCTTTGGTCGCAAAGATGGAGCTGGTGATCTCGACGAGGAAGCTGTCCAGTTCGCCCTTGTTCCACTCGGCAAATACTTCGTGGAGTTCGTCGGCGCTGAGCCCGAGGCCGGTCTGGAGCAGATGGTAGGCTTCGCCGATCAGTTGCATGTCGCCGTATTCGATGCCGTTGTGCACCATCTTGACGTAGTGGCCCGCGCCGTCTTCGCCGACCCACTCGCAGCAGGGCGAGCCGTCATCGACCTTGGCGGCGATGGACTGAAAGATTTCCTTTACATGAGGCCACGCCGCGGGATTGCCGCCGGGCATGATGGACGGGCCGAAGCGCGCGCCTTCTTCGCCGCCGGAGACGCCGGTGCCGATAAAGAGAATGCCTTTTTCGGCAAGCTCTTTCGCGCGGCGGTTGGAGTCGGTAAAGAGCGAGTTGCCGCCGTCGATGATGATGTCGCCGGCTTCGAGGTGCGGCAACAGGTGCTCGATCATCTGGTCGACCGTATTGCCGGCCTTGACCATGAGCATGACGCGGCGGGGCCGCTTGAGCAGGCCGAGGAACTCCTCGATGGAGTGGCCGCCGGCAATGTTGGTGCCTTTGGCTTCGTTGGCGAGGAAGTCATCTACCTTGGAGACGGTGCGGTTGAAGACGGCGACCTTGTAGCCGTGGTCGTTCATGTTGAGGACGAGGTTCTGGCCCATGACGGCGAGGCCGATCACGCCGATGTCACAACTTTGCATGCTTTTCTCTGTCTCTTTCTTTCCTGAATGTGGTTTGGTTTTATGCTCAGACGATGATGCCGGTTTCGCACGGAGTGACGGCGGCGCGAAGAGCAACTGCATCGAACGCTGGAAGTATTATCTATTGGTCAGACCACTCGTGTCCGCGTGTGGCCGATTTTTTCGCCAGAAATATTTTCGTGGCGTACATAGTTTGACTCATCGTATACTCACCGTCCTCCTCCCAAAATGGCTGAAGACCCGGTGCCGGAGTGCGCCGTTATCAACCTGAAAAAGGGAGCTTGCATATGAAGCACGATCGCTTCTTCTACACCATTGCCGGGGTCATCTTTCTCGTTCTCATCGTCATCGGCTTCCAGCATTACATCTTCCACGGCAGGCTGGCCGACAACACGCCCATCCTGCCCGCGATGCTGGTCGCCATCGTGGCGCATAGCACGGCGATCTTCGCCTGGTTCCTTTTGTTTTTTGTGCAGTCGCTTCTGATCGCCACGAAGAACCGGCGAATACACATGAAGCTGGGCTGGAGTGTGCTCCTGGTGGCAACAGCCATTGCAGTAACCGGGCCGATTGTTGCCTGGCGTGAGACGTGGATCGAGAAGACGACTGTTTTCGACTGGCCCGCCAAGCCGTTTCTGCTGGTGATGCTGACGGAGATCTTTCTATTTGCGGTCTTTGTCTCCATTGGAGTGCTCTATCGCAAGCAGCCCCGGATTCACCGCCCGATGATGCTGCTGGCCGGCCTCTCACTCATCTCCGGAGCCCTGGCACGAATTCCGCAGGTGAATGCAACCTTTGGTATGCACCAATGGATGGGACTGTTCGCTCCGGTGACGGTGCTGGGCGCGCTCTTGCTGCTGTTGAGGCTGGCCATGACGCGCCGTTTCGAACGAGAGTACGCGGTGGGCTACGGTATTTTGGTCGCGGTAACGTTCGTGACGTCGCAACTGGCAATGACCCATGCGTGGATCAGCCTGGCTGAATATCTCGTGGGGCACTGATCCAATGGAAGCAGTGCGCGAGGAACGATGAAAAAAGCTGGTGGAGGCGGCGGGAGTCGAGCTTTTCCACAGGCCATGGAATCTGTAACTTACAGATTCTATGAAGTGACGAACCGGACCAAAGTGCCACAATGCCGGATTGATCGTACACGTATCGTACACGGACGACGGGCGGGGATCCCGCCGCCTCCCGCATGATACTCATAACACGCAGGCTGCATCATCACAGGATTTCTCCCGGTTTGATGACTTTCGCAGTGAGTGCTTTTTGCGGGAAATCCTTGAGATTCAACGTGACGAGAAAATCTGCGTCGCCGGTTTCCGCGCACTGGCAAATGGGATCGTCGTTCGGATCGGGGGATAGGGACTCATGGATCCGAACCTCAATCTTCTCCGCCCGTTCACGAATCAGGTTGATGACGGCTCCGATAACGTGTGGGCGAACGCGCAAGCGCCGTAAAACGTGCTTATATTCCGCCAGAATTTCTTCGGAGTAAAGCCACAGTAAGGTGTCCTCTTCTGCCCATGTGTGGAGTAGGTCGGCGCTCGGATTCCGCCCTTTCCGATAGGGCTCTCGGAACCCAGAGATGCCTGCGACCAGGACGCTCGTATCTATGACGACACGCCTCTTTGTCCTCTTAGCTTTCGGCGTCAACAGTGATCTCCGGAATGCGGCGTTCCCGCCTGTACGCGCGAACGGTCTTAAGAATCTCCTCTTCGGAGATGTCGCCCAAATCCTTTGCGGCGTCTGACAATCTCGCCAGAAACTCCTTCTTCCATCCGGGATGCTTCCGCCCACGAGGAAGATCGCGGTACAACTCTGCCCTTCCCATGTTCTGCTCAATCTGCTCTTCCATGGAACGGAGGGGGACGCCGAGTTTTATCGGCTCCTCGTTTGCGGAAAAACGACAGGTGAAGACGACGTACTCTGAATTGGCTTTCTTTAGCTGCTTCTGTGATGCCTGAAAAGCCTCGACGAGTTTGGTCAAAACATTCGTTCCAGTTCCGAGTGACTCCTTGAGGCAAAGGGCTACCTTCGCCGTGAGGAGGGTATTGGCATCAAACAAATAAGCCCCCTCTACACGCTTCGGCTTTAGTACGCCGAATTGAACAAGGTTTTGCAGGTCCTTCGGCTGCACCTTCAGTACGGCGCTGGCTTGCTTAAGTTTCAAGGTTGCTCCAACCATGATCCTCTCCCCCCCCTAATTACACTCTAAATATTAGACGGCAATTAAGAAGAGGTCAAGAAATGCGCCAAACATGAGTTCGATTGCGTCCCTTCCGCGCTGGTTCACAGCTTTTTCACTGAATCCGAAAATGAATGCAGCATGATTTGAGATGGCCCATAGTACCCGTATCGGCATGATCGCCTCACAGATGGAACGTCAAGCTTTGAGCATGGAATCACGGAAAATCCGCAAATAGTTCCTTCGGCGATACCGACAGTGCCTTCGCCAACTTGACTATATTCTCCAACCCGATGTTCCTCTCGCCGCGCTCCACACCACCGACGTAGTTTCGATGCAGATCCGCCCGCTCCGCCAACTCTTCCTGCGAATAGCCCCGCTCTTCACGGAACCTGCGTAACGTGGAGCCGAAGCGGGATTTGACCGAACGAGAGGCCACTTTCCCATGCTTGAGCGATGACCACTATGAGTCTACACACGATGAGTGGTATGTTTACGGGCAGATCTTCGAATAGGCGGCTCCACCGCCGCCAAAGGAAATCCACAATAATGCCGGAATATTCACCGGAGTTCGCGTGATCACAGCCATTGGTTATGCGAATCTAAGAAACCATGAGGTTGTGGTTCATGGAGCAAAACTACGTCGAATGTCCGGAGCTTTCAGGGAAAACCATCCAGACGCTCCGTATATATAAGGACACAGGGGATGGGACCGACTTGCACATTGAGTTGACCGACGGCACCAGTTTCACCTGCTCGCTCTCGCATCTTCCAACCATTAAGGCGTCGTTATACAAAGGCGGCGTCGGAACCCCGGAGACCATCCGGGACTATGACGTGTAGGAGCTTTCTAACCCAGTCTGGACAGTCGTTATTCCTATCATGCATAACGGTCTCCCTAGAATTCATTGGACTCGGCGCTAAAAGCGGGTCTACGTTTTCGGCATAACGCGGCCTGAGATGGGCTGCGGGAGGTGCCGATGAACCCCATTTCCTCTTCTACCGCGCACTGTTGCCATCGTTGGCTCAGGTGGCTGCGCCGAATCCGCGAATCCGTCACGCTTTTCTCTCTGCTCGTCTTGTTCCCGACCTTGGCGGCTGCCCAAACCGCCTCGCCGTTTGATACGGGATTCAATGCCCTGCAAAACCTCTTCACAGGAACGATTGCCCGAGTGGCCAGCCTGATCGCCATTGTGATTGGCGGCTATAGTTTCGCTCACGGAGAGCCCGGTGCGAAGCGCACACTGGCGGGCGTAGTGGCTGGAACGGGCATCGCCGTACTCGCCGCCAACGTACTGAGCTGGCTTTGGGGAGTTTGACGGAGAGCCACGCCGGAGTGAAATCATTCCCAACCAAGTTCTCGATATACAGGGATTTGCCATGCAATCGAACACAACAAACCGCCGACGGAACCGGGTTTACAAGAGCCTGCATAAACCCCTTACGTATCTTGGGGTGGAGCGGACACTGTTTTTCTTGGTCTGCGTGACGGCAGTGGGGGCCTTCAATCTCTTCAATAGCTTGCTGGCTGGAATGATGGTCTTCCTGGCCGGATTTGCCTTCGGCCATTGGGTTACGAATGCCGATCCGGCATTCTTGAAGATTCTCGGCCGATCCGAGCGATACAAGACCCGGTACGACCCGGTTAAACGCTCGTGTCCTTATGTGGAGGTGCGATGATGCTGCGGCTGAACAAGATCATCAAGCCGTGGAAAGATGCCGCAGCTTTCGGCGACCACATCAACCTCTACGGTTTCTGGAATGAAACGGCCTTCCTTACCAAGAGCGGCGATCTCGGGATGGTGTTGCGCGTGACAGGTGTGGACTACGAAAGTCTCGATTATGGGGAGCAGGAATACGCAGTAAAGCGTCTCGAAGCAGCACTCAAGAACTTCGGCCCTGGATTCCATGTCTACCAGTACCTATTCAAAACAAACCATCCGGAGATCCCCTTTGCCGATTATGACGACGAAATCGTGCAGACGGGACAGAAACGCCGCCGGGAGCATTTTCAGGAGAGGGCAGAGCGGCTGTTCGAGAATGAGATTTACTACGCGTTTGTCCTCGAAGGCGCTCGCTCGAAGACCGGTATCGGCGTTGGACTTCAGCGTTTGCTCCATGATCCGGCTGGCGGGCTGGATGAACTCAAAGCGCAGTTCTCGAACCACCGCATGAAGGTTCTGTTGCGGTCGCAGATTGCTCGTGACCTTGCTCGACTGGAACAGTGCGTCCAGGCATTCACGCGCCAGCTCTCTGACTTTGTTCGGATCGAAGTGCTGGACTCGAAAGGCCAGTTCCGCTTCTTCCGGCGGCTCTTGAATTACGATGACTGGCGAATTGCCGGAGAGCCGAAGCATCCGCAGTTCCTTCACGATCAGATCGTCAATTCCCAACTCGACCCGGAACGCGATCACCTTCGCGTCGGCGACGACTACGTTCGCATCCTGACGATGAAGGAGGCGATAGGCGAGACACGCCCTCTGGCACTCGATGCGTTGCTAAAGATCCCCGCGAACTTCATCGCGGTTTCGGAATGGATGCCGCTGCCGCCCGCTTTGGCGCGCAAGGAAGTCAACAAGCGGCGCAGGCATTTCAACATTTCCAAGACCGCCTTTGTCTCGCAGCTCGGCAATGATCCGGCGAAGACCAACCCGCGCGATGTGCTGGTGGATGAGTCAAAACAGGCGGACATCGAAGATCTGGGCGACTGCCTGCGGGATCTGGGTAATGGGCAACAGCTTGGGGAGTATTCGTTGACGATTGTGCTCTATGACAAAGACCGCTACGCTCTCGACTCCTTTGTCGGCGAG
>JAKATU010000069.1 GCA_021818585.1 Acidobacteriota bacterium | reverse complement strand
CTCCGTTTGGGTCGGATGTCAACCCAAACGGAAATTGTGGATGATGCTCGGTGACCACTATCCATGCAATCGCGTATTTGCGCAGCTTATTCCGGCAACAAAAACACGAAGCCCGCGAGGACCTTTCGCACATTGCCAAAAACGCAGGTATGTTTTTGTTTTCAGTCGATTGAACGCCTGCTGCATTAAATCGCAGTCCAGCAGCGATCATGATATATTGACACAGATTGACAGCCATTCGATAACGACCGTATATCTTTCCCTGCAAGATTCATACTGATAGAGTTTCTAACCTCTCCGGACGGAGGTGCTTCGAGGATGGCGAAACCCGGCTCTGAGCCTTTTTCTCACAGGCAGGGATTGTTTGTGGTGCTGCTTCTGCTGCTGGGAGCAATCCTGGCTGTGGGCGCGATTTGTTACCTCGGTCGGCAGTCGCAAACTCGGCATGGTTCGACACCGTCGAATTCCCAGCGGAGCGGCGATTGATGACTGGAGTTGCAGAACGGCAGCGGATACCGGTAGCAACCGGTCTGGTGCGGGCGCATACCTACGCGGCCTTCGTCGGGTTACTCGTATCGGCGCTCTTCGGGTTGACGGTATCCATCAAGTTTCATGTCCCCGAGTTCCTTACGAATCGCGCCGCACTGACCTGGGGACGATTACGGTACGACCACACGCAGGGCATCCTCTATGCCTGGCTCGGGAATGCATTTCTGGCATTCATCTACTACGCAGTTCCCTTTCTGACACGCCGCCGCGTCACCAGCGAACGGCTCGGTTGGATCATGTTCTTCACCTACAACGTCGTCGCCGTGCTGGGTGGATGGACGCTAGTGCTGATGGGAGTGCTGCAGCCACTGGAATGGGCAGAGTTCCCCCTGGTCGTCGCGGCGGTCATTGAGACCTGTTTCGTTCTGATGATTGTGCAGTTCGGCATTCCCTTTCTGAAATGCGGCGCCTCCGAACTCTATGTTTCAGGCTGGTACCTGCTCGGCGGAATCACGTTTACGACTCTCGCCTATCCGCTCGGCAACATTGTCCCCCATCTTCTTCCGGGGGCCATGGGAGCGGCTTTCAGCGGTCTTTGGATCCACGATGCGGTCGGACTCTTCGTCACTCCGCTGGCGGTCGCAGTGGAGTATTTTGTGATCTCCGCCGTAACACGGAAGCCCATCTACAGCCACTTTTATTCGATGGTTGGATTCTGGCTGCTGTTTCTCGTCTATCCGCTGAACGGCATTCACCATTACCTGTACTCTTCCCTGCCAATGATGGCGCAGCACGTCTCGGAAGCCGCGTCCATTTATCAGGGAATCGATGTCATCCTGGTGGTCACCAACCTGCTGCTCTCCATTGCCATTGCGACCGAGGGAACAGTGCTGCAGGACGTCCCGCTGCGCTACGTTTGGACGAGTATTGTGCTGTATCTGATCGTGAGCCTTCAAGGCTCCGTGCAGTCGGTGATGGCATTCAACCGCTTCATCCACTTCACGGACTGGGTGATCGGCCATTCGCACCTGGCAATGATTGGATTCGCATCCTTCGCTGCGATGGGTGGTGTGAGCCATATCTGGCAGCGAATGCCGGGAGTGCGACATAGCCGTCGCGCGCTGGCGTGGTCCTACTGGCTTCTTCTCATCGGACTCGGCCTCATGGTGCTGGATCTTTCCGCGGCGGGGCTTGTCCAGGCGAGCCTGTGGCAAAGGCACCTTCCATGGATCGATTCGGTGCGCGCTTCCCGGCCCTATTGGGTCTTCCGCACGGTCGATGGCTTGATTTTGTTGTCCGGCTTTCTTGTCTTTGCATGTAGCTTCCTGACCGGCGAGAGAAATCCTTCTGGGTTCCTGGGAGTGGACCCCAACTCCGACGCGTACCATCCGCCCCGCCACGACAAAGCCGATTCCCGGTTTACAACCGCGTACGCAGCCACCTTTGGCGCGGGAGTGGTTTTTTTCGTCCTCTCATTCCTGATGCTGGGCGTCTATCCGGCCATTCACCTGCACGAATCCATTGAAAGGACCACGCCTGCCGGAGCACACCTCGCGCTCACCCCCTCCGAGCAGCGCGGAGCCAAACTGTATGGCATCGATGGGTGCGCCTATTGCCATACGCTGCAGGTCAGGTACACCGCCGCCGACGAGTGGCGCTTCGGCAAGCCCACCCATGCATGGGAAACTCGTCAGGAGTATCCGCAGATGTGGGGCACCCGGCGCATCGGGCCGGACCTGGCGCGCGAATCCGGCAAGCGCCCCGCGGATTGGCAACTGGTTCATCTTTACGACCCGCGGTACATCGTTCCGGATTCGGTCATGCCTTCGTATCCCTGGCTATTTGACGGCTCACCCGATCGACCCACGCAGGATGCCCGCGATCTGGTCGCCTATCTCAATACCCTGGGACGCGCGGCGGCGCAACTCGCTCCGGCGAAACCCGCTCCAGTCTACGTGCTGCCTGTAGCTTCGCCGGTGGATGATCGCGAGCAGGGGCGCGCGGTCTTCATGGCCAATTGCGCTGGATGTCACGGCGTCCAGGCGGATGGCCAGTCGATTGGCGGTCGCGCTCTGCGGCCGGTCGCCTTCGATCTTGCCGGATTTCGCCTTACAGATGACTCCATCTGGCGCGCCCTGGAGCAAGGCGTTCCCGGATCGTCCATGCCCTCGTGGGAAATGCTGCCTGCCTCGGATTTCCAGGCGGTGGCGGACTACGTCGCTTCGCTCGGAAGGACCGGCACACTCCCCACTGACCAGCAGTTCGCACCGCCGGAGGTGCTGAAAGAGGCCGGAAGAAGGCTTTTCGAAAGCGACTGTGCCC
>JAKATU010000012.1 GCA_021818585.1 Acidobacteriota bacterium | reverse complement strand
CCAAGTGAGTTCGCCAGCCAGTATGCGGCTAGCCGCATACTGGCTGAAACCGAAAACAGCCGCGGACTAACATCAGACTTGGTACAGGAAAACTAGGCCCTTCAACAGCTGCGCTACACTAACTATCTCGCTGGCACAAATTATCGGGCAGGCCAGGGGTGATGCCGGATATCAGGGCCAGACCGAGGCGATTCATCAAGCTGCGCCCGGAGCGCAGGACATGACCTCGCGCCGGGTGAAGAGCAAGGCTGGAGTCAATGAAGACGAGAAGCGCAGGAACCGGACCAAAGCTAAGGTCAGAGCCAAGGTGGAGTGGCCGTTCCGCATCCTCAAGCGTGTGTTCGGATTTACCAAGGTGCGCTATCGCGGCTTGAAGAAGAATCACGAGTGGCTGTGCGCGGGGTTTGCGCTGGCCAACATCTACCAGCACCGCAGACGGCTCGCCAAGGTCTATACAAGAACGGCCCCCATCGGGGCGTAGTCTGTCAGGCGGAGGCCAGATGAGCCTTCGCCGGACAAAATAACTTCGCGGATCACCGCTCAACCTGCTTCGTTGGTGCGATAACGGCGCAACGACAGCCCCGCATCGCTATAACTCGCTGTTCTTCAGAGGTTCCCTAGACAAACCCCGACCCAATCCAGTACGCTTTCAATAAGTACAAAGGAAGAAAACATGCCCAGAGCAGCAGTAGACGACACTCCCCGCATGAACCTCCGCCTGCGCCCCGAGCAGAAGGCCACACTCGTCCGCGCCGCCGCCCTGCGCCACACTGACCTCACCGACTTCGTCCTCCAGCCGGCCCTGCGCGAGGCCCGGGCCGTCATTGAAGAATCCGAGCGCATCCCGCTCTCCGCACGCGACAGCCAAACCGTCCTCGATTTGCTCGAACACCCGCCCGCGCCCAACGCCCGCCTGCGCGCCGCCATCGCCGCCTTGCCCCGCCCCGCGCGGAAGCGCAAATGACCCTCCCCATCTGGCACGAGGAGCCCATCGCCAAAAAGCACGATCGCAAATCCTTCGATTGCGGCGACCCCAACCTGAACGATTTCCTCCAGCGCTACGCCCGCCAAAGCCACGAGTCCGGTGCCGCCAAAACCTTCCTCGCCATCGACAGCGCCGACAACAAGACCATCCTCGGCTTCTACAGCCTCGCGCCCGCCTCGCTCACCTATGCAGATACCCCGGAACTGGCCCGCCGAGGCCTCGCCCGCCACGAAGTTCCCGGCTTCCGCCTCGCGCGCATCGCCACCAACCTCCACTGCCAAGGTCAGGGACTCGGCGGCCAGCTCCTAGCCGCCGCCGCAAGGCGCTGCCTTCAGGCCGCAACCCAGGTCGGAGGCGTCATCCTCATCATCGACGCCAAAAATGACCGCGCAGCACGCTGGTACACCAGCTACGGCGCAATCCCGCTCAGCAGCAAGCCGCACACACTCGTCATGTCGCTAGCCACCTTCGCCGCCGAGCTCCAATCCGCAGGACAGCTATAGGCACCCCTCACCCCGAAAGCCCCTCCCAGCCCCACCGCAGAATCCTCATCCCATCCGGCACATCCTCCGCTGATCGGTGATATTGCGCCATGCTCACCGTCGTCGCCCAGGCAAAATAATTGTGCAAAGCCCGCCCCAGCGTCCCATCGCAGGGGATGCCAACATCCCCCAATGCCAGATCAAAGCAGTCAATCGCACGCCGATCCATCTCCGCATGCTCCCCGTTGCCGCTGTGCATCCGCACCACGCTTGTCTCATCGCCGTAGCGATCCGAATACGCCGCCGGACCACCCAGCGCCTCGGCCCAGTAAGCGGCCAGCCGCTCCGTATGCTCGGGGTGAAACCCATGGCTGAACGCATGCGCCACAATCTCGTCGGCCAACACCCGCCGATGCCACGCCTCGGCAAGGCGTCGCATCCCCTCCATACCGCCCGCTGCCGCAAACACCGTTTCCATGCCGGAATCATCGCAATCTTCGCGCCTACACGCAAGATTGCGCTCCAACAGTCCTGGCATATCCTGCTGCTGTATACTACGTCGTTAACATCTTGATATCCCCCGCAATCCAGCTCTTCCATGGAGAGGTTCTTCTCAATGATCAAAAAATCGTGGATAGCTTGTGGCGTTTTGCTTATGGCCGGCATGGCAGCATCCGCTCCGCGAGTTCAGGCTCAGGTCAACCCCAGCCTCTACGCAGGCCTTCGCTGGCGCAACGTAGGGCCATTCCACGGCGGACGCATCTCCGCCGTCAGCGGCGTCAACGGCCAGCCCGGCGTCTACTACATGGGCACGCCCATGGGCGGCATCTGGAAGACCACCAGCGCCGGCGTCACCTGGTTCCCACTCACCGATAACATCCACAGTTTTGACAGCATCGGCGCCGTCCAGGTCGCCCCGTCCGACCCCAACATCATCTACGCAGGCACCGGCGACCCCATCCGCGGCAGCCTCGGCAACGGCATGTGGAAGTCCACCGATGCCGGAAAAACCTGGCGGCACATCGGCCTGGAAGACACCGTCAAGATCGACAGAATCCTCGTCGATCCGCACAACCCCAACCTCGTCCTCGTCTCCGCGCTCGGTGATGACCACCACTCCGGCGGCGGCGTCTACCGCTCCACCGACGGCGGCAAAACCTGGATCAACGTCCTCAAGCCCAAAGGCTACAAAGGCACCCGCGACCTCGAATTCGCCTATGACGATCCCAGCGTCATGCTCGCCGCCACCCAGGGCAACGGCGGCTTCGGCTTCGGCGTGCCTCTCAAGAAGAAGAAAAAGCTCAAGCCCCTGCTCTTCAAATCCACCAACGAAGGCAAAACCTGGAAGCAGATCAGCATTCCACCCTTCCCCGGCCGCGTCGCTGTAGCCATCGCCATGCACACCCACGGCAAGCGCTTCTACATCGTCGGGAACGCCATCGAGCATGGCTCCGGCCTCTTCCGTTCCGACGACGGCGGAGCCACATGGAAGCACATGGCCGGCAAAGACACCCGCATCCAGAACGGCCAGGGCGCTTATAGCTCCGGCGTCTGGGTCGACTCGCAGAATCCAGACATCGTCTACACCGCCGCAACCGCCCTCTATCGCTCCACTGATGGCGGCGTCACCTTCCACGCCTTCAAGGGCGCACCCGGCGGCGAAGACTACCACGAGATGTGGATCGACCCCAACAACGGCAAGCGCATGATCATCGGCGCAGACCAGGGCGCCAGCGTCACCCTCGACAACGGCAAAACCTGGAGCCTGTGGTACACCCAGCCCATCGCGCAGATCTATCACGTCTCCACCACCAATCAGTATCCCTACTGGATCCTCGGCGCGCAGCAGGATACCGGCGCCGTCATGATCAGGAGCACCGGCCAGTGGGGCCAGGTCAACATCACAGACTGGAAACCGCTCCCCGCCTCGGAATTCGGCTACATCACACCCGATCCGCTCCACCCCAACATCCTCTACGCCGTCGGCTACGGCCCCGGCGGAGGCGGCAGCGGCATGGTCAAAATCAACATGGCCAACGGGCAATGGGAGAACGTCGCGCCCAACTTCGGCGTCAACGCGCACAAATACCACTCCCCGCAGGACCTGCAGAAAAAGTTTGACGTCGCCTTCGACCCCAGCGCCCTCTACGCCGGCTACCAGTGCTTGCTCGTCTCCTACAACGGCGCACACTCCTGGACGCCCGTCAGCCCCGACCTCACCATACCCAAAGGCCATCCCCAGGTAGCCTGCGGAGCCACCCCGCCCAGGCCAAAAACCAGGCCCGCAGCCAAAGCCAGGGGCAAGAAAAAGAAGATGCACAAGCCTCCGCCGGCCATCGTCGACTTCTCCATCTCCAAAGTGAAGCCCGGCATCATCTGGACCGCCAGCACCAACGGCCAGATCTACAAAACCATGGACTACGGCGCAACCTGGACCAACGTCACCAACATCCCGAACCTGCCGCCCAACACCAACTTCCACAGCATCGTCGCGGGCGACAATGTTGACACCGCATTTATCTCTGCCCGCATCGGTGGCCAGCGATTCCAGACCGTTCCCAAAACCGAAAATGCTGACGTACCCCTCATCTGGCGCACCACCGACGGAGGCAAAACCTGGACAAAAATCGTCACGGGTCTGCCCTCCGGCCAGCGCACCGGCAGTTGGGTCAACGCAGTCCGTGTCGATCCCAGACAGCCCGGCCTGCTCTTCGCCGCTACTGAGACCACCGTCTATGTCAGCTTCGACAACGGCGACCACTGGCAGTCCCTCCGCCAGAATCTGCCCAGCACCTCCATCCGCGATCTCGATGTTCACACCTTCGATCATCAGAACGACCTCATCATCGCCACCTACGGCCGCGGCTTTTGGGTGCTCGATGACTTCACGCCTCTGCGCCGCATCGCAGCCGACGCACAAAAAATCAGCGCCTCGTCCGTCTACTTCTACAAGCCGGAAGACGCCATTCGCGCCCGCGAAAACAGCAACTGGGATCAGCCCTTCTCCGTCGAAGTGCCGCACGCCCCCAACCCGCCCTACGGCGCGGTCCTGGACTACTACCTCAGTCGGAAACCCACCGGCCCCATCCAGATTCAGGTTTTCGACGCAAACGGAAACCTCGTTCGCACCATGTCCAGCAAACTGCCCAAACCCTTCCATGGGCAGTGGTTCCCGCGCTACTGGCTCGCCTCACCGCAGTCACGCGCGCTCAGCACCAACACGGGCATGAACCGCGTCAACTGGAATCTCCGCTATAACAACCCTCCGGCCTTCGACCACGACATGGAAAATCAGATGAACACTGTGGCCGGCAAAACCAGTCCCGGCCCGCACGGCCCACAGGTCATTCCCGGTGTCTACACCGTCAGGCTCACCGTGGACGGCAATACCTATACACGCCATGTCACCGTCGTAAATGACCCGCGCGTCGGCCAAAGCCCCTCGCTCATGGCCAAACTGCGCAGCCAGAACGCCCTCACCATGCTCGCCTATCGCGGCATGCAGCAAAGCTACCAGGCACACGGCGAAGTCAAAGCCATTCAGGACCAGCTCGAAAAGCAGATGAAGCACAAGCTGCCATCCAGCGTGGCCACGCAGACAAAGCAGCTCGACGCCACCCTCAGGGAATTCACCGGCGTCCAGCTCTCACCCCACGCGCGCTTCCTGCAGCGCATCAAGGGCGGACCCAGACCCAAAGCAATGGAGTCCTTCCTTGACATCAACAACCACTTCAACACCATGGTCAGCATGATGCAGGTAGGCATGGACATGGCCCCCACACCGACGCAGATCGCCACCTGGAAGAGCGACTGCAACAGCTACAACAAGACCCTTGCCGAATGGACGAAAAACCAGGCGCGGATCACCGACTTCAACAGCCTGCTGGTGAAAAACAACCTGCAAAAGCTCACCGTAAGCCCCACCACGCTCACCGCTGACTCCTGCACCTTCAACCAGCAGTAACAGTAAGACCAGCAACAGCACGCCACTCACGGAAGAAATTAGGCCATCCTGGCCAAATCCTTTCCGTGAGTGGCGTGCTGGTTTGTAACAGAATCAGTAACGATTGCTCTTACTTCGCCTGCGCCAGTTCTGCAACCATGGCGACAAACTTTTCCAGTATCTGCTCCATGCCCTCAAGCTGGCCGCTCTCGCTCGCGCTCTTCATCGTCTCATTGCCAATAAAGGTAAGCCGCGTCTGGCCGTTTCCCAGGTCCTCAAAGAGAGTCACGTCATACGCGCCTTCAATGGCCTCATGCTCAATGCCAACGTCCGCAGCCTCAACCTTGTTTCCCTTCGAATCGGCAAAGTACATCGACGAAACAATCTTTTCGTAGGGAACAATCTCGTGATATTCACCGCCATTCCAGAACTCCTGCCCATCCGGCGTTTTCATGCACAACAGAAACTTTCCACCTACGCGGAAATCCATCTCGCAAACAGGCGCCGTAAATCCATGCGGTCCCCACCACTGCTTCACATAGTTCGGGTCGGTCCACGCTTGCCAAACCAGCTCACGTGGGGCGTCTATCACTCTCGTTACTATCATCTGCTCTTCTTCATTCACCATGCTTTTTGCCATCTCTTTCCTCCGCTTCTTTCATTTGCTTCACCACTGCTTCCAGCTTGTCGAAACTCTCTTCCCAGAACCGGCGATAGCGGAACGCCCAATCGCTGACCGTCTTGATCGCCTCCGGTCGCAGCGTGCAAATGCTCTCACGGCCGCGCTTCGTCTTCACCACAATCCGCGCCCGCACCAGGCAGGCAATGTGCTTTGAAATCATCTGCTGCGAAAGCGCAAACGGCTCCGTCAGTCCATGCACCGAGGCGGGCCCGCGGCTGAGCCGCTCAACCATCGCCCGCCGGGTCGGATCAGACAAAGCCGCAAACGTCGTATCCAGGTTATCCACAACCATATGGTTGTGTTTTTGTCCGAGAATGTCAAACAAAAATGCGCGCTTCCTTCAAACCACCTTCATCCACCCAAACACGAAACTGTGGTGGCCCACCCAAGCGCAGCTTGGGTGGGGAACAGCCGAAGAGATCTGCAGTACCAACCGCCGGTTGCCCCATTCATGCGCAGCCGCATCGCGCATGAATGGGGATCAGAGCCAACTCCGGCAGTCCAATCCCCAAAGCGAAACATTGAACACCCAGGAAACTAGCAGTCATTCACCGCTGGCCGCACACAGAATAAAAGGAGAGCCCATCTTGCAAACCGCCTGGAACGAAATCCTGTGGGATCAATTCGGAGCTTCCATCGATATGCTCGCGCAAGCCATCCACGCATGCCCCGACGATCTCTGGAGCGCCCCCTCCAACCCTCCCCAGTGGAACCCGAACGGGGTGGTCGGCTTCTGATATCTCGCCTACCACACCCTCTTCTTTCTCGATCTGCAACTCTCCGGCGCAGCCAAAGACTTCACGCCACCGCAACCCTTCGACCTGCGCGAACTGGATCCCGAAGGCCTTTTACCAGACCGGCCCTACACCCGGCAGGAGCTCGAAACCTACCTGCGGCACGGCCGCAAAAAATGCCGTTCGACTCTCGAAAATCTCACCGAAAAAAAGCGCAAAGCATCTGCCGCTACGGATCATCGGAGTTCACATTTGCCGAGCTGATGCTCTACTGCATGCGCCACGTGCAACATCACACCGCACAGCTCCAGTTGCTGCTCCGGCAGCACACCGGCTCAGCGCCCCGCTACATCAAGCGGGCGCTGTAAACCATAAAGGAGTCATTTTCCGTAAGAGTAAAGCGTGACCCGCTCGATCCTTTCCCGGTTCGGCGGAAATTGCCAGTGCGCCCCCTGATCGTCTTCATCCCCGTTCAACCGGCGCCCGGGAATCCACTGCCCCTTCTCGTATTTCCCGGTAAACACCGACGCTATACCAACCTGCGGATTGCTTTCCGGCCGTTGCGTAAATCGGACCATGAATCCCTCACCAGCCCCAAGAAATTCGTTCTTCCCCAGCGCAATGATCAAGCCAAAGCCGGCCTTCGCCTGCCTTCCGAAGAGGCTGTCAAGACTCACATGCAGCGTATAGCCGTTCATCGTGAAGTCAACCGTGGAATGGCCGCCATCCAGCACAAAACCGCGAACATTTCCCGCGCTCTGGTGCGCAAGCAGCAGCGGTTCAATCTGCCCCAGGATGTGATAGCTCTCCGCCATGGGATCGGTCTTGCTTGCCTCCGAGTCGATCCCAAATGGAGAAAAGCTGATGCCCGCTTCCTGGCCAAATGCGTAAAACACGTTGGCCGCACCCGCCGCGAGGCCGCGAGTCTCCGCCATAAACAGCGGATTGCCGTTGCGATGATAACGTCGCGACCAGCCAATGAAATCCGATGCATAAAGGTCCGGCGCGTAGATATCGATATGCGACCCGGCAGCCTTCCACACATCCATCACCCGAGGCTCCGGGCAGCCGCTAGGATACTGTCCCGGCGGCGTAGTCTCACCTTCCAGCCATACATTCACATACATAGGAATGTCATATGCGGCCTTGCCCGCGGCTGTCACGGCCTCGATGTATCGCGCATAATGCCAGGCCATAAAAATCTCATCGGCGCGCTGCGAATTCCCAAACACTTCGGTCCACGTCCCCGAGGTCCTGTCTCCGTGGGCGTCCCATAGCTCACGCAGAGAATCATCCAGCGTCGCGCGGTGTGCCTTCAAATAAGCCGTAAGCTTCGCAGGCACTTCACCATGAAAAGCAGCATCCGCCGCAGGCGAGTGATCGCGCGAGTCGCCCAGCACGCCCACTTCATTTTCAACCTGCATCATCAATACTGTGTGCTCCGTGCCGTCAACTTTCTTGATGTGCTCCATCAGCGTTGCGAAGGCATGCGCATCCGCCTCCTCGGTGGCTTTGCCCAGCGGGCTCAGAATCTCCACCTCACGGCCAAATTCCATCACCCTCGGAAAGCGCTTGGTATTCTCCTTCACCCACACCGGCGCGTAGCTCGACATGCCGTTCTTCCACGACGCAAGCCACAAAAAAACAATGTGCTCATGAGCCTCTCGTGCCTGCTGAATGAGGCCATCGACCAGGGAAAAGTCAAAATGGCCCTCCGTGGGTTCAATCTGCTCCCAGCTCAATGGCGTAAAAACAGTGTTCAGCCCCATCGCATGCAGCTTTGGCCAGATCGTCTTCATGTACACAAGGCTCGAAGAAGAGGAATTGTGCAGCTCTCCGCCAAGAATCAAAAACGGCTTGCCGTTCACGATCAGCTGGGTGGCAGCGCCGCGCTTTGCAAGATGCGGTGCGCTCGTCTGCTGCGCCTGCGCAGTCCCCAATGGAAGAGCAGCCAGAAGCAGCAGCAAAATTGGCAGCGAGTAAAGACGGTTCCTCATGACGGTAGGGAGTCTAGCACAGCAATCCGCCGTTCGCCGGTTTCCGTTTACGCTATCCCGCCACCAGCACCTGCGCCACCTTCACATAAAGCTCAATCGCCTCCGCCAGCTCGGCCTTCGCCAGCTTCTCATCCGGCGTGTGCGCCACATGGATCGATCCCGGCCCCAGCAGCACCGGCTCGCCCCACGCCGTCAGCCACGGAACATCCGTCGTAAACGCAGCCACCATCGTCGGCAAACCTTCCACCGTGCGCAATTCCTTGAACGGAATCTCCAGCGTAAAGTCCACCTGCGCATCCGCACCCACCGCTGCCTTGAGCGCCTCGCGCGTCGCCGTCGCATCGCCCACCAGCCGCACCAGCACCTGCGCCTCGGCCCTGTCTGCAATCACATTCGGCGCGCGCCCGCCTTCCACCACGCCAATATTCAGCGTGCTCGGCCCCACTTTAGGATTCACCGGCAACTCCACATCCAGCATCCGGTCCAACGCCCGCACCAGCTTGTGCGTCGCGCTGTCGCCCAGCTCCGGATACGCCGAGTGCGCCATCTTCCCAGCCGCCTTCACCACCGCGCGCAGCGCGCCCTTGGACGCCACCGCCACACGATTATCCGTAGGCTCGCCATTGATCAGAAACCTGCTGCCCTTTGGATGCAAGTTCGCCGCCTTCGCGCCCGCCGAATCGCGCTCCTCGCCCACCACAAACAGCATCCCTACCGGAACGCCCAGTTCCTGCAGCTTCTCGGCAGCCGCAATCTGCGCAGCGATAATTCCCTTCGCGTCGCACGCCCCTCGCCCGTAGATAAACTCCTCGTCCTCACTCGACTGGATATACGGCGGAACCGTATCCATATGCGTCGAAAGCACCACTACCGGAGCCGCCTCCTGCGCCGCTCCGTACACATTGAACCGCTCGCACGTGCTCTTGCTCTCCGGCGGTTGCGCCACCGGCATCCGCTCCACCCGGAATCCCCGCTCCGCCAGGTAGCCCGCCAGAAACTCGCCCACCGCGCCTTCGTTGTATGTGATGGACTCAATATCAATCAGTTGCCTTGTCAGTCGTATCGATTCCGCACTCATAGGCTTTCAGCATACCTGACCGTATCGCGTAATATTTAGAAAATGCCTTCCAACCCCTCCAGCGAATCCATGTCGATTCGCACGGTAGACACACTCCGCGGCCCCGCAGGCCATCTGGAAGCCCTGCTCAACGCCGGCCTTCCCAATGCTCCCTACGCCGCGCTCGTCTGCCATCCCCATCCGCTCGGCGGAGGCACCATGCACAACAAGGTCGTCTACCACGCCGCCAAAGCCTTCCAGACCGTCGGCCTTCCCGTCCTTCGCTTCAACTTTCGCGGCACCGGTCTCAGTGAAGGCAAACACGACCACGGGCACGGCGAGCAGGATGACGTCCGCGCCGCCCTCGACTGGCTCCACAACGAACTCCACAAGCCCATCCTCTTCGCAGGCTTCTCCTTCGGCTCCGCCGTCGGACTCCGCGTCTGCTGCGGTGACCCACGCGTCCCCGGCCTTATCGGCCTGGGCCTGCCCGTACATGCCGAAGGGCGCGACTACCACTACGACTTTCTCTCCTTCTGCGCCCAGCCCAAACTCTTCCTCAGCGGAACCCGCGACCAGTTTGCCCCCCGGGAAAAACTCGAAAAAGTGCTCGAACAGGCCGCACAACCCGCAGAAATCGTCTGGGTTCCTGAAGCCGATCACTTTTTCGCTGATAAACTCGATACCGTTCGACAAGCCATCCTCGCGTGGCTCAATACTCACTTTGGACTCGAAGCCCGACCATGAAAGAGAACGTGCTCGAACAACTCCACCGGAACGCTGCCTTCATCTTTGAGCAATCGCTCGAAGCCTGCGACATTGACCGTGCCCTCGGACGCCACATGCGCCTTGACGGCCATGTCCTCACCCACAATCTCTTCTCCGGCGAAGAACCACGCACCCTCGACTTCCACAAATACAAACGCGTCCTCGTCATCGCCTTCGGCAAAGCCTCGGCCTCCATGCTCAACGCACTCATGCGCCGCATACCTCCCGGAACCGACGTGCGCGGCATCTGCTCCTGCCCCGAGCGGCCGGCCAGCCGTCATCGCCACTTCGACTACTTCACCGGCGGCCACCCGCTCCCCAACAAGGAATCCTTCGCCGCAGGCCGCGAAGCCCTCGACCTGCTCCGCAAAGCCAAAAAAGATACCCTCGTCATTTTCCTCATCAGCGGCGGTGGCTCCGCCATGCTTGAAGTCCCCATCGAGCCCAGCCTCTCACTCGAAGACACCACGGCCTTCCACGAAACCCTCGTCGCCAGCGGCGCCACCATTACCGAGGTCAACATCGTCCGCAAGTTCTACTCCGCCATCAAGGCCGGACGCCTCGCCCTCGCCGCGCCCGAATCCGACAAACTCTCCCTCGTCATCGCCGACGTGCCCATGCGCGAGCGCGAAGCCGTCGCCTCCGGCCCCACGCTGCCCAGCCACACCACGCTCGCCGAGTGCGATGAAATCCTCACCCGCTTTCATCTCCTCGAGCAGTTCCCCGCCAGCGTCCGTGAATACTTCGAGAAGCTCCACGAAGGCAAATACCCGCTGCCGCCCGATCCCGGCAATCCGGCCTTTCGCAACTCGCAATTTGAAATCCTGCTCTCCAACCACGACTTCGTCAGCGCCGCCCAGGCCTTCGCCGAATCCCTCAATTTCACCGTCGTGGTCGACACTAGTTGCGACGACTGGGACTACGAAAAAGCCGCCCGTTACCTGCTCGAGCGCTTCCACACACTCCGCCGCGAGCATCCACGCCTCTGCCTCATCTCTTCCGGCGAACTCACCGTGCAACTACCCTCCGAGCACGGCTGCGGTGGACGCAACCAGCAGTTCGCATTAGCCTGCGCCTTCGATCTCGCCCACTATCAGAACCAGCCGCTGCTCGCCTTCAGCGCCGGGTCGGACGGCCTGGACGGCAACAGCCCCGCGGCCGGAGCCGCCGTCGATACCACCACCATCGCTCGCGCGCGCCACCACGGCTTCGATCCAGAAGCCCACCTCAACTCCTACGACGCCTGCCCGCTCTTCACCGCCATTGGAGACACCATCATCACCGGGTCCACCGGCAACAATCTCCGCGACCTGCGCCTCTTTCTCGCGGTCAGCCCTGAATCACGGTAAACAGAGAGTTGCTCCCCAGCGCGGAAAACACCTGCATCAGCGCCGAGCTCAACTGGTTGATGTCATTCTGCGCCGCCGTTGCAATCTTGAATCCGGTATTGATCGATCCTATCGAAGGCTCCCCCTTGTTTTGGCTCTCTGTTTCAGGGTTATCCCTGCCGCTACACCCGCCACTGCCCGCGCATCACGTGCAGATTTCGCGCCGTTGCGGCCAGCTGCATCTCCAGCAATCTCTCCAGCCGAATCAGCTCCCGCGAACGCCCCGTCACCAGCGCCTCCCTGGCCGCGTCGATCAGTTCTTTGACCGGCCCGCCGACCGTTTGCGCGCGAGGCTCTCCCGTGCGCGACGAACCGGCGCGCTCCAGGTTTTTGCCTGTATCCTTTGATTTTTCCGGGGCCGGTTTTCCGGGCGGCTTAACGGCCTCAACCCGTACTGCCCGGCTAAAGCTGCTTTTGCAGAATCGACAGGATGATCTTGTCCGCTACCTTGCCCGCGTCCACATGGTAGGTATCGGTCGCCAGCGCCTGCTGCACGCCCGTCACCTTGTCCATCCGCACATCGCTCACATTCGCCATGTGGCTGGCCAGCTTAGCGCCCGCGCTCAGCGGCGTGGAATCGTCGCCCACCTCCGGATTCGAGCCGCTCTCCGGCTTGCCCGTGGCCGCGGAACTTACCTCCGGAACCATCTGCGCCCGGTTCACCGCATTCACGCCATTCGACCCAGAAAGTGTCTCGTCGATTTTCATCCTGACTCTCCTCGTTACCTATATCGGCGGAACGCGTAAGGACTTCAATAAGAGTTCTCTCATCTGGTTGGAATTCTCTCACGGAAGCCTCTGCTCTGCCCGGCAAAATCTGTACCCGTGGATCTGGGACAAACTGGTATGGAAGAAGCCTGAAATAGGCAAGGCAAGGAAGCACACGCCGGAGCAGATGGTGAACATTCCGCGGCAGCGCCACAATCTCGTCGGCGCCGGGCTTACGCGCGCCCTGGGTAGCTACGGCGCCACGCCAATCGGCGCCTTCATCATGCGGGCCCGTTCCGTTCGAACGAGTGCTGCGAGTGGCGGCCCTGCCGCTTCCACTCGACGGTCAGCCGCCGCTGAATCGTATTCGAAACCACCGCGTGAATGGCAAAATTCAACAGGCGCCAATCCCGGTTGCCGTCCGCGGAACCGTATGCGCCTTCCCCGGCGCCTCAATGACTCCCGAGGCGTATCGCACCCGGCTTCCTCGCCTTGCCGCCATGGCTGCCCCGAACCGGCGCACCTCCCTTCAACTGCGGCGCGCCCAGCATCGAGCGCAGATGCAGCACCGCCGAAGAGCGCATCTGCGAAACCCGCGACTCCACCACGCCCAGCGTCAGGCTGATCTCCTTCATCGTCATCTCCTCGTAGTAGTAGAGGGTCATCACCAGCCGCTCCCGCTCCGGCAACGCCTCAATCGCATGAATCAGCCGCTCCCGCAGCTCTCCCTTCAGGCAACGGAAGAGCGGATCGTCCTCGGGATTCGCAGGCACAAAGGCCAGCTCCTCTTCACCCGATTCCTCCGACCGCTCGGCATGCAGCGTCCCGATCTCAAGCCCCTTCAGCTCGCCCAGCAGTTGCTGGTACTCGCCCAGCGAAAGCCCCATCGCTCCAGCCACCTCGGCCTCCTGCGGCGCGCGCCCCAGCTTCGCCGTCATGGCCCGCATCGCCTCTTCCACGGCGCGGCCCTTGCGGCGCAGGTCGCGCGGTCCCCAGTCCAGCGTCCGCAGGCTGTCCAGAATGGCGCCCCGGATGCGGAACTGCGCATAGCTGCGGAACTGCACCTTCTTCTCCGGATTGAACTTCCGCATCGCGTCCAGCAAACCCAGCATTCCGGCGCTCACCAGGTCGTCCAGATCCACGTGATGCGGCAATCGTTCATGAATGCGCCGCGCCAGATAGCGCACCATCGGCAGATGTTCCATCATCTGCTCTTCCTGCTCGACCGTCAGCGGCTCGCAACCGGCACCTCTGCCCTGTCCCTCGTTCTCCTCAAACTCCACCGCCTCATCCGGATAACCCTGCTTTCTGCTCATGCCTTCCTCACTCCTCTTCGCGCTCCCACCCTGGGCGGGCTCTCCTGCGCCTTTGCCCCAGCCATCCTTCCGGCTTAACCGGTCCGCCTGTTCGAAACCTGCCATCGCATTCTCTTTCCTCCGGCTGACAGCCGTCATTCGTTTTCCCGCAAGCCGTCCATATCCCCGCTACCATCCCGCCGTCCGCGAGATCCCCCGGATCGAAAAGACCTCCTTGATATTCGTCGCCGGATTCAGCCGCTCGAACTTCGGCGTCATCGCCTCGCCCGCCACATTCCATCCCCGGCTCTGCGCCACGCCCATCAGCGCCACGCCGTTCAAATCGGAGGAAAATACCTGCGCAAACACCATCAGTCCGCTCACGCGCACCAGCACCGGCACGAGTGCCGAGAGGTACGTCGCCCACGCCCATGGCAGCCCGTTCGGCATCTCTACTTCACTCCAAGATAGGGTTGCAGATTGGTCAATAACCCATAGGTGTAAGCCACCCGTTGATGCAGCATCCATTCCGTCCCCAGCAGTGATGCCACCGTGGTCACCGGCAGGCGCGGCATCGTCGCAATCGCCTGGTCCTGGATCGATGGTTGCGTCTGCGCCACGCTG
>JAKATU010000078.1:68587-69938 GCA_021818585.1 Acidobacteriota bacterium | reverse complement strand
GGGAATGAGTCCGGTGGAGTTTTATGAGTCTGGCGCGGCTCACTTCCAGTTCCAGGACTGGGAGGGGACAGAGCGGGTGCAGACCTCGTACAATGGCGGCGTGGAAGGAACCTTCAGCTCGCTGCCCTATGGGGATGGATATTCGGCTTCCGGAACCGATAACGACGCCTATCACTTCGCCATGCTGGATCAGGACAACAGCAGCGATGAGCACGCCATGTTCCGGGAGTACTCCAATATGAGCGGGCGCTGGATGAGCCCTGATCCTTACTCCGGCAGCTACAACATCGACAACCCCCAGAGTTTCAACCGCTACTCCTATGTGATGAATAGCCCGTTGGGCTATGTGGACCCGTGGGGCTTAGACTTTGTGTATGATCCGGTAGATGGCTGCTTCGACTATTTCGATCCCTCGACCAATCATTTATACGGATGCATAGGTTCTTCAACCGGAGGAAATGGAGGTAACGCTGGTGGTGGTGGTGGTCCTCATGGCGGTGGTGGCGGTGCAGGTACGTCCGCCACAAATAGCACGAGTGTCTTGCAGTGCGCGGCCTCCTTTGCAAGCAACCACAGTATCGCTGGCGGGCTGCATGCTCTTGGCATAGGCGACAATGGCGGCATTGGCGGTTTTCTCACCAATGCGTTCGGTGGCAACACATTTAGTGGCCTGTATAACTTGGGGAGCGCCTTTTTCTCGTCAAGCTCCACCAGCCAACAAGTTTTGACTCAAGCAGGCTATGCGTACATCAGAGGCCCCCTCCAGGGCATTCCAGCCGGGCTCGTCGGTGCATCGGGCCCGGCTGCAATAAGTCCGATAGGGATGGTCCGTGGCGCCGCAGTCGGCGGATTTTTCAATGCAGCGACTGGCGCTGATGAGAGTTTGGTAACCCTCTCGGGTGAAACCGCGTTATCCACCGTAAGCACAACAGCGGCTGAGTTCGCCTCAGGCGTCGGTGAAGCGAAGTTCGCCCTTGATTTCCTCACGTTCGCCTATGGGGTGGGAACATGCATTCAATGACCAGGCAAGGTGTGATTTATCTGATTCTCTTTCCTCCTGTGGGAGCAATCATCTGGTTGTTCTTGAGCAGGAGTTGGGCAACGACCATGCAAGGAGGGGGTGTCAGTGAGCAGACACGAAAACGGCAGAAAGTTCTATTTTGGTGTTTGCTGGCGGCAGCTTATGCTGTAGAGTTCGCAGCTTTAGCAGCGAAACATTCCCGGTAATGGCAGATTCCTGACAAAGGGATTACCACGGCAGGTGGCCTACTCAAGCTTCTTTATTGCTTGAGTGGGGATAGAAGCAATTTGACTTGCGCGGTGCTGGCCTGCCTGAACGCCAATCTCCCAA
>JAKATU010000078.1:0-68577 GCA_021818585.1 Acidobacteriota bacterium | reverse complement strand
CGCGTTTCCATCTGGGATGGTATCACGGGCAGCCAGATACAGGGGCAGGTGTATTGGGGAATGAGTCCGGTGGAGTTTTATGAGTCTGGCGCGGCTCACTTCCAGTTTCAGGACTGGGCGGGGACAGAGCGGGTGCAGACCTCGTACAATGGCGGCGTGGAAGGGACCTACAGCTCGCTGCCCTATGGGGATGGATATTCGGCTTCCGGAACCGATAACGACGCCTATCACTTCGCCATGCTGGATCAGGACAACAGCAGCGATGAGCGCGCCATGTTCCGGGAGTATTCCAATATGAGCGGGCGCTGGATGAGCCCTGATCCTTACTCCGGCAGCTACAACATCGACAACCCCCAAAGTTTCAACCGCTATTCCTATGTGATGAATAGCCCGTTGGGCTATGTGGACCCGTGGGGTCTTCAAAGTACAAAAGATAACACTTCGGCTGGGGGTAGCTGCGAAGGAGATGATTCAATTCAATACGATCAATATGGAAATGCATACATTTGTGAGGGTGGGACGCTCTATGCCGACAATGCTCTAAGCTATACATTCAACTATGGAGCAACCGTTATTGGGTTTGGATTCGCCCCGAGCTATGATGCACCGATCATAGGCCCCCTAATACCAATTAGTTACGAGTTTGTTGATGCCCCAATTAACACGATCCTGAACACAGTGTGCAGTGTCATACCTTCTGGCAGGACAGAGGGCGTTTCAGGCGGGGTTGGAGGAGTAGGCAGTGTTGGTGGCGGGGGTGAGATTGTACTTAATTACAATTCTGGCCAGGTAAGCGCATTCGGATTCGGTGGAGTTCAAGTGGGCTGGAATGGCGGCGCATCGGGGTCGATCTACACGGGCTTTGTCTACGGACTAAACGACTCAAATTCCAACTACTCGGGAGGCTTTACCGGCGTAAATGGCGGGGCTGGGTTGGGCGGCTTTGCGGCATCCTCAAGTGGAGGGTTAACGGGCGGCATTTCGGGGCTTGCACCCAATGGTCAGGTAAAGGCGATGGGCATCAGCCTTGGCGGAGGACTGCTGGGTGGTTTTTCGGGTGGGGTAACAGCCACAAACTATTCCAATCCGGCTCAGCTAGGCAATTTCTGGGCGTTCACTCCTCTGGACGATCTGATCTACGAGGCGAGGCAAGTGTTATGCAAATGAGCGCGCGAGTCATCACTGGCATCATCTCGTTCTGCCTCGCTATGACCGGGCTGTTCTCGGCGAATATGTTCCTCACCATGATGATCGGTGAGATCAACCGTAAGAGGCAGGATGGGAACCTTATCTCCTATTTTGGTTTTACGTTCCCTAAGACGCTCCGGATCTTCAGTGAATACCGGCACTCGTACCCGAGCGGTTGGTTGCACATCTATGCGTTGGCAGCTTTTTCATTGACGATCATCGGGCTGATCAGTGTTGCAGTGTGTCTCCGTATCATCGGCTAAACTGGCTCCTACTAAGTGGCATCTGAGGTGCCAATATTGTGAGCGCTGCTGCGCAGCGGCAGTACGGAGCGACACGTCACCCCCAAATGGGTTGCCGCCGGTAAACCGGCTTGAAATTTCCGTCGGGTGACGTGAACGCACTTTGAATCAGTAGTTTGCTGATTCGCGCATCCGACATCATGCCAATGCGTTTACGCACGTAAACGCGCAGAGCGCCTTACAGCGCCCAATGTGTAAACGCACTGATAGACAAAGGCTTCCAGCATCCCGGCGCTTGACGACGAATTTGCAGGGGTGCAAGCTGTTTTTGAGGCGGGCTCCCCCATGAACACTCCCCGCATCCCGGCTCCGCAGGTGGCCCACTCAAGCTTCTTTATTGCTTGAGTGGGGATAGAAGCAATTTGACTTGCGCGGTGCTGGCCTGCCTGAACGCCAATCTCCCCACGGCCAGCGCGTTTCCATCTGGGACGGTAGCACGGGCAGCCAGATACAGGGGCAGGTGTATTGGGGAATGAGTCCGGTGGAGTTTTATGAGTCTGGCGCGGCTCACTTCCAGTTTCAGGACTGGGCGGTGACAGAGCGGGTGCAGACCTCGTACAATGGCGGCGTGGAAGGGACCTACAGCTCGCTGCCCGATGGGGATGGATATTCGGCTTCCGGAACCGATAACGACGCTGAGCTGCCCCCCATCGTTTAGTCCAGCTAAGTGAGAGTGCTCGCGGTTGAGTTTAGCAGCGAGATCGTCCCGCTGCAGTCGGGGCTGTGCAAATGTGGGAAGCGCGTAGCGGTTTCCACATCTGCATGGCCCATGCGAAATTCCTCCGGGGTCAGATATCCGAGCGAGCTGTGAGGGCGTACCTGGTTGTAATCGAGCCGCCAGTTTCAATGGTCTCCCGGGCATCGTCCAGCGTCAGGAACCGGTGTCCGTTCCGGCGCTCCTCGCGGAACTTGCCGTGGAACGATTCGATGTAGCCGTTCTCCATCGGACGACCGGGCGTGATGAAATGCAGCGTCGCCTTGTTCTCGCAAGCCCATTGGTCCCGCACCTTCGGAGTGAATTCCGTCCCATGATCGATGACGATTCTCTCCGGCAGTCCGCGCTCCAGCCGCAGTCTCTTTCAAACGAGAACCACGCGCAGTGCCGGCAGGCTTGCGAACGTGGAGTCTGACCCGACTCATCGCCAAATTGCCGGGATGTATGGCATCCCCGTCGTTACTCGTCTGGAGAAAGGAAGCTGCAGGTCCCTCGACTTCGCTCCCTTTGGTCGCTTCGCTCGGGATGACAACATTTGTCCTGGGTAGATTTTCTGGACCCCACTCATGCGCCGAGGATGCGCATGAATGGGGCATCCGTCGGACTACTTGTGGTCTAGTTTGCGGACTATGGCCAGTGCTCGCTGGACGTGTTCGGGCGGGGTGAGGTGGTCGGCCTGGGAGGAGAATTCGGCGACGATTTTTCCTTCCTTATTGATGACGAAAGTGGTGCGTGCGAAGAAGCCGTGGTGAATGGCTACGCCGCGGACGTCTTTGGCGCCTTTCATCATAGGGTAGACGGTGACGCCGTATTCCCGGCCGATGCTGGCGCTGGGATTGGATGCGACGGGGAACTGGCCGGCGCAGTACTTGGGGTCGGCGGAGAACTGCTTGAGGCGGGCGATGCTGTCCTGGGAGACGCCGATGATGGTGGCTCCGGCGGCGGTGAACTTGCTCTTTTCGGTGGCGAAGGTGTGGGCTTCGAGGTCGCATCCACCGGTGAAGGCCGAGGGGTAGAAGTAGACGACGACGGGGCCTTTTTTGAGGGCCTTGCTGAGCGAGAAGTGGAAGGCGTGGCCGTCGAGCGAGGCGGGAGCGGAGAAGATGGGAGCCTTATCTCCTGGCTTGAGGGCGGCGAAGGCGGATGAGGTGAACGCTAGAAAGGTGAACGCCATTGCGAGGGCGAGATGCTTTTTCATGAGGAATCTCCATGCCGGCTTGGATTGTGGTAGGTCGTGCGTAGCGCTTCAGAGACGAAGCTTTTCTGATAGCAGTAGAGCATAGCAGGTGGAGTGCAGACCTCGCTGGCCGGCGGGGATTTTGAGGGGGTGAAAGTTGGGGGTTATTTCTGGGGGAGCCAGTAGCCTTTGGTGATCTGGACGTACTGATCTTTTTGTTTGGGTTTGAGGACGATGTGGTGGAAGCCTGAGTCCTTGGAGGCGGTGCGGGTGTAGGCGAGGATGTAGGCGTTGTTCATCTGGTCGGCAATTTGGGCGAGGAGAGTTTTGAGGCTGGCGCGGCTGGAGTCAAACATTTCTCCGCCGGTGCGGGAGCAGATTTGGGCGAGGATTCTTTCGCCGTCGACGCGGCGGCTGGGCTGGGGTGGCGGCGGATGGTTTGAGCCGGGGTAGCCGCCGGGATAGCTGCCCGGGTATCCGCCGGGGTAGGTGCCGGGAAAGCCGATGCCGCGATGCTGGTTGTTGTTGTGGAGGAATTTTTCGGGTGGAGCTTCGCCTTTGAAGTAGATGGCGTAGACGGCGACGCCGGCGGTTTGCGCAGCGTTGATGGCGGCGTTGAGGGTGGTTTTGCTGCCGCGGTCGACACCGTCGGAGAAGACGATGAGGGCTTTGCGTCCGGACTGGGTGTTGAGGACCTGCGAGGATGCGAGGTCGATGGCGTCGTAGAGGGCTGCTCCGCTGGGGCGCTTTTTCTGTTTGCGATGGGAGAAGCCGGTGGCGGTGTAGGCGCCGTTGGTGTCCGCGGCGAACTGCGGGACGCCGAGCTGGGCGAGGGCCTGGTCGAGTTTGGCGGTCGATGGAGATGGGTCTTCGAGTAGGTCGACATCGAGATTGAACTGGATGACGAAGGCCTTTACGTGCGAGCCCGCGCCTGACATGAGCTGGGTGAGGAACTGCTCGCTGGTGCGGTGGATGGCGGGGAGCTGCGCGCCCATGCCGGGGCCGGTTTGCGTGACGAGGCCGAGGGTGAGCGGGAGGGATGTGTCTGGCGCGAAGAACTGGATGGTTTGCGGGTGGGTGTTGTCGGTGAGGGTGAAATCGGCTGCGGTGAGGTTGGGGATGAGGTTGCCTTTTTTGTCGTGAACGAGGACAGGAACGATAACGTGGCCGTGCACGGAGGGTTTGAGCTGGGCGGTGACGGCTCGTGCGGCGGTGGATTGCGCGACGGCGGCGGCGCATGCGATGAGGGCGAACAGGGTGGCGGCGATTGGGAGGCGAGTTTTCATGATGGCGTCGCGCTGTGAGAACAGTATCTGTTATTGAGACGCGAAAGGGGAGCCGATGCAGTGGATGAGGTGTGTAGTTGTCCCGTGGTGGAGAAAAAAGGTTTGATTGGGGATGATGGGATGAATCGATAAGGGTTAAAAAGTTTGATATTAGTAAAAATCGAAAAAAAGTCAATAAAAATGCGGGTGAGGTAGATTTTTCGCAATCCGGTGCAGGGAGGGTTGACGTACTCAGGGCGTAAACATGGCGGCAACGCTGTGGCTACGGATAAATGGAGGTCGATTGTGAAGAAGCTCGATGAACTGCTTGTAAAGAGGAGCGTATCGCGCCGGGGATTTCTGGCTGGAATTGGTGCGAGCGCAGGAGCGGCGGCGGCGCTGGGAATAGCGGGCTGCAGCAGTAATATGGCCACTTCGATGTCGGGATCGGGCAGCGGCAGCGGGAGTGGAAGCGGCGGTGGTTCCAGTGCGGTGACGGACACTGATATTTTGAACTTTGCGCTGAACCTTGAATATCTGGAAGCGGAGTATTATCTGCGGGCGACGACGGGCGCGGGTTTGTCGGCGACGGATACGGGATCGAGCGCGGGTACGGTGACGGGCGGGTCGGCGGTGACGTTTACGACTCCGGCAATTCAGTATTACGCGAACGAGATTGCAGCGGACGAGAGGGCGCACGTGGAGCTGCTGCGGAGCGCGCTGGGGTCTTCCGCGGTGAGCATGCCGGATATCGACTTTACAGATGCGTTCAATGCGGCGGCACAGGCTGCGGGGATTGGTTCTTCGTTTGATCCGTTTGCGAGCGAGGACAACTTTCTACTGGGCGCTTTTCTGTTTGAGGATGTGGGCGTGACGGCTTATCACGGTGCGGTGACGCTGATTTCGAGCACCTCCGTGCTGGCCGCGGCGGCTGGCATTCTGGGCACTGAGGCGTATCACGCGGGCGAGATTCGAACGCTGATTGCGCAGATTGGCGGGACGGTGCTTGCCGATGCGGTGAAGATTCAGGCGCTGCGGGCGGCTGCCGGCGGCGGCGCGGAGACGACGCTGTCTGCGACGACGATTGTGAACGCGGACTCGAACTCGATTTCGTACGATCGCACGACGAGCGAGGTTCTGCACATCGTTTATCTGAATGCGAATGCGGGAATGATCAGCAAGGGTGGATTTTTCCCGAATGGATTAAACGGAAATATTACTGTCACGAGTTCCTAACGTTGCTGGCTTGCGAGTCGGCGGGATTCGGAGCGAGTCCGGATTCCTTGCGTGGGGAAGACTGACGACGTGCTGGAACGGCACGCATGAAGGAGATGGAATATGGAAAGCAACGAGACGAAAGAGCTGTTGCAGGAGATGGAAGAAAGGCGTGCCTCGCGGCGCAAGGCGCTGATGCTGGGCGGCGCGGCGCTGGCGGGCCTGGCGCTGACCAGCAGGTCGGCCTTTGCCGCGACGGTGACAGATGCGGACATTCTGAACTTTGCTTTGAACCTGGAGTTTCTGGAAGCGCAGTATTACACGCTGGCGACGACGGGCATGACGATTGATGTGGCTGCCGGTATTTCCATCAAGGGCGGCAACGGTCAGGCCGGCGGCACGGTCACGGTCAAGTCGAACCCGATGGTGACCTTTACGGACACGTCGACGCAGGACTTTGCGACGGAGATTGCACTCGATGAGCAGAACCATGTGAAGTTTCTGCAGTCGAACCTCGCGACGGCGGCAGTCGCGATGCCGAATATCGACCTGCTGAACAGCTTCAATGCGCTGGCCATGGCGGCGGGGCTGGGAACGAGTTTTGATCCGTTTGCGAATGAGACGAATTTTTTGCTGGGCGCGTTCATCTTTGAGGATGTCGGCGTGACGGCTTACCAAGGCGCGGCGGGATTGATTTCCAGCAAGACCTACCTGGATAAAGCGGTGGGCATCCACAACGTGGAGGCGTATCACGCGGCGGGCATCCGGACGCGGATATTCCAGGCTGGCAGCTCGGCGCAGTCGGCTTCGCAGGCGATTGCCATGACGCGGGCGAAGCTGGATGGAACGAACAATGACGACATCGGCGTGGGAGTGACGAATAACGCCGCGACGATTGTGGATACTCCCGACGCGCAGGCACAGACCTATGCGAGAACGACGGCGCAGGTGCTGGCGGTGGTCTATGGCGGTGGCGCCGCGGGTACGGGCGGCGCGTTTTTCCCGAATGGCTTGAACGGGACTATCCGATAGATCTTTCCCCTGAAAATGTGTCTCTATAAAGCAATTGGGGGCCGGTTTTGCCGGCCCCGTTTTTTGTTTGGTGGCATTGTGTTCGGGATGGTTCATTCGATATTGAGAGGGGTAAACGCAGATTTTCCGCTACGTTCGCTCGCCTTACGGCAATCCAGCTTCGGTCGAAATGATTTTTGGGGGTGTTCGGACCTCAGGGGTACTCTGACCCCACTCATCCCGATGTCCGAATTTCCGAAACCGGCTCACCAGAACGTCGTTGTCCATAATCCGGCCAGTTCTCTTCACCTGCCACACCCGCGTCGTAAAATAAGACTTGAGTGAGGACTATGGCACACACAGTATTTTGCGTACGTCACAAGCAGGAAATGGAAGGCCTCGACGAGCCGCCCTTCGACACGGACTTCGGGCAGAAGATCTACAACAGTGTCTCCAGGAAAGCCTGGCTCGAATGGGTCGAGCACCAGAAGATGCTGCTCAACGAATACCGCCTGCAGCCCTGGACACCCCAGGCACAGGAATTCCTCGTCGAGCAGATGAATCAGTTCTTCTTCGGCGAAGGCGCCGCCTTACCCAAGGAATACGTTCCACCCTCATCGCACTAAAGCACTCCAACGGATGCGGTAGAGTGATCAGGATTGATCCGGCGTGGCCGTTCTTGCACTGCATGACCTGCCCGCTGGATTTTTCAGAAAGGTAAAGAACGGAGTGAACGTACGCAAGATCGACATGGACTGATGCGCCACTCAGTTTTCGCTGTGCCTCCGAGTTTGGCTAAGCGAGCTGCGTCCGGGAGATCGATGAATTTACCGGCGCATTTTTATCGCCGCTCTGCATCGCGATTCGTGGCGAGTCCGCAGTTACCAGAAGTGCGTGGCAACAATCTGCGGTGTTGAAGGAGTCGTGCCAAAGATGGAGACCTTGATGACCGCCTGAAAGTTTTTCGATGTCCAGTCACTGGGCGCGCCCTTCACCACGGCGTTAAACGCATGAGGGTCAAAGAGCACAGACGCGGCGCCCTCGGTGCCGAAGGTGGTAATGCCGGCCGCGACAAAAAGAATCTGACCGCTTACCGCGTCAAAAACCCTCGCTACTATGCCATAGTCCGCCGAGGCATAGCCATCCGGTTGCAGATTTTCTGCCTGCCAGCGTTGACCGGTCTTCGAGTCGAAGATGTAAGACTCGGGCCAGGTTTTCCCAGCCACCATGTAAAAGCGTAGGCCCTTGGTCGCCCACTGGCTCCAGGTCGAAGTGAATCCCCCAAGCAGTAAACTCGGTTGCTCCCTCAACTGGCCGAAGGTAAGTCCGGAGCCAAAACGCAGCCGATACTGCAGATGATGCTCGTTCAGAAAGTTTGCGGCTTGGCTGACCGCAGCCGCTACCCCTAGCCCGACACGATCCGCGATCGACCCGTTCGGAGTCTTTGAAATAAGAACCGGGATCGAGATCAGAAGCGGTGTCTTCGCTTCGCCGACTGGCGCCCAGAGTTGCTCCAGGGGAGTCTCCGGATGCCCACTGCGTATATATAAGGAGAGGGGAATAGCCGCTGCAGTCGCGGCGGCCGTTCCGGCGATATACCAGAAGGCCTTGCGCCGGTTAATCGGTGGCCGCGGCGCTGGCGATGGCAGTGGCCGATTGTACTCGCCGGGTGCGGGCGCCTGCGCCACACGCTGCTCCACAAACTGAGGAGCGTAGCCCCCGTGCGGAAGCTCAATTTTTAACTCGGAGCCGGGATTGTCCTGGTAATACTGCGCCAGCCGTCGCCGAACTTCGTGCGCTTTCACCCGGACAAGCGAATCTTCACTCGGCTCAAAACGCTGGCTCTTCCCGAATACCAGATGCGCGATGTTTCGCTCGTTGATCTCTTCCCGCCGACCCTCGATGGCCTCGGTCACGATGTAGCGGAGAAAATCCTGACAGCGCTTGCTGGAGGCAAACGCAGGGGCAGAGAGAATGGACGCAAGCTGGTCGATGATTTTCTCGTTTGCGACCGCAGATTCCATTCCTGCTCCTGATATATACAGACGGCTGTGAGCATAACACCCTCGTAACAATCAATGCAAACGCTTCCAGGTGATGGTGTAAATAATTCATAAAGCATCACATAGCGATAATTTCGTACCCTGAACCCGTCATTGACAGTTATTGACTTGCAATCTGTTCTCTCGTGCGCGGAGGATTCGCTGCAATCTAGCAAGACCGACATGCGTGCAGGCTGATTTCGAACGACTTCCGGAAAATTCTTTCCGGCAGGTGATGGGTTTGCTCGCGCTCAGGCGGACGAACTGCAAACCGTTGTTCGCCTTTCATCGGTATACCCGGGAGCAAGCGCCGCAAAAGCGAAATGCTAACGAAAAAGGGATATTGCAATGCAGAGATTTCATTCAATGATTCGTGGGAGCCTGGTGGTCGCAATTGCCTGCCTGATGGCAGGCTTCGTCGAGCCCGTTCGAGCTCAGGGGCAGGCTCCCGTAAAGACGGCTCCTTACAATGTCATCCTCGTAACCGCCGACCAGATGAGCGCCAACTACATGCACATGTACGGCTCCCCTTACGATGACACCCCAAATCTGGAGAAACTGGCTGCCAGAGGAACAACCTTCACTCAGATGTATGCGGGCGCACCCTGGACGACTCCGTCCTTCGGCGTGATCCTGACCGGACTCTTTCCCACCGTCCACGGCATGACGCTTCCACCCTACGAGGGCTGCGGGCCAAGGATCAGCGCCCCACTCACCGACGGTAAACTGCCCGCCGTGCCCTCCAGATTGCTGCTTTCGCCCTACAAGCCCATCATTCCGGAAATGCTGAAGAAGTACGGCATGGTAACCGCGGCTGACAATGCCAACTGCTGGTCCATCTGGGACGTGGTCCACCGCGGTTGGGATTCCTTCAAATTCTTTCCCGGCTATCAACTGCCGGTGGCAGGCCATCCTAACATCGACGCCTTCTATCTGACCGCGCCCAAGACCACGGCCTGGGCCGAGCAGTGGATCAAGGCGCATCAGCACCAGCGATTCTTCCTTTGGGTCCATTACATGGAGCCGCATGCCCCCTTCAATGAGCCCGCTGCTTACGACAAGTTCAAGACGCCGGATAACTATCCGAATCTGGGAGACACGCCCCAGCTGCACCGCTTGGCCAAGCTGCAGAACATTCATGCCATTCGCAGAATGCGAGAGCTATACGCCGGGAAAATCCTCTATGCAGACCACTACATCGGCAAATTGCTCGACGCCGTTCAGTCCATGGGGCTGGACAAGAACACCATCATTATCTTTACCTCCGACCACGGGGAACTGCTCTACTCGCATCCAAAGACCTTCAACACCGCAGACCATCGCTCCCTCTACAATTCGGATCTGCATGTGCCTCTCATTGTCGCCGGCCCCGGCGTACCCGCAGGCAAGCGGCTCAATGACCTGGTCAGCAACTACGACATTGTTCCCACGATCATGGCGCTCGATCACCTGCCGCCACCCGCAAAAACGGACGGCGTCAGTCTGAAGCCCATCATCGAGGGCACAACCACGACCCCGCCCAACAAATACCTCTTTTCCGAGGAGTCCAACCTCGTTCCCCAGTACTCTGTCCGCAACAAACGCTACAAAGTGATCGAGACCATTCCAACCGGCAAGATTCAGTGCTTCGACGAAAAGGCAGACTGGCACGAGACCAGGAGCATATGCTCACAGATTCCCAAAGAAGCAGCAAAGCTCAAGGCAGTTCTCGATAACCACATCCAGGAAGAAGTCAAGCAGGCCGAGTCTTATCCGGACTGGCGTCAAAACTTCGCCCTCGCCGTCCTGCAGGGGCGTGACTCCACCAACCTCAGGATGCTGTCTCATGCCAACACCCTCATCACTCCCACCGGCGGATCGCACTATCAGCTCACCGGAAGTGCCTGGCGCATGGATAATGCCGCAAACAATCTGGGGCACTTTGCCTACTGGGCGGCGCCCGGGCCGGCAAACGCCTACGTCATCTACCGGTCTGATACGCCGTTCATCGGCCAATACAAAATCTCTGTCTACTACGGCGGCATTCCAGGATCCGGAGTCAAGCAGGCAACGGATGCATCCTACACAGTCTTTTACTCCGGCGGATCGATGTCCTTTCCGGTCAACCAGCAGCAGGGCCAGGGCGAGTGGCATTCGCTCGGAGTCTTCCATGACCCAACTTCCGTTAAGCTCACCAATCGCGCCAACGGAGCGGTAGTTGCCGGAGCAGTCCGCTTCCAGAGAACGGACGCGACTGCCGCCATGAAGAAATAGCAGGCAAGGCGATCGATCTGCATGGCGATGCAAAACCCATGCAGATCGATGAACGGCGCTTGTCGAACTCTGGAAGTTCATTGATTGGAGACAAAAATGTATTCGCAGAATGAAAAAGGGGAGGAATTCTCAAAAGGAAAGGCTGCTAAGTCGTGTCGTTGCTGGAAAGAGCTTGACAGCCGAATCGCCTGGGCGATAACTTTTTTGAGCAATGATGTAATGCTTTACATTTGACGCTTGATGCACCCGCTGTCATCAGCCGCTCCGCAGTCAGCCTCAAATACGTTCCCCCTGACTGCTCTATGCATTGTCAGAATAAATAGCCAGATCCGCATGGGAGCGGAACCACTCAGTCTATTCAACGGTGACGACTGAGCCTCTCCTGAAAATCAATCAGTGGAAAGCACGAGCGAAACACTCTTAGGGAGCAAACAGTGAACATCGATCATTCAGCAACAGAAAGACCTCTGCAGGTTCAAGCCTCTGTTCGAGGCGTGAAGTTCCCGGATTCCGGATCTGTGATTGCGCGGATGCGCCGTGCCTTCCTGCACGGCTCATCGCTTCTTGCCTATGGCTGCCTCGCCGTTCTCTGTGTGATGCTGATTACGCTGCCGGCGCATGCGCAGGTGGATCGCGGTACCATCACCGGCACCATCACTGACTCCACCGGAGCCGTCATTCCGGGCGTAAGCGTTGTTGCGCTCAATCCTGCAACCGGTCAAAAGTACACGTCGGTCAGCAACGGAGCCGGCATCTACAATCTACTGAACCTGCCGATTGCCACGTACGACATCACTTACAAGAAAGAAAGCTACGCCACCTTTGTGCACCTCGGTGTCGCGATCCAGGTGCAGCAGCGCGCGCAGTTGAATGTAACCCTCAAAGTGGGCGCGCAAAAGCAGACCGTCACCGTAACAGCTGCGCCGTTGCTCAAGGTCAATACCGAGCTCGGCACCAATATGAACAGTCAGGACATTACGAATCTTCCGCTGACTGCCTATCAGGGGCGTGACATTACCGCATTCGCATTTGACATTACTCCTACCGTCTCAGGCACCGACTATCAGGGCCAGGTCGGCGGCTCACAGAATGACACCAAGGAAGTGCTCATCAACGGCACCTCCGCAGATTCCGGACAATCGGGTTTCATCGGAGCGATGGAGCCGCCCATGGACGCCGTACAGCAGTTCCAGGTAGACACCTCCGGCATCAGCGCCGCGACAGGCCGCACGGGCGGTGGCGCGTTTCTCTTCGAATTGAAATCGGGGACCAATCACTTCCACGGCTCGGCCTTCGGCATATACAGCAACAAGCAACTGGACGCGAACACCTGGGAGAACAATTACTTCCGCTCCTACTACGACAGCACCGACCCAGCCAACGCCGCCTCCTATAACTCCACCTATGCCAAGCCCACCAACACCTATTCCGACTGGGGAGTCAGCGGCGGCTTTCCGATCTGGCGCAAGCACATGTTTCTCTATGCAGCCTATGAGAGATATCACCAGGCCAACTTTTCTACCACGGATGGTGGGGTCACGGTTCCTACGGCAGCGTTCCTGCAGGGAGATTTCAGCTCCCTATTGCAGACAAACAAGGCGGCTTTGGCAAAGGATAAATGTGGAAACCCAATATACCAAGGAGCTATCTGGAATCCGGTCAACAACTGCGTCTTTCCCGGTAACATCATTCCGCAGAACATGCTGAGCCAGGTGTCCCAGAAAATTGCCGCCATATACACCAAGTACTACGCCCCCACCATCACCACACGAAACACGCTCAACTACCCTGCGCTGAACGAGGTGGACCCGGAATTTACGCAAACACAACTTAGCTTCAACTACAGCTGGGATCTGACCCCGAACAACCGCATCAATTCATCTTATATATATGTGCTGCGGCCGCGGTATAACGCCGCATTAACCAATAGCACCAATCTTTGGCAGGCAGGGTCGCAGAATGGTGGACCGCTTGCCTCCGGTGGCGTGCAGACGACGGTTTCTAACGCTTACCGCGTCAACGATGCTTGGACCATCACGCCGAACCTGCTCAACGTTGCGGCCTTTACCTTCAACTCATTCCAGAACAAATCCATTCCGCTCACCTCCGTCGCTGGAAACACAAACTGGGCGCAGCAAATCGGCCTGGGGGCTTACCAGTCGGTGCCGAACTTTCCACTCATCAACTTTGGCGGCGCCTTCAATGGTGTAGGCGAAGCCACCATTGGGAGCATCCGCACGCCCCACACGGGCTATGTCTCTTACAACGGCATCTTCGACGACGACGTCACCTGGGTGCATGGCCGTCATGTGGTGCACTTCGGGTTTGAAGCGCGCGCGCTTGGGATCAATAACGATCAGCGCGGCGGTCCCCTGAGCTTCGTCTTCAGCCGGCTTACTGGTCAGGATCCAACCAAAACATTCGCGGATTCCCATACGGGATTTTCATTCGCCAACTTCATGCTTGGGGACGTTTACAGCGCACAAAAGCAAACGCCGATTTTTCAGGATGGAAGGCGGAAAGAGTTTGCGTTGTATGCCGAAGATGCATATCGCATCACCCCAAAGCTGACACTGGAGTATGCCTTGCGGTGGGATATACCACTGGCCGAGCATGAAGTCCACGGACACTGGTCTAACTTCACGACCTCGGCTGCCAATCCTAACTTCGCTCCCTATCTCGGCAGCATGCAGTATCTGACCAGTGGCAGCCAGACCTTTGAAACGCAGAATGACTTCAAGCAATTCGGCCCGCACATCGGCGGAAGCTATGCCCTGACGAATCGCATAGTCCTGCGCGGCGACTACGGTATCTACTACGCTCCGCTCGGCAACAACAGCTACGGAGCGGTGCCGTACGGCGCCTCTTACGGTTATCAGGCGGTGAATCAAGTCAATCCGCCTGTGCAGACCAACTTGTATGCCTTCAACTGGGACGGTGGATACCCAGGAGTGCCGACGCAGCCCGTGGCGGATAACAACGGTACCTTTATTCCTGCTTCGCCGGTGTCTGTCTCACCGAACACGCTCACCATGGGCCGCACCCAGAACTGGAATCTGAACGTTCAATACCAATTTGCGCGTACATGGGTTCTCCACGTCAGCTACATCGGCAATATTGGCAGGAACCTCCACGATGGAGCGCTCGATCCGTACAACTGGCCCACCTGGCAGCAGTATTCCCAGCTTTACAACACGGGCGGTGTCCAGACGTTCATCACCAATCCAGCTCAGTCTGCGGCTTTGGGCATACCGTATCCCTATCCAGGCTGGACCGGCGAGGCATTTGACGCCATCAGCCCCTACCCGCAGGAAGCACGTATCGGAAGCAAGATCTATTTCGTGAACACGCCTCTTGGCCAGACCGGTTACAACGCATTTGTCATGCAGGTAACATCACGCAACACGCACGGTCTGAGCATGAGCATGAGTTATACGTTGTCCAAGTTAACGGGAGATACTAACAACGCATTTACGGATACATTTTCAGCATCGAAGGGATACCAGGATCCTTACCTGTATCAAACCTACGCTCAGTCGCCTGAGGCAGGCTATACTCCACAGGAAGTCAAGGGTTTCGTCAATTACCGTCTTCCCTTCGGGCATGGTCAGCGGTATCTCAACCACAACAGAATTGAGAATTTCTTCTTCGGTGGCTGGCTCGCCGCCGCCATTGTTGACTTCCAGGCGGGCGCTCCGCTGGGCGCAGTGCACTCTTCCACCGTGTATCCCGGCTGGAGCGCCGTATGGGCGAACGTGGCCCAGGGCGCCAACTTCAAAAATACATTCCAGAAGCTGGACCCGATCAACCTCAGCGATCCCTCCAATAATTTCGTGGACACTTCCATCTTCTCTGATCCGGCAAACGGTCAACTGGGAAACAGTCCCGCCTCGTTCGATCATTGGCATGGTTGGGCTTCCAACAATGAAGACGTGAGCCTTCTCAAGAGGTTCGCAGCCGGACGGCATGGGCGCTATGTAGTGACGCTTCGCGCGGAGTTCTTCAACGTCACCAACCGTCACCAATACTCGAATCCAGACCTGACCATCGGTTCCCCCACTTTTGGAAAAGTCAGCAGCATTACCAATAATCCAAGGTCGGGCCAGGTGGGAGTGCGATTCTCCTGGTAGCAACGAAGTTTTGCCTGGGTGAAGCAGAATAGCTACTCCCCCAGGGATGCAGTTGTTACCTGGAGTGGTTTCATGTGGTTCGGCTGGTTGCTCATCGCTTGCGGTCAGCAGCCAGCCGGGCCGGACGAGGTTAATCCGTCAAACCGGGTCTCCAGTAGTAACTGGAGCCTTTTACCGCAGTCTCGATGTAATCGATTGCAGATTCCCATCCGGATTCAATGCGTTGAAGCAACCGAAGAATAGACAACAAAAATAGATCACCCTCTTGTGGAGAATACAGTGAACAAAATAACTAAAACGCTGGTGATGCTCGCTCTTGCCGTCAGCGCGATACCTATGTGGGGTCAGGCGACGAACTCAGGAGATATCCGCGGTACGGTTACCGATCAGAGCGGAGCAGTTATACCTGGAGTTGTTGTAACGGTTAAAGATATTGAAAAGGATGTGACCCGCACCTATAAAACCAATGCATCTGGACTGTATGACACCGGCGCCATTGTGGCGGACCACTACCTGCTGACGTTTTCCATGCCGGGCTTCAAGAAACTGGTGCTCGGACCCATTACCCTGCAGGTCGGCACTCTCGGCCTGAACGCCAGAATGCAGGTTGGCGCAGCCACGCAGCGTGTTGTGGTCACCACTCAGGCTCCTCTTCTCAAGACAACCAGCGCGACCCAATCTAAAACTTTTACCGCGCATCAGTTGCAACAGTTGCCTCAGGTTGGGTTTGGCGCAGACTGGCAGGGCTTTTTGACTCTGCTGCCCGGAACCGCGGGTACGCCGGCAGGAAGCAACAGCACGGCGAACCCCGGCGTTTCCGGAGTTTCGGCTAATGGCAGCGAGCCGTTTTCCACGACTCTTCTTGACGGCGCGACCACTTCTTCTCCGCAGAGCAACAACATTGCCGTGCCCATGATTCTGGATGCGCTCTCCGAGGTGGATGTCAGCGACTCCCTGTTCTCGGCGCAGTATGGCGTCGGCGGCATGATTTACAACCGCATCAGCAAGGGCGGCGGCAATCGCTTCCACGGCGAAGCCTATGAGTACTTTCAGAACAATGCGTTGAACGCCGCTCCTTATTCCTTTGGCGTCAAGGCCAAGGTTCCGGCACTCCATTACAACGAGTTCGGCGGCAATATCGGCGGACCCATCATTCCACACCGCATGTTCTTCTTTTTTGATTACGACCGCATCGTTGACCACGGCGGCGCGGCCAATGGCTTTATCTCCGTGCCGAGTGACGCCATGCGCCAAGGCGACTTTACCGGCATGCCGACCATCTACGATCCCACCACGCAGACGATCGGCGCGAATGGCGTGGTGACAAGAAAGTCCTTTGCACAGGAATACGGCAACGGAAACAAGATCCCCGCCAACTTGATTGATTCTGTCGCCAAGGCCATTCAGGCTTATTTCCCTGAGCCAAACATCACCGGCACCGTCAAGAACGGGATCCCGCAGGACAATTATTTCTACAATGTCCCAAGTTCCACGCCCGAACAGCGCTTCTTTGGGCGGCTCGACTACGACATCACGCCGAAGAATCGATTCACTGCATCTGAATTCTGGGGAGATCGTCCGGCACAAACATTGAACCAGGGTATCTGCCCCATCGACTGCTTCTCCTCCTCCATTGAGAACAGCAACGCGCAGGTTTCTGATGTATGGACGCTCAACGCTTCCGCGATGAACGAAGCGCGTCTGGGCTTCACCGATGAGGAGGACTTTTTTGTCCCTTACAGCCTCGGCCAGGGCTTTCCGCAGAAGCTCGGCTGGCAGTTCGCCAAGGCGGATGCGTTTCCCACGATCAACATCAGCGGGGAATACTCCCTTCAGCCCGGCGTCAACGCGGTCTATAAGGAATTCGTCTTCGATCCATCGGATGTCGTCACATTGATTCACGGTCGGCATGTACTGCACTTCGGCGGCGAGTTCCTGATCGAGCGCCTCGACTCGACGGCCTGGGGCAATATCAACGCAGGCACCATGACCTTTAACGGCGACTACACGGCATCAACCCAGGGCACGGCGAACTCCACAGGCGTATCCTACGCGGACTTCCTGCTTGGGTATGCGAACAACTGGAATGCGGGCGTGTCGCCGGAGTATGGCGCGCGCATGAAGGCGCCGCAGTTATTTGTGAACGACGATTTCAAGATGCGTCCGAACCTCACCATTAATCTGGGTCTCCGCTGGATGGGTGAAACCGGCTGGCATGAGGTGCACGGCAACCAGAGAGCCTTTGATCCAACCATCATCAACCCCGCCACCAATACGCCGGGCGCCATGTGGTATGCCGTTACGCATACGAATGGGCGCACCTCCCTGCAGCATCCGTTGTGGGATGTCTTGATGCCGCGCGTCGGCTTCTCCTACCAGCCGGTAAGCGACATGACCATCCGAGGCGGCTTTGGTCTTTACACGTATCCGTGGTCGGCGGATACCTACGGCGGCGGCAACGGCGCTGCGTTCAGCTCCAGCGGTGGAGAGAACGACAGCACCAACGGAGCGCTTCCGGTAGTTCTCCTGAGTTCGAGCGGCAACGTCAACTATCAGGGCTCCGCAGGGGCAAGCGTCAATTCGCGGTATCTCAGCTCGCCTCTTGCGCCTGACTCCTATAACCATCAGGGCGTGGGCTATACGCAGTACCACACTCCTGCAGCCAAGCTCTATCAGTGGAATCTGTCCATCCAAAGGCAGATGGGTCAAAATATGGTGACCGAGATTGCGTATGTGGCCAGCCATGGAGCCGATCAGCCGTTTTTCACCGATCTCAACCAGGTCCCGCAGGGCTTGCTGGCTCCCAACGATGCAAGCGGCTCAACCAACGCCCGCCCTTACCCGAATTACCAGGGCATCACCGGATACCAGAATCTAGGTATCTCGAACTATAACTCGCTGCAGGCTTCCATTACGAAGCGGATGAGCAACGGGCTGGAATTCAACTTTAACTACACATGGTCCAAATTCCTGAATGAGTCGGACAGCTCCGGCCAGGGTGGATACTTTGGCAACCGCAACTTCCAGAACGCTCATGATCCCAGCGCGAGCTACGGTCCGTCGAACTTCGATATTCGGAATATGTTCAAGGGGCAGATGGTTTACGAGCTTCCATTCGGCGAAGGCCGCATGTTCCTCAACAGGAAGAATCTGCTGGATGAAGTCGTAGGCGGCTGGCTGAGCTCGGCGACGATAGTGGCTCAGGGCGGCAATCCTTTTACTGTCTTCATGGCCAACAACACCAGTTACAGTCAGGCTGGGCAGCAGTATCCGAATGTTGTGGGCAATCCGCAGTTGGCGAATCCGTCTCCATCGGAGTGGTTTAACGTAAATGCCTTTGTGTCGCCCGGGCCGGCCACCTTTGGCGATTCAGGAAGAAACACACTGAGAGGCCCAGGTCTGCTGAATGTGAACTTTGCTCTGAGCAAGACCTTCCGATTGGTTCATGGAATGACCTTCCAGCTCAGCGCCAACGCCACCAACGTCATCAACCATCCCAGCTTTGGCCTGCCGGATGCCGCGATCGGCCCGGGGCACAATGCTCAGATTCGCACTGTGACAGTCGGAGGCCGCGCCATGCAATTGGTGGGGAAGATTCGCTTCTAGAATCTGCTCCACCACAACATCAGAACGCGTTTCTCGCGGAAATGTGGCTCGCGACACGCTCGTGATTCACTCACCCTGAGACGCGATCCAGACATCACTTGACCCAAGTGATTTTCCCGGGCGGATAGGCAGTCACCGAATATCCGCCCATTTTTTCTTTCACTGAATTTCATCAACAGTAAAGTCATATCCTGCACAAAGGAGTATCGATCCGTTGTCAGCCAAAGAGAAGGAATCCGTGCCGATATCACGGCGCAGTTTTTTGTGGGGGTGCGCGGCGAGCTCCGTCGTCACCAGTGTTCCTGTGCTGCATGCGTGGGGAGCGGAACATCCCTCGGAACGATTCCGCGGACCGGCGCACCATGTTCTGTCCCTCAACCAGGATTGGATCTTCGAGGGCCGGTTGCCGATCGCCGCCAGTCCTGCGGCCGGCGCGTCCATCACGCTGCCGCATGCAGATACGCCGCTCTCCTGGCAGAACTGGAATCCGGAGACATGGGAGCATGTCTGGGGATACCGTCGCCGGTTTGTCGTACCGGAGAATATGCGCGGCCTGCGGCTCTTCCTGCATTTTGACCGCGTCATGGAAGGAACCTCACCGACACTCAACGGTCACCCGCTGCCCGAGCATCTGGGTGGCTTTCTTCCGTTTGAATATGAAGTCACCGGCTTGGTGAAGCAAGGCGAAAATACGCTTTCCCTGGCGGTTGACTCGCGCTGGCTGCAGGTGCCGCCGACTGGGTCCCCGAAAGGGCCCAAAGGAATGGATTACCTCGTCCCCGGAGGAATCAACGGCGCCGTCACCCTGCGCGCTGTTCCGGAAATCTATCTCCGTGACGTATTCGCCCGGCCCGCCGAAGTGCTCAACGAGCAGCGCAGGCTCGATGTCATTTGTCAACTCGACGCAGCGGGGAAACTGCCGGCCAATGTGCGCCTCCAGGCCACGCTCTGGAAGAACGGCAAAGAGATTGCCGGCACATCCCATCGTTTACGCATCGAGAACCCTGAGCAGCAGGTTAGCTTGACGCTGCGTGACCTTGGCAACATTCGCCTGTGGGGCTGCGACAACCCCGAGCTGTACGACGTGGAAGTCACGCTATTTGTCAACGACAAGCCTTTGCACCGCTACAAAACCCGCACCGGCTTCCGCGAGGCGCGCTTCGAGGTGGATGGGTTCTTTCTCAATGGGAAAAAGTTCCGGCTCTTCGGACTCAACCGACACGAAATCTATCCCTACTTCGGCTTTGCCGCCTCCAACCGTACTATGCGTCAGGACGCCATCATGCTGCGCAAACAGCTCAACTGCAACATGGTGCGCTGCTCGCACTACCCGCAGTCTGAGGCCTTCATGGATGCCTGCGATGAGTTGGGTCTGATGGTTTGGGAAGAGACGCCGGGATGGCAGTACATCGGGGGACCCAAATTCCAGGACTTCGTGCTGCGCGACGTTCGCGAAATGGTCATCCGCGACCGCAATCATCCCTCCGTCATCATCTGGGGCGTGCGCATCAACGAGTCTCCCAACGACCCACCCTTGTACAGGAAAACGCGAGAGATCGCGCTGTCGCTCGACAGCACGCGACAAACCTCAGGGACGATGACCGGGCAATCCAGAAAAACATGGAAGACCGAGTGGCATCAGGACGTCTTTGCCTTTGACGACTACCAGACGACGAAGCCCGGTACGGTCAGCATTTCTCCGCCGCTGCCGGGGGTTCCGTATCTTGTGTCGGAATCCGTGGGCCAGTTTAATTATGCCGCGGGCCATGGCTTCGACTTGCGCTACCGGCGCAACGGCTCGCCCGTGACCCAGCAGGATCAGGCATTGTTTCACGCCGAGGCGCATGACAAGGCAGCCGGATATGAGCGCTGCTCCGGCCTGCTGGCGTGGTGTGCGTATGACTACCCCAGTCTTCTGAATGGCTTCCACGCGATGAAGTATTCCGGTGTCGCAGACTTCTTCCGTCTGCCCAAGCTGGGCGCATCGTATTACCAGAGCCAGGTAGATCCGCGCGTGCGTCCGGTCATAGCTCCCGATTTCTACTGGGACTTTGGCAAGCAGACGCCACAAGGCCCCGGAGAACGCGCCGCCATCTTCTCCAACTGCGAGCGGCTCGAGCTTTTCATCGGCGGCAAGCGTCACGCCGTCCTGCATCCTGACCGCGAAAGCTTCCCGAACACCGCGTATCCACCCTTTTTTGCCAACCTCAGGATCGATGGAGACAACAAGCCGGAACTGGAAATCCGCGGCTACGTGGGCGACAAAATGGTGTTGTCACGCTCATTCTCCTCCGACCCTGCTCATGACCGTTTGTGGTTCATGGCCGATGACGCGGAACTGCGCGGCGATGGCTCGGACTCCACCCGTCTCGCCTTCGGCGTCGTGGACAAGTACGGCGCTCCGCGCGCCTTCGCCGGCGGAACCGTCACGCTCAAGCTCGAAGGCCCCGGAATCATCCTGGGTACAAATCCATTTGATCTGGAAGAAAACGGCGGCATGGCAGCCGTCTGGATTCGTACACAACCCGGCCGGCACGGCATCATTCGTGTCCATGCCGGCCATTCGTCACTTCCGTCACCATCCCCCGTCACGCTGCGGATCGTCGAAGGCGCATAATGCGGAGAGAGTTCGCTCCCCACTGCAAAGATTGCCGGCGGCTTCTCTCGGGTTTGTAGAAGCCGTCAGTTCTTTTACCCGCAAAATTGTCAATCCTCAAAAAGAGAAGCCGTTCCACCGGCGTGACGCTCGTCACTGTCAGTTCCACGACATGAGGACTACCTTACAACGTTTTCCAGTGGAGACCTTCTGCGGGTCCTGGAGCCGTGCGCCTTTCGCAGGCTGCCCAGTTGCTTCTGCTTCCACCCGCATGAAGGAGGGGATCATGACGAATCCAGAAAAGCGAAATTCCAAGCCGGATCGCGGCTCGATCAGCATCGACGAGGAAGAATGCAAGGGCTGCGGTCTCTGCGTGGAAGCCTGTCCTACGGATGTTCTGCACCTCAGCGAGCACATCAACCACTACGGCTACCCGTCGGCGACCTATATGGGCGCGGGCTGCACCGGTTGCGGCATCTGCTTCCTGGCCTGTCCTGAGCCTGGAGCCATCACCGTCCTGCGCCTTGCGCGGCGGCCTTCCGGCACGGTCATCGCTGAGCACATGGGAGAACTCGCATCATGAGCCGACATCTCATCAAGGGGAACGAAGCCATCGTCAAAGCCGCCGTGCTCGCGGGCTGCCGCGGTTTTTACGGCTACCCCATCACACCGGCCAGTGAAATTACGGAAGCCGCCGCAAAATACATGCCGCAGGTCGGCGGAGTTTTTCTGCAGGCGGAAAGCGAAGTGGCCGCCATCAATATGCTCTATGGCGCATCGGCCGCCGGCGTGCGCGTCATGACCGCGTCCAGCGGGCCCGGCATCAGTCTCATGCAGGAGGGCATCAGCTACATGGCCGGCGCGGAACTGCCCTGCGTCGTTGCCGACATTACGCGCGCGGGTCCGGGCCTCGGCAACATCACCTCCGAGCAGAGTGACTATCACCAGGTAGTCAAAGGCGGTGGCCACGGCAACTATCGCACACTGGTGCTCGCGCCCCACTCCGTGCAGGAGATGGTCGACCTCACCGTGCTGGCCTTTGATCTCGCCGACCGTTACCGCAACCCCGTCGTGCTCATGGCCGATGGCTTCATCGGGCAAATGATGGAGCCGGTCGAGTTCCCGCAGGCCGTCACCGAACCTGCCCTGCCCAGGTGGGCCGTCGCCGGAACCGAAGCCACGCGCACCAACCTCATCAGCTCCATCTTTCTCGACAACGACAAACTGGAGGCGCACATCCGCCACCTCGAAGCCAAGTATGAGATGGCCCGCCGCCACGAGACCCGCGCCGAAGAGCTTTACACCGAAGACGCCGAGGTAGTGCTGGTAGGCTACGGCATCGTGGCCCGCATCCTCAAGGCAGTCGCCGCCGAGGCGCGTGCCGACGGACTGCGCGTGGGCGTGCTGCGGCCCATCACACTCTTCCCATTTCCCACGGCCGACTTTGTGCGCATCGCCACGCGCGCCAAGGTCTTTGTCGTGGTTGAGATGAGCAACGGCCAGATGCTCGAAGACGTGCGCCTCGCACTCAATGGAACGCGGCCCGTCGAGTTCCTCAGCCGCGTCGGCGGCAACGTTCCTTCGCACCATGAGGTGCTGGCCTTTGTGCAAAAACAGGTGCAACTCAGCGCGCAAAGCGAGGAGGTGGTCCATGTCGGATGATCTGGAAATGCAATATGAAGTGGCGCGCTCGCGGCCTGAGGCCTTTTACGAGCGCTTTGACCGCAAGGACGAGCTGCAGCACCAGACCCACTACTGCCCCGGCTGCGGCCACGGCATCATTCACAAAATGGTGGCGCAGGCCATCGATGAGCTGGGTATCCAGAACCGCACCATCCTCATCAGCCCGGTAGGCTGCTCGGTCTTTGCCTACTACTACTTTGACGTGGGCAACGTGCAGGCGGCGCATGGCCGCGCACCCGCCGTGGCCACTGCCGTCAAGCGCAGCCGATCGCAGAGCATCGTCATTAGCTACCAGGGCGATGGCGACCTCTCCGCCATCGGCTCGGCAGAGATTCTCCACGCCGCCAATCGCGGCGAAAACATCAGTGTCATCTTTGTCAACAACGCCATCTACAGCATGACCGGCGGACAGGTTGCCCCCACCACGCTGCTCGGCCAGCGCAGCACCACCACGCCCGAAGGGCGCAGCGCAGAAAGGGAAGGCTACCCCCTGCGCGTCAGCGAACTGCTCGGCGCCCTCGAAGCGCCCGTCTACATTGAGCGTGTCGGCATCGGTGACAACAAGCAGATCGCACAAGCCTACCGCGCCGTTCGCAAGGCAATCGAAAACCAGGTGCGCGGCCTCGGCTTCTCCCTCGTTGAGATCCTCTCCACCTGCCCCACCATCTGGAAAATGTCTCCCGTCGAGTCGCAGCGCTGGGTCCACGACGTCATGGAGAAGACCTTCCCGCTCGGCCTAATTCGCGAACGTACCAAAGACGCGCAACCGCACGAAACTCCCGCGCCCGCTCCAGCAGATCTGCGCAAGGTTCTCGGCATCGCCGATCAAGCGCGCATCGTGCCGCATCAGGTAGCAAAGTCCGCCACGAATCTGCAGGTGCGCGTGGCCGGCTTCGGAGGCCAGGGCGTTTTGCTGCTGGGCGAGATACTGGCAGAAGCAGGACTCAACGCCGGGCTCGAAGTCTCCTGGCTGCCGTCCTACGGGCCGGAGATGCGCTCCGGAACCTCCAACTGCCATGTGCGGATCTCCAGCGAACCCATTGACTCGCCGCTCGTCACGCGCCCCGATGTGCTGGTTGCGATGAATGAGCCGTCGCTGCACAAGTTCTATGAGAGCGTACCTCCCGGCGGATGGGTACTCTACAACCGCGATGCCATGCCCGGGGAATGTAAACGCACCGACCTGAATGTGCTGGCACGTCCCTTCACGCAGATAGCCAAAGACCTCGGCGATGCCCGCACCGGAAACATGATCATGCTCGGCGCGCTGATCGAGTGCACCGGCGCCGTTCCGTGGCAAAGCGTGGACGCAGCGCTGCGGCAGATGATCAAAAGCGAGAAGTGGCTGGAACTCGATCGACGGGCACTCGCGCGCGGCCGCGAACTCATGCGCGAGCCGGTTGAGGAGGCCGTCCATGAAGGCTGAAGTGGATCAGAACATCATTGTCTATTTCCGCGGCGAGTATCTCCCGCTGAGTCAAGCGCGCGTCGGCATTCTCACCCACGCGCTGCACTACGGCACCGGAGTCTTCGAAGGTATTCGCGGCTACTGGAATGACGCTGAGCAGGAGCTTTTCCTCGTGAGGCCGCGCGAACACTACGAGCGCTGGAAGCAGAACTGCGGCCTGCTGCACATTGACGTGCCGGAATCGGCGGAGCATCTCTGCGAGATCACCGCTGAACTCGCCCTGCGAAATGCCTTCCACACGGATATCTACATTCGCCCGCTCGCGTACAAATCCGCCGAGCGTGTCGGCGTACGTACCGACGATTACGACGCCTTCGCCCTCGTGGCGCTGCCCTTTGGTGCGTATCTGCCGGATAGGGGACTACACGCAGGCGTAAGCGCATGGCGGCGAATCAACGACAACGCTATTCCCGCGCGCGGCAAAATCTGCGGAGCCTATGTCAACAGCGTGCTCGCCAGCGACGATGCCCGCCGCGCCGGCTTTGATGAAGCGCTGCTGCTCAACGAGAGCGGCCACGTCGCTGAAGGCGCTACCTGCAATCTCTTCATGGTGCGCAAAGGCCAGCTCATCACGCCCTCGGTTACAGAAAACATTCTCGAAGGCATCACGCGAGCCTCCGTCATGGAATTGGCGTGGCATCAGCTCGGCCTTTCCGTAGTCGAGCGTCCCATCGACCGCAGCGAGCTTTATCTTAGTGACGAGCTCTTTCTTACAGGCACTGCCGTGGGTGTTGCGCCCGTGGTGCGTGTTGACCATCGCCCGGTCAGTGGCGGGGAAGTGGGTGCCGTCACCAGCGAGATGCAGCGCCTCTACGTTGACGCAGTGCGCGGCTATCTGCCCGCATATCGCAAATGGCTGCTTCCGGCATTCGCATCGCAGCAGCAAGCCGAAGAGCGCGGTGGGCAATTGCTGAAGCGCTGACGAGTCTCAATAATGGCACGACAGCTATATCGGACGGATACCGGTCTGATGAGGGCTTCATCGATGCAAGCTGAGGTCAGCTTCGAAGTGAGTCATCCTTATGTTTGCCGGGTATCGCCGAAGCGGCGTTCCTCAAATGGCTCGGTTGAGTCCCCGGAAAGAAAGCTCACCACCTCCCGCGCTGGCAATTCGGCTGGCTGAAGCAAACCTTTATCCCTGAAATCTACAAACATCTGGTTCCATGGACCGCCGAGGTCGCGAAGCTGGTCCTGCATCGGAGTCTCGACCACCCCCGGTGCATAGCTCAGGATGCACGCATTCTTCTGTGGCCCTCCAGGCCGCTGCTCTGAGGTCAGTTCTGCGGCGAGGATTCTCCCCGCATGCCGCAGCGCCGCTTTGCTGCTGCCGTAGTCGACACTGCCAGGGTAGGGATGAGTCGCCACGCCCGAAGAAATATTGACGATCCGCAGTAATGTCGCCGGAGGTACAACGCGCACGAAAACTCCCATCAGAACGATGGGCGCAACGGCGTTCAGGCACAAGTTTCGCATCAGGTTCGATGGATCTGCTTCCTCAACGGAACGCAGATGGCCGGCGGAGGCCGCATTGTTCACCAGCGCGATACGCCGCCAGGGATGGCTTGCAATCAAGGGCACGATATTGCGATCGGCAACCTCGCGAACCCGCTCTGGATCTGCTAAATCAGTCTGAATGTGTCGGTAGTGCGGGTCGCCAAAGTCCACCGGCCTGCGGCTCAAACCAACAACGTTCCAGCCCTCTTGCATCAAGGCTGCCGCAATAGCTGCCCCCAGCCCGGAACTGGTGCCGGTGACTACAGCCAGGCGGTTGTCGCGCGAGGAGTCTTGATTCATGAACCCAAGTCTAATTGCAGCCGTGCCGGGCAGGCGCACGAATGTCTGGTTATGGCACGGCTTCTTTCTGCACACCTTGCAGCAACACGTTAACCACGTCGGCTGCCGTGTACGTCGACTGCTGCTCGTGCAGGAACCGGCCAATCGAGGTCAGCTCATCGCCTGCCGTCACCAGACCCAGCTCAACCCTTCCACCATTTCTCGACTGCGGCTGTCCAATGTTCGCCAGCAGCGCATTGCACACGCACTTGCGCCCCTCGGCTTCGGCGGCGTCGCCACCCTTGGAGACGTACACCGTCTCCGGTTCGGCGGCGCAACGGTAGCCCACTTCACCCTCCGGCGTGCGATAGGCCTCGCGCAGCTCGCCCACATCACAAATGCGAGGCCGCGCAGCATACGACTCCGGCTCCGAGCAGGTGCCTTCCAGCCGCGCCACCTTGAACGGAAAGCCCGTCGGCGAAGCCAGCGGATCGGTAAACACCTTCGCGCGGCCATTCTTCGCCTTTGTCATCAGCGCCACCTTGTAGTCGGCGCGCAGGCCGGACTCCTCCGCAAACTCAAACGCCGTGCCCACCTGAATGCCCGTTGCGCCCTGCGCCAGCGCCTCCGCAAGCTTTTCCGGATGCCCATAGCCGCCGGCCAGCCAGAACGGCACGCCCAGCTCGGTCAGCTTGGCAATATTCACCTGGTCGCGTTCACCGTAGATGGGCTCGCCCGTTTCGGAAAGCTGCATTTTGCCGCGCGGCGGCGCGTTGTGACCGCCGGCCGTCGGCATCTCGATGATCAGCCCATCCACTTTGCCGTTGGCCCTTTTCAGCATCGTCGCGGCGAGCGTGTTCGACGAAACGATCGCCAGAAACTTAGGCCGAGTGAGCGGCGGCAGCGGACTCTCCATGTACTCCGCCGGATCAAAGTGCATCAGGTAGCTTTCGCCCTCGCGCGCGCCCATCACGCTCAGCGGATATTCCACCGGCTGATGCTCGGCCAGCCGGTCGAGCACTCCTGGAATCTTCAGCGGAATTCCTGCACCCATCAGGACGTAACTCACCCCGGCCAGCATCGCTCCGTAAATCGTCGGCAAGTGCGCCAGTTGAATCTTCTCCAGGTAGTTGATCCCCACTGGGTTCTCATGCCCCTCGCGCGCCAGGTACACCTCCACAAAGTTGCCTGCGATGCACAGCTCCACCAGCTCGCGCGGATTGTCCTTCGTGTGCAGCGTGCTCGCGCGGTATGGCGCCTTCGCATCCTTGCCACCGGGAATGTAGTACTCCTTGTATATGCGCTCGGCCATCGCGCGGAAGGGAAATGCCTGCAGCCCGCGCAGCATGTGACCGCCGGGGTCGCCGTCCTGCAGTCGGCGCGCCAGGATGTGGTCGAGCGCCGTACCGGAGACGACGCCCAGTTGCCCAAGCCGCGATACGGCCTGCGCCAGTCGCCAGTTGGATACACCGGCTCCCATGCCGCCCTGAATGATCACCGGATATTCGCTCGATTGCTGTTGCACGTTTCACCTTCTTTGCCTTGCGCTCTACCCGTGGCAGGAATCTTTCCCGCCGACGCAGCTTGTCTGTACCCCTCCATCCGACTCAGAAAACAAGAGGCGCAACGGCAACCTGCCGGTCTTCAAAACCTGCACGTACTGTCTCTGTCAGGAACGGCGCCTACGGGAACAACTTTGATGATCAAGGCCGCGCCGCGCCGGAGATGTGACGGCCATCACCGTGGCGAACCGGGTCCGGGTGCTGCGGATAGGCGCTTTTCTTGAGAGCCTCGTTGTCCTGCCTTCCAGTGTATGTGATATCGTTACCTTGCCCTGTTTCAGCAGCTTCTGTGTGCAGAACTGCCGAAGAGATTCATAGCAAAAAGTCAGTCGAAATGGGAAGGAGATGCCCATGCAGTTCACAGGCCCTCACTCACGGTTGCGCGGCACATACGGTCGCGCTCATGCAATCCATCACCCCCTTCGCCTTTGGCGCGCCGCCGCCATGGCGCTGGGCGTCGCGCTGCTCACCACCATGAGCGCAGGCACAACCTTGGCGCAGACGCCCGGAGGCAACGCCTCCTACGTCAATCCCATGATCGGCACCGGCACAGGACCGGGCGACAGCGAAAATCTCTTCCCAGGACCGTCGATGCCCTTTGGCATGGTTCAGCTCAGTCCGGATACCGAAGGACACAACTTCGGCTACCACTACTACGACAAGGATATTCAGGGCTTCAGCATGACGCACATGAGCGGCGTTGGCTGCGCCAACGACGGCGAAGTCTTCTTCCAGCCGACCACCGGTCCGGTGGAAACCAACGTCTCGGAGTACGAGTCGCCTTACTCGCACGAGCAGGAGCACGCCTCGCCCGGCTATTACCAGGTCAACCTGCTGCGCTGGGGCATCCAGGCCGCGCTCACCGCGACTGACCGCACGGGTGAAGTCCGGCTGACGTTCCCCGCAGGCAAAACCGCCAACCTGCTCGTGCCCGTAAGCCACACGCTCAACCACTCTGTTGCATCCCAGGTGCGCGTGGTCGGCAATAACGAACTCGAAGGCAGCGTCACTAACCTCACCTTCTGTAGCAGTAACCGGCCTTACACGGTCTACTTCGTCATGCAGTTCAGCCACCCCTTCGCCAAATACGGCACATGGTCCGGATTCCGTGACGGCGCGCCTGCTGCCGTCACGGCCGACAGCCGTGAAGCGATGCAGGGCGATCAGTCGAAGCGAGCCGGCGCCTACGTCTCCTGGCCCGCCAGTGCGGACGCAAAAACAGTCGTTGTTAAAATCGGCATCTCCTATGTAGACCTGAAAGGCGCTGAAAATAACCTCGCCGCGGAGGCCGTGGGCAAATCCTTCTCGCAGATTCGCCACCAGGCCACAGCCGCATGGAACAAGGCGCTCAGCGTCATCGACGTCACCGGCGGAACGCCCCGGCAGAAGACTGTCTTCTACACTGCGCTCTATCACAGCCTGCTCATTCCCAGCATCTTCAACGATGCCGATGGCCGCTATCTTGGCTTCGATGGAAAAATTCATCACGTCGCGTCGGGACACAATATCTACGACAACTTCTCCGGTTGGGATATCTACCGCAGCGAAATGCCGCTGGTCGCCCTGATCGAGCCGCGGCGCATGGCAGACATTGCACAGTCCATCGTGCTCATGTACCAGCAGGGGGGATGGATCGGCCGCTGGCCACAGGTCAATCAGTACACCAACGTGATGGCCGGCAGCCCGCTCTCCATCGTGATGGCCACTGCATGGCTCGACGGCATCCATAACTTCGATATCAGGACCGGCTGGCAGGGCATGTGGAAGGACGCCACCCAGGCGCCGCCGAATGGCAGTTCCTACAAAGGTCAGCTCGGGATGAAGTGGATCAACACCCTCCACTACGTTCCCAATGACAAGGTCGGCTACGGCTCGGTTTCGCAGATTCAGGAAGACTCCATCGCCTACGCCTCGCTCTACGATCTGGCCAGGGCGCTGCACAAGGATGATGCGGCCCGCACGCTCTACGACCGCGCACTTTACTATCGCAACGTCTTCGATCCCGCCGATCGCATGTTCCGCCCAAAGAATGCCGACGGCAAATGGGTGACGCCCTTCGACCCGAAGAAAGGCGATGGCTTCATCGAGGGCTCGGGCTGGCACTACCAGTGGTTTGCGCCCGCCGATCTCGCATGGGTCGTCAACGCCGTGGGTCGCGACACCTTCAACCAGCGCCTCACGCATTTTTTCAGCTACAAAAAGCCCGGCTGGTATCCGCAGTACTACAACCCCTACAACGAAACTGATCTCGAAGCGCCCTTCGAGTTCAACTTCTCCGGCGAGCCGTGGATGACCCAGCATGTCGTCCGCCGTGTCCTCAATGAAAACTACACCGACGATCCCAACGGCATCCCCGGCAACGACGACGCCGGCGAGATGTCATCCTGGGCCGTTATGAGCATGTTGGGCTTCTACTCGGTAGATCCCGCGAGCCAGGCCTACGAGCTGGTGAGTCCGGTCTTCTCCAAGGCCGTGATCCACCTGCAACAGCCTTACGCGGGCAAGACCTTCACCATCCAGTCCGGGCCCAACCCAACGGCCAACGAGTACATTCAGGGCGTCAAGCTCAACGGCCAGTCCCACGCCAAAAACTGGATCTGGTTCCAGAACATCAGCAAGGGCGGCAACCTGAGCTTCGATCTCGGCCCCATGCCGAACAAGTCCTGGGGCTCGGCTCCTGCCGATGCTCCGCCCTCGCTCAGCAACGAACAACCGTAATCCAGACAGTTACAAACTGCAGGAAACCCGCTCACTCAGAGCGGGTTTCCTTGTTTTTGCTTCTCAGCCGGTCCGTCCATCCCACCTTGCGATCGAAAATTCCGGAGCCTCAATTTCCCGTTCGATGACCCCGTGCCCCGCCGCATGGGTGACGCCCGTCACAGCATTGTGCAGTAGCAACGCCAATCTGGAAGCAGAGCCGCAATGACGCGGTTGCCCATCGTGCGCAACCGTCTGCGTGAAATGATCATGCCTGATTTGCCGATACAACCTAAACTGGTAGACAATCTGTCTCCCAGGGAGCGAGTCCGAATCCGCATGCGTTCCGATCTCAATCAGGCAATGACTCTGCTCAAGAAGCAAGACCCTGCCAGCGTTCAGGCTGCCATCCAGCTTCTGCAGGGCACTGTATTTTCTTTCAGCATGAAAGTCTGCGGCCATCGCGAAGACGCCGAGGACACAATGCAGGACGTGCTCGTGAGCTCCTTGCCTCACCTGGCTAAAATCGACGACTCCCGCGCTCTCTCCGTCTGGCTCTACACCGCGGCTCGCAACCGCTGCCAACGCAATCGCAAGCGCCACTCCTACCGTCGCTCCGTCGCGCTTGAAGACCTCATGCCCAACGACGCAGAATTGGCTGAGCTGCTGGCCGCCGCCACGGACAGCCCTGAGGAGCAAACCCTCCACAACGAAGACCACCAGATGGTCCACGCCGCCGTGCTCGAACTGCCGCCGCCCTACCGCATGGTGCTGGTGCTGCACGACATGGAGGAGCTTGACACCGACGAAGTCGCCGCCGTCCTCGGCCTCAAGCCGGGAACCGTGCGCGTTCGCCTGCATCGCGCCCGCCTGCTGCTCCGCCACGAGATGGACAAGAAACTACGCGGCCGCCGGCAAAAGGTGCTGCCCCAAAAAGAAAAAACGCCGTCGCGCCCCAGGCGCGGTCCCGCCTGCTCTGAAATCTTCGCCAACCTCTCGGAATACATGGATGGCCATCTCGAACCGAAAACCTGCGACCAGATGAAGACCCATATCGAGGCCTGCCCGGCCTGCCTGGCCTTCATCCGCGACCTCAAGGCGGCCATCGACCGCAGCCGCGCCCTCAAAATGCCAATGGAGGGCGAAATGGGCCGATCTCTTCGCCGCATGCTCGCCGAAGAGTACCTCCGCCTGCTCAAAAACGGCGAAATGCTTGCCCGCCGCTAGGTCGCCCCGATTCAATAGCCGGACCATCCCGCTCAACTCACTGAAAATCCTGCCCCCCCCCAAAAAAATCTGCAAAACTGTAACGCCTTCGCCACTCAGTGCCTTTATCCGAGTGAACACCCGGAAAAGGAAACTCCCGGAAAGGCAATTTGGGATGAGCAGAATCTTCAAATCGCGCTTGTGGCTGGCGCTGGCCGCAGTAGCCCTTTTGCTGGCCACCCTGTCTCTGGCGCCGCGGGCAGCCGCGCAACCGCCGCAGAATGAGCTGACCCTCCGACAGGCCATTCGCACGGCGCTCAGCAGGAATCCCTCCGCTACGCTGGCCCAGGCGCAGCAAAGTGCTGCCCAGGCCGGCGTGGATGCGGCCCGGACCGCATGGCTGCCCCAGCTTGGCTTTACGGAAGATATTTCGCGCGGCAACGACCCCGTTTACGCCTTCGGCACGCGCCTGCGCCAGCAACGCTTTACCCAGCAGGACTTCGCCCTCAACGCCCTCAATAAGCCCACCCCCATCGGCAACTTCGCCACGCGCCTCAACGGCCAGTGGATGCTCTTCGACTGGCTCGGCCGCGAAAAGCGCATCCGCAGCGCAAAAGATGTCAGCGCCGGCGCCGCTTCCATGAGTGATGACGTCAACCAGCAGATCGTGCTCCGCGTGGTCGAGGCTTACCAGTCGGTGCTCTATGCGCAGCGCCGCCTCACCGTAGCCCGGTACGAGCAAGGAACTGCGGATGCGCTGCTGCATGACGCGCAAGTTCGTGTCAAAGCGGGCCTCGCCGTCGAATCCGACCTTCTCGCCGCGCAAGTCAATCTCTCTGAGCGCGAGCAGGACACCATCGCCGCCCAGGGTGACGTGGACACCGCTTGGGCTGGTCTCGAAGCCGCCATGGGCGTCAATGCAACGCCCCGCCGCCACCTCGCGCCCATTCCGCCGCGCGCCTACCCGGCTACAGACCTCACGCAGGACATCGACCAGGCCGTGAAGACGCGCCCCGACCTCAAGGCGCTACGCCAGCAAAATGCCGCCCAGCGCGAGCTGGTTTCCGCCGCGCGCAGAGACTTCCTGCCGCGGATAGACGCCTACGGCAACTGGGAGACCGATCGCGACACCTTTGCCGGCAACGGAGGCAACAACTGGGTCGCGGGAGTGCAGCTTAAGCTCGATATTCTGCCCCTCGGGAAGCGCGCGCGCCTGCTGGCAGCCAAAGCGAAGCAGCAAGAGGCAGAGGCCCGGCAGCGTGCCGGCGAGCAGGCCATTCGCCTCGCCGTGGAGCAGGCCTGGACTGCGCACCGCACCGCCGGACTGCAGGTAAAAACAGCCCAGGCCGCCATGGCCCAGGCTGCTGAGAGCCTGCGCATCCTGCGCAATCGCTATCACGCCGGACTCGCCACCATGACCGATCTTCTGCGCGCCGAAGATGCCCAGCGCCGCAGTCAGAACGACTACTGGCGCGCCGTCTACGGCAACACGGTGACCTACACCCAACTGATGTACGCGACGGGCAACCTTACGCCCGCCGCCGCGGAGGCTTTGCAATGAACCGAACGATGCTCTTAATTCTGTCTGCCGTGCCGCTTCTGCTGGCCGGATGCACCCGCCCCGGGCCGGCCGTGCATGCTACGCCGCCGGTAGCCAAAGCCGCGCTCGTGCAAAGCACCCAAGCTCAGGTCGCGCAGGGCATCCCCATCACCGGCACCGTGCACGCAAAGGAAACAGCCACCATCTCCGCGCAGGTTCCCGCCACCATCACTCAGGTGCTGGTCAACGCTGGTGACCATGTCCGCGCCGGCCAGGTGCTCGTCCGGCTGGACAGCGCCGCCATGTCCGCCGGCGTCAGCCGCGCCCTCGCCGCTCTGCAGGCCGTGGAAATGCAGCAGCAGGCCGCCGCCACCAACGCCTCGCTGGCAATGAGTACCTTGCACCGTTACGAATTGCTGAAGCAGCAGAACAGCGTCAGCCCGCAGGAGTTTGACACAGTCGAGAAGCGCGCCCAGGCCGCCGAGTTGCAGGTCCGGGCGCTTAATGCGCAGGCATCTGAGGCCAAAGCCGCTGTCGCCTCCGCGCGCACCCAGCTCGGTTACACCGTGCTCCGCTCGCCCTATACCGGTGTGGTCACCTCGCGCACCGCCGACCCCGGCACGCTCGCTACGCCCGGCATGCCCATTCTGCAGGTCGACCGCGACGGTCCGCTACAACTCTACGCCGCCGTGGACGAGTCCCTCATTGGCGCCGTCCGGCTCGGCATGCAGATGCCCGTCACCGTCGATGGCGTCAGCCAGTCGATCATCGGCCGCGTGGCTCAGATTGTTCCTGCCGCCGATCCTGCCAGCCGCAGCTTCCTGCTCAAGCTGGATCTGCCGCAAACGCCCGGCCTGCGTGCCGGAATGTACGCTACTGCGCGCTTTCCCGGCGCTGACCGAAGCATGATTCTTGCGCCGCAGTCGGCAGTCATCCAGCGCGGCTCGTTGTCTTATGTTTACGCGCTCGACGCAAACGGCGTGGCGCAGCTGCGCTACGTCACCCTCGGCCACGCGCACGGCAGCAACGTGGAAGTGCTCTCCGGCCTCGCCGCGGGAGAACAGCTCGTCAACAACCCCGGCGACCGGGATCTCGCGGGAAGACGGATTGAGGCTCAGTGATGACTCTGTTTCCTGAAAAGATCGAAGCGCGGGAGCGATCCAAGCCGCGTGGCTTTGCGGGCATGGTCGCGCAGCAGTTCCTCGACTCCAGGCTGACGCCCCTGCTCGTGCTGGCCTCGCTCTTCCTCGGTTTCATCGCCGTCATGAGCATCCCGCGTGAAGAGGATCCGCAGATCGTCGTGCCCATGCTCGACGTGATGACCGCCATGCCCGGCGCCACTCCCAAAGAGGTGGAAGAGCGTGTCACCAACCCGGTGGAAAATCTGATGCACCAGATCCCCGGCGTAAAGTACGTTTACTCCATCTCCAGCCCCGGACAGAGCCTGGTCATCGTACGCTTCGATGTCAACTTCTCTGAGCAGGATGCACTCGTCAAGGTCTACAACAAGCTCTACGCCAACAAGGATATGATGCCTCCGGGCGTCTCTCAGCCCATCGTCAAGGCCCGCTCCATTGATAATGTGCCCATCCTTACCCTCACGCTCTGGGGTAAAAATTACAACGGCTATCAACTCCGCCAGATGGCCGATGAAATCGAGCACTCCATCCGTGAGATTCCTGACGTCTCTGAGACGCATGTTATCGGTGGGCAGCCACGCGAGATGCGTGTCATCCTCAGCAGCGCCAGACTCGCCGCCTTCAGCATCTCGCCCGACATGGTTGTGCGACGACTCAAGGCCGCCAATGCGCGCACGCAGGCCGGGCAGTTCGCCGATGGCAATCAGGAAGTGCGCGTCGATGCGGGCCAGTTCTTCCGCGACTCCGACGATCTCGGCAACGTGGTGGTCGGCGTTGCCAACGGCAGGCCCGTGTACCTGCGTGACGTGGCAGACAAGATTCAGGACGGCCCCGCCGACCCGCATGACTACGTGCTTTTCGGCACCACCGTGCGCAGTGCGGCTAATGGCGCTGCCCATGAGTATCCGGCGGTTACAATCTCCGTCGCCAAGCTCAAAGGCGCCAACGCCACCATCGTCGCGAATGAAGTCCTCAAGCGCGTTGCGGAGATGCGCGGCGTCAAGCTGCCCAACGATGTGCACGTCACCACTACGCGCAACTACGGCAAGACCGCCAAGGAAAAAGCCGACACGCTGCTCGAGCATCTCTTTATTGCAACTATCACGGTTACATTTCTCATCGCGCTCTTCCTCGGCTGGCGGGAGTCCGGTGTGGTGCTGCTGGCCATCCCGGTCACCCTCGCCCTCACGCTCGCCATCTTTTACCTCATGGGCTACACGCTCAACCGCGTTACGCTGTTCGCGCTCATATTCAGCATAGGCATCCTCGTGGACGACGCCATAGTTGTCGTCGAAAATATGGTGAGGCACTTCCGCATGCCCGCCAACTGCCGCCGTCCGCTCCACCAGGTCGCGGTCGAGGCCGTCGACGAGGTCGGCAACCCCACCATTCTCGCCACCTTCACCGTCATTGCGGCCATTCTGCCCATGGCCTTCGTGCGCGGGCTCATGGGCCCCTACATGCGGCCCATTCCGGTCGGCGCATCCATTGCCATGCTCTTCTCGCTCGGCGTTGCTTTCATCGTGTCTCCCTGGGCGGCCAAGCGCCTGCTGGGTCGCAAACATCTTGCCGGCGCGCACACCCTCGAGCCGGAAAAGGAAGGCTGGTTCATCAAGTTCTATCGACGCGCCATGCACCCGCTCATTTACAGTGCAAAGTGGCGATGGCTCTTTCTCGGCAGCGTTGTCTTTCTGCTGCTCGCCGCCGCCGCCTTGGTGCCGCTCAAGGCCGTGCTCGTCAAAATGCTGCCCTTTGACAACAAGAGCGAGTTCGAGGTCATCATCAACATGCCCGACGGCACCACCCTCGAGCAGACCACCCGAGTCGCCCAGGCGCTCGGCGCATACCTCGGCGAGCAAAAGCAGGTGCTCAACTACCAGATTTACTCCGGCACGGCCGCGCCCTATAACTTCAACGGCCTGGTGCGCCACTACTATCTCCGCAAGCAGGTCAACGATGCCGAAATCTCCGTTAAGCTGCTCCCGCAGGATGAGCGCAGCGAGCAGAGCCACGACATCGCCAAGCAGCTTCGCCCCGGCCTCGACAAGATCGCCGCGCAGTACGGTGCGCGCATCGCTGTCACCGAGGTTCCGCCCGGCCCGCCCGTGCTTCAGACATTGGTCGCAGAGATCTACGGCCCTGATCAAAAAGGCCGCATCGCCGTTGCACGCAAGATCAAGCACATCTTCGAGCACACCAACGGCGTCGTCGATACCGACTGGTACATGCAGGACCCCCAGCCGGAAATCGTGATGCACGTCGATCAGGCCAAGGCCGCGCTGCACGGCATCAGCGTCGCGCAGGTTGCGGAAACGCTCCGCATGGCCACGTCCGGCATGGAGGCGGGTCTGCTCCACGTGCCCGCTTCGCGCGAGCCCATCCCCACCATGGTCGAGCTTTCGCGGCCGGACCGCTCCTCAGAGAACGCACTGGAAAACATCAAGCTGCGCGGCTCCGACGGCAGCCTCGTCTCCCTCCGCGAACTGGTTGATGTGGAGCACACCACGCTCCAGCCCGACATCTATCACAAGAATCTCAAGCCGGTTGTCTATGTCACCGGCGACGTAGCCGGAGCTGAAGAAAGCCCCGTTTACGCCATCCTCAAAATGGATAAGGCCCTCCACAAACTGCAAACGCCCGACGGCTACAAGCTCGCCATCTACAACGCCGAGCAGCCGCCGCTCACGCAGCACTACTCCGTCAAGTGGGACGGAGAATGGCAGATCACCATCGAGGTCTTCCGCGATCTCGGCCTCGCCTTTGCCGCCGTTCTCGTGCTCATTTACGTGCTCGTCGTCGGATGGTTCAAGTCCTTCACCACGCCGCTGGCCATCATGGCGCCCATCCCCCTCACGCTGGTCGGCATTCTGCCCGCGCACGCCATCCTCGGCGCATTCTTTACAGCGACTTCGATGATCGGCTTCATCGCAGGCGCGGGCATTATTGTGCGCAACTCCATCCTTGTGGTGGACTTCATCGAGCTGCGTATCGCCGAAGGCATGCCGCTGCAGGAAGCCGTGATCGACGCCGGTGCCGTGCGCCTGCGCCCCGTGCTGCTGACTGCGGCGGGCGTCATCGTGGGTGGCGCGGTCATTCTGCCGGACCCAATCTTCCAGGGACTCGGGTTGTCCCTCATTGCCGGAACCGTCGCCTCCACCTTCCTCTCGTGGCCTGCGATTCCGGTCATCTATTACATGCTTAACCGGAACCGCAAGGGACCAAAAGAAGAAATCTGTTATCCCACTGATCTCAACTCAACGGAACAAAACAAGGAGACTCGTCATGACGGTTGAACGCGCATTAAGAATGATTGCTGGTATCGTAATTCTGGTTTCCGTGGCGCTTGGCCACTGGGTGTCCGGCTACTGGTACCTGCTTACCGCATTTGTAGGACTTAATCTCTTCCAATCGGCCTTTACCAACTGGTGCCCCACGATGGTCGTACTGCGCGCCTTCAAGCTGCCTGAGCCCGGCTGCGCCAGCAAGGCTGGCAAGCATGCATGATCGCCGCTTTCCTGCCGCCCAGGCGCACAAGCTCGAAGACCCGGCGCGCCTGGAGTGGCTGCCCCCGGCAGAGGTGCTCGCTCTGCTTAACATCACGCCCGGCGAAGTCATTGCGGACATCGGCGCAGGTACCGGCTATTTCGCTCTGCCTATGGCCGGGCGCACCGGCAAACGGGGCCGCGTTATCGCCATCGATGCGCAGCCCGAGATGCTCGAATGGATCCGCCGCAAAATGGAAACCTCCGGCTTCACCAATATCCAGTTGGTACACGCTGAAGCCGAATCCACCACGCTGCCCGGAGCCAGCTGCGATCTTGCCTTCATGGCCAACGTATGGCATGAGTTTCCCAACCGCGAGGCCGTCCTCGCCGAGGCTGTGCGCATTCTCAAGCCCGGCGGCCGGCTCGCCATTCTGGACTGGCGTCCCGACGTCGAACGCATCGCAGGCCCGCCGCTCGAACACCGGCTCAGCGTGGAAGAATGCACGAGCGAGATGGAGAATGCTGGCTTTCAGCCACAGGCCATGGGGCACGTTGGCGAATACTCATGGCTGGTGGTTGCTACGAGGAAATGACTGTGGCTACTCGCAAAAGGAGCGTATATCCCGCAAAAAACGCGCCAGAACAATTCTGCGACGCCGTCTACTGGCAGATGTTCCACGTAGAGTCAGGCCGTCCTGACGCCGAGCTCTGCCTTGCCGTTACGCTGCTGCGCGCATGGCTGGCGCTTGAAGAGTATCCGCAGGACAGCGAGCCGCGGCAGTGGCTGCGCAACGTAAGCCCGGTCTGCATGGAGATGCTGGAGTCGCTGCACGCCGGCCGCGCTGGACAAGGTGCACCCTCCTGCGGAGAAGAGCAGGAAAGCGAAGCATGACAACTGCAGTCACACGAAACAGCGAATCGCGAAAGTGAGGGCACGATGGAAGTGAAAGTTACTCATACCGGGAAAATGAAGTTCAGCATGCAGGCCCGCGGCCACGTCATCGAAACCGACCAGCCCGTCGAGGTCGGTGGGGAAGACGCCGCAATGACCCCGCCGGAGATATTCCTCGCCGCGCTGGGCTCCTGCGCCGCCTTTTACGCCGCGCAGTATCTGGTCGTCCGCAAGCTGGCGGAAACAGGCGTTGAAGTCATCGTTGACGCGCAAAAGCTGCGTGACCCAGCCCGCCTCGGCAACTTCACGATTCAGGTCAAGAGCCCGATCCCGCTCACCGAAGAGCAAACCCAGGGCATGCATCGTGCCGTTCATCGCTGCCTCATCCACCAGACCATGCTCCAGGTGCCGCAAATCAAAATTAAGATCCATGCCGGTCAGCCAGAGGTTTTGGCTGCTGCTGGGTAGGGGTGAGTCACCCCAATCTCCGTTTCCCCGGGGATGCGTAACAGAAAAGGCTGCGGATCGAAGAATCCGCAGCCTTTCTGCAAGCAGGGCTTGACCCTGCCAGCTTACTTCAGCTTCTGCAGCTCTTCCGCTGCAATCTGTCCGGCAGCGGTCTTGCTGTTCTTATCCTTCACCTCGGCGTAAATCTGCTTCGCCTTGTCCGGATTGCTGTTTGCATACACGCTCGCCAATTGCAGTTGCGCGGCGCTCGCCGGAACCGTGATGGTGGGATTCTTGATCAGCTTGGTGTAGATGTCAATCGCCTTTTGCGTGTTATCCATCTGTAAATACAGACTGGCCAGCGCCATCTGCGCCAGCGCCGAAATGTTGCGGTCGTGCGCCTTTACCGCTTGCTTCAGCTCCGATTCCGCCTTCGACTGGTTACCCATGTCCATATCGGCCAGCCCCGCAAAGTAGCGGGCGTCTTCGCCGGGACGCAGCCATCCATACTCGTTGGCTGCTTTCTCCAGAAATGGATAAGCGGCCTTGGCGCGCGCTGCAGCCGTGTCATAGCTGCCCTGTGCTTCGTCGGCAGGCTCGCCGGGCACGCGCAGCGGCGTCTCGTAAATCGAAAGCCCCTGGCCCAGCAGGTTCTGCGCGTTATGCTGGCGCACTGCGTAGGTCCAGATCGCGGCAACAATCAGGACGATCACCACAAGGGCGATGATTCCGTAACGGATCAGAGTGCCGCGGTTATCCGAGGCCCACTCAAGGGTCGCATTCGTCGTATCGACGAAGCGATCGTGCTTCAGCGCATGGCGTGTTTGTGTGTCCACGAGTCCTTCAGAAATCCTTCAAGGCGGGGTGGCAGGCAAACGCATCGGGGCTCCTCAAGAAGCCCCGATATGCTCCTGCTGAATCAATCAAAGTTTATCAGAGCAACCGCATGCCCGTCGTCAGGCGGCCTGTTCTGACTCGTCCAACTCGCCGTTTTCTATCTTTTCCTGGCAGCGGATGCAATAAGGCGTCCACGGAACCGCTTCCAGCCGTTTTGCGCCGATCTCTTCTTCGCACGACATACACTCGCCGTAAGTGCCCTCATTGAGCCGATCCAGCGCCAGCCGGATCAGCGAAAGTTGCGTCCGCTCGTTCGTGCCCTGGCTGAACATCAGTTCGCGCTGGTAGGACATCACCGCCTGGTCAGCGGGGTCGATAATGTCGTCCGTGTCAAACTTTCGTCCCTCGGCGACGGTCGATAGAAGCGAGCGCTCGGCCCGGGCTTTCTGTTCCAGCAGCTTCTCGCGGTAAATCTCGGTGGCAGAATCCTGGTTCTTCATCTCATTTCCCCTTCCTCTATCAGAAAGTCGGCCTCTTCGGCTCATTGGAATCACTTCTCTTTGACGCAAAAACCGAGGCAGGAATGCACAAAATTTTATCGATTTTTGTTTTTTTTCAAGGTTCCCCGCTTGATCTCCGGCGTCTCAAAAAAAGGTTGCCCGCCGAGGATCAAAATCAGCGCCTCCGCGCGGCACTCCGCTCGCCCATTTGATGACAAAGCCCCGGCCCATTTACGCTGATAGCAGCCATGTACGAGAACTTTTCCGTCACTGACCGCTGGACACAGGAAACTCTCCACTGCCGCTGGAGGGCCAACATCGTCGCCATCGCTACCCGCCACGCAGACGCCGTGGATGTCCGCTTTGACGTAAGCGGCCGTCCCGTGTGGATTGCCATGCCCTGTTCCGCCTGGGTGGAACACAGGAACCGTACCGGCAAGGTCATCACCGACCAGCTTGCCGCGCAGGCCGCCGGCCTCTATCTCAAGCAGATCATTGAGTCTGGCTACGACAGCGGACGCGAAATGTACACCATGACCATGGAAGAAGTTCTGGCCAATGTGGAAACCGTGCTGCGCGAAGCCGGCCACACCAGCAAGCTGCCCACGCTGGTTCCGGATATCGACGAGCCGCAGCTACCTGCCTGAGCCAATACAAACAGGCCCGCGGAAGCGGCCAGGCTCATCCAATGCGCCCTCTTCGGGCGCATTTTTCTTTTGCAAAATCCCGCGCAGCGCTTTGCCATACTGCATCGCCGGATGGCACAATACACGGTTCGCCGTTCAAAGGAGCCATTCTGCATGGGAGCGATCACGGTCACCCGCGATCTCACAAAGTTGATTGAAGGTCCACACGTCCACCGCAATCTTTCCACCCCGCACCTGGTGGAAACCGCCATCGCGCGCGGTGAGGCCTCGCTGGCCGCCAGCGGAGCAGTGGTGGCCCGCACCGGCGCCCGCACCGGCCGCTCGCCCCGTGACAAGTTCATCGTTGACGACGACTCCACCCACGGCAAGGTCTGCTGGGGCAAGGTCAATCAGCCCTTCCCGCGCGAGCACTTCCGCGCACTGCTTGATCGCGTCATCGCCCACATGGCCGAGCGCGACCTCTACGTCATGGATCTCCAGTCCGGCGCAGATCCCAACTACCAGCTCCCCGTGCGCTTCGTCTGCGAATATGCCTGGCACGCACTCTTCGTCAAGCAGCTCTTCGTGCGCCCCACGCAGCCGGAACTGGAGAATTATTCCCCGCGGTTCACCGTCATCGCCGCACCTGAGTTTGACGCCGATCCCCGGCGGGATCACACCAAATCCAGTACCTTCATCCTCACCGACTTCACCGACCGCATCGTCCTCATCGGCGGCACCAAATACGCCGGCGAAATGAAGAAGTCCATCTTCGGCGTCATGAACTACCTGTTGCCCGGGCAGAATGTCCTTCCCATGCACTGCTCGGCCAACGTCGGCGCCGACGGTGATACCGCGCTCTTCTTTGGCCTTTCGGGAACCGGAAAGACCACGCTCTCCGCCGACCCCGCGCGTCGCCTCATTGGCGATGACGAACACGGCTGGAGCGTCGACGGCGTCTTCAACTTCGAGGGCGGCTGCTATGCCAAGTGCATCGACCTCACCGAAGAAAAAGAACCGCAGATCTTCCATGCCATCCGCTTCGGCTCCGTGCTTGAGAATGTCGTCATCGACAAGAACACCGGCATCCCCGACTACACCGACGTGCGCTACACCGAGAACACCCGCGCCGCCTACCCCATCGAAAACATAGCCAACGCCATGATTCCCGGCGTCGGCGGCCATCCCCGTAACGTCCTCTTTCTGGCCGCGGACGCCTTCGGCGTGCTGCCGCCCGTCGCCCGGCTCAACCCCAGCCAGGCCATGTACCACTTCCTCTCCGGCTACACCGCCAAGCTCGCCGGCACTGAAGCCGGCCTCGGCAGCGAGCCGGTCCCCGAGTTTTCCGCTTGCTTTGGTTCTCCATTCCTGCCACTCGCTCCCGGCCTCTATGCGGAGATGCTCGGTAACCGCCTCCGCGAGCACAACGCCCAGTGCTGGCTCGTTAACACCGGCTGGAGCGGCGGTGGATTCGGGGTCGGTAAGCGCATGAGCCTCAAGATCACCCGCGCCATCGTCGATGCCATCCTCAACGGCGCCCTCGCCCAGGCCGACTACGCCGTCGAGCCTGCCTTCGGGCTCAGCATTCCCACCAGTTGCCCTCACGTTCCGCCGGAAATCCTCAACCCCCGCAACATGTGGGCCGAAAAACACGCCTACGACACGCAGGCCGGTTTGCTCGCCTCAAAATTTGAGGACAACTTCCGCAAGTTCAACGTGCCCGACGAGGTCCGCGCCGCCGGGCCTCATGCTAAAAAGTAAAAGCTATGTTCCTGCGTAAGTTGCGAGTCGAATATCAAGCAGCCGATGTGCCCATTGCCATGTCCGTTCGCAAGCCCTGTCCCATCCACTGGATCGACAACTTCGCCATGCGCAACTTCACCAATGACGCGGTCTTCGACGACACCCTCCCCGCCGCCGACGGCCTGCTCGAAGTGGGCCTGCGCGTCCCTCTCGACCGCCTTACCGCGTCCATGGAAGACTGGTTCCGCCGCAAAGGCTACCTCAAACCGGGCGACCGCCTCCTGGTGACGGAAGTGAACCAGCCCGTTGCCGCGCCGCATCTTACGGGGTAGAACAGGAGCAAACCCCATCTTCAAAAGCAAATACATGGTCATGGCCGTCGCGCTCGTCATCGTATGGTTCGGCGCTGTTTTCCTGCTCCACCTCGCGGTCTTCCTGCTCCGCGCCCTGCTCATCCTCGCGGCCCTGCTCTTCATCGCCCACTTCGTAGCCAATCGCAAACGAGCCTGAGCCGCACCCGCCAGAAAATAAAAGGAGCCGGATCGCTCCGGCCCTTCGTTGCGCCTATTCCTCGCAGCTACTCGTCGTAGTGCAGCAGGCTGAACACGTCCATATCCGGAAAGCGCTCGCGGCCCTTCAAAAAGTCCAGCTCCACGGCAAAGGCCAGTCCGGCAATGTCGCCGCCCAGTTGCCGCACCAGCTTCACCGTCGCTTCCATCGTGCCGCCCGTCGCCAGCAGATCGTCCACCAGCACAACGCGCTGACCCGGTTCAATGGCGTCCTCGTGAATCTCCAGCGTATCGCTGCCGTACTCCAGGTCGTAGGTCACGCTCACGGTCTGCGCCGGCAGCTTCTTCGGCTTGCGCACCGGCACAAAGCCCGCATTCAGACGATAGGCCAGCGCCGGGCCAAAGATAAACCCGCGCGCCTCAATGCCCAGCACCAGATCCACCTTGCGGTCGATGTAGTGCTCGGCCATCGCGTCAATCAGCTTGGCAAAGCCTGCCTTGTCTTTCAGCAGGGTCGTAATGTCGTAAAAAAGAATGCCGGGCTTCGGAAAATCCGGCACCGTGCGCACCAGATCCTTCAGCGGCTCGCAGTTCACCTGATGGGGAGTTTGCATGGTCTTGCTACCAGGCTCCTTCAATGTGGAATGATCCAAGATCTTTGCCTTCCTGCTCTTTCAGCTCGCGCATCACCACGTCGTCCACGCGGCTGCCCCGCGAGCCGCGCCGCAAAGCCTGCGCCAGCGACTCCAGTTGTGCCCGCTCGCCGGCGGCCACCACTTCCACGTGGCCGTCCTCGGTGTTGCGAACCCAGCCGCGCAGCCCCAGAGGTTCGGCCTCCCGGTGCACAAACCACCGGAAACCCACGCCCTGCACGCGCCCTTTCACAAGATAATGACGAACCATAACTCTTCAGCTTTTTTAGAGTATCAGCGCACCCGCCGCAAACACCAACGGCGCAGCCTGAGCTGCGCCGTCCCTGCATTCCAAAAGTAAGCATCACGCCCGGCTCAAATATGCACCTTCCGCTGTATCCACGCGAATGCGCTCACCTTCGTTGATGAACGGAGGCACCTGCACGGTCAGCCCGGTCTCGAGCTTCGCCGGCTTGGTCACCGAAGATGCCGTCGCCGACTTCAAGCCCGGCTCCGTCTCCACCACCGTCAGCTCTACCGTCTGCGGCAGCTCGATGCCCACGGCCACGCCGTCAAAAAACGAAACCGTAATCTGCAAATTGGCCGTCAGGTACTCGACCGCGTCACCCAGCGTGTCCCGCTTCAGGTGCGTCTGCTCATAGTTTTCGGTGTTCATAAAGTAGTAGTCGTCGCCGTCGTTGTACAAAAACTCCATCGGCACTTCATCCACCACCACCCGGTCAATCGGGTCAGGCGAGCGGAAGCGATGCTCAAACATCGCGCCCGTGCGCAGGTTGCGCAGCTTGGCCTGGATAAACGCGCGCAGGTTGCCGGGCGTGCGGTGCTCCACGCTGAAAACGGCATGCAACTCGCCGTTGTGCTTAATGATCATGCCGGGGCGCATCTGTGTGGCGGGAATCGCCATAAAACGGACTCCTTACGTCTCTTTTAACCTGAATTGGCAGCGCATGCCGCCGAGAAAAGCCTGCATCACTATTTTACCGCAGCCCGCTCATCAAGCCGCATTTCCGCGTTCACGCGCCTTGCCGCAAATACCCGCTGTCGAACTACTTCCGCCCGAAAATCCGCGCAAAAAAGTGCCCAATCGAGCCAAAGAATCCCCGGTGATGCAGCTTTCTCACCCGCGCCCGCCGAGCCTTCTTTGGCGAAATCGTCTTTTCTGCGGGCGCAGCCGTCTTCGCTACTGGCGCAACCACTGAAGACCGCGCCGTTGCCCCGTTGTAGCTGATCGGCGCTTCCACCTCGGTCGCCACCTGCCCTGCCGGAACCACCGGCTCCGTCGGCCCCGCGGGAGCAGGCTTCAGCCCTTCGCTCTCGGCCAGCGGAAACGGATTCTCGCGCGCTGCCTTGTTCAGCTTCGCGTTCCCATGGCCCAGCCCAATCCCCGCCTTGGCCATCTTTTTCGGCGCTGGCGGAGGACACCCGCAAGGCTCCGGCTCGTTGTCCACCACCTGCCCCAGGTCGCCGTGCTCGATCAGCACGCGCTGGTTCGGTTGCACGCGGTAAACCCCTCCGCTGAACAGCCCCGTCACCGTTACATACGGCGCGTTCTCGCCCTTGTTGTCGATGCACGTGTCCCCATTCGCGCCCACGCGAAAGCTCATCTCCGCCTTGCCCGGCCCGGAGATCAAAATCCGCAAATCCGGCGTCATCACCACATCGGAATACTTCCCCGGCTTGTCATGCGCCTCAAACGCCCCGCGATCCAGCGCAATCATGATGGCGTCATCGCCCGGCTGCGCATCCGTCCCAAGGCTCTTGTCCGCGGAAAGCTGTATCTTCGTCGACCGGCACACATCCAGGCTCCCGCCGCGCGCCAGCTCAATCCTTGCGGTGCTGTCCCCGGCGGTAATCGTCGCATTCGGGCCAATCGCGGCGCGGTTGTTCGTCACTTCCAGTGAACCCGCAATCGTCACCCCGTTGGTCGGCGCATAAGCAATCGGCTTCTGCTGCGCCCGAGCAGGGCTCGCCGCCAACGCCACAACTCCCAGCGCGCACACCCAACCCGCGCTCATCTCACGCGCCATGCTGCTTGTCGTGCGACGAGGAACCACGACGCTATAACTCCAGAAAATTCCGAATGAGTTGCTTGCCGTTCGCCGTCAGTGCGCTCTCGGGATGAAACTGCACGCCCTCCACCTTGAACTCCCGGTGCCGCAGCCCCATGATCGTCCCGTCTGCCGTCCGCGCGGAAACCTCCAGCGTCTTCGGCAGTCCCTTATCCGCCACAATCAGCGAGTGGTAGCGCGTGCAGGTCATCGGCGTGGCAATGCCCTGGAAAATGGTCTTCCCGTCGTGCTCCACCTCGCTCGTCTTGCCGTGCATCAGCTTTTTGGCCCGCACTACCTTGCCGCCAAAGGCCGCGCCAATCGCCTGGTGCCCCAGGCACACGCCCAGTATCGGCGCCTTGCCCGCAAACCGCTGGATCAGCGGAATGCTGATCCCAGCCTCCTGCGGCGTGCAAGGCCCGGGCGAAATCACAATCCGCTCCGGCGCCAGCGCCTCGGCCTCGTCCACGGTGATCTGGTCATTGCGGCGAATCTCCATCTCCGCGCCCAGCTCACCCATGTACTGCACCAGGTTGTAGGTAAACGAATCGTAGTTGTCGAGAACGAGGATCATACGGATGGTCTTAGTGTAATGCCGCGTCCTACCCCCGCGCGCGCTCAATCGCCCGCACCACCGCCTTGGCCTTGTTCACGCTCTCTTCGTATTCCATCTCCGGAACCGAATCCGCCACAATGCCGCTACCGGCCTGCAAATACCCTTTGCGGCCCTTCATCAGCAGCGTGCGAATCGCAATGCACGAGGTCAGGTTGCCGGAGAAATCCGCATACAGCACGCAGCCGCCGTAGATTCCGCGCCGCGCCGGCTCCATCTCCTCGATAATCTCCATCGCGCGAATCTTCGGCGCGCCGCTCAGCGTTCCGGCAGGGAAGCACGAACGCAGCGCATCCACCGCGTTCATCCCCTTGCGTAGCGTGCCTGTCACGTCGCTCACCAGGTGCATCACGTGCGAGTAACGCTCCACGCGCATCAACTCGCCCAGCTTCACTGTGCCGTACTCGCTCACCCGGCCCACGTCGTTGCGGCCCAGGTCCACCAGCATCACATGCTCGGCGCGTTCCTTCTCATCGGCCAGCAGGTTCTGTTCAATCGCCTTGTCGCTCGCCTCGTCGGCCCCGCGCGGACGCGTCCCCGCAATCGGCCGGTACTCCACCTTGCCGTCCTGCACGCTCACCAGCAGCTCCGGCGAAGAGCCAACGATATGCGATGTCTCCAGCCGCGTGCCCTTGGCGTTCGCAGGCTGCACGCTCCGCAAAAAGTACATATACGGCGAAGGATTCACCACCCGCAGCGCCCGGTAAATCGAAAACGGCTCCACCCCCGGCTCCACGTCAAAGCGCTGCGAAATCACCGCCTGGAAGATATCTCCCGCCGCAATGTATTCCTTGGTCCGCTCCACCGCCGCCAGAAAATCCTTCTTCTTCGTGCGGTACTCAATCTTCAGCTTGCCGCTCACCGTCTTTTTCTTCTGCTTCGGCAGGGGAGCCAGCAGCCGCTTCTCAAACCGGTCCAGGCGCTTCAGCGTCTCGGCGTAGGCCTGTTCCGGTTTCTGCTTTTTCACGTCCGCCGTCACCATCAGCAGCATTTCCTTGCGAACGTGGTCAAAGGCCAGCACTTCGTCAAAAAACATCAGGCAGGCATCCGGCATGCCCAGCTCATCCACTGCCAGCTCGGGCAGCTTTTCAATCTGCCGGACGATGTCATAGCTGAAGTACCCCACCGCACCGGCTGTAAACGGAGGCAGCCCGGCCAACTTCGCCGGCGAGTGCCCATCCAGCGCCGCCTTCAGCACCTCGAAGATATCCCCTTCCATAAGTTGGGTTTTTCCGTCTTCGGTCACCCGGATCGAACGCCCCCGCGACACAATTCGCCGATAGGGGCGCACGCCAATGTACGTGTAGCGGCCAATTTTTTCGCCGCCTTCCACTGACTCCAGCAGGAAACACTCCGGCTCGGCAGCGGCAAGGCGCAAAAATGCGCTTACCGGGGTCTCAAGATCGGCGTCTAGCGTCCGATACAGAGGAATCAGGGTATGCTTCCGCGCCAGGCGCAGAAAATCCGATCGAGAGGGCAGGGAAACGGCTTTGGATGGCATGATTTTCGTCAATAGAAAGCGCTGGTATGCCACATGGTAACGCCCTCCGCCGTACCGGCTCAATCCATCTGCGCCAGGAACCGGGTCCGGTACCTCCTCGAAAGCTGCGGCGCGTACCCGGAAATACACCGCCAGACACCCTTGCCGAGCCTGCCTTGCGGGCCTATACTCAGTTGGTTTGGCCGGACCCTCACCCGGATTTTCAGCCGGGCAGGCGCCGGAAGCGATACGCGCAACGGACCGAAGCGCAGACCGCGGGCGATAGAGGAACATCGGTTCCACACGCCCTGGATGGTCGGTCCACAACGGAGAGTCATGACATGGCAACCATCACCCTCGAGCACGAAATCAATCCCTGGGAAGCCCAGGAAGCTCGATTCGACTTTGCGGCACGCAAGCTCAACCTCGACGAGGGCTTGTGGCGTGTGCTGCGCTACCCCTCACGAGAAGTCATCGTCCACTTTCCCGTCGGCATGGACGACGGTCGCATTGAGGTCTTCACCGGCTACCGCGTCCAGCACTCCTTCGCGCGCGGCCCCGCCAAGGGCGGCATCCGCTACGCGCCGGATGTCTCGCTCGACGAAATGCGCGCCCTCGCCAGTTGGATGACCTGGAAGTGCGCCGTCGTCAACATCCCCTTCGGCGGAGCCAAGGGCGGCGTCATCTGCGATCCCAAGAAGATGTCCATGGGCGAGCTCGAACGCCTCACCCGCCGCTACACCTCTGAAATGATTGAATTCCTCGGGCCGGAAAAAGACGTTCCTGCGCCCGACGTCAATACGAACGAGCAGGTCATGGCTTGGATCATGGATACCTATTCCATGCACATGCGCCAGACCGTCACCAGCGTCGTCACCGGCAAGCCCATCACCCTCGGCGGTTCGCGCGGACGCAGGCAAGCCACCGGCCGCGGCGTCAGCGTCGCCTGTGATGAGGCGCTCCGGCACCTCGGCATTCAGAAAGACGGCTGCCGTGTCATCATCCAGGGCTTTGGCAACGTCGGCGCCAATGCCGCCCAGATCATGAAGCGCAAGGGCTACAAGGTCATCGGCGTCGCCGAGTACGACGGCGGCCTCTTCAACGCCGACGGTATTGATATCGAGGCTCTCATCGATTACAAGGATCGCAACGGCTCCATTCTTAGCTTCCACGGGGCAGAAGCCGCCGATCCCGCCGATCTCCTCTGCACCGAATGTGAAGTCCTCATCCCCGCGGCAACCGAAAACGTCATCACCAGCCGCAATGCGGATCGCATCAAGGCGCAGATCATTTGCGAAGGCGCCAATGGGCCCACCACCACCGTCGCCGATGAAATCCTGGCGGAAAAGAAGGTCTTCATCATTCCGGACATTCTCGCCAACGCCGGCGGCGTCACCGCCTCCTACTTTGAGTGGGTGCAGGATCGACAGGGCTACTTCTGGCCCGAGGAGATGGTCAATGAACGGCTTGACCTCATCCTCTCGGAAGCCTTCCGCGACGTCGTCCGCTACTCCGAAACGCATGGCGTCAACAACCGCATCGCCGCCTACATGCTGGCCATTGACAGGGTCGCCTTCGTCATCAAGCAGCGCGGCATCTACGCCTGATCCTGTGGGCAAAACGCTCTAGCTCCGCGCAACAAGGGTGGCTACCATGCCACCCTTTTGCGTTGGTCCGGCCGTATCCCGCGAACGTCACCAACGCGCCCCGCTGCTTTCGGGTTAGCATAATCACAATTACGCTGTCGATCGGGCTGTTTTGTGAATCTACCGAACTCCATCACCCTGGGCCGTATCTTCTCCGTCCCGATACTGCTCTGGATCCTCTCGCCATTCTTCCCGCACCTGGGATGGCGCGGCGGGCAGGAGGTGGCGGCGTCTCTGTTTTTCATCCTCATCTCCATCTCTGACGGAGTCGACGGCTATCTCGCCCGCAGCCGCGGCCAGATCACCACCATGGGCATGCTGCTCGATCCGCTCGCCGACAAACTGCTCATCACCGCCGCCTACATCACCCTCGTCGAGTACGAGCCCAGCATCGTTAAGCCCTGGATCGTCGTCATCATCATTGGCCGCGAGTTCCTTGTGAACGGCCTGCGCTCCATCGCCTCCACCGAGGGCTTCACCATCCAGGCCAGCGACCTCGGCAAGCTGAAGACCGTCATGCAGATCATCTCGGTTGTGGCCGTCATCCTCGCCCACGCATGGTACCAGTGGCAGTTCGGTTGGTTCATCATGCCGGTCCGGCTCATCGCCGTCTCCAGCGTCTACTGGATGGTCACCATCTCCGTCATCTCCGCCGTGGACTACTTCGTTGCCTTCTGGCGGCGCATCGACAAGGCATCCTCCGGCAGCCGCGGCCGCGACAGCCAGTTCGTGCTCAGCCGTCAAAAAAATCCTCCCGCGCCCGCCAAGCCAGCCTCGTAGCTCGCCGGCCATTACACGCGCGAACCGGCACAGTCCATCCGGCCAAATTTCCCTGGAAAGGATTTGACGCCGCAAACCCCTATAATGAAGCATGGCGACGGCGCAGCCCAAAACGCAGACTCCAACCAGCGAGTCCGAACTCCTCGCGCAGAAGTTTGACGCGCTTCTCGAGACCGTGCGCGCCAATCGCTCCAGCGACGATCTCGACATCATCCGCCGCGCCTGGGCCTTCTGCCTTCAGCATCACGAGGGCCAGCGCCGCGCCTCCGGTGAGCCTTTCGTTCTCCACCCGCTTGAGGTCGCACTCGTCCTCGCGGAGATGAAGCTCGACGCCACCGCCATCGCAGCCGGCCTGCTGCATGACGCTGTCGAAGACACCCCCGTCACCACCCCCGAAATCGCCAGGCAGTTCGGCGAGCAGGTCGCCCACATCGTCGACGGTGTCACCAAGATCGACAAAATCCAGTTCGCCAACCGTGAAGACCGCCAGGCCGAGAACGTTCGCAAAATGCTCCTCGCCATGGTCACGGATGTGCGCGTCGTCGTCATCAAACTTGCTGACCGACTCCACAACATGCGCACCCTTGAGCACCTGCAGCCCAACCGCCAGCAGGCCATCGCGCAGGAAACCCTCGACATCTACGCCCCGCTCGCCCACCGCCTCGGCATGGGCAAGGTCCGCGGTGAGCTCGAAGACCTTGCCTTCCGCTACGTCGATCCACACGCTTACAAGCAGTTGCAGGAGGAAGTCGAAGAGCGTCGCTCCGAGGGCGAGCAGTTCCTCGCCGGCGTGGAATCGCTCCTTGCCGACAAGCTCGTGGAAAACAACATCAAGGCGCGCGTGCAATGGCGCATCAAGCGCCTCTACAGCATCCACAACAAGCTGCAAAAGTCCCACTCGCGTCTTGACCAGCTCTACGATCTCCTGGCCCTCCGCGTCATCACCACCAGCGAGCAGGACTGCTACGCAGTCCTAGGCCTCATTCACTCCATCTGGCGGCCAGTGCCCGGGCGCATCAAGGACTTCATCGCCATGCCCCGGCCCAACATGTACCAGTCGCTGCACACCACCGTCATGGGCGAGGGCGGCCACCAGTTTGAGGTTCAAATCCGTACCGAAGAAATGCACCGCGTCGCCGAAGAAGGCATCGCCGCGCACTGGAAATACAAGGACGGCGGCCCCGTCAATCCACGCGACGAGCAGCGCCTAGCATGGGTTCGCCAGCTCGTCGAGTGGCAGCGTGAAATGAAGGATTCGAGCGACTTCCTCTCCACGCTCAAAATCGACCTCTACCCCGAAGAGGTTTACACCTTCACGCCCAAGGGCAAGGTCGTCGTGCTGCCCAAGGACGCCAGCCCGCTCGACTTCGCCTACGCCATCCACACCGAGGTTGGCCACTCCTGCACCGGCGCGCGCGTCAACGGCCGCATTGTGCCGCTGCGCTCCAGGCTGCGCAACGGAGACATCGTCGAAGTCATCACACAGACCGGCCACACCCCAAGCCGCGACTGGCTCAACGTCGTCAAAAGCTCGCGCGCCCGCAACAAGATCAAGCACTGGCTCAACGAGCACCAGCGCGAGCGAGCCATCGACATTGGCCACAAACTGCTCGAGCGCGAAGCTCGCAAGTACAAGGTCTCCCTCGGCAAGTTTGACGACGCTGACTATTCGCGTGTCGCGCAGGAGTACAGTGTCGCGGCCCCCAGCGACCTGTTTGCCGCGATCGGCTTCGGCAAGTACTCGGCCCGCCAGGTGCTCCATCGCCTCGCGCCGTCACTCGTCCATCAGCAGCCGACAGAGACGGAAACCCCCGCCATCAAGCCCGGAGCGCAGGAGGTTGCGCGCCGCGCCTCCAGCGGAGACTCGCTCCAGGTCGAAGGCCACAACGAACTGCTCGTCTACCGCGCCCGCTGCTGCAACCCCATCCGCGGTGACGAAATCGTCGGCTACGTCACCCGCGGCAAAGGCGTCGCTGTCCACGCCCGCAACTGCCCCAACGTGCAGAACCTGCTCTATGAGTCCGACCGCCGCATCGCCGTCGAGTGGGCCCACGCCGTCGAGCAGAAGACCGGCCGCCAGAACACCTACCCTGTGCGCCTCACCGTCTACTGCGACGACCGCACCGGCATGCTCAAGGAGCTGACCGCGCTCATCAGCGACATGAACACCAACATCCGCACCGTCGACTCCCGCCAGGAGGACAATGGCGGCGCCATCGTCGAGTTCGTTGTGGAAGCCGAAGACGTAGCCCACCTCAACCGCCTCGTCCAGGGTCTCCGCCGCCTGCCAGGCGTCCGCGACGTCCAACGCTCCCAGCGGCTGTAGATACAGGTGGACATCAGGGCGAATAATAAGTCGTACCCTGAGATAGATGAGGGACGGCACGAGTGCCATTTTTCTGGAATCAGGTCAGAGCTTGCACGGGGGGCTTGCGGAATGAGAGACGCTACGCTGTGGTGGTGGGCGCTGTTAGGTCCGCTCGTCGGAATCGTCCTAGGGCATGTACTATCGCGACGATGGCAGTATAAGCAATGGAAATTAGAGAATCGGAGGAGGGAATACCGGGAACTGCTGACGGCGTTAGCCGCCGCATATACGATTATGCAGCGTTATGTGGTGGCCCCATTTTCGGGAGAAGGCGACAGAATTGAGGTAGGTGACAAGACCGAGATGGAATTGCGCTTAGAGGAAGCAAAGATGAAGTCTTTCCGTGTCTTGCAAGACAGAATCGTAATCCAGCAGGAATTGAAGTCGGGAGATATTGATGGGCTATGGGCAGAAGCGTTTCATAACTTCGAACACCACGGCGACGAGCGTAAGTTTGCTGACCGCTATTTCTTGATCAGAGACAGAATTGTTGCGATGGCAACAGATCAGAGGCCGTACTGGCAACCTCGTTACATTTGGTGGCTTCGTTGGATTAAATATAAGGTTTGGAGATTGAGGACCAGAGAAAGTAAGAGCATGGATCAGTGAGCGATCTCAGCAAAGCTGATCCTGCCAAGTAGAAAGCTTATGCACAGCTCGCACTTGCTGAGGCGACAATGTTGCAATACAAAAACGGCGCGATCACTCGCGCCGTTTCCATTTTTAACTTCCGATCAGATCCATCAGAGTAGGGAGTGGCGCGCAAAGCGCGCCATCGCCCGTGCGGTCAGCACCGCAATCGCCCGGGCGGCCAGCACTCAATACTTCGGCACCGACGGATCAATCTCAGCCGACCAGGCCAGAATCCCGCCAGACACGTTCGACACGTTCTTGAAGCCCTGCTGTTGCAAAAACTCCGCCGCCTTCTGGCTGCGTCCGCCGCTCTTGCAGTGGACGACGATCTCCTGCCCGGCCTGCCGCGCCGCGTCCAGTTCGCTCACGCGATTCGGCAAATCGCCTACCGGAATCAGCTTTCCGTTCAGGTTCGCAATCTGGAACTCGTGCGGCTCGCGCACATCCAGCAGCAGAAAGTCTTCCTTCGCCTCCAGCTTGCGCTTCAGTTCCTTCACGCTCATCTGTGGAATCCCGTTCTGCACCGCGGCCGGAGGCTGAATCCCGCAGAACTGCTGGTAGTCGATCAGCGCCTTCACCGTCGGATTCGTCCCGCAAACCGGGCACTCCGGATTCTTCCTCAGTTTCAGCTCACGGAACTTCATATTTAGCGAATCCACCAGCAGAAGACGCCCGATCAGCGGCTCGCCCTTGCCCAGGATCAGCTTGATCACTTCCGTCGCCTGGATCACGCCCAGCAGCCCCGGCAGCACTCCCAGCACGCCACCCTCCGCGCAGGAAGGCACCAGCCCCGGTGGTGGCGGCTCAGGATACAGGCAGCGGTAGCACGGCCCATCCTCCGCGCCAAAGATGCTCGCCTGTCCCTCGAACCGGAAGATCGACGCATACGAGTTCGGCTTGCCCGTCAGCACACAGGCGTCGTTCACCAGGTAACGGGTAGGGAAGTTGTCCGTTCCATCGGCGACAATGTCGTACTGCGAAACGATCTCCAGCGCATTCTGGCTGTTCAGCATCGTCTCGTGCTTCACAATCTTCAGCCGCGGATTCAGCGCCTGCAGCTTCTCCGCCGCCGAATCAATCTTGGGCCGCCCCACGTCCGGCGTCGAGTGGATCACCTGCCGCTGCAGGTTGCTTTCATCTACCACGTCAAAGTCCACCAGCCCCAGCGTGCCGATGCCCGCCGCGGCCAGGTACAGCGCCAGCGGAGCGCCCAGCCCGCCTGTGCCCACGCACAGAACCTTGGCGGCCTTCAGCTTCTGCTGGCCCTCTATGCCCACCTCGGGCAATATCAGGTGGCGCGAGTACCGCGCCATGTCTTCATTTGTCAGTTGCGGCAATGCCGCCGACGATTCCGTGATCGTGGCCATTTATGTGCCTCGTCTGCTTTCTCTTGAGCTTGCTAGATTCGGGATCTCTTGCCTTACATCCATTTTAGGAAAATTTTCCGTAAGGCGGGGCGTCATGGTCGACGCAGGCGACTCAGAAGGTTAGTCGCGACAACAACAACAGGCGCCGAATGCGCGGTCGCCCGTGCGGCAGCACCCGCCGGCGATCGAAGGGATAATCGAGAGCGTGTCCTGATCCTTCACCGGAGTCTTGTCCCCCTCCGGAAGATAGCGAACATCCTCGTCATTCAGGTAGACGTTGACGAACGAGCGCAGCTTGCCCTCGCCCGTGTACAGATGCTTCTGGAAGTCCGGATACTTCATGGTCAGCGCCGAAAGCGCCTCTGCCACCGTCGTGCCCGCAACCTCCACTGCATCCTGCTTCTCCGTGTATACGCGAAGCGGTGTCGGGATGAAGATTTTCATCGTGTCGTTTCCTTCTTGCTGATTAACTTTGTTGCTCTGTGCGTAGATGCAGAACTCGTGCCTGCTTCCATGCTAATGGCTCAACCGCGCGCAAACCATAGGCACGGCTTACCTCGTTTCACTCCGGACCAAGGCCCGGAGTATTCTGACCCGTCACCGAAATCGGTTCCGGTTCAAACTTTTTCGTCTCTTCCGTGTGCCCGGTCAGCCGAAACGAGTTCGTCTGACGCGCCGCGCCCTTTTCCACTGCCGTAATCACGTAGCTGCAGCCCAGCCAGTGCGCCTCGGCAAAATCCGTCGGAGACCACTGCGCCGGATGATCCGGGTGCGAGTGATAAAACCCCACAATGTCCAGGCCTTTTTCCCGGCCCTGTCGCTGGATGCGGATCAGCTCCTGCGGCGCAATGTGATAGCGGTTGTGCGCCGAATCCGTGCGCGTATTGCCCGCGCGCACCACCTCGGTCACGGCATTCACGGCGTCTTCACTGCGGCCCAGCATCACCCCGCAGCACTCGTGCGGATACGTCTCTTCTCCGTGCTGGCGCATGGCTTCATATACGGGATCGCTTACTTTCAGCATTCTTCCTCCCAACTACTCTTCCCAGAAGCGTTCGCTCAGATACTTGTCGGCCGAGTCGCAAAGGATCGTCACAATCACAGCTTCCTCGCCGCGCACGGCCACTTCCTCGGCCACGCGCAAAGCCGCGGCCACATTGGCTGCCGCAGAAACCCCCACCAGCAGCCCCTCGGTCCGTCCCAGCCGCCGCGCCATCGCATAGGCGGCCTCGGTTTCCATCTCCACATTCCGGTCCGCGTGCTCAGGATCGTAAATTCCCGGAACAATCGAAGTCGGCATGTGCTTCATGCCTTCCAGCCCGTGAAAAGGCGAGTCCGGCTGCATGGAAATGCACTCTATCTTCGGGTTCAGCTCCCGCAGCCGCCGCGACGTGCCCATGAACGTGCCGCTGGTGCCCATCCCGGCGATGAAGTGCGTAATCCGCCCCCCGGTCTGCTCCCATATTTCATTGCCCGTGGTGCGGTAGTGCGCCTTCCAGTTGTTCTCATTGTTGTACTGGTCGGCGTAGTAAAACTTTTCCGGCTCATTCGCGGCCAGTTCGCGCGCCTTGCGAATCGCCCCGTCCGAGCTGTCATTCGGATCGGTCCACACAATCTCCGCTCCGTAGGCCGAGAGTATCCGCTTCCGCTCCGGTGAAACATTCGTCGGCATGCACAGCGTTACCCCAAAGCCCATCGCCGCGCCCAGCATCGCGTACGCAATGCCTGTGTTGCCGCTCGTGGCGTCCAGCAGGCGCTTGCAGCCGCTCAGCAGCCCGCGCTCCATCGCGTCCAGCACAATTCCCGACGCAGGCCGGTCCTTTACCGAGCCGCCCGGGTTCGCCCACTCCGCCTTGCCCAGGATATGGATTCCCGGCAGCTTTTCCGTCAGCCGCTCCAGCCGCACCAGCGGCGTATGGCCAATCCTCTCCAGCAGCGAACTGCCCAGCAGTGGCGTCTCGGTCTTTTCCGATTTGGTCAGCGTAGGCATCGGTAAATTGCAGTCCAGGCTTTCTTGTGCGAGATTGAAGACAGTCGGTCGCGTCTAGCTCCAGTTTAGCTTCCGGCTCTCAAAGACCCAAATTCGGAACAGGTCCGCAGGCGTCATGCCCAAAAAAATCAAGCAGATTTCCTTCAGCGAAGTGCTCGACAGGCTCCGCAGTCTTCAATTTGATGTCACTCCCGTCGACAACGTCGCAAACCAGTTCAAGGTAGCCAAGTATGGCTGCGCCGCCATTATCGCCCCCGGCGAAGGCGCTGCCTCCCACTCCATCGTCCACCGCCCCGGCGTGCTCTTCGGCAGGGAGATAGCCCACCTCGTCAATCGCGGCTACCAGCAACAGTTCCACACCGCGCGCGGCGACTTCGGCGCCACCGCCGAGCACCTCCATATGCTCCACCGCTTCAGCGAAGAACTCAAGGAAGCCGCTGGCGAGCCCAGCCTGTACAACGAGTCGCTCGGCACAACCAGCGACGACCATCTCTACGACCGCCTCAAGGGCCGCAACATCCCCGACGACAAGCGCCCCACCCCCGCTTGGGAACTCCCCGCCGGGCACTGATCTTTCCACGCTTTTTGCGCGCCGGGCGACCATTTCGCCCGGCTGTCGCGTCTATGCTGGTACCGATGCGCGCCCTCGCCTTCGCCCCCTCGGCATCACTACGATCGCCGCTCTCGCGGCAACCCCGCCACGCGCCCCGCAACAGCCCCCGCAAGCAGAGCATCAGCACGCCGAGACGCACCCACCCCGATACCGCAGCAGTCACCCTGTCGTGGAAAACCACTTCTCATCCGCCCTGGCCGCCGACACCTACGCCATCTACTCCCTGCTCATGCCCGGCAAACTCTTCCAGCAGATGAGCAACGCGAAGACCTCCCGCTGGGCCATCGCCGAAAAAACCATCACCTTCAACGAAATGAATCCCCGCATCGACCCCCGTGGCGCGCTCAAGCCCCCACCCGGCAACGAAAAGGCCTTCCACCAGGCCGTCCATAACTTTGAGCTGGCCCGCGACGTCAGCTTCACCCTTCAGCCCCGCCTGCACCTCGACCATCCCTACGACCTGCTCACTCCCGCCCAGGTCCGCGAACTGCGGGAAGCCCGGTCCGCCGCCGCGTCGGACTCCCGCCGGCAGGCCCGCCACGCCGCCTACCCCGGCATTACCTCTTTCAGCGCCGTCTACTTCAGCAATGACCGCAAGGCCGCACTCGTTTACGTCAACGACTGGTGCGGAGTCCTCTGTGCTAAGGGCCAGTGGGTCTACCTCGAAAAAATCAACGGCCACTGGCAGCGCAAATCCGGCATCACCGTACCCGGCGCATAACCGCCTACCGCTTCCCACGCTCCCGCTGCAACTCCCGATACGCATCACTCTTGGACACGCCCCGTTCCTTCGCCACGCGTTTCAGCGCATCGCGCTCATCCAAACCCTCCTCGCGAGCCAGCGCCGCCACCCGTTCCCCCACGCTTTCCGCCGCCACAACCCGCGCCTCAGGAACAGCATCCAGCAGCAAAACCATCTCCCCGCGTACCTTGTCGCGCTCCGTCAGCGCCTCGCGCACCTCGGCCACCGTCCCGCGCAAAAACTCCTCGTGCAGTTTGGTCAGCTCCCGCGCCAGCACCACCCGCGCATCCTCGCCCCAAACAGCCGCCAAATCGCTCAGCGTCTCCAAAATCCGGTGCGGTGCCTCATAGAACACCACCGTCAGCCGCTCGTCGGCCCCTTCGCGAAGCTTCTCCAGCGCCGTGCGCCGCTCGCCCGCTTTCGATGGCAAAAATCCGAAAAACAAAAAACGCTCCGTCGGCAATCCGGAAGCCACCAGCGCCGTCAGAGCCGCATTCGCGCCCGGCACCGGATACACCGCCACACCCGCCTCCAGTGCCGCCGCCGCAAGGTGCATACCCGGGTCCGAGATACCCGGCATCCCCGCATCGCTCACCACCGCAATCCGCTCACCGGCCTCCAGCGCCGCCAGCAGATCCGGCGTCCGCGCCGCCTCGTTGTGCCCATGCAGGCTCAGCGTCGGCTTGGCAATGCCAAAGTGGTTCAGCAGCTTCTGTGTCTGCCGCGTGTCCTCGCATGCAATGCGGTCCGCCTCGCGCAGAACCCGCAGAGCCCGCAGCGTGATGTCCTCAAGATTTCCAATCGGAGTCGCCACCAGGTACAGCCCCGGCGCAAGGCTCGTTACTCCGTTCGTCATCGTGGGTGTCCCGTATCTGACCGTGGTTGGCGGATGGAGGAGCGGAAAAACTCCCGATTCACGCTACTGCTCCTGCTGCTGCTGCTGCAGGCGGCGATGCTCGGCCAGCAGCGTCATGCTGCCGCGTAGATTCTGCAGGCTCACTATGCCCACCACGCGCCCGTGCTCAGCTACCGGAATCAGCGGCATCCGCCCGCTGTCAATCCGCCGGATCACCAGACCCAGCGAATCCTCCGGCTGCGCCAGTTGAAAGCCCCGCGACATGATCGACTGCACATAGCTGTTCCCATCCTGCCGCAGCGCCTGCACAATGCTCTGCTTCGACACCACGCCAATCAGATTCGTCCCGCGCACCACCGGAAAATCATCCTGCAGCGTGTGAATCGCCTTCTCCAGTGCATCCGCCAGCGTGTCCGAGGGCGACAGCGTGCTGAACTCCGTCAGCATCACGTCCTTCATCCGCACCGTGTCCACAATCGACTGCACCATCACGCCCTGGTCTTCCAGTTGCGTGCCGATAAAGATGAAAAATCCGCCCATGATCAGCCACGGGCTTATCTCTTCGGTCAGCGACACATTGGGAACCGCCAGCAGCACCAGCCCCACGACCATCGCCGTCGCGCCAATAATCTGGCTAAGCTGCGAGGCAGACTTGGCTCCCTGCGCCGCTCCCTGCGTGCGAATGTAATACGCGCGCGCCAGCCGTCCCATGTCCAGCGGATACGCCGGCAGCAGATGGACTGCAAATAGCCCCACATTCATCCACACCAGCGACCGCAGCAGGTGCTCCGGCGTCACCCACGGCCGCGCAAACACCGGCACCAGCGGAGACACGCCCACAATCAGCCCGGCAAAGATCGCGGCAAACAGCAAGCTGGCCGCCGGCCCCGCAATCCCGATCGCCGCCTGCGCCCGCCCCGCTTGCGCCCGCTCCGCGCTGTCAGGACTCGCGTAGGAAACCAGCCCTCCAATCGGCAGCAGCAGATTGCTCCGCAGGTGTACGCCAAAGTAGCTCGCCGTAATCAGCCGCACAATCTCGCGCAGCACCACGCACACAAACAGCAGCGCGCACAGCATCAGCCCGCGCCACATCGGCAGCCCCGGCAGGTCCGTGGACACGATGCAGATGATCAGCAGCAGCACGAACAGCACATGCACGCGGATGTGCACTCCGAACCAGCGACCCAGGGGAAACGACCATCCGCGCATGCTTGCTCCTCGTTCTCTGTCCGTCCGTATTGTACGGGTTGGGCCATGTGGTTCGCCGTTGAAAACCTCACAAGCAGGTGTGGTTAGCTCCCATTGCCGAATGGAAAACGCCCCGCGCGCGGCTCCAATACGAAGGCGTTAGCATGAAGAAGCCATGCGCATCATCGCCGGAAAATACCGCTCGCGGCCGCTCACCGCGCCGCCCGGCCGCCACACGCGGCCCACCACCGACCGCCTGCGCGAAACTCTCTTCAACGTCCTCGCCCCGCGCATCGAAGGCAGCATTTTTCTCGATCTCTATGCCGGTTCCGGAGCCGTCGGCATCGAGGCACTCAGCCGCGGCGCAAGCGAGGTAATTTTTGTCGAGCACGCCGCACCCGCGCTCAAAACCATCCGCGCCAATCTCTCGCTCTTGAAAATCCACTCCGGCTACGCATTGGAATCCGCCACAGCCGCTGCCGCCCTCAGGCGACTCGCCACACAGGGCAGGGAAGTCGACCTCATCTTCCTCGACCCTCCTTACGAAGCTGCCGAAGAATACGACCTCATCCTCAACCTGCTCGGCGGCGCATCCAGCGCCATCCTCGCCGCAGATGCCATCGTCATCGCCGAACACGCCAAACGCAACCAACTCGCCGAAACCTACGGCAACCTCCACCAATACCGAACCCTCCACCAGGGCGACGCCAGCCTCAGCTTCTACCGCGGGAGTAAAAGCATTTCGGGAGTCCTGAGTCCGAAGCTGGCAACATAATTTTTGTTGTGATCCTGGACGAACCGCGCAGACGCAAACTCGAACAGCCCGGGCCAAGGCAAAGCCAAACGCAATCACAGAAAAAGCAGATAGCGAGTCATTCAGAGCGAAGCGAAGAATCCCGGGAATGCATCCGTTAGAGACGCTCTCAAAATTTCTCCCGGAATTCTCGACGCCGAGCAGGTATGCGCTCAGAACTATTCTGAAAAGCAAGTATGAAAACACCCAAGTCAAAGAAAAGAACACCCGTCGGGGCGCCAGAAAGCAAACTCGACAAGAGTCGCAGAGCCGCGCTGAATCGATTACGAAAGCTCAGACGTCCGCTGCCCTCCGGATATACCTTCGAACGGCCAGCCTTGCATGACAGGCAGTACGAATTAGCGGAGAAATCCGATCAGGGGTGAAGTTCAAGAGTGCTTGAACTTCACTCCGCCAAAAACTTCTCCACGCGCTCCCGCACGCTCAGCACGTGCTTCGGCAGCGCCAGTGCGCTGCCTTCCTCAAACAGTGGAACCAGCTTGTCGAACTCCGGCCCCGAGTGCGAACCCGTCAGCGCAATTCGCACGGGATGAAACAGCTCCTTGCCCTTCACGCCCGTCTCGGCCTTCACTTCGTTCATCCATGCCTTGAACTGCGCCGCATCCACCGGCTCCGCATGCGCCCGCACCTTCGCCGCAAAGGCCGCCAGCACCTTCTGCGCATTCTCGCTCGCCAGCAGCGCGGCGTTCTCCTCCTCGTCGCGAGCCCGCAGCGGATCAAAATCAAATACAAATCGCGCCTTGCCCGGCACCTGGTCCAGCAAATCCACCGACGGTACAAAAATCGCCAGCAGCCGCTCGAACCACGCCCGCACATCCGCCGCGGCTGCATCCTGCTCCGGCAGCCAGCCTGCCTGTACAAAATAAGGCCAGGCCAGCTCCGCCAGCCGATCCGCGTCGCACTCCCTCAGGTAGTGCCGGTTCATCCAGTTCAGCTTTTCAAAATCAAACACAGCCGGAGAAGCCGTTACGCGCTCCAGCTTGAAGGCATCCACCAGTTCCTCCAGCGGAAATATCTCCCGCGTGCCGCCCTCCGCGCCCCACCCCAGCAGCGCAAGATAATTTACCAGCGCCTCCGGCAGAATCCCCATCTCGCGAAAGCTCGCAATCGAGGTCGCCCCGTGCCGCTTCGACAACCGCTCGCGGTCGCTGCCCAATATCGTCGAAAGATGCGCAAACTCCGGCACATTCCACCCGAACGCCTCGTAAATCGCCACCTGCTTCGGCGTGTTCGAAATGTGGTCATCGCCGCGAATCACATGCGTAATCTCCATCAGCGCGTCATCCACCGTCACCACGTAGTTGTAGACCGGCATGCCGCTCGATCTCACCAGAATCGGATCGCTCACCGTCTCCTGCGGAAACTCCACATCCCCGCGCACCAGGTCATGAAACCGCAGCGGATGATCCGGAATTTTCAGCCGCACCGCAAATGCCTCACCCGCCGCCGCCCGCCGCGCCGATTCCTCCGCGCCCAGCGCCCGGCAGCGTCCCGAATACACCTGCGGGCGATGCTCGGCCATCGCCTGCGCACGCTCGCCCTCTAACTCTTCCGTCGTGCAGAAGCAGCGGTAAGCCTTGCCCTCCGTCAGCAATCGATCGGTATGCTCGCGGTAAATCCCCAGCCGCTCGCTCTGCCGGTAAGGCGCATGCGGACCAAACACACCCGGACCCTCATCCCAGTCCATACCCATCCAGCGCAGGTCTTCCATCAGTTGCGCCTCGTGTCGCACCTCACTGCGATCCACATCCGTGTCTTCAATGCGCAGAATAAATTTCCCGCCGTGATGCCGAGCAAACAGCCAGTTGTAGAGCGCCGTACGGGCATTGCCCACATGCAGCAAACCAGTAGGAGAAGGTGCAAATCGTACGCGAATAGTACCCATGACAGTTCTGATCCTAAATGCCCCCGCTGCAATCACGCTCGGCAGGCCATCCCTGCGTCATCCCCGCCGAAAATGCTCCCAGCCCCGCGCCTTCAGCGGTTCCAGGCGCCCATCCACCTGGCGCAGCACCATGCGCGGCTTCCGCGCATTCGCCGGAAGCATCCGTCCGATCGCCCGCACTGCCACGCCTCCAATCATCTTCGGAACCCGTGCCCCCGGCCGCGTCGTAAACAGCAGCTCGTAATCTTCGCCGCCATCGAGCGCCAGCCCCAGCCCGGAATCCGTCCATCCGCGCCGCTCCGCCTCCACCGCCAGCGCATGCACCGGAACCGCCGCCGCATCCACCTCCGCCCCTAGCTTCGACTCCTCGCACAGGTGGTCCAGGTCCGTCGAAAGCCCATCGCTCACATCGATCATCGCCGTCGCCAGCCCGCGCCGCCGCAACACCTGCCCAGCGGCGATCCTCGCCTGCGGAAAAAAATGCGGATGCGCCTCACCCTCCGCCCGCGCCAGCTTCTGCGTTTCGGCCTTCCATCGCGCACTCCGCTCCAGCCGTGCCAGCTCTGCCGCCGCTCCGCCCAGTGCGCCCGTCACATAAATCTCATCCCCGGCCCGGGCCCCGCTACGCAGCAGCGCTTTGCCCGCCGGAACCTCGCCCATCATCACAATGTCCGCCAGCACTCCGCCCTGAGACTCCGCTGTATCGCCGCCCGCCAGCGTCACCTTATGCTCGGCAGCCAGCGCCAGCAGGCCATCCAGAAATCGCTCCACCCAGCCCGCCTGCCCGTTTCCCGCCAGTTCTCCCGGCGTCGCTACCGACAGGAACGCCGCCATCGGACGCGCTCCCATCGCCGCAATGTCGCTCAACCCCCGCGCCAGGCACCGGTGCCCCACGCTCTCCGGCGAGTGCCACTCCCGCCGGAAGTGCCTTCCTTCCAGCAACATATCCGTCGTCACCACCAGCTCATGCCCGGAACTCGGCCGCAACACTGCGCAATCATCGCCAATCCCTAGCCGAACGCCCCCGCCAAACCGCGGCGTCCGCGCTCGAATTCCCGCAATCAGCTCCCGCTCCGCCGTCATCTCGCTCCATCCCTCGTCAGCTTCAGCATACGTCCGCCCCGGCAGACCGTCCCATCCGCCCACATGCCAAATTTTGCCGATTCGTACAAATTCTCCTAACCCTTTTATTTTTAGTAAGTAGTTAGCATTACCAGCGCGAACGGGCGGTTTCCTGCATTGACCGCCTGCATTACGACTGGTACTTTCTCTAAGAGATGCGGCCTCGGTACCCATGGTCCGCGTCATCATTTTTCGCCAGGGAATCCGGCAGGCAGGCCATTGAAGAAGCGCTTCTACATCATTTTTGTTGCCCGCGAGCAGGACGGGCGCCTGCGCAAGATTCCTATCCCCATGCATTACGCGTACATCTTTGTTGTGGCAGCCGTCGTGGGCGCATTTTCCATCACGGGCATGGCAGGCTCCTACACGCGCATGCTGCTCAAGACCGCGCGCTTCAATCAGGTTCGCTCCCAGCAGGTCGCCCTGCAAAAGGACTACCAGCATCTGCAGACCGTCGCGCACGAGAAGGAAGTGCAGGCAGCCACATTAGGCTCGCTGGCCAGTGAAGTCGCCGCGCTCTACGGCCTCCGCCAGCCGCACGTCACCAAGGCCGCCGCCGTCACAGCCACCGCTCCGCTCGCCGGTGTCACCAGCGCGGCGTTCACCCAGGACGCCTACATTCAGTCCCTCAACGAGTTTTCTTCCTTGCGCAGCACCGCCCTGGCTGGCGGCATTTCGCATTCCATGGAGATGAGCATCCTCGAGTCGAAGGATGGTGGCGACTGGTCCGACTTTGCCGACGCGCCCTCGCTCTGGCCCGTTACCGGTCGCGTCAGCAGCTCCTTCGGAGAGCGTGAGAATCCCCTCCATGCCGGCGAAATGGAATTTCACGAGGGCATCGACATCGCCACCAGCACCGGCACCCCTGTGAACGCCACCGCTGACGGCATAGTGGAAATGGCGGGTCACGAAACCGGCTACGGCCGCGTCATCATCATCAACAACGGCCACGGCATTCAAACCCTCTTTGCCCATCTCTCCGGGTTTGCCGTCACCGAGGGCGAGCAGGTTCGCATTGGCCAGATTATTGGCTACGTCGGCGATACAGGCTGGTCCACCGGCGCCCATCTTCATTATGAAATCATCATTCACGGCACGCCGGTCAATCCCCACCCCTTTCTGCATGAGACCGAACAGCAGTTCGTTGCCTCGGAAGCGACTTCCATCCCCGGTGCATAAACTCGCTGCCCCAATAACGCCAAAAGCCGCCCGCGGGCGGCTGTTCTGCTTCTGATTCAATCCAGGACGTAGAGCATTTTCAGTGAAAGTGTAAGCAGAACAAGACCGTTGGTGTGGACGTTGCTATCCAGGAACGGCCACACCGGATCCATGCTGGACGCGGCATCGTATCAGTGAAAATGCTTTAGTGCTTCTTCTGCGCTCCAGCCTTCACGCCGGGTTTTACTGTCGCAGCAGGCCCAGCCGGCGCCGCAGAAGCGGCTCCCGTTCCAGCGGACCCCGTTCCATTTGCAGGAGGCGTCGTCACTGGCGTCAGCGCCGCCTTCACCAGCGCATTTGGAATCGATGCCGTCAGCACCACGCGATCTTTCTTATGCCGGACCTTCGCGCTGTTCAACACAGCCTTCAGGTTGGGGTCCATCTGCTGGCCCGGCGGCGTACCTTCCGCTGCGTGCAGCAGGCCCAGCATCGATTGCAACTGCTGCGCCGTCGCAGTCGCATTGGCCACGCTGCCGGCAATCTCTTCCACCCGCAGCTTCAGCGCGCCAGTCCAGCGCACGCTGGCAATCAGCGTCGCATCGGCGGAAATCGGCAACTCCATCCCGCCCACGGAAATCTGCTTCTGTCCGCTTCCGCTGAAGGGCAGTCCGATCTTTCCAATCCCCCATGCCAGCGAGAGCAGCGGCACATCGCGGTAGTGCGCCGCCAGCAGGCTCGACCCTGTAAACGGCAGCGCCGCTGTCCGGTAGCGGTCCACGATTGAGTGAATCTGCTCCGGCGTCGGCGTATTGCTCACCGCCACCATGTCGTAGCCCAGCAGCGCCACGCGGTCCGTGCGCCCGTCATTGCGAATGTCGTAGATCGTGTGCCCCGCGTAGCTTTCCTTCGCTTCGGCAATGCGCGCCAGGTAGCTTCTCAGGCGACCGCCGTTAAAGTGCCCTTCAAACACTTCACTGTAGGCCACCGGCCCGTTAGGCCCATTCGGATTCGGCATCCGCTGCAGCGCAAAGGCCGCCTCGTTCAAATCGCGCTCAAACACAATGCCGGTCGCGTTGATAAATTTCTGGTACGCCGCGCTGTGCGGCACCTGTGTCCGGTCAAAGTGCGTCGCCGCCCTGAGCGGCCGCAGATTCAGGAAGATAATCCCATCGGACTCCGGCAGCAGCCTCGCTACCTCCGGCGGAGCCGTTGCCCGCAGGTAAATTGCCCCTGCCAGCAGCAGCAGAACGACAGCAACAACAGCAATGGTGATCCGTGTGCGCCTGTGCCTCATCGCCAAATATCATCTCACCCGCGCCGCCGCCCGTGATACACCTGAATTGCACTCCCCTGAATTGCACTCCCTTGTCAGGCGGCCCTTTGCGGTCATAAAACTTTGAGTGATGAGTCGAGTCCGCGACATGAGCCGGCCTTCCTTCTGCTTCCGTATCGCTTGCGTCAGCCTCGTGCTGGCGTGGGTCGCCTTCGCATCCATGCCAGGGTTCGCGGCCCCGCAGGAAAACATAGCTCCGCCCCGTGACGGCATCATGCTCACCGCCGTCTCCCGCGATGGTTCGGTCCTGATCGGGGGCATCAGCACCGGCATCCGCTCGCCCCAGGGCATCGCCAGCGTCGAGCAGATCGCCTGGATCACGCCCTCCGGCCTCTGGCAGGATCTGCCCTGCAACTACCACTGGGTCACCGACGCCGATATCGCCCGCTGCCGCGACTTCGCCGCCGCCTATCTCGCCCAGTTTCACAACTACACCATCGTCAGTCCGGATGGCTTCGGCGGCTCCGTGCAGGCCGCCCCCGCCCGCCTTGACGACTGCTACAGCTTCGCCACCCACGGCATCTACAGCGGCGAGCCGATTCAGCGCACCGCCATCGCCGCCAGCGATCCCTCGGCCTTTCTGCCCAGCCGCCCCATCGAGCCCATCAACCCGCTCCACTACCAGAAAGTTCTCGCTGCATTTGCCGCAGCCTCGCCTGTACCGCTCGGCACCCTCGCCGGCATCCGGCTCTATCGCACCCAGTGGAACGGCCACAGCCTCATCCTCGTGGAGCGTTCCTTTACGGACTTCTCCAGCGCCAGTCCCTCCGTCGTGCCCAACGTCAAGCTCATCTTCGCCATCGGCGAGCTCGTTCAGGGCAAGTTTCACGTCCTTTTCTGGAAGCGCAACACGGCAGACGCCAACGAGCAGTTGCTCGGGACCATAACGATCAAAAACGGCAGCGAATTTCTCATCACTTCGGTCAACAGCCCTGAGGCCCAGTTCTTCCGCGTGTACGCCATGCGCAACGGCCATATCCGGATGATCTTTTCCGGCGGCGGATCAAGCTGCTGATCCCGTACCTGTCGCTCGAAATCCCCGCTCCCAGCCCGGCTCCGGCTCGTGATTCACAGCTTTGCTTCCGGCCGCATTGCTCACCGCTCCCGCGTGTGCTAATGTTCTGTTTATAGCCCTCTGTTTCGAGCGCACGGTTGCGCCCCGAGCCGGAGGGCTGGGAACTGTTCGGGCTGGCGTAGCTCAGCTGGTAGAGCATCTGATTTGTAATCAGAGGGTCGGGGGTTCAAATCCCTTCGCCAGCTCCAGACTCTCCTGCTTCGAACAGGAAACGGGTCGGGGTTACCTTCCGCAGCAGACTCCACGAGGCCAGTAGACAGCGTTTCCGGAGCATCGCTCCGACTGGCTGGCTGGTGTCATCTGGCGGAAAGGGCAGCTCCCGGCAGGCAGTACGGCAGGTTTTGCAAGAATTGGCCAGCGTCGGCAAAACATCGCCGGGGCAGCGGTTGTAGAGAGTTCTCTCGGCCGGGCAATAAGGGCACAGGTGGCCGAGTGGTTAATGGCAGCAGACTGTAAATCTGCCGCTCCTTGGAGCTACGGAGGTTCGAATCCTCCCCTGTGCACCATAAAATTGGAAGTACCGTAGGAAGCCCGATGCGAATCGGGTGAATGGCGGAGCGAACGCTGGGAAGGCGTGAGCTAAGCCAGAGGGTTTTGGCGAGAGCC
>JAKATU010000066.1 GCA_021818585.1 Acidobacteriota bacterium | reverse complement strand
AGCCAGTGATTTCAGTGGACACCAAGAAGAAGGAACTGGTGGGAGACTTCAAGAACAGCGGGCAGGACTGGAGGCCGCGAGGGAAGCCGGAGAAGGTGCGGGTGCACGACTTCCTGGTTCCGGAGCTCGGGCGCGCCTCTCCCTACGGCATCGATGACCTGGCGCAGAATACCGGATGGGCGAGCGTGGGCATCGATCGCGACACGGCATCGTTTGCGGTTGCAACCATACGACGATGGTGGCACGCCATGGGAGCGGAGAAATACCCGCAAGCCAAACGCCTGATGATTACGGCAGATGGTGGAGGCGGCAGTGGATCCCGTCTGCGTCTCTGGAAACTGGAACTACAGAGGCTGGCCGACGAGACCGGGCTCACCATCGCAGTGAGTCACTTTCCTCCGGGAACCAGCAAATGGAACAAGTTTGAACACCGCCTGTTTTCCTTCATCTGCAAAAACTGGCGCGGCAAACCGCTCACCAGCCTACAGGTGATCGTGAGCCTAATTGCCGGAACCACAATGCGAAAAGGACTGAAGGTTCATGCCGAGATTGACGACCGCTCTTATCCTGCGGGGATCAAGGTTCCAGACGAAGAGATGGACCCGATCAACCTCCGGCGCGATAAATTTCATGGCGAATGGAACTACGAGATTCTGCCGCGTAAGTGAAATTGTTATTTCTTAACACTGCCTTAAGATTTTTTTGAACCAAACTTTGCGCTTGATTTCGGAATCCTGCAACACATGATCGACACCGCCGCGGCAGAGTAGAATATTCACGATTTCGACTAACCCCTTGGCCGGTTTTGAAGCTTCCACATGCGGTCGGCTTTAAGGCGACCGCATGTGGCACTCGCCTGGAGAAAATAAGGTTCAGATATTTGGAGGGTAAGGATGTTGAAGCTGAAAGTTCGTGCCTTGTTTGCTATGTCTGCGTTGGTCGTGTTCGGCTCTGTACCCGGACTGGCGCAATCCGGGCCGCCTGTAGTCAGCTCGCCCGATCATCGGATCACTCTGCGCTTTGCCGTCGTGCCCGGCAAGGGGCCAGCCTCAGGAGAAGGGCAGTTGGTGTATTCGGTTACCTTCCGCGGCAAACCAGTCCTTGAAGACTCCGCATTGAGCTTGCAGTTGGCGAATCAACCCCCACTCGGCACTGCGGTGCACATCGCCAGCAGTACCGCAGGCTCGGGCGTGGATGACTACGCGCTGCTGGCAGGCAAGACCTCCGCCGTGCAGGATGCATACAACGATGTGACGGTGCGGGTGGCGGAAGGCGCGAGCCCCGGCCGCAATTTCGCGGTCGAAGCTCGTGTGTACAACAGCGCTGTGGCCTTCCGTTATCAAGTGCCGCAGCAGGCCGCGCTCGCTCGCTACCAACTCACGCAGGAGGACACGGAGTTTCATTTGAGTGACGACGCCACGGCTTGGGCAATCCGTCTGCCGAACTACCAGACTCCATACGAAGGCGAATACATGCGCCAGACGGTAAGCGCACTGAGCAACGAGGGCGGCGTGCGCAGCGATATCCTCAACGGCGCACCGATGCTGCTGCACCTGCCTGGAGTGGCATGGGCCGCCATCTGTGAAGCAGACACCGAGGGCAACAGCGCGATGTATCTTGAAGCCGTCCCTGGCGACTGGAAAAATCATTCCCTGATGACCAAGGTTTCTCCGCCCGTCGATGGTCATGGCCCCGCAGTCGATGCGAGCCTGCCGCACCATAGCTCCTGGCGCGTATTGCTGCTTGGCGATACGGCGGGGGCGCTGATTGAATCGAACGCGATCAGCGATCTGAATCCGCCGAACCGCATCGCGGATACCAGCTGGATCCATCCTGGCAAAGCTTCGTGGGATTGGTGGAGTGGCGATCTTGACCCTGACGGGAAGCCCGCATATACCACCAAGAACATGGAGTATTATGTCGACTTCGCCGCCAAGTCCGGCTTTCCGTACATGATGCTCGATGCCGGCTGGTCAGCGCGCGACGACATCACCAAGCTGAATGGCAGCGTAGACGTGCCGGAGTTGGTGCGTTACGCCGCGAAGAAAAACGTAAAGGTGTGGATCTGGGCCCACTCGAAAGCGGTTGCCGCACAGATGCAAACCGCATTTCCCCTATATGAGAAGTGGGGCGTGGTCGGCGTCAAGGTCGACTTTGTGCAGCGCAATGACCAGAAGGGCATCCAGTTCTACTACGACGTAGGGAAGTTCGCCGCCGAGCATCATCTCATGCTCGATTTTCACGGTGCGACGCCACCCTGGGGCATTGAGCGCACGTATCCGAACATACTCAACTATGAAGCCGTGCTCGGTCTCGAATACAACAAAGTGACCCGGCGCGACGGCCCACTCAACCGCACTGTCTACCCTTTTACGCGCATGTTGAGCGGTCCACTCGATTACACTCCGGGCGGTTTTGACAACGTGACGGAGGAGGATTTCGTCCCCCGTTCTGTGCATCCCATGGTGGTTGGAACGCGCGCTCAGCAGTTGGCGCTATACGTCGTCTTTCGAGCGCCTTTCGAGATGATTTCCGATGCCCCTTCCGCATACGCGAATCAGCCCAGCTTCCAGTTCCTGCGCGATGTGCCCGTGGTTTGGGATGCGACCCGCGTACTGGATGGCGATCCGGGCGAATTCATCACGGTCGCAAGGCGGCATGGCCGCGATTGGTACCTGGGTAGCATTACCAACTGGAGCCCGCGTACGCTAACAGTTCCGCTCGATTTTCTCGGCGGCGGTGCTTACACTGCGGAGATTTACGAGGACGCCCCCGATGCCGCACAACATCCGAAACACGTATCGATTCGCAAGCAAACAGTTCACAGCCGCGACACGCTGACACTGCCTCTTGCCAAAGGCGGTGGCTGTGCCATACGCTTCGTGCCGGTCAGTTAGAATCTGCTGCAGCCGCGAATAGAGAC
>JAKATU010000004.1 GCA_021818585.1 Acidobacteriota bacterium | reverse complement strand
AAGAAGAAAATCCTGCTCAGGAAAGTACGGCCGGTAGACCTTCGCCATATCTAAAGACTCGCAACTTCTTCTCCGCTTTTCAACTACCGCGCACCTGCTCCACGCAATTACTCAGACACGCTCCTAGCGCGATATCCGCTCGAATCACCCACTCGCTACTATGAAATTCGGCATTTGCCAATGCGACAACTCGTCGCTCCGCCAGAATTGTGAGCACGCGCACACTCACATGACGGTCGAATGCACTAGAATTTTAAGTGGCGCCTTTTATGCAGTTTTCGCGTCAGGCATGCTTGCGAACAGCCGCGAGCAAACTCAGATTCACTTGTTCCATGTAGAACATTCCAGGAGGTTTTTCATGCCCATTACGTTGACCCCCGGCAAATTGGCCGGTCTCAAAGCCGTTTCCACGCCGGAAGGCATCATCGCCGCCGCCGCCATGGACCAGCGCGGCTCGCTCAAAAAATCGCTCGCCAAGGAAGCCGGTCAGGCCGATCTGCCCGATCAGGCGCTCATCGAGTTCAAGGAACTCGTCACCGAAGTCCTCACCAAGCACGCCTCGGCCATTCTGCTCGATCCCGAGTTCGGCCTTCCCGCCGCCAAGCGCCGCAACGGCAAGGGCCTTCTGCTCGCTTATGAGAAGACCGGTTACGACGCCGCCCTCCCCGGCCGCCTGCCCGACCTCCTCGATGTATGGAGTGTCCGCCGCCTCAAGGATGCCGGAGGCGACTGCATCAAGATACTCCTCTACTACACCCCCTACGAAAAGTCCGCCATTAACGACCACAAGCACGCCTGGGTCGAGCGTATCGGCGATGAGTGCCGCGCGCACGATATCCCGTTCTTCCTCGAGACCGTAGGCTACGCCGTACACGGCGAAGACGAAAAGAGCCTCGAGTACGCCAAGCGCAAGCCCGACGTCGTCACCGGCTCGATGGAAGAGTTCGGCAAGGAACGCTACGGCGTAGATGTCCTCAAGGTCGAAGTTCCCATTCAAATGGAGTTCGTCGAAGGCACCCGGGCATTCCAGGGCACCAAGGCCTACACCCGCGCAGAGGCGCTCGAGCACTTCCGCGTCTCAGCCTCGTCCACGCACAAGCCCTTCATCTACCTCTCGGCCGGCGTGTCCAACCCCGTCTTCATTGAGACCCTCGAACTCGCCGCTGAATCCGGCACCAGCTTCAACGGCGTCCTCTGCGGTCGCGCCACCTGGAAGGACGGCATCGCCGTCTACGCCAAGCAGGGCGCCAAGGCCTTCGAGGAGTGGCTCGAGTCCACCGGCGTCGAAAACATCACCAACGTCAACAACGCCCTCAAGGCCGCGCAGTCCTGGCACAAAAAGGTAAACGTTTAAATTCAGTAACTGTACTCATTACAAAAGCGCCGCTTTCACGCGGCGCTTTTCTTTTTTGTCCGCCAACTCAGACCACTACACTCCCACCCGCGCATTCGGTGTCAGCCGAAATTTCCTGCTCGTTCCGCCCGGAATCGTAACCGTCAACTCCACCACCTGCTCCGCCGTTCCCACCGCAGCCAGCACCTTCCCATCGCGATCCGTAATCAGCCGCCCCACTCCGCGCACCGTCCCCAACTTCTTCCCGTGCAGCGTCAACTCCGCCACACCCTTCCTGTACGTCAGCACCGCCGTCCCGCGCCCCGTCTTCTGTTGGAACTCCGTCCGCTCCTCCAGCGGCGCACGCACATTCCACTCCAGCGTCTCGCCCGTCTCGCGAACCCCGTGCAAACGCCACAAATAATCCACAAACACCAGCGCCGCGGGTGAATACCCTCCCGGATCAGGCAAGGTAAAATCACCCGTCAGCGGATCCATCTGCTGCCGGAACTCCACATGCCGCGTAATCGCCTCAATCCACCGCCCCATCATCCACGCCAGCTCCGCCGGCTTCCCGTAATGCTCCATCCATCGAGGAGCGCGCAAGGCCGTCAGCGCCTGCGACGCCCCGCCCCAGGAATTCCTCGGAATCGGCCTCACAAACTCCGGATCATCCAGCGCAATGGAAGGCATCGGATACGGAGCCCAGAAGGCCTTCGGATTATGTAACTGTTTCGCATACACATTCTCGAAAATCTCCTGCCCCACCACATGCTCGCCCATCACCCGCATGTTCGCCACGCTCAGCACCCGCACAAACTTGTCGTTTGTATCCACGTCATAAAACGCGCCGTCCTTGGCGTCGTAAAGCCGATCCACAATCAACCGCCCGATGTGATGCGCAGCCTCTTGCCATCGGTCCGACTCTGCGCTCTTTCCCATCTGCCGCGCCATCGCCGCCATCGCCATGCGCCCGCCGTACACAGAGGCGGAAAGATCCGGGCACAGCCGCGGCATGCCCGGCGCCTTCGCGCACCACCGCGCGTCCTTGTCCTTACCCTGCCTAGGAATCCCCTTCCAGCGCGGGCTGTTGTCCTGCCCAGTGTCATAGGTACAAAACGCCTCCACCAATCCTGTCCCGCGCGTATTGCGGTACTTCATCAGAAAAGCATCATAGCGCCCCCAGGCCGCGTATGCCTGCTCCATTAGCGCGTCATCGCCTGTTTGCTGCGCCAGTTCGTACGCCGTCGCCGCAATCGGAACCACCAGTTGCAGTTGGCTGTGCTCCACTCCATCCATCTTTACCGCGCAGGGCAAATACCCATCCGCACGCTGCAAATCGAAAAATACAGTGTGATTATTCCGAGCAATCTTCGGTCGAAACCGGCTGTACGCCAGTCCCTCCTGCGGCGCGCACTCCAGCCACACCCCGTGATACACGCTGCCCTCCACCAGCACCGGCTTCCGATAATCGGGCAGCGTCACCACATTCCCGGCCAACGTAGCCACCGCCGCGTTCCAAGTCGCAGCCAGCGCCTTGTCATCGCTCTGGAAGCTGGACCGTGACTCCATCTCATGCGCGCTCGCCTCAACACGCTTTGCCGTCTCGCCACGCATCCACCCGCGCACACCCAACAGCCCAACCCCGGCAACCGCCGCACTCTGCTTCAGGAAATTCCTGCGCCGCATCGCTCACTCCAACAAGAAACAAAATCGCGATTTTCCCTCGCATCGAAAATTCTTTCACATCGAGCGAACGAGACGCCTCCAATCACTCATGTCCCGGCATCACCGGCAAGTCCAGGTGCGACTTCGCGTAAACATGAATTGTCGCCACCTTATAGTCCTTCTTCTTCGCCTCCATGATGTTCGGCACAAAAGTCTGCGGATTCCGGTCATACAACGGAAACCATGAGCTCTGCACCTGCACCATGATCCGGTGCCCCTTCAAAAACACATGGTCGGTCCCGCACAGGCTGAACTTGTACTCCTCTTCCTTACCTTCCGGAATCGCTTCCGGATGCGAAAAGCTCTTCCAATATCGCCCCCGGAAGATCTGCTCGACGATCATCAACTCGTAACCTGCCATGTGTGTCACTTCTTTCGGATCATCCGGCGGCGCACCCGCATTCGGCGTGTTCGGATACACGTCAATCAGCTTCACCACCCAGTCCCCATCCGTCCCCGTGGTCGACGCAAACAGATCCGCATACACATCGCCCGTAACCGTCAGATTGTGCGTCAGCGGCGGAGTCTCAAACGTAGCAATATCGTTGCGATGCCCCAGAAACCTCTGGTCCTGCGCCAGCCACGTATACCAGTGCGAACCTGGGGCATACGTCGCAGTAATTGGTCCCTTGCGATAAGGCACCGGATCAGCGGGATTCGAAACATAACTCGTAAACGCCTTTAGATTCCCAGGCTTCGCAAAACTCAACCCGCCATTTGCCTCCAAATACAGCTTCTTCATCTGCGCCCGCTTCGGCGGCCATTGGCTGTAGCGCTCCCACTTGTCCGTCCCCGTGCGAAATGTAACTGTATTCTGCACATTCCATCCGGGCTGCCCCTTCAGGTAGTAAGCGAAAAAAGGAGCCTCGATGTGCTCCCGGAAATAATCCCCTGTTGCCGAACCAAAATCCAGCCTTCCAAGATGCCGAGTCGTCCGCGCCCACTGCCCGTGATACCAAGGCCCAATCGCCAGGTAAACCCGATGCGTCCGGCTATCCGGCTCGTTATGCTTCTCCAGCACCTTGTACTCTTCCTGCGGACCCCACATGTCCTCCTGGTCCCACCACCCGCCCACTTCCAGGGTCGGAACCGTCACGCTCGTCAGGTGGTACTCCACCGCTCGCCTACGCCAGTAGCTGTCGTATGCCGGATGTTCCAAAAACGCCTTCCACGTCGGCAGCATACCCGCACCTGACTTCTTCACCGCCCCTGCAAATGATCCTGCCTGCAGAAAGTAATCGTACGCGTCCTCCTTCAGCGTCTCAAACTCGTCCGTCTTTCCACTCTCCATCCCCAGCGCATAATCGTAACCGTAGCTCTCACGAAATGCCCCGTTGTGAAAAAAATCATCTCCCATCCACACATCCGTCATCGGGGCCTGCGGAGAAATCGCCTTCACGTGCGGATTCGGATCAATCCCCGCCTCCATCGCCAGAAATCCGTCGTAAGAAATCCCCATCACGCCCACGCGCCCGTTATTCCCCGGCACATGCTTCACCAGCCAGGACACCGTGTCATAAGCGTCCGTCGTCTCGTCTACTGCCTTGCGGCCATCATGCTTTACCTGTGGCCGCATCATCTCAAATCTGCCCTGCGACTCATACCGCCCGCGAATATCTTCGAACACAAAGATGTACCCGCTCTTGGCTAGCGTCGTATAACGCTCATTCACGTAGTTAGAACTCGCCTCGCCCACTCCGTAAGGTGTCCTGTTCAGCAATATCGGCAGCGGCCCTTTCATATTTTCAGGCCGCAGAATCACCGCATGCAGTCGCACCCCGTCACGCATCGGAATCATCACACTCTCGCGCGAGTAAGGCCGAAATCGGTACTGCACAGGGATATCGCTGATTTTCTTCGCATCAACTGCGCTCTCTCCGCTTCCCAGCCGAAAACCCGTCACCTTACCACCGGCACCCTGCTGGAAGACCACCGTCTGCCCACCATCCGCAGTGAGGAAATCACCCTTCTTATCTGTCTTCAACTCCACCGCTGGTGCACGCCGTTGCTCTACGATCAGGTGACCACCCGAAGCAACCACCGAGACGACAACCTCCGGCTCGTGCACAAAGCTATACTGCCCCTCATATTGGTCAAGCTGCGCTGCCCCGCTCTTGGCCTGCGCATGAGCAAACACACAGCTCAACCATCCGGCTATCAGCATCACTCCCAACAGAACCCGGTTCATCTTCACCCGACCCACCCTCCATGCCTCTGCTTCCGTCGTCCCGATTCTACCGCTGCAATACTAAGGCCGCACCCTCAAGGAGTGCGGCCCTTTATATCACTGTTTCAGTTACTTACTGCACTACCGTCGTTATTGTCACGGTGTGTACCTGCGACGTACTGCTCGCCGTGCCCGTCACCACCACCTGGTAGCTACCCGGGGCAACAGTGCCGTTGCCCGTGATCGTCACCTTTACAGGTACCGTCACGTTTGGCCCATTGCTTGTGCTGGAGCCGCCGTTGCTGGTCGAAGTCACCGTAGTGCCGCCGCCAGAACCGGAGCCGGAACCGCCGCCTCCACCGAAACCGCCGCCAGTCGAACTGCCGCTACCACCGCCGCAGCCGATCACGCCGAAAGCTCCGAAGCTGAGCACGGCAAACACCAGCAACATGCCTACCATCGTCCGCCACTTCCGCCTCCGCGCCGGAACGCCGATCAGGAACAGGCAGCCCAGCGCAATCCCGCCTCCCGAGCCAAACAACATCAGCTTGTGCAGCTCGCTGATCGGCCCGGTCGTTGTCGTGGTAGAACTCGTCAGGTTCACCGAACTCTGATCCAGTGTGCACGTCAGCCCGGAGCCATTGGGAACAGTACAACCCAAAATCACCGTACCACTGAATCCATTCACTGAAGTCAGATTCACGGTATCCGTAACCGTATTCGTTCCGCCCGATTGATTCATCGGCACCAGCGGAAGCTCCGCTACCAGCGAGAAATCACTCAGCGGATTCGACAAATTCAGCACCGTCGAAGAAGGCGCATAATTCGAATCGCCCGCATAGTACACCGTCATGTAGTTATCGCCCTGCACCAGGCTACCGCTGTTGAACTGGGTGGAGATCGTCGACGTATCTCCAGACCCGGCCGTCAGCTTGCCCTGGCCGAGGATATACTCCTGCAATTGCGACGTAGCCGTCGAGCTCAGATTCAACAGTCCCTCGAGGAAGTAAACCGTCCCCGTTGGCGCCGGATGCCCACTCTGTCCCGTCACCGTTGCGCTCGCCGTAATCGCAGAAGTCACGCTTGACGAAGTAGGAGTTGCCGAAGCCGAAATCGAAGATGCCGACCCGCTCGCCGCCGCGCCTTCTGTAAAGCTGTATGACGTGCTCGCGGTATTGTAGTTGCTGTCGCCGCCGTAGCTGATCGTCAGGTTGTACGTCCCCGTCGCCGCCGTGCTTGGAATCGTAATGTTCGCTATCGCCGAGGTATTCCCATAAGTCGGGTCCGCCGTCGAACCCAGCGTCGCGCTCGCCGTCGTGCCCGTCGGCGCGCCAGACACCGTCAGCGTACCCGTCGGCGCCACGCCTATCCCGTTCGAAGCCACCAGCACCGTCAACACATAGTTCTGGCCCGTGTTGCCAGTCGTCGAAGGAGCGGTAACAAGAATCGTCGGCGTTGCCTTCGTCACCGTAATGTTGATCGCCAAACCATTCGAAGCGTTATAGCTGTTATCGCCCGAGTACGCAGCCGTCATTGAGTGCGAACCCACTGTCAGCGCAGGCGTTACATACTCCGCTGTGCCTTCCGGATCTACCACAGCCGTGTTCAGCGCCGTGCTGCCATCCGTAAACGTCACCGTACCGGTCGCCGCCGTTTGCGCCGTGCAACTGCTCGGCGGAGTCGTTACATTGACGCACTTCGTGTAATAAGCAGAACCGTAAGGCGTCGCATCAAAATAAACCTGCGTACCATAAGAAATGCTCTGCCCGCTCACGCTCGTCTGGGTGCCGCTGCTGTTCAAGGTAAATCCCTGGAACAGCAGCGTGCTGTTCTCCGGATTCACCGTAATCTGCACAGATGTAGATGACGCTGCGGCATTCGTAGTATCGCCGGAATACTGTGCCCAGACGTTATAAGTGCCACCCGGCAACGCGCTGGTAGTCCCGCTGAACGAACCTCCACTCAGCGTAAAGTACGTTTGCGCCTGCTCCCCCGGCTCCGTGCTGCTCGTCTGGATTGTCACATCCCCGCTCGGTGTCGACGTCCCCGAGCCGGCCACATTACCCGCAAACGTCACAGCCTGGCCATGCGTAAACGGCGTCTGTCCAACCGTTGGTGAAGTCAAAGTCACCGTGCTCTTCGTAAACTTCACATTGCCCCAGTCGGCAACCAGGTTCGCCGCATTCACTGATCCCAGCCCCGTAGCCAGGTCGTAGCCCAATCCCGCATTGTAAGAGGCCGTCGTACCCGAACCCATCTGACCCTCCGTCACGGATCCGCCACTCGAACTGGTCACCGTGATTGGATTGCTAACGGAAATACAATTCGGCGACAGCGTCGGAGAATACTCGCAAGGCACAGAGTTCGTTCCCGCCGTCACATCGTAAAACGCCGTCGGATCCTGCGCAGCCAGCGCATACAGCACATTGTCCGCCTGCCCCTGCGGACCATACTTCTCATTCACCAGCGCCATGATACCCGCAAACGCCGGCGCCGCAGCCGATGTTCCGCCCACGCCCGTTATCTGAGCTGGGCTCCCGCTGGCCGGCGTCTGGCAATCACCATCCTGTGCGCATATCGGATAAAAGCTGTAGTTCGCCCCATCGGCCGCAAACAAGGAAACGTCAGGAACATCCCGCACCTTGTCCGCAGGCACGCCAGTGCCCGTCTGCCATGCAGGCTTCGCGTAACCGCCCGAGCACGCGGAATACGCACCGGTCGTGGTGTTCGTCGTGCCTGTCACGCAACTGCTCGCACCGCCGCTGCCACCGGCCACAACGGTGCTGCCCACAACGCTGTAGTAGCTCAGTGCGTCATCGCCAAACTGGCTGTCGTTCCATGCCTGCTCGGGAACATGCTGCAGAATCGAAGCCTGCGGCGAATCCGTGCCAGTCTCGTTCCAGTAGGTCCCGATCTGTGTCTTTACCGCAGCCGCACCCTGCGCATACTGACTGTAATAAAAATCCGTTCCGCCAACGGCAATGTCATACGGCGTCGAAGCGAGCCCACTCACCGCCAAGCCACCAGTCGCATATTCCGAGCTGGAACTATCACAACCCGCCGAGCCATTATCGCCCGTCGAAACCATCACAGTGATGCCTTCCGCGGCGGCCTGCTCCCATAACTGGTTGATAAAGGCGTTCGACGCACCGAGTTGTTGCTCGCACAACCCAAAACTCAAGCTCATCACCGGAGCCACATCACTGTACACCGCGTGCTCCGCGGCCAGAATCAAGCCATTCTCCGATGCAGTGTCCGCCGCAATCACCAGGTCAATCGTCGCGTCCGGAGCCACTGCACCTGCCTCTTCCACATCCAGGTAAGCCTCAATGGAAGCGCCATTCGGCCCATCAGGATTATTAATCCCATCAATCCCGGGATCATTCCCCACAATAATCACATGGGGCGGATTCAGCGGCAGATCAAAGAGGCTCCGGTAAGCATTCACCAGGCTCACGTTGATATTGGACTCATTGATAATCGCAATCGTCTGCCCGGCCCCCGTATACTGCGTCCCTCCGGTGTAATTCGGGTTCAGGCTATTGTTCGGCAGGTCATACTCCACTCCAAAATCCTGCGGACTAACCACGTTCGTTACGCCGCCGCTCTCCGGATAAGCCCAGTCTGCCGTCGCCTTATGCGTCTGCGGATTATACGTCGCCTTGCCCAGTAGCTTGGTGTACTTGTGTAACGGGAAATTGTTGAGCGCCACAAACCCCTGCACCACCGGAGACAGCGCCTCCGGAATCTGCGGATCGTTCGCCACCGAGTCATACGTCTTTCCATTCACCTTGTAGCGGTGATACTGCGCTCCAAATGCATGAGCCACCTGCGAAACCGTGCCGTTGAACTCCACCGTCAACGCGCCCGGATTCACCTTCACACCGCTGAAGCCCTCCGACTCCAGCCATGACTGAACCTTCGCAAGGTCCTCACTCGATGGCCCGAACTGCTGCCCGAACTCCGCCGGCGTCAGCCACTTGTGGTACTCTGGGCTGCCCGGCGTATTCTGCGCCTGGATCAACGACCGCAGAGCGGCCTCCTGCGAAGCGCTCCGCTTCAGCACCATTTGGATGCTGTCCACCTGCATGCTCGCGGGCGCAACTCCCCTGTCGTTCGCCGCGTTCGCCAGAGGGCTCACCATCCCATGCAGCGTCACCCGGAAGCTGTTATCAATCGGCTGCGTAATCCGGTTCGGTACAACGGGTGACGCGATAACTTGCGCAGAAAGCCCGGCAGTCAGAAGGCAAGCCGTGAAAATTCCTGCCACGGCGCGGGAAAGGGAGGTGCGTATACGATTCGAATTCATGACCAGTCCTATCGGGGAAGATCTTCAGTCAACCTCCGGAGGCGCTGCTCCGGTAACGGCGCATTCTCTAGATGCGTTAGGCAATTCAGGATCCGGCAGGAGGTCATACATTAGAAAACTCGCCATGCCTCGTCTTGGGGAGCAGGGGCAGTGAAACACCCGCTTTTGTACCGTTTCTATGACAGCCCAAACCCCCTGTCAAGCTGCGCTGTCAGCCTGCACTGTCAGCGCATCGAAATAAGCAATACCAATCAGAAACTACGGTTTCCCGTCGCGACTCCGTAGACGCAATTTGTCATACAAAAGTTGCTGTGGCGTAAAACTCTTCATTTCCATGTCATCATCAATTCCGCCTTAACTTCGGAAAGACTGCCCGTCATCTTTCATTACGCAACAAGTCCGCCTACAGGATGTACCGCCCCTTTGCAATCACCGCCGCGGCTACTTTCCGTCCCAGCGCCATCCCGTTCGCCGGCTCATGCTTCGCCAGCCGCCGAAAAATCGCCAGTTGCGTCCGTAACACATCCCCCTCCGCGGCAGCAGCCACTACCCTCCGCGCCGCCGAGGTAATCCGCTCAAACGCCGTCTCCGCGTAAAGCTGCGTCATCGCCTCAGCCAACGCTACGCGCTCCGCTTTCTCACCCGCCTCGCGCATCTTCCGTGCCCGCAGCACAGCACTCTCCAGCGCATAAACCTCACTCACCATATCGGCAATCGCGGCCATCACTTCCTGCTCATCCGCCAGCGCCGTCATCCACTTCTGGCTGGCCACTCCCGCCGCGAATAGCGCAAGCTTCTTCCCATTCGCCAGCATCTGCACCTCACGCGCCAGCAAATCGTCCGCGCCGCTCATCTCTCTAGACAGTTGTGGCGGACCCATCACCTCATCCATCAGCGCCTTGATCGCCGGCAGCAACGCCAGTTGCCCGCTCATCGCCCGCTTCATTAAAAATCCCGTAATAATCAGCCGGTTGATCTCGTTCGTGCCTTCAAATATCCGATTGATCCGCGCATCCCGGTACGCCCGCTCCGCCGGATAATCCTCCACATACCCATACCCGCCCAGAATCTGCACACCGTGGTCGGTCACCACCCCCAGCATCTCCGAACCCCAAACCTTCAGCACCGAGCATTCCACCGCAAACTCCTCAAAGCGCTTCTGGATCTCCCGCGCATCTCCCGACTTGTCCTCGGGAATCGCCGCCAGCGCCGCGTCAATCGCGCCCACCGTCCGATAGCACATCGACTCGCCCACATAAATCTGCGCCGCGCTCTCGGCAATCTTCTGCTGGATCAGCCCAAACTCCGCAATGCTCTTTCCAAACGCCTTCCGCTCCTTCGCATAACCCACCGAGCTCGCCAGCGAACTCTTCGCCCCGCCCACGCAAGCCACCGCCAGCTTGTACCGCCCCACGTTCAGAATGTTGAACGCAATGTGATGTCCCTTGCCCGCCTCGCCCAGCAGATTCCCCACCGGAACCTTGCAGTCCGTCAAGACCAGCGGACAAGTCGAAGACCCACGAATCCCCAGCTTGTGCTCTTCTGCACCCACCGTCAGCCCCGGAGTCCCGCGCTCCACCAGGAATGCCGAAAACTTGCCCTGCGCCAGGTCCCCATCCTTCGCGTCCACAATCTTCGCAAAAATCGTGAAAAGGTTCGAGATACCAGCATTGGTAATCCACATCTTCTCGCCGTTCAGCACGTAGTGCTGGCCATCCTCGCTCAGCACCGCGCGCGTCCGAATATTCATCGCATCTGAACCTGACGAAGACTCGCTCAGCGCATACGATGAAAACCACTCCCCCGTCGCCAGCTTCGGCAGATACTTATTCTTCTGTTCTTCCGTCCCATACCAAACCAGCGGAAGCGTCCCAATCCCTACATGCGCGCTGAACGCCACCGAAAAGCTCGCCAGCCGCGAAATATTCTCCGCCACAATCGCCGACGTCACCTTGTCCAGCGCCAGCCCCTCATACTCCTCCGGAACATCGACCGCCAGCAGTCCCAGCTCGCCCGCCTTCTTCATCAGCGCGCGCGTTACTGCGAAGTCCTTCGCTTCCACCGCATCCGCCGCCGCCAGCACTTCCTTCTCGGCAAACTCGGCCGCTGTCCCGGCAATCTGCCGCTGCTCGTCTGAAAAATCCTCAGGAGTAAATACCCGCCCCGGCTCTGTCTCTTCCAGAAGAAACGCTCCACCGCCACGAACCAAAGCCGCTTCCGATGAGGTCATTGTCGCCATACCCACACCTCCAGAACTATTGATCTTACCGCGATTCACCCATCCCTCGCTCTGGTCCAAGCCACCTCACCCAAAAATCACACGGGTGCCCCACATCTCGAAGAAATGTAGGCATGCATACATATGCTCCATAGCCAGCTATGAACAAGCTAAGAGCTTAAAGCTGACAGCTGGCACTTAGCGCTGAGCCTCAGCTCAGCGCCTCAAATATCCCCGCGGCCCCCATCCCGCAGCCAACACACATCGTCACCATCCCATACCGCAGCCCGCGCCGCTTCATCGCATGCAGTAGCGTAGCCGTCAGCTTCGCTCCCGTACAACCCAACGGATGCCCCAGCGCAATCGCGCCTCCATGCACATTCACCTTCGCCGTATCCAATCCCAACTTCCGAATCACTCCCAGCGACTGCGCAGCAAACGCCTCGTTCAGCTCAATCAGATCCAGCTCATCCAGCTTCAACCCCGCCTGCTTCAGCGCCTTCGGAATCGCAAACACCGGACCCAGCCCCATCTCCTCCGGCAGCGTACCTGCCGTAGCAAAAGCCACAAACCGCGCCAGCGGCTTCAGCCCCAGCTCCTTTGCCCGCGTCTCATCCATCACCACCGTCATCGCAGCCCCATCCGAGGTCTGCGAAGAATTCCCCGCCGTCACCGTCCCCTTTGCATGGAAGGCCGGCTTCAGCTTCGCCAGCGCCTCCGCGGAAGTATCCGCGCGCGGCCCCTCATCCACCGTCATCTCTTCCAATTCCGTCTTCCAGCTACCCGCCTTCTCGCCCGCGATCGTACTCGTAACTGTTACAGGTACAATCTCATCTGCAAACACCCCGTCCCGGATCGCCGCCAGCGCCTTCTTGTGGCTCGCCAGCGCAAAAGCATCCGCCTCTTCGCGCGTAATTCCGCACTTTTCCGCCACCCGCTCTGCCGTCAATCCCATCGAAAGATACACATCTGGATAATGTTCAATCAGCCACGGATTCGCGCTCACCTTGTTCCCGCCCATCGGCACCATACTCATCGACTCGGTCCCGCCGGCCAGCGCCAGCCGCGACTGCCCCGTCCGTATCTGTTGCGCCGCAATCGCAATCGTCTGCAACCCCGAGGAGCAGAAACGGTTCACCGTCATCGCCGCGCTCTCCACCGGCAGCCCCGCCCGCAGCGCCGCAATCCGCGCCGCGTTCATGCCCTGCTCGCCCTCCGGCATCGCGCAGCCCACTATCACATCTTCAATCTCCCGCGGATCAAGCTCCGGAACCCGCGCCAGCGCGGCCTTCATCGCCACAGCCGCCAGGTCATCCGGCCGAGTCCCTGACAGCCTGCCCTTCGGCGCTTTTCCAACCGGCGTCCGTACCGCGCTCACAATCACAGCTTCCGGCATACAGTTCTCCTCTTTTTACGACTCGAACCTAACACCGCGACCAAAAAACTAGCAACGGTCTAGCTCACCGCCAAAGGACGTCTCGCCCGCAGATACGGAGCCAGCTTCTCCAAAGCAGCCTCCACGCTCACTCCATACCGCTCGCGCAACTGCTCCACTTTGCCGTGTTCAATAAACTGGTCCGGCCAGCCCACCCGAATCACCGGTGTACTCAGCCCCATCTCATTCAGCGCCTCCATCACCGCGCTGCCAAACCCACCCATCAGCACGTGATCCTCAAAGGTCACAAGTGCCACTGCCCGCTCCGCATAATCGGCCAGCATCTCTCTGTCCAGCGGCTTCACAAAGCGCGGATTCAGCACCGCCGCGCTGTACCCGCGGTGCGCCAGCACCTCCGCAAGTTCTTCTGCAAGCGGCAGCAGCGCCCCCAGCCCCAGAATCGCGAAGTCCTCACCATCTCGAACCACATGCGCTTTCCCCACAGGCAGCGCCACAGGATGCTCCTTCACCGCCACGCCCGGTCCGGTCCCGCGTGGATACCGGATCGCCGCGGGACCATCCAGTTGCAGCGCCGTGTACATCATGTCCGCCAGCTCATCCTCGCTCGTCGGCGCCATCTGCACCATATTTGGAACCCCGCGCAGATACGCAATATCAAACAACCCGTGGTGCGTCGGCCCGTCATCCCCGCTCAGCCCGGCGCGATCCATGCAGAACGTCACCGGCAGATTCTGGAGACACACATCATGCACAATAGGATCAAACCCCCGTTGCAGAAACGTCGAGTAAATCGCGCACACCGGCCGATAGCCCTTCGTCGCCATGCCCGCCGCAAAAATCACCGCATGCTCCTCGGCAATACCCACGTCAAAATACCGCTCCGGATGATGCGGCCGGAACTCATCCAGCCCCGTCCCGTTCGGCATCGCCGCCGTAATCGCAACCACCTTCTCGTTCTTATCCGCAAGCTTCACTAGCGAATCGGCAAAGACCTGCGAATAAGTCTTCTGCCCGCCGGGCTTCGTCTCGCCCGTCTCCGGATCAAACGGTCCCAACCCATGAAACTTCTTCTGCTTGTCCAGCGCAGGCTGAAATCCACGTCCTTTTTGCGTCAGCGTATGCAGCAGCACAGGCCGGTCCTGCTGCTTCAAAAACTGGAATGTATCAATCAGCAGATTGAGATTGTGCCCGTCAATCGGCCCGTAATAAGTCAACCCAAACTCCTCAAAAATCACAGACGGCCACAGCAATCCCTTTGCCGCGCCCTCCGCGCGCTTCACCACGTCCACCGCCGCCTTGCCGCCAATCCGCTTCAGCAGCTTTCCTGCGCTCTCGTGCAGGTGGCTCACGTGCTCATTCGTAACAATCCGGTGCAGATACTTCGCAATCGCGCCCACGTTGCGATCAATCGACCACTCGTTATCATTCAGCACCACAATCAGCCGCTTCGTCTGTTCGGCAATATTATTCAGCGCCTCAAAGCTGATCCCGTTCGTAAACGCCGCATCTCCCGCCAGCGCCACCACGTGTTCGTACCCGCCCGCCAAATCGCGCGCCACCGCCATGCCCAGCGCTGCAGAAAGCGCCGTTCCCGCATGCCCAGCGCCGTAGCAGTCATGTTCACTTTCAGTCCGCAGCATAAAACCATTCAGCCCGCCCGGCTGCCGGATCGTCTCCATCTCCCGCGCCCGGCCCGTCAGCAGCTTGTGAATATACGCCTGGTGGCTCACGTCGAACACAAAATGGTCCTGCGGCGTGTCAAACACAAAATGCATCGCCAGCGTCAGTTCCACCACGCCCAGGTTCGGCCCAATGTGTCCGCCCGTCTTTGACACGGTCTGGATCAGTCGTTCGCGAATCTCCTGCGCCAGTTCTTCCAGTTGCGGTACCGTCAGGTACTTGATATCCGCCGGCGACGCAATCGCGTCCAGATAATTGCTCATTCACTTACCTCGGAGACTTGAATCCAGTTAACAAACCCCAAAAAGTAAAAGATGTCGCTCACATGCAAAAAGACCCCCAAAGTGGGGTCCTCGCGGCATCTATTTTCCAACGACCCTGACCCTACCCTCAGGATGCGTACTCCATATGCGTCTGGTTTGAGGGGATTTTCAACCCCGTCGCCGTCGTCGGGGCTGTGGGAGAGTGGGAATCGCGCAGTTTGCGATTTCCACTCTTCCATGGC